>JADJXL010000020.1:0-694285 GCA_016715885.1 Polyangiaceae bacterium
AAAAGCTCATTCACCAGAACAGGAATTGAGATTAAAAGGAGTCGTGTGGTGCAGCCATTCCGTATTTCCGAAAAGCTTCACCAGAACAGGAATTGAGACCTCAGGTTTCTCCGCTGAAAAACACTTTGCCAACTCCCGCGAAAAGCTCATTCACGGACTTTGCCCACGGCCTTACGCACGGCCTCGTTCAAAAGGATTGGCACCTGTTGGCCGCGGCTACTCCGTATCTCCGGCGACCCGGGCCACGTAATGCCCACTTTCCGAAGCATGCGTTGTGCTTCGAGCAATCGCTCGGCATCCGGCGCCGTGGGGAAGCAGCGTCGCGAGCTCGTCCGGCAATAGCTCCGTGGGGCCAGCGGGCGCGCGGTCGACCACCGCGTCCACGATCGTGGATTGCCTCGGCTTTATCGAAGATGGCCTGGTTCAACTGCAAAACGTTGTCCGGGTCATACACCGGCAGGAGCCTTATGCCGTTCCCAGTCCGGCCCCGCGGCCAGCCGCCGCGCACCGGGAGCCGTTGCATCGACCTCGAAGAACGTACCCTCGACGCTCGCCGCCGAGCAGCCAAAGCCGAGGCTCGCGAGCTTCTCCCCGTACCCCCCACCCCGAGCAGGCCAACAGCGAGCTCGAACGCGGGCAAAAGCTCCTCGGGAAGCCCTGGCAAGGCAGCGCGCACGTCCTCGGGGCCACCTTTGACCGCGTCGACCGAGAGGCCGAGCTGCTCGAGCGGCCCAAAGCCGCGCTCGTGAATGCAATCTATTGCGAAAATCGTCGGAGATTTTTCGATAACGATCCGAGATCGCACAACGCCAGTCCCGAACGGAAGTGAGGGACTTTTGAATGTGTAGCGCGGGGTTTTAACCCCGCGCGAGCGTGCATTGAGGACGGGGATTTCGAGTTTTGAGACAGCCGGAGCTTGTGATCACGATTTTGGACTTGCGCGAGCGTGCATTGGACGGGTTTCGAGTTTTGAGACCCAGCCACTTCAGCCCGGGGCGGACACCGACGACCATGAGCCCATCGCGACGGTTATCGCGATAGAGCCGTTCGAGAGCCGGCATCCCAACCTTGCACGCCTCACACCATGAGGCCCAGAAATCAACCACGACGACCTTCGCTGTTCCGTGACTCGGCACACTCAACGTCTGATTGTCGAGTGAAACACATTCGAACGACGGGCCCACTTCACCGAGCAGCGGATGCCGCATCGATCCGGCAATGGTGGCCGCATGGGGATCGCACAGCCGGCGAAAACGCTCGCGGAAATAATGGCGAATATGGATTCACGACGTGTGAAGTGGCGAGTCGACAGGCACATGAATGCGCACAGTAGCAAAACTTGGTGGACCGCCGACACGAGAGAGTGCCAATCAGAACTTTCAGGCGCCTTGCGGATGAATGCAGGGCTGCGGTGTGCGTCGTCTCGCGCTGTGCCAGCAAGCGGGGACAACCGCGCAGAGCCACTGGCGGTTTCACGCATATCACGGCCTCGTTCAAAGGTTGGCACCAGGCCGCGCCTACTCGGCAATCGCGGGCAAGCCAGGCCACGTAATGCCCACCTTCTGAAGCATGCGCTGCGCCTCGAGCAATCGTTCGCATCGGGCGGCGTGGGCAGGCGTCGCAAGATCGTCCGGCAAAAGCTCCGTGGCCTTTCAATGCCCGGTCGGCCACCGCGTCCACAATCGCCCCGGATCGGCGCGGCTTTCGTGCGGCCGAGGTCCATCACGTACGCCCCGCGATACCACCGCCGAAAACCTGCTGGAGCTTCCGCGATCCGGCGGTGCATTTCGTCATTGTTGCATGAATTGCAAATCGCGGATCGACCGGCTGAGCGGCAAGGAAAACGCGGCAGGCCCTGATCATGGCATAGCGGCGTCGCAAAACGATTCGTCCTACGAATTGGGTGGATGAACGACGCGGGTCAGCTTCAAAAACCTGCGCCTGCGCGCAAGGACCACGGTCACCGGTTCTGGCAAGGTCCAGTTCGTGTCGAGGTCTTTATAGACGCGTCCAGACTTCCGAAAAGAGGAGGGTGTAAATCGTTTCCGTCCCGAGTTCCCCAAGGACAGCCACGTCCGGTACGACTTCATTGCCAATCTCTGGTGGAATCGTCTGATAGCCGGGGTAGGTGGCTTCGATCTCGCGAGCGATTTCGCGCGCTACTGGTTCCTCTTCGGGGACGCCTGGAAGCTGGATCCCGTAATAGGTCCGAGCAGCGACACGTGGAAGTTGATCGACGTTTTGCCCAAGACAAGCCAGATGCGGCCTGAGTACGCTGGATCGATATTCCCTGAATGCAGGTGGAGCGACTCGTCTTGAACGCCTAGCGATCCCCAAGGCGGCTGATCCTGGCCTTCCACGTTGACCACTCGCGTCGCCCGCGGGCAGCAGCTACCATGAGCCGGCAGTGCTCTTCGGTGTCATTGTAGACAGGCTACCCGGGTGCCACGTGCATGCGCTCCAACTGGAGCATCCCCCGCGGATAGAATTGGTAGACAAGGTCGAGCAGCTCGGAACGCGTACTTCATCAGAGACCCACCCTTTGGCCGAGGTTCGGGTGGTTGGCAACGATCTTCCTGGGGTTTTGAGGCGCGAAAGGCGATCCCGACGGCGAGCACACCGCGCACCCGAGCCGCAGAGGGCGATCCGGACGGGGAGTGACGTTTTCGTGCCTGCGAACTGCGAACCAGCGTTCCCATTTGTGTTGACGCGCGCGTGATGGATCTCCGACACTGGATGCCATGGGGCACTCGTTGAGCATTCTCGGGGTTGCGGCGTGGTGGTTGTTGCGTCGACTGCCGAAGGTTCTGGTCTTGCTGCTGTGCGCATTGTGCGTCGCGGGCTGCGGTTTGGTGGTCCCAGCTTGGCGACCGGCGCAAAAGGTGCAAGTGTTCAATGTGTGCTGGAGGCCGCCGGAGCCGGTCCTGGAGAGCATCATTTCGATTTTTCGACAGTAAGTGGGTAAGCTTCACCAAGGTCGGCCAGGCCGGATCCTGGGTGCGGACCCTGCGTACACGAAATATGTTTTTCAATTCAGCCCGGACGGTCCCGTCAAGAATCTTCAATTGCTCCCATTGAGTCGCGTGGATGCTTGGTGCCCGCGCATTCCGCTGCCGAGCCATTTGGATGTGCCGCGTTCGAACCAGACCCTGCACCATGTCCCGTGCCCGTATCGCTCGAGGAGCGTCCATCGGACGCACGACTTCTCTTTGGGCAAGCGTCCAATCCGCCGATTCGGAGCCCGTTCTTCTGCGACCAGCAGCCGCGTGGCGTACACGGCGGAAGAATTGATGTCGTTGCGGGCTCGCATTTGGCGTATCAATCGGCGTACGACCAAGCGTACAAGACTGGAAAAGCGTTGGCGCTGGCTGAAGCGGAGATGCAGGCCGTCATCAACAAGAGCGATTCTTGGTTGAAGCGCGCGTTGACATCGGATCCAGGTACGATCGAACAGATTCAACAGCGGGTCACGGATGCACTGAATTCCATCGAGCCACTGCCCGAGTACGATGATCCGACCCTGGAGAGCTTGGCGTGGGCGGGTTATCAGGCCGGATTCGAGAATGGCAAATTCGAGGTAGAAGCAAAACTCTTTGCCATCGATGCGGGCGTCATGCTCATCGAATTCGCCTTGTTGGAAGTGGCCATGGGTCCGCTTGGTGGAGCGACTTCTGGCGTCGGCGGTCAGCAAAGGGACGAAGGTGCTGACGGCGGCCGTGAAGCGACTGGAAAACATTCCCATTTTCATTCCGGGCGCGGTGGGTGGACCCGGGGCAATCGTTCGGATTGGCAAAATCACCAGCTCCGTTTCGGCGAAGGTGCATCGGGCCCGTTTGAAGAAGGCGCTGGAAAATTCAGTATTCAAATTCAAAAGAAAGGCTGGTGAATCGACGCACCACATCGTACCGATCGAGAGTAACGTGGAGGGCGCTGAGCGGTGCCGCAAACTCCTTGACAAGCTCAAGCTCAACATCGACGAGGAGTACAATGGCGTGTTCTTGCCGATGTACAAGAATTCGCCGAATCCCGGTGGCGCCATTGTGCACGCGACGCTAGACAACCCAGTATACTACAAAAAGGTTCTAGACTCACTCAGGAAAGCAACTTCTCAGGCAGATGCGATTCGGAGACTCCGCCGAATCCGCGAAACCCTTCTCGATGGGACATTCTACCATGCGAATCTATGAGTACATGGGCAGCACGGGTTACGAGGTCCCCTGTGTGTGACGACGAGCGCTGGGAGGAGTTTCTCGAGCTCGACGGTTCACCAAGGGCGGCGACCTGGAAGCCTCTCCGGGTACGTCGGGTCCGGCGGTCTCGCCGACAGGGATTTTCGGCCGTCCGACAGTCCTTCTTATGGTAGCGATGTTCTCGTCCTTCGGCGTTCCGCCATCGATGCGTTGCGCGACATGCTCGACGCCCACGGCGAGCTCTTGCCCCTCGAAGACGAAGGTGGCGTCGAGCTCTTTCTGTACAACCCGCGGGCGCTCGATGCCTTCGATCATGAGCGTACGGTGGGTTCTCGGGACGAAAACGGGCGAATCGAGATGGCCAATAACCATGTCTTCATCCCGTCCGTCGTGGAAGGTGTCGACATCTTCAAACAGGCATGCCCACGAGCAGGTACGATCTACGTCTCAGATCGCTTCGTACAGCGCTGGAAGCAAGCCAAACTGAAAGGTCTGGATTTCACCCTCGCGTGGGATTCGGATCTGCCGCCCGAAGCGCAGCCGAACGTGTGGACGTCGAAACCCATCAAGCTCTGAACGATCAGCGAAACGTTATCGACGGCGATGGCAAACCGGCGAAAGCGCCGCGCGGGGGAGCAAAGGGGTCGAGTTGGCGCTCTTGGGGTGAGGCGCGAGGTGTGAAACCATACACTCACCCACAATACGTCGCAAACACCTATTTTTTCTTCCTCCTGGACCCCAGCGCTGGTATAGCCCGCCCTTGGGAGGACAACATGCCCAAACAAAAACCATCGAAGGGGCCGAAAGCACCCGCCGGAAAGCCCGCCGTTCCGACCGAAGCCGCAAAAGCGTTTGCCGAAGTCGAACCGCTCATAACAAAGCTATCGAGTGACGAGCTGCTACAAATAAACGTCGATATCCCGCGCGCCGTCGCTATCGCGGTAGGCGCCGTACCACAACTCGCCAAATTGCGCGACCAAGCCGCCAAGCTACCCGATTTCGATATCACCCATATCGATCGCGTGGGCACCTACGCGCTCGCCGCTTGGTACGCATATCTCTTGGCACTGCCCGAAGTCACCGCCGGTGGACTCGCCGCTCTCTTGGAAGAAGCCAAACCGCTTCGAGAGGGCATGCTCCTCGCCGCCGAATTGCTCGCGCATCGAGGACTCTTCGATAAGAAATCCGTGGAAGCCATCCGATCCGGTCAGGGCAACCTGGACATCGCCAATGACCTCGTCGCACTCGCAGCGCTCTTCTCCGCCAATTGGCCAGAGGTCGAGAACAAGAGCCCCATTGAATGGACCGAGGTCGAACAGGCCACCACCCTCGGCCCAAAAATCCTGGTCGCCCTCGGCGCCCGAGAAGTCCCCGGCATCAAAGTGCCAGACGCCTCCAATGCCATCGAGCGGCGTGATCGTAGTTTCACCTTGTTCTTCCGCGCCTACGACCAATGCCGGCGCGCCGCTACGTTCCTCCGCTGGAACGAAAAGGACGCGGACGCATTCGCCCCATCGCTCTTCGGGAGCCGCCGGAGGACCAAGTCCGAGCCCGAACCCGAAGTCTCGGAGACCTCGGAAACCCCCGAGAAATAGCACGCGAAGGCCCGCGAGCGCCGAACGACCGCCCCGGATCCACCTCGAAAGGTCATCAAAGGCCGGACGACCGCCTCGATCCAACCGGAGCCGGTGGCCAAGGGCCGGTCGAGCGATCGTTTTCCACCGGAATCGGTCTCCACAAGGCCCAAGACCGGCCGGTTTTGCTGCGAAAATGCTCGCGAGCGGCCCGGTCGACCGAGGTTCCGTGGCCACAACGGACAGTTTGGGCCGGTCGAGTGGCCTTCGGGCACCGGGATCGGTCGATGGAGGCCGGTCGAGTGCCTTCCTTGATCAATACGCTCATTTCAAACGCCAGAAATTACACTCGCACGCTCGACTCGTGGTACCGTCCCGCGCATGCGCCGGTTTGAGCTCATCGAAGGGTCCTCGAGTAAGTTTTGGCAAATCGAACAGGATGGCCCGAAGCTGACCATCCAGTGGGGAAAGATCGGTACGGCCGGTCAAAGCCAAACGAAAGACTTTCCAAGCGACGCGAAAGCGACCGCCGAACACGATAAGCTCGTCAAGGAAAAAACAAAAAAGGGTTACGCCGAAGTCGCCGCAATGCCCGACGGAGCGCCCGCGCCGAAACCTCGAGCGACCAAACCGGCAGCGCCCGCCGTCACGGCCGATACGACGCCCGCGGCGGCCGCTGAAGCGAACGCGACACCGATTGCAGCGAGCGTACCGAGCGAAGCGCCGAATGCAGCCGTTGAAATCGATTGGAGCGGCCTGCAAGTGGACCGGAGGCTCGTGCCGCACAGGCATGGTCGTTATCGGCCGACGGAGGCGCAACGAAATGCCGATCCTTGGCAGGCATTGCAATCGGCGTGGTCGAAATGGAAATCCATTTGTCCTTTCGATAAAATCATCGTCGCCGCGGAGCTCGTTCCGGCCGCGAACGAAGCGCGACGATGGCTCGAAGCAGACGCGCCGGGACCGCTGTCGCCGCTCGAAGCGGCGGTGGTCGATTCGCTCTTGGGGTTGTCGTGCGACACGGATAGTTTTCCCGCAATGCGAGCGCTCACGGAGGCGTCGATCGCAAAATATGGCGCGACGTGGATCCTCGATATGCTCGTTGCATCGACGCGCGTGCGCATCGAGCGATACAGTGATCCGCCCATGTGCGCCCTGCATCACGAAGCGGAGAGCATTGGGCCATTCACGACGGGCACGGAGACGTCGCATCGATTGGCGTTCATTGCGCAAAGCCTTTCGGATGAAGCTTATGCGGAGCTTTGCGCAGCGGCCGAAGCGCGCTGGCCGATGTGGTCGTATTTTCGGAAGGTGCACGTGCTCACGGTCATTCCGGGGCACACGAAATTGGCGGACGCTTTGGGTGAAGAATGGCTTGCGTGTTCGGGTCATGTGGAAGGGTATACGAAGCCGACGTATTCCAATGACGGAATCGCGCCGCAATTCGATTTTGCCTACAGCCGTCCGATGATGGCGAAGCTGGCGAAAAAGGCGGTCAGTCGAGCGTTTGCGGGCGGATGTTTGGTGGGGAATTTGTGGCGCCTTCTGGATCTGGTCGGTGCCGATGTGATTCCCATCGTAAAAATAAGCAATGAAAATGTCGATTGGTCAGGCGGTGTTCGAGGCGGGCTCGAAGTCGCGTCGCTCGTACGAGGGCCGGAGACGGCCGCGTTGATGGTGTCGCACTTGGCTGCAATGAACATGGCAGTGCAATGGCTCGAGAAAAACCCGGTGCTCGCCATTCCTGCGCTGGCGGATGCCATGGCTTCAGGATCCGCCATTGGAGACCGGGCGGCCGTGGTATTCATCGATATGGATCGCGCTCATCCGGGGCTTGCGGATCGATTGGATTTGCGCCCGGCGGCTCGGTCGGCCATGCAAAAGCTTCGAGAAAAGATGGCGCCGAAACCGGATGCGTCGCTCGACGAATTGCCGGGCGTCTTGGCGAATCCTCCGTGGCTATCGGGCAAACGGGCCGATGCGCTTCCCATCGTGGCGAACGTCGCGATGCAAGCTTATCCCGACGTCATACACGAGGACGAAAATGGACTGCTCGCGCAAGCTCGTGAAGACGTCAAGACATATTCCAAGTCGCGAATGACATACGCTGATGCGTCCGAAAACCTGAGTCATCGGTGGTACAAAAAATACGTGTCGCGGAACATCGTATCGCTCGAGAAGTCGGACTTCGAGAAAGCTTTTGCGCAGTGGCCTGCCGACGCATGGGGGGCTGGATATCACGTCCTCGTGCCGCTCGTGGTTTTGGGTGTGGAAGCGATTGGAGGCTACCCGCGAATCGCGGCTGCCAATTCGATACATTTTGCTTCGACGCTGAAGGACATCGTCGAATCGCCGAAAATCGCGCTGTTTTACGCCTATGCCCGCACGTTGAAGAATGCTCGTCGATATGCGGAAGTATGGCTGCAAAAATTCCCGAAAGCGGCTGCCGTGGGCCTCGTGCCGACGGCCGTGGGACCTCACACGAAGGCACGCGAACAAGCTGAATCGGCATTGCGGTTTTTGGTGGCAAGAGGGCACGGCGAAGTGGTACGAAGCGTTGGCGAATCGTACGGTCGTGAAGTAAAAGCGGCGCTCGATGCAGCGCTCGATGCGGATCCGCGTGATCGATATCCGGCGAAACTGCCGAAGCTCGGATCATGGTGCAATGTGGAAAAAATGCCCCGGCCGCTCTTGAAAGGGCGCGAAAAAGCATTGCCCAAGCAAGCGGTCGAAGCCATCTTCATGATGCTCGCATTCTCCACGCCCGATTCTTTGTACGTGGGCATCGAAGACGTGATTGCCATATGCGACAGGGCGTCGCTCGAAGATTTTTCCTGGGCGCTCTTCAATGAATGGCAAATGGCGGGGGCGTCATCCAAGGAAAATTGGGCGATGCAGCAGCTCGGAATCCTGGGTGGCGACGAAGTGGCGCGAAAGTTGACACCGCTCATTCGCACTTGGCCGGGGGAATCGCTCCAGGCGCGAGCCGTTTCGGGGCTGGACATTTTGGCGCGAATTGGCACCGACCTGGCGCTGATGCACCTCAATGGCATTGCCCAAAAGGTGAAGTTCAAGGGGCTTCAAGAAAAAGCGCGCGAAAAAATGGACGAAGTCGCGCAAAACCGGGGCCTCACCGCGGACGAGCTCGCCGATCGCCTCGTTCCAGATCTGGACCTCGATCCGGATGGTTCTCGCACATTGGACTTCGGCCCGCGGCAGTTCCGAGTGAGCTTCGACGAAGCGTTGAAACCGGTCGTCGTCGATTCATCCGGAAAACCACTGAGCGATTTGCCGAAGCCGAACAAATCGGACGATGCGGCGAAAGCGAAAGAAGCAGAGACGATTTGGAAGACGCTGAAAAAGGACGTCAAGGCGATTGCGCAAAATCAAATCGTTCGTCTCGAATTGGCGATGTGTTCTCAAAGGCGCTGGGAATTGGATTCATTCCGTGCGCTTTTCCTCGAACATCCGCTCCTCATTCATCTCGTGCGGCGGCTCATCTGGGGCGTGTACACGGAAGAGGGCGCGCGAACGGGGGCATTTCGCGTGGCCGAGGACAGCTCGCTGGCAGATGCGCACGATTCGGCGTTCTCGTTGCCGGACGGAGCGTACGTGGGGATCGTGCATCCATTGGAATTGCCTGATTCCGAGAAGGCGGCGTTTGGGCAGATCTTGGGCGATTACGGTGTCGTGCAGCCATTTCAGCAAATCGGTCGCGATACGTACGGCCCGACAGACGAAGAGCGCAAGTCCGCTTCGATCAATCGGCGCGAAGGGCATTTCGTGCCGGTTGGCAAGATCCTCGGACTCGTCGAAAAGGGTTGGCGCAAAGGGCATCCGCAGGACGCAGGCTGGATCTGGGACATGTACAAACCGCTTCCTGGTGGATTGACTGCCACGCTGGATTTGCGGACGGGTATTGCGGCCGACATGCAGATGACCGAGCCGAAGCAAGAGATTGGGAGCATTTTCGTGTCGCACAAGCAGAATAGCAAATTCACGCTCGGTGATTTGCAACCGGTGGTATATTCGGAGCTGGTGCGGGACCTCGTGCAGCTCGGGAGTGCGACGTGAAGAAAAAGCAAGCCGCCGGATTGCAACGGGCGCCTGCGGAATTGATGTATCGCGACGAGCTCGCGCGGCTCGAAAAGGACGATACGGGGCCGCGTCCGCCGGGCTGGAAACTGTCGCCCAAAGCCGTGCGAACGTTCGTGCTAGGAGATTCGGCGCGCGAAATCAAACAAAAATTCGTGGGTCACGCGGCGGTCATCGATCGGGCGATGGTATCACTGGCGACGTCGCGCGGGCTTTTGCTGGTCGGAGAGCCTGGAACGGCGAAAAGCTGGCTTTCGGAATTGCTCGCGGCGGCCATTTCCGGCGTGTCGACGTTGACCATTCAAGGGAGCGCGGCGACATCCGAGGATCAAATCAAATATTCGTGGAACTACGCGCTTTTGTTGGCCGAAGGTCCAGGCGAACGGGCGCTCGTGCCGGGCCCGGTATTGTCGGGAATGCGCGACGGTAAAATCGTACGGTTCGAAGAGATCACTCGGTGTCCGGCGGAGGTGCAGGATGGACTTTTGTCCATATTATCGGACCGAGTGCTCACGATTCCCGAGCTCGGGGACGCGGGTGTGGTATTTGCGCGCGAGGGGTTCAACGTGATCGCGACGGCGAATACGCGCGATCGCGGCGTAAACGAAATGAGCGCTGCGTTGAAACGGCGATTCAATTTCGAAACGTTGTTTCCCATTGGAGACTTGGCGTCGGAAATCGACCTTGTGAGGCGCGAATCGACGAGGTTGCTCGAAGCGTCGGGTGTCAAAACGGTATTGCCGGATCCGGTGCTCGAAGTGCTCGTGACGACGTTTCGCGAATTGCGCACGGGGACGTCGAGCGATGGTCAGCCGCTGGAGCGATTGTCGACGGTGTTATCGACGGCGGAGGCGGTATCGGTTGCGCATGCGGTTGGCGTTCGTGCGGCGTTTTTGGGCAATGGCGAAGCGCTTCCAGGGGACGTCATCGATTGCCTTGCGGGTGCGGCGGTCAAAGACAACGCTGAAGACTTGGAGAAGTTGCGGCGATACCTGGAGACCGTAGCGAGCAAGCGCAAAGCTCCGCATTGGGCGGCATTGCATGCGGCGCGGTCGAGGTTGTAATCGTGGCGGGAAGGCTGTTCGTCGTTGGCGTGAGGCACCATAGCCCAGCGTGTGCTCGGCTCGTTTCTTCGGTGCTCCAGCGCGTCAATCCGGCAGTGGTGCTGATCGAAGGGCCGAGCGATTTCAACGACAGGCTGGATCAATTGGCGCTGGAGCACACGCCGCCCATTGCGATTTTCACGCATTACTTGACTGATGACGGGCCGGTATCCTGCTTTGCGCCATTTTGTGCATTTTCCCCGGAATGGGTGGCGCTGCGCTGGGCATTCGATCAAGAAAAGCTCGTGCGATTTGCAGACTTGCCGGCGTGGAGCAAATCGTTCGAGGGCATAGAGAATCGGTACCGGGACGAAGACGACCGGTACGAGCAAGCCGTGCAGGCATTGTGCCGACGCACGGGCACGTCGGATCTCGATTCGATGTGGGAACACCTTTTCGAGGGGCAGTCGCCGGAGGACCTCGAAAAGGCGCTCGACGCGTATTTCGAGCAAATACGGGGTGATGCGGCGGCGAGCGAGATTGATGCGCCGCGGGAAGCGTGCATGCGAGCGTATGCGTCGTGGGCGATGGAAGTGGGTGACGTCGTATTGGTATGCGGTGGGTATCATGCGCCTGCGATGAAAGGTGTTTTACCGGGCGGAAGCGAGCCCGAGCCGCCTGCGGCACCGTTTGGCGGGCAAAGTCATCTCGTTCCGTGGACGTACGCTCGAATGGATAGTTTTGCGGGGTATCAAGCGGGAATGCCTTCGCCGATGTGGTGGGAGCTGGACTTCAAGCTTGGATCGGGCGTGGCCGATGCAATGCTCGATAGGACGATGGATGCATTGCGCAAAGGATCGCAGCGTCCGACGGTGGCGGATCACATCGCGCTGCGCACGGCGATTGCTGGGCTTTCGGCATTGCGCGGGCATGTTTCGCCGAAACGCGTCGATGTGCTGGATGGACTGCTTTCGGCGCTCGTGCGCGAGCCGCTCGCGAGTCCGCCGCCCTGGTCTCGGCGCGGGATCGTGACGGAGGAGCTGCATCCGACGATTGCGACGATATTGCGGACGTTCACGGGGGACCGCATTGGAAGATTGTCGCTGGAGACGGAACGTCCTCCACTGCTTCGCGATGTGCATGCCATTTTGGAACGAGTGGGCCTTTCGCCGACATCGACGCCGCAGACGCTTACATTGGATTGGCGCATCGAAGGCGATCGCGAACGGCTTCGCGTGCTGCACCGATTGCGCATATTGGAAATCCCGGGCTTTGCACGACTACACGGTCCCGCGTGGGGAACGGAGGCGCGCATGGCGGAAGGGTTTCGCATCGTTTGGCGACCCGATCAGGATCCGGCCATCATCGAAGCATCGCGTTGGGGCTCGACGCTGGAAGGCGCGGTCGTATTTTGTTTGTCGCGGCGAATGCTCCAAGCGGATTCGCTCGCCGCGCGGGTCGAAGCATTTGGCGACGCTGCATTTGCGGGGCTGATGAAGCTTGCGGGAGATGTCGCAAACGTCGTTGCGAATGCGGTGGCGACGACGCCGTCGCTCGGAGCGCTCGGACCCGCCATTGCTAAATTATTTGGGCTGTGGCATCATGGCGAATGGCTGGAGGTCGTGGGAGCGCCACTATTGGGCCCGGTGCTTCGGTCGGCAGCCGAGAGAGCATTGACGCTGCTTGGCGGAATTCGCGGAACGGATTTGTTACCGGCGGACTTGACCGCCATGCAGGCGCTCGCGGAGCTCTTGCGGCACGGATCGGCGCTGGGGCTCGATATGGACGATACGCATGCGGTTCTTACGCGGCGCATTTCTGACGTAAATGCGCCTGCGATGTTGCGCGGGGCCGCATTGGGAACGATATGGTACCTCGATGCCGAAGCGGCGCAGGTGGAATCGGCCATCGAGCATGCATTGCAGGCATCGTCCGAAGGGCGTTTGGGTGATTTCTTGGCTGGTCTATTCGCGCTCGCGCGCGGGCCTGCGTTACGTGACGACAAACTCGTCGGTGCAATCGACGCGGCTCTTGCTACGCTGTCGGATGATGTGTTTTTGGTGCAAGTGCCGGCGTTGCGACTTGCGTTTTCTTGGTTTCCGCCGGCAGAACGAGCGCGCATTGGGACGCTGCTCGCGGCGCGCTGGGGTAAGCGTCCGGATGCTTCGTGGATCGGTGATGTGCCCGTGAATGTATTGGCAGCGGGCCTCGAGCTCGATGCGCGGGTATTTTCCTGGGGGCGTTCGCTCGGGGTGCTCGAATGACGGCGTACGATCCGGAGACTCGATGGCGATTGATTCTCGGTCGAGCGGGCGACGACGGGCTTGGGCCTTCCACGATGGGCGCCGAGGCGCTCGAAATGGAGAATGCGCTTTCGTGGCTGTATGATCGCGAGGTCGAAGGGGACCAGCGAAGAAGTGTCGCACGTGGTGCAGGTCCGGGACGCGGGCGCAATCATCCGCTCGACGTGCCTGATTGGATCAATGAAATTCATCGACTGTTTCCGAAAGAAGCGATCGAGCGTCTGGAATCCGATGCGCTTCAGCGATACGGCATTCTCGAAGTGGTGACGAGGCCCGAAGCGCTCGAGAACGTCACGCCTTCGTTGTCGCTCGCGGAGGCGATATTGCGCTGCAAGTCGCGTATGGATACGCGTGTGCTCGACGCGGCGCGGGCGCTCGTGGCGCGCGTCGTGGAGGACTTGAAAAAGCGATTGTGCGAAGAAATCGAGCATCGGTTGGGGGCGACGCCATTTCGTCATCGTCGTTCGCGTTTTCGAGTGGCGAAGAATTTGGATGCGCTGCGAACGATTCGAAAAAACCTGCGTCACTATGACCAAGAACGACGCAAATTGATTATACAAAGACCCGAATTTTTCGCTCGCGTCAGGCGATTTGGGCCGCGGCATCAAGTCATCATCGTCGTCGATCAATCAGGTTCGATGGCGCGGAACATCATTCATGCGGCGGTCGTGGCGTCGGTTTTATGGCAATTGCCCGCCACGCGAACGCATCTCGTCGTATACGATACGGAAGTGGTGGACTTGACGCCGCATGTGGACGATCCCGTCGAGCTTTTGATGCGCGTGCAGCTCGGTGGAGGAACCGACGGCGCCAAGGCATTGCAATACGCGTCGCAGTTGATTGAAGTGCCGCATCGGACGATATTGTTGTGGATAACGGATTTCGAGGATACGCCAGAAGCATTGGTGCGCGAAGTGCGGTCGCTCGTGGGTGAGGGCGTCATTATATTCGGTGCTGCGTCGCTCGACGATCAGGTGCAAGGCGCGTATGACCATGGGGTTGCGCAAGCGGTAGCGGATGCGGGGGCGCACGTGGCGGCGACCACGCCGAGCAAGCTCGTGGGGTGGCTGGTGGAGAAAATCCGGCAATGAGGTCCGACCTTGCGACGATGACACCGGAGGCTCTCGCGGCGCTTTCCAACGTTGGTCTCGTAAAACGTGCGCAGAAGGAAATGGCCGAAGGGAAGGGGCCTATCGTTCGCGAGGAATCGGACGGGACGGTCGTTGCGACGTTTGCGGAAGGTGTTTCGACAAAGTTATTGGTGGGCAAAGCGCTGAAGGATACGTTTTGCAGTTGCGGTGCGAAAGGCGTATGTCGGCATCGCGTGGCGGCGGTGCTCGCGTATGCGGCAAATGCGGGGACGGAGACGCGGCCGCCTTGGGCGATGACGACGGAAGAGCTCGAGGTTTGGCTTGGCGAACGGATTTCGCTCGTGGATGCAGCGGAATCTGCGGGCGTGGACATCGAGGTTGGAACGCGTCCGTGGGCGGCGCGTTTTTCCGGATGTACTGTGCGATTTTTGGCGGGCGCGGACCTTTCGCATGCCAAATGTGATTGCGCTGCTTCGTGGTGTGTGCACGTGCCGCTTGCTGTGCGGGCATTTCAACGGCTTTCCATCGAGGATCGCGAGCGCATATCGACGCAGGTTCGATTGGGGCCGCCTCCGCGGCAAGTGGCGCCGGAGGCTGCGCTTTCGGGCATGTCGGTCTATTTGGGGCGGCTTTTGCAACGAGGCATTGCGGATGCGCGTGGGCTGGATCAGGCGCGTGCGGAAGCGCGTGCGCACGTGCGCGATTGTCCGTGGCTCGATGCGGTGCTCGAAGACCTGGAAGCACAGCGGACGGCGTGGGAGAATCGGTCGGCATTGCACGACGCGGGCAAGGTGCGGGCGCTTCTGATGGAAGGGTTTGCCCGCGTGCGCGCGGCCAAACATGGGAGCGACCTGGCGGCGCTTTTGGGCGTGGGTGAACCGCTCGAAGTGCCGCTCGAGAAAGCGCGCCTGTTGTCGCTTGGGGCAAGGCTTTCGGCGGTGGGGTCGTCGCGGTCGCTCGAGGTGCTTTTTTGGGACGGAGCGACGGTGGTTTCGTGGCTCGTGCCGATTCCGGCGAATGCGGAGCCGGCGACGGTGACGGCGGTTGGACAAACGCCGCTGAGTGTGCTTGCGGCGGGGCAGGTGGTATCGCGGCATTTGGTGCGATTGGCGCGACGAACGATCGAGATACGTCGCGGGAGAGACACGGCGGTTCTCCCACAACGCGGTGAATGGGTTGACATACCGGCTCCTCATGGTTTTTCCGGGCCAGGTGCATTGTTGGCAAACGAAAAGGATAGGCCTCCGTGGTTTTTGCGTCATAGGGCGCGGACGGATGCGCTGCGGGTCGTGGCGACGCCGAACGGTGTAAAAGGTTTGTTCTGGTCTCCGGGGCGTCAAACGTTATCGGGCTTCATCGAAGACGACGATGGATCGCTGCTCGTCGAGCGGTCCTATGAATGGTTTGCCCCGGGAGCGATTACATCGCTCGTGCAGGCATTGCCAAAGGCGCTTTACGTATCCGGTTGGCTTCGAGGTTCCGGCGCAATGAAGGTGCTCGAACCGATTGCGGTTGTCGTGGGTGAAAGCAGTGACGCGGCTCATGTCATCGTGCCGGACTTGGCGCCGGATGCGCCGATTCCTGCGCTTCCAATGACCGCGCTAGAGCCGGCGAATCCGCTGGATACGGTGCTCGGGCGGCTCGAGGCTGCGCTGGACACGCTGGCGCAGGAGGGCGCGCTCGGTGGGCGCATTCCGCCGCTTGGAGGGCTGCTCGCGGGGGTCGGCTTGCGACGGATCGCGGAGACGTTCGGGAAGTTGGAAGCGGCGCGGGCAGCCGGGGATGCAGCGGCCGCGACGAATGCGTGGGTGGATGTCGCGATTGCGGTGGCGCTAGCGAGGGCGTGAGCGTGTACACACAAAATCTATAATCTTTATTACTCACGAGCGCTGTCGCCCCATTTTTGCGACGTGCTCAAAATCCAGCCATACCTATTCCGTACGCAATCGTGATGTGGTAGCGTCGGCCAATGACCACGAAAGCTACCGTATCCTTCGATTCCATTTCTTCTGGACAAGGCCGATCTCTGCGGGTGGCATCCAAAGTAGCAGGGCTGCTCGCGGTGCTCGCATCGACGTCCGCTTGTAGCGATCCTGCGGCGATGAAGCCCGAGCCCGAAGCGAGTTTCTCCGTGCGGGGCAGCGTCGAGCAGGTTCACGTGTGGAAAGCGCCGCCAATGGCGAAAATCGAGCTTCACGATTCGACAGGGGCGCTCGTGCAGGAGGGCGTAGCCGACGAGCAGGGAAGTTTGGTGCTACGCAATGTCCCGCCGGGAAACGATTACGAAGTCGTCGTGCCCGAGCTCGTCGAGCTCAATACGGTAAAGCCCGTGCGTGTCATGAGCGTCGAGGGCAGTTTGCCCAATCCCGAGTTTTATTCCAGCCAGAAATTCGTGGCAGGGTTCAATTACATCACCATGCGCGACGGCACGAAGCTCGCCGCATACATTACGCTCCCTGGTCCGCCTGAAAATGGTCCGTACCCGACCGTCGTCAATTATTCGGGTTACAATCCCGCTCAGCCCGGGGCGCCCATTGGCAATTATTCATTTCTTTGCGGCGACCTGCCGATCCTCTGCGACGCACCGAATGATGCGAGCGCGATCATTGCGGGGCTCAATGGTTATGCGACCGTCGGCGTGAACATGCGCGGTACGGGTTGCTCGGGCGGAGCTTACGATTACTTCGAAACGCTGCAAAGCCTCGATGGGTACGACATCATCGAAGCCGTGGCGGCGCAGGATTGGGTACTGCATCATAAAGTGGGTATGACGGGTTTGTCGTACCCGGGCATTACGCAGCTCTTCGTGGCGCGAACCCGTCCACCGAGCCTCGCGGCAATCACGCCATTGTCGGTCATTGGCGGTACGCATACCACGATGCGGCCGGGAGGCATCTTCAATGATGGCTTCGCGCTCGAATGGATCACGGGCGTGCTCGACAAAGCAGCCCCGTACGGTCAGGGCTGGGAACAGGCTCGTGTCGATGCGGGAGATACCGTGTGCCAAGAGAATCAGCTCTTGCACAGCCAGCGTGCCAACGTGATCGACACGGCGCAAGCCACGGCATATTATACCGACGACCTCGTCAAACCGCTCGATCCAACGGCTTTCGTCAATGAGATCGACATTCCCGTATTTCTCGCGTCGTCATTCCAAGACGAACAGACGGGGCCTTACTTCTTTACGCTGCTCGACCAATTCAAGTCGTCGCCGCTGACACGTTTTACCGTCTATAACGGTATTCACCCGGATGCCTTTGCCCCGCAGGTGCTGGTCGAGTGGAAGGCATTTCTCGATATTTACGTAGCGCAGACCGTGCCTTCGGTGAGCAAGCAAGTGCGAGAGCTTGCGCCGATTCTCTTCGAAACCATTTTCAAAGCGAAGTCGGAATTGCCGCCAGATAGGTTTGCGAACCATGCCACGTGGGAGGACGCAAAGAAGGCGTACGAAGCGGAAGGTTCGCTTCGGGCAATCTTCGATAATGGGGCCGCAGAAACCCCAGGCGCTCCCGAGGGGACGGCCGAATTGCGTTTCGGTGCGTGGCCTCCGCCGACGACCCCGACGCGGTATTTCTTCCAAAGCGACGGGTCGCTCGAGCCGACGGAGCCTGTGGAAATGGCGGGTGCTTCGAGTTTCGTGCTCGATGTGGATGCAGGGCATCGCGGCATCATTGCGCCGGGAGGCGACGTGTGGGATCCCCTTCCGGCATATGATTGGAGGCAACCGGGAGCGGACAAGGCCGTTGTATTCGATTCCGCGCCGCTTGCCACGGACCTCGTGATGCTCGGCACGGGAAGCGTGGACATTTGGCTGCGCTCGTCCGTCGACGATGCGGACATCGAGGTGAATTTGAGCGAAATTCGGCCCGATGGGCAAGAGATGTTCGTGCAAAGTGGTTGGCTTCGCGCGAGCGTACGCAAGCTCGATGGTTCGTCGACGGAATTGTGGCCGCAACCGACCTATCGAGAGGCGGATGCCGCGCCGCTCGTGCCGGGTGAATGGACGAGCATGCGTATTGGCATTGCGAGCTTCGGGCACGTGTTTCGAGCGGGATCACGCATTCGCATTGGAATCGACACGCCCGGAGACAGCCGCGCTCGCTGGACGTTCGACTTGAAGCAATTCTCGGGCGAAGCGCGTCATGACGTTGCGCATTCGGCGATGTATCCGTCGAGCGTCGTATTACCGGTCATTGCCGGCGAAACAGCGCAGACGCCACTTCCACCGTGCCCGTCACTGCGCGGTCAGCAGTGCAGGCCGTATGCGGCGTATACGAACACGCCGGCGATGCCTTGACCCACACACGCAAGTCCCTGATCCTGCTGCCTTTTTCCGAATTCGCTTGACGTCTTCGCAAGGCATGCTAAGCAGGCGTCGCGGCTCACCCCGCTCATGATGCTCCACTCCTCCTAAAACTCCCAAATCGAGGTCGAGTTTTCTCGGATCGCGCAGCTTTGGCGCTTGGCGGTTGCCTGCGCGTACGCGGTCCGAACGGAAGGAGCGTCAATATGGCAAGACTTTTGTTTCGCAACGTTTCATTTGCGTACGGCGATGGTGTTCCTCTGCTGTCGAACGTGACGTTTCATTTGGCCCCCGGCGTATACGGGGTCGTCGGCGAAAACGGCGCGGGAAAAACCACCGTATTGCGCCTCGCGGCAGGCGAAATCACGCCCGATCGAGGCACGATCGCGATGGAACCGCATCATGCAACCGTGATTCTGTGCAGGCAAACGACAGATGCAATCGATAACGAAGTAAAACTCTTGGCCGAAGACATGGCGAGCGAATCGTTTGCCATGCGCGACCTTTTTGGCCTCGATGAGGAAGAGCTGCGTCGCTGGGATTCGCTGTCGTACGGAGAACGACGGCGATGGCAACTCGCGGCGGCATTGCATCAAGCGCCCGATGTGCTGCTCGTCGACGAGCCGACGAATCACCTCGACAAACCCGCACGCGACGAGATTGCGGCCGCATTGCGGCGTTTTCGCGGCACGGCGCTCGTCGTGTCGCACGATCGCGAATTGCTCGACGACGTGTGCACGGGGACGTTGCGCGTGCACGACGGACGCGTGGATGTGTATGCGCTCGCGTATTCGCGCGCTCGCGATGCATGGGAGCGTGAAGCGCGCGCGAAGCAAGACGAACGGGAAACGCTCGTGCAAAAGCGGGATGCGGCGGCGCATAGGCTTTCCGAGGCGCGCGATCGCCGTGCACGAGCGGATGGAATGCGCAGCGCAAGCCGGCGCATGAAGGATCGGAACGATAGTGATGCTCGCGGCATTGGTGCGGATTTTCGTGTCGCGAGGGCCGAGAGACACTTGGGAAAGCTCGTCGGAGCGCGGCGCGGTGAGCTTGAACGAGCGGAAGCCGCGATTCCCACGCACGAAAACCGTCGTGCCGTTGGGCGCTCGATTTTCGTTGGATACGAGCCAGCTCCGCGACCTCGCGTGCTCGAGCTCGATATGCCCGCGCTTTTCGCTGGCGACCACCAAGTGCTCTCGGACGTGCGTGTTTCTATCGCACGGAACTCGCGCATTCATGTGGCCGGACCGAATGGCGCTGGCAAAAGCACGCTCGTGCGCGCATTGGTGAATGCATCCATGCTCCCCCCGGACAAACTCTTGTACTTGCCGCAAGACGTGAGCTCGGCGGAGGCTGCGCGACTTCTCGAGTCCGTGCGTGTTTTGCCTCCGATCGAGCGCGGGCGCGCATTGTCGCTCGTGGCAGCGCTCGGCGTGGATCCCGATAGGCTACTTGCGTCGGGGGCGCCGTCTCCGGGTGAAGCGCGCAAATTGGCGCTTGCATTGGCGCTTGGCAGGCGCGTATGGGCGCTCGTGCTCGACGAGCCTACGAATCACCTGGATTTGCCGTCCATCGAGCGTGTCGAGGAAGCTCTTGCGAATTATCCGGGTGCTCTTTTGGTGGTGAGTCATGACGAGCGGTTTGCCGAGCGAGTCACGACGGAGACGTGGTGTTTGCGAGGCGGGAGAATCGAGGTAGAAAGCCGCGCAGCGGTCACCGCTCGATGAAAAGCGCTTCGTACGGGCGCAATACAAAACGTCTGTCGCGCCCTTCGATGGGCGCATCGTACGTCGACGCGATCGCCTTCGAATGCTCCGATCCCCAAACGATGGTTCTCGTCGCGTCGTCGAAGTGCAGCAGCACGTCGATTTCGTCATTTTCAAACGTGCGCCGCATGCCGACCACGTTGGGCGGCAGAGCATTTTCGGGCAGGAGCGATAGCGATCCCGAATGCAATGCTGGATGCTGCTTTCGCAGGCGCAAGAGTCGCTTGTAGCAGTTCAAGATCGACGTCGGATCCCGAGCTTCGGTGTCGACGTTCGTTATTCTGTAATCGGGATGTATGGGTAGCCACGGCACGGCATCCGCCGTGGTAAAACCTGCGTTTGGCGCGGACGACCATTGCATTGGCGAACGACATGCGTCCCGGTTCAAGAGAATGCCTTGGCGGTGCAGTGCTCGTACGACGATCTCGGGCAAAAACCCATAAATGGCCGCCACGGGATCCTTGGCGCCCGAAAGCGGTAGGTCGAGGTCCCGCATGCCGAGCTCCTCACCATTGTAGATGCAGGGAATGCCTCGCGCGGACAGTTGCAGCGCAGCGCAGAGCTTTTCACGCTCGGGATGATGCTCGAGGCGCTCGCCGCGGCGCATGCGATCGTGATTTCCGAATACCCACGTGGGGACGAGCGGCGCGGGCATTTCGCGCTCGAATTCCTCGATGAGCGATCGAAACCCCCGAGCCGTAAACGGCGTTTGCATCGCTTTGAAGAGAAAAACCGCATGCAATCCGTCACCATCTTCGCAATATTTGCGCAAGACGTGAGGCTTCCCGAATACCTCACCCACGAGAAATCGTGGCGGATTTTGAAACTCGTCCACGACGCGCCGCAGGGTTCGCGCAAAGCGCAGGGTATCCGGATGATGGAGCGTGGCGCGAAACGATTGAAAAAAGCCGTCCGGATCCTCTTCGCTTGGGATCAATCGAGGTGAAAAAGGATTGTCCTCGAACGCCTCGTCCTTGAAGATCGCATGGAAAATGTCGAGCCGAAAGCCGTCGAAACCGAATGCGAGCCAGCGACGAACGACGTCGAGCATCGCTTTTTGCACGTCAGGATTGCGATAATTGAGATCCGGCTGGCATTTCAAAAAACTTGCCCAATACCATTCACCGGATGCCTCGTCCCAATGCCATCCGCGTGGTCCAAGAATGGATCGCCAATTGTTCGGAGGTTCTTTGCCGAGCGGTTTTTTCCCCCGCCGCCAAATGTACCAATCGCGCTTCTCGTTCGAACGATCCTTTCGAGACTGCTCGAACCACGCATGCCGATCGGACGTGTGATTCATGACCATGTCGGCGAGCACGCGCATGCCGCGAGCGTGGGCTTCGTCGAGGAAACGCCGCAAATCGTCGAGCGTTCCTTGGTCAGGACAAACGGCGTCGTAATCGGAAATATCGTATCCTGCGTCGACGTGGGGGCTTTGGAAAAATGGGCTCAGCCACAATGTTTCGACGCCCAGGTCTTGCAGGTAGTCGAGTTTTTCCAGGGCGCCGCGAAGATCGCCGATACCATCGCCGGAAGCGTCGAAAAAGGAGCGGAGATAAACTTGGTAAATGGTCGTGCGAGACCACCAGGGCGGGACGTTTTTCATGCGATCATGCGAGCCACTCGAGCGACTCCTACCGACGATACGCCAGCGCTCCATGGGCGTCAAAAAAAGATCTCACGACCCGTTGATTTTGCTTGGGCTGGCGTGATAGTGTCGCAACTTGGCGAACCAATGAGTGTGCAAGGTTGCTCAATCGACTCGTGCGCGGATGTCGCACTCAGGTGACGAATACGACTTTTCGACGGGATGTGTCATGCGTACGGATGAACGTTTCGGGCTGCGGAGCCATCGCAGAATTGAAGTGACGTGGGGCGATTGCGATGCCGCGAGCGTCGTATTTTATCCCCGCTATTACGAGTGGTTCGATGCGTGCACGCACGTGCTGCTCGCCGGCGCGGGGCTCAGTCACCATACGATCCGTGAAAAATATGGTTTGCTGGGGACGCCATTGATTCAGGCTTCCGCAAAATTCGTGTCACCTGCGACGTTCGGCGACGTGATCGATGCCGAAAGCTATATCTCCAAAATCGTCGACCGCGGTTTTACCGTGAGTCACCGCTTTTGTATTGGCAATCGTGTCGTCGTGGAGGGCGAAGAGGTCCGCGTTTGGGCGAAGGCGACCGGGGATTCGTCGAAACCCATGCGAACGGTCGATCCGGGACCCGAGATCCGCGCCATCATCGAGGGACGCTATGCATTTTGAACGGCGTTTCTAGAAGCACGCTTGATGGCCAGGTGTGCCGGTATAGCACATTGGCTGCGGTCCGCATACATGGCCGTGTCCATAGGTCTGTTCCTTGCACGAACACACACAACAAGCTTTCGGTACGCAGTCCGAAACCGTACTGTCGCAATGCTGGCACGCAGACACGCATTGTCCAATGCCTGCTTCGCAATCCACCGCGCAATTCGTTTCGTATTCGTCCGCATCTTGAACCGCAGGTAGATCCACCGTCCCATAATACGTGCACGTGGCACCTTGCGTTTGCAGACATGCTCCGCCTACCGAAAGCGTATAGGATATCGTCCGAGCTTCGTCGCAGCCGACGACGACGGTCGAGCCATCGCACATGATCTTGTTGTGCCAATGGTGCTCGACGATGTAGTCCAATTGAGTGAAGTCGTAGTCGGCGGTCCAGTAATAGCCATTCGGCTTCTGAACGGTCGTGAACTCACCCGTCTCCGTAGAAATGATCGAATCGGTGGCCGCCGTGGGAATGCAATTCGTCACCGACGCATACCACCTGAGCTCGAACGGCGATTTGTCGGTCGTCGGCTTGCCCCAACCTTGGGGCACGGCGCCCGTTTCAATGTGCATGACCTTGTTGGCGATCGAGCACGAGGCCGTCACGGTCGACGAAACAGCCTGGGCCGCTTCACCAATGCGCTCTTCCGGCTCTCGGGCGGTGTCCACGACGCATCCGCCAAGCGCCAACAGCCCCATGAGGGCAAAAATTTTCTTCATGGAAATCAACTCCTCATTCGGACGGGAAGTCCTGAATTTCGTTGATTCCAACATTGCGGATCGTCAAGGAATGGATTGTGCTCTATTTTCGTCTCGGCCGCCGCGTTTTGTTCGTGACGACGCGCGTGGACGATGATGCAATGGTCATTCGACCGTGACGCGTGCGCGTCCGACCATATCGAGATGCTGGTGGCCCACGGAAACCGCCAATTCGCATCCGCCCGCAGCATTCGGAACTTGCCAGTCAATCGCCTCCAGCGTCTTCGGCAATGAGCCGTTCCAAGTCTTCGATGGCGACGGGCTTGACGAGGTGTTTCGAGAATCCGGCTGCGGCCGTGTTTTGCCGGTCCTTCGGCAGCCCGTAACCGCTCAGGGCAACGAGCCGCGTCTTGCGAAAAGCTTCCTCCGAGCGCATTTGTCGCGCAACATCGAGGCCACTCATCCCCGGCAAACCAATGTCGCAAAGCACCACGTCCGGTTGTAGTGCCCGCGCCAAAGCAATGCCCGATATGCCATCGTGCGCCACGTGCACATCCTGTCCGAGGAGCTGCAAAACTTGCTTCATGGATTCTGCATTGTCGATGTTGTCCTCGATGACGAGCACTCGGCGCTTCAGCAATAAGCTTGCTTTTTGCGGAGCATCCTGCCGCTCTTGCGGCGTCGTGAGCGGCAATTTCACGGTCAACTCCGCTCCTTGGCCTCGCCCCGCGCTCGATACGCTCACGCTTCCCCCATGCAGCTCGACGATTCCCTTCACGAGCGCAAGGCCCAGCCCCAAGCCTCCGCGCCCGCTATCCAGCGTGAATTCGATTTGCGTGAAAGGTTCGAATAGCGCGTTCAGCTTCTCCGGAGGAATCCCGCAACCCGTATCTCGCACGCGGAGCACCGCTTGCTTGTTTTCGCATTTCAAGAATACCTCGACATGGCCCCCGGCAGGCGTGAACTTGACGGCGTTGTTCAACAAATTGCCAATCACCTGCACGAGCCGCGTGGCGTCACCGTCCACCCACACCTGTTTCGAACCAAGCCAACAATCGAGCTCGACTTTGCGGCTTTCGTATTCCGGTAGATAATCGTCCACCGTCCGCTGGACGATGGCTCCGAGCTCCAATGGGCGTTTTTCGATCTGAATCTTCCCGCGCGTCACACGCGTAATGTCCAGCAAATCATCGACGATACGCGTCAGATACGTCGTTTGTCGTTTGATGACCTCTCGCGCATTCTGCCCGGATGCTTCTCCCGCATGTGCGTGTTCGAGCACGTACGACGCGCTTCGAATGGCAGCGAGCGGATTCCGAAGCTCGTGCGACAACATCGCCAAAAATTCGTCTTTGCGACGATCGGTCTCCCGTAGCGCAGCCTCGCGCACTTGATCCTCGATGTCCGTGCCACATCCGAACCAACGCACGATCTCCCCCGCTTCGTTACGCATCGGCAAGGCCCGCGCGACATACCAGCGCACGGTTCCTTTCTGCATGTTGACGATGCGCAATCGCGCCTCGTACGGCTCACCATTCGTCACGGCCGTCATCCACGCTTTCATGATCCGTTCGCGATCGTCCGGATGAATGCTTTCTATCCACCCATCCCCGCGCCCTGACCCCCGCTCGAGCCCCGTGGCCGAATAATATCCTTCGTTCAAGTATTCCGAATACCCGTCTGCACGGGTAATGAAAAGCATGTCCGGTACGGTCTCCGCCATCATGCGGAACTTCTCCTCGCTTACTTTCAGCGCCTCCACCGCACGTTTTTGCTCCGAAATGTCGTCGATGGAGAAAACGATCCCCCCGACCTCACCGTAAATGTCTCGCCACGGATACACGGCCCATCGAAGCCATGACTTCGTTCCATCCGGAAATTCCCACAACTCGTCGTCGCCGCTAAAATGCTTGCCTGCGAGCGCCTCCCGATGGATCTGCTTCCATGTTTCGGGTGCGTCCGGCCAAACATCGTAATGGTAGCACCCAACGAGCTCCGTGCGCCCGCGGCCGTAGTTCTTGACCCACGAGCGACTCGCGGCCAGATAACGGAAATTCTTGTCGAGAAGCGCCATGCTCGTGGGTGCTTCGGCCACGAGCGAACAAAGCTGCGCGTGGCTATTTTGCAGCGCCCGCTCGACCGCTTGCTCCCGTGTCAGGTTCCACAAAAAACACGACACGCCAATGACTTCTCCTCGTTCATTGCGATCCGGCTCGATGATGAAGAGGTATTCACTGACTTGTCCGCGCAGGGTGCAGGTGACGACGTGCCGAGCGGCTTGACCCGACGCCATCACGTCGCGCTTCATGCGCTGCATCTCTTCGGCTTGTTCGCACGGAAAAAAGTCGAGCTCGGTCTTGCCCAGTACGTCTGCCTCCGTCAGCGGTGGCGACGGGTTGACGACCGACGTGAAACGGAGCTCGCGATCCTGTTTCAGCAGCACGGCAGGCGATGCTCGCACGGCATTCAGCAAACGACGCTGGGTCAGCTCGAACGAGGTTGGGGGCGAAGTGGCGTGATCAGGGGAAGGCTGTTCATCGTGCTTGGGAAGGCTCTGGGCCATGCGACAAGCGTACGCCCAACACGGCAGGAAAACAACTGCGACGCGGGTAGCTTCCGAATGGCCGACGCGCGGCGACGAACCCCGCGGCTGCACAATTGGACCGGCTTGTCAAACCCGTACGAGCTCGACCGTCATACGCGCAATTTTCAACCGTGCGCGACGCTCATGATCTTGTGCAGCTCGTCAATCGAAATGCCGAAAGCGCGCGCCAGCGTTTGCAGCGCAATGCCTTCTTTTTGCCCGACGCCGCCGTCTTTCCAAGCGACCGCGGACGCTGCCAAGAGCGCCGACCTGCGCAAATCGCCGTCATCCAAGCATTCTGCAATGGCCGTCGCTCGCGCTGCGATGCCTTCGCTCGCTCGCCCCTCCGCATTGCTCCGCATCGTCTCGATGTCCTCGGCGCTGAACCGATCCTCCGTCAATGCCGCGACGTGCGCCGACAGCTCCGCGCATTCTTCGCCCGAGAACCGACCATCCGCGGATGCGACGAGATAGATGGCCTCCACGAGCGCTTCGATTTGCGCGCCGATTCGCCCTTCCTCTTGCGCGTGCCGCGCGAGAATTTCGGCTTTCATGGCCGCTTCACGCTCGAGCATCGCCTGGTATGCGGCTGAATCGTGCAGCATCGATTGAACGGCCTCTGTGCTTTGCAGTTTATTTGCTTGCGTCATGATTTCGTCTCCGTATCGTGGCGCGCCACGATGGCACGGGTTGGGTGTGCTTGTCGATGGAATTTTGTCGCGCACGTTTCCGTCGCGCAACCTTGACGCTGCCGTCTCACCATGTTCTGCTCGTCTGTCGGAGACGGACGCAAAACATGGCTGGCTACAGAGGAATTGGCGTCGTTTTTGCGCGGAGAACATCGCGCGCGGCCCGCGTCGAAACCACCGTGATGCAGCGATTGCCAAGCGCGACACGCGAGACGTTCATCAAAGCAAATATGTCGTGCTGGGTGCCGATCGAGCATGCAACGGACATTTTCGACGTGGCCTCGTCGCTCATGTACCCATCGTCGACGAACGCAATCCGCGAGCTTGGTCGCGCTCTGGCTCGCGATAATCTGGGCGGTGCCTACAGGCACTTCGTGCGCATGATGTCCGTGCCATTTCTCATCAAGCAAAACGCGCTTTTGTGGCGAGCGTATCACAATGCCGGACGTACCGAAGTGGAGCTCTTCGATTCCAACTCCGTCGTGCTTCGCGTCCACGAGTATCCGGATTTGCCCGAACGTTTTCGCGAATGCATGTGCGGATGGCTCGAGCAGGCGATTGTAATGACGGGAGGCAAGGACGTCTGCGTCGAGAAGTCGGATATCGAGCCGGTTCACAAGTGGCACATGACGTGGAGATGACCGCAGCGGGATCAGGTCCCAGTTTGTCCGGGAGGTTTGCGAGGACCCCCCCATCGTCATCGGACTGTCGCGAGCGCGCGTCCAAATCCACTCCCGGGCTCGAAAGGAGCGAGCACATAATTCTTGGCCCTCGGTCGAACTTGGAGTAGTCACACGTTCCGTGGAACCGACGCTCACCTGTTTGTTGCGTTCGCAGGCAGTGCCCATGGAGGTACTGCACCAGCAATATGGCAAGCTTCTGGAGCTCGTCCGGAAGCTCATCGGGGTCGTACCGAATTGCGATCCCTACATGGAGATTTGGCCGACATCTTTCCGCACCTACAACGTGCTCGTGCCCAATTTCCTCAATTTGCCGTTCGCGCTCTGGGGCGCCGGTGCACCCGCGGATGTGGTGGGTTTGGCCATGTACGTCGCAAGTCGCAATGCGGGGTGCGCGTATTGTTCTGCCCATACGACGTCGTTTGCGCTGCGACGAGGGGCCGATCCGGACAAGATAACGCGAGCATTGAAAGGCGAAGATGCAGGATACACGCCGCGAGAACGAGCTGCGATGAAGGTCGCGCAATCGCTCGCGCGCGTGCCCATTGAATTGACCGATGCCGAGCGAACCGAGATCGGTAAGCATTTTTCGCCCGAGTTGGTCGAGTGGATCGTGCTTGGCATTGCCATGATGGGATTTCTCAACAAATTCATGGATGCCATCGGTGTGGAGCTCGAAAACGACACCGTCGCCGAGGTGAATTCAGTCATCAGTTCCACCGGTTGGTCGCCTGGAAAGCACGCGACCGATGTCATGAAAAACCTTCCGAATCGGCCAAGGCCCAACGCCGATACGTTTTTACAAAAACTCTCCGTGGTGCCATTGATTCCATCGGCGTTGTCCAAAGATAGACAATGGACCGCGGGGGTTCCGGATTTTTGGCCCGCGGTGGGCAAGTATCTGAAAGAGCACACGGGATCGGATTTTTCGATTCTCTCCAAGTTGACGCACGAACGTGCCATTCGTGCCATTGGCGTCATCGTGCGCGACAACTTGGATGCCGGTTCGAGCGCGGTGGGTTTGCCGCTGAAGGTGCAAGTGGGGCTGGTTTATGCGACGGTCGTGGGCAACAAGTCGCTTGCGGCGGAAATGCGAGCGCTCGGGGTTCGACACAATGTCACGGCGGAAAAAATGGATGCGGTCGTGAAGTTTGCCGGTAGTCAAACGCGTCCGGCGCCATCGATCGATGCGAAATCGAAAGCGGTGCTCGTATTGGCGCGCGCGGCTTCACCGAGCCCGGCGGTCGTCGACGACAGCGTCATCGAGGAATGCCGCGCGGCGGAGCTTTCGGCGGCGAGCGTCGTGGAAGTGGTGACATGGATCAGCGTGCTGCAGATGCTGCATAGGCTGATTGGGTATTACGGCTGACGGGTTGCTCGAGCATGCGACGATGCGCTCGAACCCGAGGGCGCGTGTCTCGACGACGCCTATTCGAATCCTCAAGGTCGACGTGCACCATCCGAACCAGGTGCAGAGTGTAGTCGGTCTTTTTGATGATCTGGTGTTGCTCGATTGCGCCGCACACCGTGGGCGCTTGTTGGCTCCCTGGGTCCCTCGCCGGCACGGGTTGAGCAACTCGAAGAATCTTGTTTCACATACGACCGGAGCGGACGTACCGACCAAAGACGCTGCGAATCGCCGTGCGCATTTGAGTTGACACGGGTGCCTGTGGGCATCGACATTTGTCGCCATGGGGCATCTTTCCAAGGTTTTCCAAACTTGGCTGATCTTGGTCGTGGGGCGGCTCCATCGGCGGCTGCTGGTTTTGGTGTGGTTGTCAAATCTTTTGTACGCGCTCAATGTTTTCAGGGTTGCGGCGTTGTGCTTTAGTCTCTGTCTGGTCGTTTTCCCAGTGAGTTGTGCGCGTGCACGATCTGTGACCGCCGATGAGTCGTGGCCTGCATCGACGCGCGAGCAGGTAGAGGCGTGCGTCGATGCGTACGCGGGTGAGCTCGACGCTGCCGACCACACGATGCGTTTCAACATGGTCGTGACGGAGAAAGCGGTCATCCGTGATGTGCAAGCGCAGGAGCCGCGCATCGCGTCGCGCAACATGGAGATCTGCATACGTCAGGCGCTCGAACGGATGAGGGTACCGCACTCTGTCGTGCGACGAGGTTTGGCATCGTTGAACGAGCGCCGGGTATCGGCGCAATCGCGTGCCGTGATGGGTGACGTAACGATGGCCAGCACCGCGGCGGCGGAGGAAGTGGTCGTCAAGCTGGGGCCCATGGTCGTACGTGCCGGAGCGGTGGGTGTTTTCGTATTCATAGGGATCGCGGTCGTGGCGGCGGCGTTGGCGGACGACAAGCCGAGTGCGGAGGAGTGCGAGGAGGAATGGAGGAGGGCAAGGAAAACATGTAGGGAGCTGCTGAAGATACCGGGGCGCAAACCGGCGCGCGGGCTGACGGGAGGCCATAACGAGGTGGAAAATTGCGCGAGGGGGTTCGTCACCGAGGCATGCGGCGGCAATCCTGTGGAATGGTGATGGCGATGGGAGAAGTTTGTCATGACTAAATCATTGAAACTACCGACACGAGGGTGGAATGTTATTGCTCGACGATTGGGATGAATTGTCCGCGTCTCCCGACGAGGAAGAGACCGCGCTCGCAATGTCGCTTGGTGCTGCCGCTCTGGACAGCATCGACGCGACTCTGCTCAAACACGCTCGACATCAGTGGCAAAAGGCGGCACGAGTTGTTCTCGACGCGGTTGAAGCTGGCGGCTTTCCGCTTTCTGACGAGACCCGCGTCCGCGTCCATGTCCGCCGGTTGATCGTCCTTGCGGAATCTGGGGCACTCGAATCGAAGGGAAACCTACGGAAGCCGCGTTCGAGTGAGGTCCGGTTGTCGGAGCACGGTGTGGCAACCTAACTTGGCGTAGCCGGAACCAAAGTGGGGCTAGCCCCACACCCCACGAGGGCTTCCCGTTCTCGACCTGGCAAGGGGCGGAAGCCCTAGAAAACGGGACGTTCTTCAATGTACCTCTATGAATACAGACCCACAAAGGGCTACGAGATAGTTACGTGGGTCGATGACGATACGTATGAGGCCTTGGATCGGCTCAACGGCAAACCCCAAGGCAAGAAGTGGAAACCAGTTCGGGTACGACGCGTGCGAGCAACGAAGCGTGAAGGGTGCGAACCTTCGGATGCGCCCTTCATGTTCATGTCCGGCATACTGGTGTTTCGGCGCTCGGCGGTGGATGCACCGCGGGACATGCTGGACGCGTTTGGCGAGCTGTTACCCCTCGAAGACGAGGGCGGTGTAGAGCTTTTTCTATACAATCCCCGGGCGCTCGAAGCCTTGGATCACGAGCGTACGCAAGGGTCGTTCGGTTTTTCGGCTCATGTCAAAAATCCATATTTACCTGGATCTCGCTCTTCGGTAAAGTCGGCCCATGAGCGAAAACACCGTGTACACTTTGTCTGACATCGTTCAGCGCCTGGGTACCGCAACCGAAGACGAGGCGCGTCTCGAGCTCGAAGGGTTCGGCAATGATCACTTCATCGCCAAGGGGCGGCGCATTGGTACGCCGAGGCTCGTGAAAGAGCTTGCGCGCAATTATGGCATCATGGCGGATTGGCTTGCCACGGCAACCGATCAGCAAAAGGAATGCCTTGGATTCGTGGGAGCGGATTGGTTACGCATTGCTGCATGGGCGGGGCGCGAAGCGGAGATCCGACATGATGCGATGACGAAAGGGGAATCGCTTGCTGCGGCGACGAAACAGGTGCGGTCGTCGACTGCGGACGAATTGATGGGTCAAGTGAAGAATGCGCGTGAACGGCTCTATACGGGGCTCGTGAACGTGGCCGCTGGAATCCCCGCGTGGAAAGCGCGAGTGGATGGTGCTTACGCGACGCCCGACACGCAAGTTCCGATGACGGATGCGCTCGATGCGATGTGTGTCGTCGCGGAAAAGATGCTCGCGGAGCCGACGGATGGGATGAAAATTCGATTGGCGCGGAACAAGCTGAATGCGAATTCGATTCAGAAGCTACGTGATCTCGCGGCGGCGGCGCGCGTGGCGAAGCGCGAGGCGGATGCGGTCGCGCCTGCGCCGACGGTGACGCAATCCGATGTGGATACGTGGGACGGGATTGCGCTTTTATTTTTCGAGCAATTCGTGGATGCGGTCGAGGATGCGCGGCGGGTGGACCCGGCGATACCGGCGCCGTCGATCATTGGGCTGCGAAGCTTATTTGGTCGCACTCGAAAGGGCGGGAAGGGAGAGGCGGCGGGAGCGGTGGAGGAGACGGGCGAGGAAGAATAAGGGGGCGGGTTGATGAAACGGGCGCGGTACCGTCTATAACGGCTGCAGAAGCCTCTGTAACGTAACTGGGCTTCCCGAACATGGGTCGTCGCCGCTCAGGCAACCCATCCTTGGAGCCGCGACAACCCATTCCTGCGCGCTGACATGGCGTCTTCGGGCGCTGACATGCCATGCAAGGCGTCCGGAAACGACGCTCCGCGCCACGAACACGGCCCTCGGCGAGCTTGCCATGGCTTCCGACATTGCAGACACGTGCTGACTGCGCGCAGCCTTGCCTCCTCGAAACGCGCCGCCTGCTCTAAAGATTGCCTTTCATCATCACATCCTGATACCCTCGGTGGCGATGGACTTGGTGTCGCTCTGCCCGCTGCAGGCTTGGGCCTTCGTGTGGCAATCGCAGGATGGCCGGCATGCGCAAACGGTCGTCGTCAAAGCCACCTTCGTGCTTGCTCCCAGCAGGGTGTCGCTCGCTGAAGAACAGGATGGAGCGAACGAAGAGGACGGCTACTGGAACGACGACCCGACTCGCAGCGTCGTGGCGCCCAGCGACAAAGCGCCCTACAAAGCGCGCGCCGATGTGATGCTCGTCGGGCATGCCTATGCGCCGAACAAGCAGCCCGTTCGGTCGCTCGCGACGCGGATCATCGTCGGCGACTTCGACAAGTCCATCGAAGTGTTCTGCGATCGCGGTTTTCGCATTCATGACGGACAGCTCCTCGAAGGGCAACGCTTCACCAAGTCGCGCCTGTCCTGGGAACGCGCGGCCGGCGGTCCCGATTCGGCAAACCCCATCGGCATCCGCTTCGATGCGCAGCCAGATGCGTACGGAATCGTTGCGATCCCCAACTTGCAACCCCCGGGACTCTTTGTATCCAAACGATCGGACGTGTTCGTGCCCGTGTGTTATGGGCCCGTTGCGCCAAGCTGGCCGGGACGAGCGGCGCGGCTCGGTCGGCTTGCTGGGACGTTTCCGCAGCCTGGATGGTCGGACAAGCCTCTCCCCGAGGGGCTCGATCCGATGTTCTTCCAAGCTGCTCCGCCGGATCAGCAAGTTGCCGAGATCCGGCAAAACGAGCGCATCATCCTCGAAAACCTGCACCCCGAACACCCGTACTTGGTCACGAGTCTGCCTGGGCTGAAACCGCGCGCGCTGGTGGAACGGGCGACGGGGGAGCGCGAGGAAGTGTCGTTCGTGGCCGATACGCTGCTCATCGATACGGATCGAGGCGTATGCGTCGTGGCGTGGCGCGGGAGCGTCGGGCTTCGGCATGCGCAGGAGGCGGGACGGATTTCCGTCACGATGATCGAAGATGCAGCGGCGCCGGTGCCGCGCGTTTCAGTGCCCGTGTCGGGGGCGGACGACGATGAGGATGTCGCGAATGGGACGAGGACGATCATCCCGCAGAGCGAGACGAAGCGGCCGGTAGGGAAGACGTTCGTTCCGGGGGTGACATCGGTTTCTCGCGTGATGCCTTTCGTTGGAGCGGACAACAATCCTGCGCGTCCGCCAGCGCCCACGCCGCGCCCGAGCGATGCGGCACTGCCGTTTCTTCGAGCGGATCAAGCTCCGGCGAGCAGTGAGCCGTCGAGTGGTACGGGGCCGTCGTGGTTCAAGGATCGGCCTAGTCAGGCGGTGCCGTCGGCGCCGGTTACGCCTTCGGGGATGCCGTGGCCCATGAGCACTGGGCCTGCGACGGCGCTGCCCGTAGCGCCGCCCATGGGGGGACCTCCTCCCGCCAAGGCGCCTCCGGGAACGGTGGTTGCACCGGTGGCGGGCGGTCCAGCGCCGCCCATGAAGCCGCCGGCGGTGGCTCCGAGCGCCATGGCAGCCGTGCCACCTCCGCCGGCAGCCGTGCCGCCGCCGCCACCGGTTGCTGTCGCGTCCCCACGCGGCACGGCGGAGCCATCGAGCAGTCCGTGGGCGTCTGGGCCGCCGACGGGCGCAGTTGCTGCCGCCGTGGGACTTGGTGTTGGCGCTGCGGTCGTTGCTACGGCGTCCGTAGCCGCGTCGAGCTCGGCCAAGCCTGGGACCGCCGCGGCGTTGAGCGATGCCGCTGCCGATGCGCAGGTGCGTTCGGCGCCGGCGGCGCAACCGGCCATCAAGCCGCTGACTCCGTCACCAACGTCGAACAAGCCGCCTCGGCCGTCCAACGGGGATGTCCTCGACCTCATTTGGTACGAGGAGAGCTTCGTGCCGCGTATTCGCAGCTATTGGGAGGAGCTCGTCACGGAGCTCGACTTCGAGCCTGCGGATCCGCGGCGGGACCTTGGCGCCGAAGATCCCGAAAAAGCGCGAACGCGCCACAATGTTTTCGGCATTTTGTCCGACGGCGAGATGGTGGATCCATCGGGCATCTCGCGGATCGTCAATGACGCGGTGAATCAACGAGGCCGATTCACGCCGCCGCTCGCGCTCACGGGTGGTGAATTGCGATTTCCATTCGACGAAGTAGAGACGCTCAAGGCGATGATCGTGGCGATGACGCCGTTTTTGGGCTCGGACAAGCGGCTCAAGGAAATGGTCGATTCGATGACCGAGCTCCTCAAGACGCCGTACTTGCAAGGTTCGACGGGTATCGTCGACAAGCTCACGCGTGATCTTCGCGGCCAATTTCGGGAATCGAACCGTTCGCTCCCTGCGACGTATTTGGATGGGCATGTCGAGCGGCTTCTTTTGGAGCAGCGCCGTTATGCCATACGTAAAGTTTTCGGTGGTGAGTTCATTCGGGCGCTATTGATGATACCGGCTGAAGGGGGCATGAAGGGACAGGCGTCGGAGGCGTCGATTCCGGTGTACATGCCCAAGACGCTCGACCAAACGTTGCCGATGCTCGTTTCGATGAAGGTTCGGCTCATCGTCGAGGCTCACTTGCAGCAGGATCCGTACGACACGAGCTCGTACGCGCTTCGCACCGTGGCCTTGGGGCGCTCGTACCAGATGGATGCGATTCGAGCGGCCGCGGGGAAGTGAGCCTCACCCCCCAACCCCCTCTCCCTATCGGGAGAGGGGGAGAAGACCTCACCCCCCAACCCCCTCTCCCTATCGGGAGAGGGGGAGAAGACCTCACCCCCCGACCCCCTCTCCCTATCGGGAGAGGGGGAGGCTCATTCCCCCCTCTCCGCTTGCGGAGAGGGGGCTAGGGGGTGAGGCATGTTCCCCCCTCTCCGCTTGCGGAGAGGGGGCTAGGGGGTGAGGCACGTCCCCCTTGATCCCCTGATTCGCTTTCGCTTACGCTCAGCATCGTATGCCTTTGCTCGAGCTTTCTTTCGCGTCGGGAGAAGACACCCTGTCGGTTCGGCACTTCGCCGTCCGTGAAGAGATATCGACTCTCTTCGAGGTCGACATTCTCGCCCGCTCACCGCTCGACGAAATCGACCTCGAGGCCATCGTCAACGACGGGGCGGGCTTTGGCATCAACAGCGGCGTCGCCTACTTGACGAACGCAAACCGAGTTTGGACGGGCATCTGTTCCCACATGGAGCTCGTGCAGACCGAATCGATCGGTTTGTCCACGTACTTCATCAAGATCGTGCCCGCGCTCTGGCGAACCACGCTCCGTCGCAACAGCCGCATCTTCCAGCACATGACGATCCCCGACATCGTGCTGAAGGTGCTCTCCGAATGGCAGATCGAGCCCGAGCTGAAGCTTTCGTCAACCTACCCGGAACACGAGTACCGCGTGCAGTACGGCGAGACCGACTTCGCCTTCATCAGCCGCATGCTCGAAGAAGCAGGCATCACGTACTTCTTCACGCACGAGCCCCCCAAGACGAAACTCGTGCTCACCGATCAGCCGCTCGTTCCCGACGCGCGCCCCGCGCTTCCCTTCGTCGACAATCCCAACCAAGAAGCCGAAAAAGAATTCGTCACCAAGGTCAAACTCACGCAAAAGGTCAAACCCGGACGCTTCACCATCCGCGACTTCGACTTCCGCAGAAACCTCGACTACCAGCTCTTCGGCGAAGCTCGCGCAAAGACCGAGCTTGCGTATGAACACTACTACTACGATCCAGGCGCGTTCTGGTTCGAGCCGGGGCAGGGCGGCGACACACCCGTCGCCGACGACAAGGGGATCGCCAGGACAAACGACAAGGAAGGCACCGGTCGAGTCATCCGCGAGCTCGAAGGTGCGCGACGAACCCGGCGTGTCGTGGCGTTCACGACAAACGTCCTGGATTTATCACCTGGCATCTTGCTGAGCGTCACTCCGCATCCGCGCGGAGACATTTCTGGCAAAAAGCTCTTGGCGGTCTACAGCGAGCTCGAGGGCGCACCGGGCGAAGAGTGGACGATCACCGGGCAAGCCGTGTACGCGGATGCGCCGTATCGGCCCGAGCGACGCACGGTGCGTCCGAGGATTCGGGGCGTGCAGAGCGCCGTCGTCGTGGGACCTCCGGGCGAAGAGATCTTCGTCGACGAGTTTGGCCGGGTACGCGTGCAGTTCCATTGGGATCGCGAAGGCAAGTACGACGACAACAGCTCGTGCTGGATGCGCGTGAGTCAAAATTGGGCTGGCGCGGGATACGGCTTCTTGAGTTTGCCCAGGGTCGGCCAAGAAGTGCTCGTGGAGTTTTTCGAGGGCGATCCGGATCGTCCCGTCGTGACCGGACGCGTCTTCAGTCAAACGCGCCAAGTGCTCTACAAACTGCCTGACAACAAGACGAAGAGCGGGTGGAAGACCGAGACGTACCCCGGCGCTGGAGGCTTCAACGAATTGTCTTTCGAAGACGCCAAGGGTCGCGAAGAGATCCACATCCAGGCGCAGAAGGATTATACGGAGCTTGTCAAGAACAATCAGAGCTCCAACGTTCTAAATAATCGTACGGGTAGCGTCACCAGCAACGATTCGTGGACCGTCGGTGGTAGTCAAAGTTTTAGCGTGGGACTGAACCAGAGCCACACCATTGGCAAGGCCCAGAGCAACAACATTGGCGACAGTCGGACATCGAGCATTGGTATGACGGACGCCATTCATGCGGGCGACGTCATCATGATGAACGTGGGGCCAGCAGGCGTTGGGTTCCTTTATGCAAAGGACCAAACGATATACTACACGAATTCCGTGGCCTCGATTACCCTGACCCCCGACGGGTTGTTCATCAATTCGAAAAAGAACATGACGGTGAAGTCCGAGAAAGCGATGAAGCTTTCCGGCAAGGACGTCGTGATCGACGGCAAGCCGAATGTTTATTTCAACAAGAATGGCAAACTGCTGCGGTACTTGAAGCGGCTTGCGATGATCGCTGCGGCGCGTGAATTGGCCGAGAGCATGCCGCCGGGGCCCGAGCGTGATGCATTGCTCAATGCGGCAAACAGGCTCGAACGGAACAATCAGGCGGTGGAGCGAGCGCGTCTTGCGGCGGATGCGTACAACACGGAAGGTGCGCCCGAGGGGTGGACGCGGCTCGAAAACATCGACAACCCGTCGACTGGATTTTTTGCAGCGGTGTATCAATCCGATATCGATGGATCGGTCGTCGTTGCCTATCGCGGAACCGAGCCGGCGACGACCGGTGACTGGTTCAAGGCCAACTTGCCGCAGGGAATGGGCCGAGGCTCACCGCAGCACGCGCAAGCAGCGGCCGTTGCTCGCGACGCGCAGGCCAGGTACGGCCAACGTCGAATACACGGGGCATTCGCTCGGCGGAGGTCTCGCGGCGACGGGTGCGATGGCGACGGGCGGCAACGCGACGACGTTCAATGCGGCGGGCATCCACAACAACACCTACGGACTTTATGGCCTCGATCGCAATGCCGCTTCGGGCGTCTCCAATTATCGCAACGACGGCGAAATCCTCACGGGCTTGCAGGAAAACAGCCTCATCAGCGGCATGATGCCGGACGCCGTAGGCACCCAATACGACATCCCGGCGGTTCGCATGAACACCGAAGCTGGGAATACGAGCTTCACGGATTCGCCGGGCATGAATCGATTGGGGTGGCTCAGGTATCTCTCGCCGGCTGCGTGGCTCGCCAACGGCGCCATGAACGCGATGGAAGGTGTGGATCGCCATTCGCGCTACATCGATGGTATCGAATTCCAGAAGACCGAGGACATGGCCACGATCGCGAGGATGTTGCCGCAATGAAGGACGAAACTGCCGAAATCAGCATCCCGCCCGTAGCGGAGGTATTCGAGGATCCAGCGCTGCGCCGAGCTGCGGCGGCGGCCGAAGCGGGCGATGTGGCGCAACTTCGAGCGATCGACGTCGACCTCGATACGATGGCGCCTGGGAACGTCAACCTGCTGATGTACTACATTACGGCCGAAAACGACGTGGCCATTCGTGCATTGCTCGATGCAGGAGCGAATCCGAATGTGCTGACGCCTTCGGGCGCGTCGCCGCTGATGCTCTCCGCAATCAAACCAGATTCGCGCTTTCTGGCGCTCTTGCTCGACAAGGGCGGTGACCCGAATCTTCTGGATCAAGCCAAAGAGCCGATCCTCACGCGCCTCGTGTTTCATCAGCAATGGGACAATATTCTGCTGCTGCTCGATCGAGGTGCCGACATAAACAAGACGGGTCCTTCGGGGCAAACGGCGGCCTACCTCTTTGGCTCACTGCATCAATTCGACCGCGTCCATGCTCTGCTCGAACGAGGTGCCGACCCGAACGTGAAGACCTCCGCAGGCCTCGATTTGCGCACATTCGTTACGCAGCGCGTCGCTCCAGATTCGCCGCAAGCGTCGTGGCAAAAAAAGGTCGCCGAACGAATTGGTATTTAACCCGCGCTCAATTCAGTTGAGCTCATGAACGAAACCCATTAAGGTCTGCAACTATGCCCTTGCTCGAGCTTTCCTTCGCATCGGGAGAAGACTCGCTTTCGGTTCGGCACTTTGCCATCCGTGAAGAGATATCGACTCTCTTCGAAGTAGACATCCTCGCTCGCTCTCCCCTCGACGAAATCGACTTGGAAAGCATCGTCGACAATGGCGCGGGCTTCGGATTCAACAGCGGCGTCGCCTGGTTGACCACGACAAACCGCGTCTGGACCGGCATCTGCTCGCACATGGAGCTCGTGCAAACCGAATCGATGGGTTTGTCGACGTACTTCATCAAGATCGTCCCCGCCCTTTGGCGCACGACGCTCCGCCGCAACAACCGCATCTTCCAGCACCAGACCATTCCCGACATCGTGCAAAAGGTGTTGACCGAATGGCAGATCGAACCGGTGCTCAAGTTGTCGGCTTCCTACCCCGAGCACGAGTACCGCGTGCAGTACAACGAGACCGACTTCGCCTTCATCTGCCGGATGTTGGAAGAAGCGGGCATCACGTACTACTTCACGCATGAACCGACCGTCACGAAGCTGGTTTTGACGGACGAACCCACGGCTCCTGGTCCGCGTCCCGCTCTGCCCTTCGTGGACAATCCAAACCAGGAAGCTGAAAAAGAGTTCGTCACCAGAGTCAAGCTCACGCAGAAGGTCACCCCCGGTCGCTTCACGTTCCGCGACTTCGACTTCCGCAAAAACCTCGATTACCAACTCTTCGCCGAAGCTCGCGCGAAGACCGAGCTTGCGTACGAGCAGTATCACTACGAGCCAGGTTCGTTTTGGGTCGAGCCGGGACTGGGCGGAGACACGCCGGTCGCCGATGACAGGGGTATCGCTCGGACAAACGAGAAGGAAGGCAAGGCGCGCGTCACGCGGGAGCTCGATGCGGCGCGACGAGCTCGGCGCGTGGTGGCGTTCAAGACAAACGTCGTGGATTTGTCCCCCGGATCCTTGATGACGATCACGCCGCATCCGCGCGGAGACATCTCGGGCAAGAAATTGCTAGTCATTGAGAGCAACATCGAAGGCACGCCCGACGACGAGTGGACGATGACGGGCGAGGCGGTTTATTCGGACGTACCGTATCGGCCCGAGCGGCTCACGCAGAGGCCGCGTGTGCAAGGCGTGCAAAGCGCGGTCGTCGTGGGCCCCGCCGGCGAAGAGATCCACGTCGACGAATTCGGCCGCATTCGCGTGCAGTTCCATTGGGATCGCGAAGGCAGCTACAACGACGGCAGCTCCTGCTGGATCCGCGTGAGCCAAGGTTGGGCGGGCGCAGGTTACGGTCTGCTGAACTTGCCGCGCGTGGGTCAAGAGGTTCTCGTCGAATTTTTCGAGGGCGATCCTGACAGGCCCGTCGTCACGGGGCGCGTCTTCAGCCAAACCCGGCAAGTCCTCTACAAACTGCCCGACAACAAAACCAAGAGCGGTTGGAAGAGTGAAACATCGCCAGGTGCTGGCGGCTTCAACGAGCTGTCCTTCGAAGATGCGAAGGGGCGCGAAGAGATCCACTTCCAGGCGCAAAAGGATTTCACCGAGCTTGTCAAGAACAATCAGAGCTCGACGGTGCTCAATAATCGGTCGGCGAGCATCACTTCAAACGACTCGGTAAGTGTTGGAGCCAACCAGAGCTTCAGCGTGATCGAGAATCAGAGCCACACGATTGGCAAGGTGCAGAGCAACAACATTGGCATTGCTCGAAGCTCGGTCATTGGCAAAGCGGATACGGTGAGCGCGGGAGAGCTCATCAGCGCGCAGGTGGGCACGCTGGGCGTTGGGTATTCGCTCGACAAGGATCAGAACATCACCATCACGAACAGCGTTGCGTCGATTGTTTTCACGAAGGACGGCATCAGCATCGACAGCAAGGGCGCGCTGCTTTTGACGGCCGATGGTGTGCTGAAGCTTTCCGGCGAAACGGTGTACATCGACGGCATTCCGAACGTGTACGTCAATTGCGATTCGGCGCTTGCGGCGACGGTTCCGACGATGGATCCGGCGCAGAGCCCCGCGCCTCCGGGAGGACCCGGCACGGGCGGCGAGACGATTGACCCGCAAAGCAAGCTTTCGGGGCAGGGGACGGTGGAAGAGCCGGGTGGTTTCAAGGAAGTCAGCATGTTCCTTGGAGCGATGCCGCCTCCGGCGAATCCGAATGGAGCGCCTTCGGCGATCAGCATTGGAGCGGGTGTGGCGGCCGCGATTGGTGCTGCGGTGATGGGTGCCGGAGCGGTCACGGATGCAGCCGAGGCGATGAAGTCGGCGCTCAATCTGGATATGGCGACGAAGGCGATTCAGATGTACGGGCAGGTCAAGAACGTCATCGAGGGAGGTCCGGGGGCGCTTTTGCAGACGCCGCCTGGCCAGAAGTTGCTCGGTGCCGTGCTGACGAATCCCATTACGGGAAGCGTGACGGGCAAGGATATTGCGGGGCTCTTGAGCGCCGGGAACGAGGCGGGCATTTTCCACCTCGGCAAAGTCGGCGGAGCGGTTGCATCTGCGGCGGCTGGCGCGGCGTTGCCGAGTGGGGTGCAGCAATACATGGCGCTCCGCACGCAGGCGGCGGGGCAAGTGGTTGACGGGGACGCTGTGAACAACGCGATTGCGCACAACCTCGCGCTTGGATACAAGCCGATGGATGCGCGAGCGGTGGCGCTCGAGCAGCATGGCGTCGCGCTTTACCAAGGCGACGGCGCTGGAGTCTTCAACAAGATCATTCCGGGCATGCCCGTCGGCTGACACGGAAAGGACGCAAGATGCCTCGTTACGAGCACCCCGACATCAGCTTTGAAGTTCCGCGCGACTGGGACGACAAGTCCGTGGGGGCTTTTGCCGCGCCGGTTGCGCCAGGACAAACCACGGCACCGAACGTCGTCTGCACGCGCGACAAGCTCTTGCCGGGCGAAAACCTTGCGGGGTATGCCGACCGAAACCTCGTCGAACTTGCTCAGCGACTTGACAAGTTCAGCCTACAAAAGCGATCGGACATCACGGTGAGCGGTTTGCCCGCCATCGAATTGCGCTTCACGTGGAAGGGCAACAAGGGTCTGGTCGACCAACGACTGGTAATGTGCGCCACGGGCAAACGCCTCGTGTTGAGCATTACGTCGACAGCGCCGCGCGCGGCGGGTGTCGATATGGATGCGATCATGAATCGCATTCTGAGCACTGTGAAGATACCTGGGGAACGCGGCGAAAACTAGGCAGGGTGAGCGGCCATGAGCGTAACACCGCTTGAAGCTGCGCGGCTTGGAGATGAAATAGGCCACACGTGCGCCTTGAAGGGGCTCCTTTTGGGGCTTGCGCTTGGGGCGGCGATCGTCGCGGTCGGCATTGTTGCTGCTGGCGCGACGGTCGCGACGGGTGGAGCGGCTGCGGTGCTCATTGGTGGCGCTATTGCGACCGTTGCGGGCACTGGCCTTGCGGGCATGAAGATAGGGTCCATCATCGATGCTGGACCCAGTGGGCCTATAATGATAGGCTCACCGAATACATTTTTAGGCGATGCGGCGATACCGGCTGCGCGAGCGACGCTCGATACCGTGGCGTGTAAAGATCACGCCATAAAACTCATTGCCGAGGGGAGCCTGACGGTATTCATCAATCAGGCTCCCGCTGCGCGAAGGACGGACAAGACGGTATGTTCCGGTCCGATTCGCGAGGGACAGCCGGATGTCTTTTTTGGTGGTCCCAAGGGCACGTATTTGCCGCTCGAGAGCGAGGTTCCTGGGTGGCTCGTGACGACGCTCGAATGGGCGGCGATCATTGGATCTGTAATTGCCACGGGCGGTGCCATTTTCACGGTTGGTATTGGTGCGGCGCTCGGTGGATTCGCTCTTGGGTACATCGGCGGCGAGCTTGGTACCAAATATGGCGGCGACATTGGTTATGCCATTGGAGGCGACAAGGGTCGCGTCGTCGGCGAAGTCATTGGTGAGCAGATTGGTTCGGCGCTTGGCGGCAAATTGGGTGAGTGGGGCGGCGCCAGGATCGAATCTTCGCTTCCTTCGAGCGTTCTCGCCAAACTGCCTGGATCGACGGCCACGACGACATTGCAGGCGCGCATGGCCAACCCGGACAACTTTGCGCCTGGGGAAAACCCAGCATTTTGGACGGGCCCCGGCTCGCGCGATGCCGCGCTTGCCAATGGCAACTCCACCATGGAGAATACGCTCGGTGGGCAATCCACGGAAGCGTTCGTCAATGGCCAGAATATGGCGTGGGAGCAATCCAAGCCGGTCTGGGTTGAATCGTCCACGAATTATGCAAATCAGGTCGCATCGCAATATGGCACGGGCGGGCCGCGTGCGGGCGAACCCGTGACCGTTTACGTGAGTGATGCGGCAAATCCAAACAGCGTGTACTTCACGACGGAAAAACCGATTTTGCAGGCCGCTGGCGTGAACATCGTCGAAGTCGTCGTGCCCGCGCCGCCGCCTTCGCCTTGACGCGCCCGACTTTTGGTGGCACAGACCCGCTACTCCCATGGCAACCAGCGATTACCAGCGATTCCTCAGTTCATTTTTCGGTACCGGTGCCGATGCCGCCTTGAGCGGCCCCGACACGGCCGCGCTTTCGCGCTTGCAAGGGTACGAGCAAGACGAAGCCGAACGAATGATGCTCGAGCGGCTCTCCGTGAGCGATACGCGGTCGGCCGTGGGGCTGGGCGTGATCAAGTCGCAAAAGGCTCTGCCGCGCATCCGCGAATTGATGCAATCGCTCGAAGGCAAAGAACGCGGCCTCGAAGGTGGGCCTCTGGTGGCCTTGAGTTTGGCATGTTATCGCATCGACGGCGATCCGAAAGCGATCGAAAACATCATCAAAGTGCTCGAAGTGGCAGAAGTCGACGTGTTCAAATTGGATGCAATCGCGGCGCTCCGCGACAGTGGCGCTCCCGAGGCACGAGACGCACTTTTGCGAGCCGTGGAAACCAGTGAAGTGCCGCTCATTCGGCTCAATGCGGCGAAATCATTGCTCGTCATGGCCGGCAAATTGCCAGATCTGCGCGACAACCCGCCCGTGGTCCTCAAATTGATGAACAAATCGCCGGAAGTGCGGACCGAAGCGGTGCGCGAATTCAAATACATGCTGAATGGCTGAGCTTGCGGCCATGCGTTACGCCGCGCTTGCCATTGCGCTAGTCGCCAGCGGGTGCTTGCATCGCTACAGCGAGCCGCCGCCGAGGCCCGTCGAGTTCGCCCGGACAACCCCCACGGTCGCCCCCGAACCTTGCGAAAAGGCGGCCGAAATTATTGTCCCGCCCGGACAAACGCCTCCGCCCGACGCCGAAGGGGAGCTTGGCGTCATCGATGTTCGCGGCGATGATCGCTTTGCGATGCGTGGATATGTCGCGTTCACGTGGTCGAGCGACGGCGAGCGTATCGTGAGCGCGACCCAGGAGGGCGTGATTTTTTGGAGCGCCAGCACCGGGGTGCTCGAACGCCGCATCGATTTGGGCACGCGCCTCGAACGCGTTCACAAAGTCGCTGTGTCGCCCGACGATCAATGGCTGGCCGTCGTCGGATTCGAACCTCGCAAAGAAACATCGGCGCTCGACGTACCGAGCATGTGGCTCGTGCGCGCCAGTGGCGAAGGCGGCGTAAAGAAATTCGATGGAATCGGGGACGGCATTTCGTTTACGCCGGACAGCAAAAAACTCGTTGCGCACGGCCATACTTGGGATCTCGCCGCGGGTACGCATACGAAAACGTCGGTAACCGCCATCAAGCACGAAGCCAAGTTTTTACCTGGCAACGAACGCGCCGTCGTCTTCATCAATCAGGACAAACCTGGGAAGCAGGCATCGATTCCCGAAGTGTGGGACGTTGCCTCGGGACGCGTGTTGCATCGGTTTCCAGAAGTCCAGACGTCGATCAGCGCATCGATCTCGGGCGATGGCAAGCGCCTCGCATTGCTGCAAAAAGGCGAGCTTTCGGTGTATTCGCTGGAGACGTTCGAGCGCGTCGTGCACATTCCCAGCGTCGGCGACGCTCAAATGGTGCACCTTTCGCACGACGGCCGCAAAGCGGTGCTCGAAGTGTTGATGTGCGTAACCTTGTTATCGAGCGATTCCAATAAAATGTGGAAATGTCCGTCGCCCGATTTGAGCCTGTGGGATTTGGATCGTGCCGAGCGGTCGTGGCGCAAGCCCCAAGGTTCCGGGACTGGTTGGATTTTCACGCGAGATGGCGAATACCTCACGGGGCCGGACACGCGCCTCGTCGATTACATCATTCGAGCTCGTGACGGTGCCGAATTACGCTTTGGTACGCGCATTCGATCCCTATCGCCGGGCAATCATCGCGTTATTTTCGATGGAAAACATGGACTCGAAATCGGATCGCTCGACGGCAAGAGCGTCGTTCCTGTGTTTCAGCGATCTCCCAAGGTCGTAGCTCGCAGCGCCGACGGGCGTTATTGGGTCACGCTTGGAAACGAAGGCCGATTGCGCATCGAAAGTGATTCGTCATGCGTTCGTTTGGGCATTGCTCATGGCAGTTGGCCCGAGCCACGCAATCGTTACGATTTTTTCAATCCGCAGGACCACACGGTGGTGTTTTCACCCGACGGAACGTCTCTTTTCACGATTGTTGCGGCGACGTCGATGCACGCGCTTTTTCGAGCTTACGATACGAAAGACGGCTCGGAGCGATGGTCGATTCGAGCAGGTGGGCAGGGTGGTGGGATTGCGAGTGTGCTGCCAACGTCCGGGCAAGTGCTTTTTCAAGGTTACAATCACCCGGAGCTGCGACGGTTCAATGCCGTGACGGGAGCCGAGCTGCCCAAGGGCAAAGTGCCACGGCTCGCGTATTACACGCCGCCTGGGGGCGGTGCGACGTATGAAGTACGCGATCACGATGGCGATCGCGCGGGATATGTCACCAAGCCCGTTTCGGATCGAAATGGAGTGCGTATAGCTGCGTCGAGCTTTATTGGAAACAAGTGTCACCTTTCGATTTGGGATTTGCGCAACCCTCGAGACGTCGAGGATCGTTCGCCGGGGTGCCTTTCGGCCATCAAGGCGCTTTCGCCGGACGAGAAATGGCTCGCTGCTGCCGGAACCGACGGTCGAATTCGCATCATGTCGTGGACCGAGGACCGCACGCATTTCGTGGCGGAGTCCTTTTCGGGCAAGGTCACGGCGCTCGTTTTTGCGCCCGCTGGTGATCGCCTTGCAAGTGCGGATGAGCATGGTCATGTATTGCTGGCCGATCCAAAGGATGGCAGCGTGAAAGGGCGGGCGCGGTTGCCGCTCGACCACGCCGAGCATTTGTGGATTTCGCCTGATGGACGTATGCTCGTGGCCGATACGGCGCGGGGGCTTCGCGTGCGGTTTCGGATTGGCGCGGCCGCGTCGAATTGACCAACTTCTTGCCGATGTGAACATATTCGACAAGTGATCGTCGGGTAAAAATTCCTGTTGACTGCCGAATCCATCTCGTGATGAAGTTTCTCGCACGAAGATGAGACATTCGCGGATTTTTGAAAATTGGGTTGTCGTTTTCGCTACGGGCCTGCTCGCCTCGGCTTGCGGCGACACGGGTAGCTCCACGGCCACGGGTACGGGCGCGGCAAGCTCCTCGGGCGTCGGTGGCGAAGGCGGCGAGGCTGGCGCTGGCGGTGAGGGTGGCAAGGCCGGCGCTGGAGGCATGGCAGGTGCCGGCGCGGGCGGCATGGGCGGCGCGGGCGGTATGGCGGGCGCGGGCGGTATGGGCGGAGCTGGTGGGGGTGCCGGATGTAATGGTCCCACCGAGGAATTGTGTAATGGCGTGTGCACGGACACGCAGACGGATACGGCGAATTGTGGGGCTTGCGGGACGGATTGCGGGGCGTTGCCCAATGTGGACACGGTGAGCTGCGTGGGAGGCGCGTGCGTCATTGGCGCATGTGCAGCCAATACAGCCGATTGCGATAACGATCCCGCCAATGGTTGCGAGACGGATACGACGACGTCACAAAATTGTGGTGCATGTGGCACGGTATGCTCCTCGCCGACGCCGCTATGCGGCTTGGATGCGGGCAGCGGCCAATATGTGTGCATGGATGGTTGTCCCGCTGGAACGCCGACGTTGTGCGGAACGAGCTGCGTCGACTTGCAGACGAACGTTTCGCATTGTGGAATGTGCGACGCTGCGTGTCCCCCCGTTGCAAACGCCCAAGTCACGTGTGCCGACGGGATGTGCGGTTTCGAGTGTAATAATGGTTTTACGAGCGATGGCGCGGGATGCGTCGACATCGACGAATGCGCGACCAATACCGACAATTGCGATGCCAATGCTACGTGCATCAATACGCCAGGCTCGTTTGCGTGTGTCTGCAATGCCGGGTACAGCGGAAACGGCGTGACGTGTACCGATATCGACGAATGCGCGACGAACACGGACAACTGCGATCCGAATGCGGTATGCGCCAATCTTCCTGGGTCGTTCTCGTGCACCTGCAATGCGGGATATGCCGGCAATGGCAGCTTCTGCATTGACATCAACGAATGTGCGGACAACACGGACAACTGCGATCCGAGTGCGACGTGTACCAACGTCCCCGCATCCTTTACGTGCGCGTGCAATCCGGGCTTCACGGGCAACGGCGTCACGTGCACGGATATCGACGAATGCGTGCTCAATACGGACAATTGCGACACGAACGCGACGTGCACCAACATCCCCGGCTCGTTCAATTGCGCGTGCAACGTTGGCTACTCCGGTAACGGCGTGACGTGTGCCGACGTAGACGAGTGCGCGACGAACACGGACAACTGCGACAACAATGCGACGTGCGCCAATACGCCAGGCTCGTTCAACTGCACGTGCAATGGCGGGTATTCGGGCAATGGCGTGACATGCTCCGATGTCGACGAATGCGCGACGAACACGGACAATTGCGACAACAATGCGACGTGCACCAATACGCCGGGCTCGTTCAACTGCGCGTGCAACGGCGGCTATTCCGGAAACGGCGTGACGTGCACGGACGTCGATGAATGCGCGATGGGCACGCACAATTGCCTGGTGCCGACGACGTGCGTGAATACGCCGGGTTCATTCACCTGCGATTGCTTGCCGCCCGCCATGATATGCAACAACGTTTGCACGGACGTCAATACCGACAGCGCGAATTGCGGCGTATGTGGCAATTCCTGCGGGGCAAGCGCAGCATGCGTCAATGGCACGTGCGTTGGCACGGGCAATCTGCAAATCACATTGACGTGGGACCTGGCGGGCGACATGGATCTGCACGTCGTCACACCGACGAACAAGCACATCTATTACGGCAACAAAGGTCCGAACAACTTGACGGACTTCGGCGAGCTCGATGTGGACGATCAAAATGGTACGGGGCCGGAAAACGTCTTCTGGGCGCCCATTTACACGCCGCCTCCGGGCACGTACCACGTGTGCGCTTCGCCCTACAACATCGCGGGAACCACGACGTATACGCTCGTCATCAAACGCCCGGCCCAAATGGATCTCGTGCTGACGGGTACGCGCACCGTGACCAATACCAGCTCGACCTGCGATACAAGCTCGCCCAACTACGTCACGTCGTTCACGTTTCCTTGAGTTGCTAGAGCCACGAACGGTCTGAATCCGGGCCAGAATTTGCTCGCTCGCTTCGCGCGCGTGGGACGCGCGCTTCGCGAGGCTTTGTTTACGATGGGGGCCGAGGCTCGGCCCCCCCATACCCCCCGATTTCCCCTTTTCATCAAACCGTTCGCAGCTCGCGCTGTTCGCGCCCCTTTGCAATTCGCTCAATGGCCGCGACGGCACGCATGACGCCATTTTCCTTGCGAATTCGCGCACCTAGCTCGGCCGCGCGGACGGCCATCGCTTTGTCGTGTACTGCAACGTCGATGGCTTTTGCCAAACGTTCTGCGGTCAGCCGATTTCGTGCAACCGGAGCGGGTCCCGCTCCCAGATCGTGAACGCGTTTTCCCCAAAATGGTTGATCCCCATGAAATGGGACGACGATGGACGGCACGCCCGCTCGAAGCCCAGCGGACGTCGTTCCAGCGCCGCCGTGGTGCACGACCGCAGCCATGCGCGGATAGAGCCACGAATGATGAATCGAATCGACCTGGAAAACATGCTCGGGCCGCTCGTTCACCTGAAGGCCTCCCCAGCCAGCAATCAAAATGGCCCGTTGTCCCGAACGCGCGATCGCATCGAGCACCAGGCGCGTCGTCGCTTCTGGATCACGCTGGCTCATGCTGCCAAATCCAATGCAAATGGGCTTGGGACCTGCAGCAAGAAATGCTTCCAGCTCTCGCGGGGGCGCCCACCCCTCGGGTTCGTCTGCGAACCAATACCCGGTAATCTCGATATCATCACCCCAATCGGATGATCGCGGTAATACTTCCGCACTGAATCCATAAAGAACCGGCCCGGGCACGATGCCCGATTGACGACCGGACACGAAGAGCGGCGCTTTCGGCATGCCAAGTTTTTCCTGGCGCACGCCATTGGCCATCGCACGCATCATCATCCACATGCCCTGTCGCGTGATCGCGTGGGAAATGCGGCGAATCGACGGGCCCCAGGACAAACCCGGCATGAGCGCTCCCGGGTATTCCGTCGTGGAGGTCAAGGGCACGTTGAACGCCTGCACCAATGGCACGCCATAATGCTTGGCAAATCCTTCGGCCATGAATGCACCCGTGATTCCCGTCACGACGACATCCACGTCTTTGCATGCAGCAAGCCCCACATCGAGGAGCAGCCGCGTCCCTCGCTTGGCAATTTCAGCGAGTTGCCGAAACGACGCAATGTGACTTCCGCTCTCCAGCGAAGCGCTCACCTTGTCCGATTGCAGCGCCGATTGCACATCGATATCCATGGACCACAATTCGAGCCCATACGACTTCACGAGCGCCCCATGATCGACGTTCGTCACCACGCGGACCGAGTGGCCCGCCCGGACCAAACCCACGCCCAAAGGCACATACGGCTGAATGTCCCCTCGGCTCCCAGGCGCGATGATCGCGATACGCATGTCGGATATCCTTCCACGAAGCGATGCTGCCAATTCAATATGCAACACCTTCATGGATCCTGATACAGAAAAATGCAACCCGATACCTGCGTTGTGAAGCGTCCTACGCGCGCTTCGCAAACATCCAGGTCGGCGCACACCGTCGCACCGAAACCTTCGATCTTGGCGCATTGAAAGGCATCCCCCAACGGCATCCAACGACCGCACTACTTTCTAGCAAAGTCTTGCGTATTCGCCGAGTTTGTCATACCCTCGACCCACAGCGCGGCTTCGTCACCCGCATGGAGTTTCGAGCATGAGCGACCTCGTCACCATCATTCGCGACGAATTGCGCTCGCGTATCCCAAAAGCTTAAAAGGTCACGATGACGAATCCTGATTCGAACGTGCTGGAATTGCTATTGGCAGACATTTCGGGCGCTCGCGTGCTCAATGGAGGACTCGACGCTGCATCCGCGGAACGTCCGCCGCTTCCCGACAAGGTGCCCCCGGGCGTCGATGCAATGAAGCTCGACGCACCCGACGCCGATCCGAATGATTTGTCATGTCAAAGGTGGGGAATCATCATTCCGGATACCAAGGCGGGCGATGCGATGCTCGAGGCAATCACGCCGCTCTGCAAGCTGCGCGCGGCGGAACAAGGCGGCATCGAACCCAGGGTATTTCGAGCGCGTCCCGGCATGAACGTGCAGGAGGCGTTCCATTGGAAAAACGATGTATTGCGTGACGAAGACAGGCTGCCCGCCGATGAGAGGCCGCGTTACTTGTTGATCCTCGGCGACCTCGACGGCGTATCGGCCGAGCTTGGTTACGTGCTGGCAAATGGATCGTTCGTGGGACGAATTCATTTCGACGATTCACCAGGGTACGCGGCCTATGCCGAGAAAGTCGTTCGTTTGGCAAAGGAACCCACGTCCTTTGCTCGGGCAAGAGCGGACTTTCTCGTGGCTCAGGATGATTCGCCCGAGACCAGGAAGGCGGATCTTCAATTGGTGGAGCCTTGCCGAGAATTGGCTTTGCGGAGGAGATCGCGCCCCTTCGCAGGCGATATGGGCGATACGAGGTACGTGTCGACCGTTCGCGAGGTGCTGAACCATTGTGCATCGGAGCAGCCGCGTGTTTTGTTATCGGTTGGTCATGGCATAGGACGCTCGGCAAAATATCCATGGGCATCCGTAAGCGAGCAGCGGCGACTCCAGGGGGCGCTATTGCTCGATGCGACGGGCGGCCCGGAGAATACGCTCACCGCGGAAAGCGTGGCTGGAGCGCCGTTTTTGCCGGGTGGTTTGTGGTTCATGTTCGCGTGTTTCGGTGCCGGAACTCCATCGAAAAGCGCTTTTTACAAGTGGCTGAAGCAGCTCGCGGCCCTGGGCAGGCTTCGGGAGAGCGCGGACGATGTTCTTGCGAGCCTTCCCGTCGACGGGGAAAAACCATTTATCGCTGCGCTTCCCAAAGCGGCGCTGGCCAATCCGCAGGGACCCCTTGCCATCCTTGGGCACTTGGACTTGGCTTGGGCGTATTCGTTTACCAATGTGGAGCGTGGAGGCAGAAGCCAAGCGGCACGCATTTTCAGCAGTCTGAACGTCATGGTGAACGGCAGTCGCGTGGGCGTCGCGCACGATGCACTCATGCAGGCGTATCGCGAAGTGAACCATTTGTTGTCGTCGTATTTCGAGGAGCGGCGAGAAGCCGAGGTGGAAGCGCGTCCATGCACCATAACGCCTGCGTCGTTCGCGCACACATTCATGCTCCGTAACGATTTGCAGGGTTACGTGCTGCTCGGGGATCCCGCCGTGCGATTGCCGCTCGCAGGCACCAAAGACGCGGCGAAGAGCGACGCGGAAGCGCCTGCGCCGCGGAAGAACGTCGCGGAGATGGAGCAAGCGGTGCTCGTGGCGATTGCGGGCAACAGGCGCAAAGAGGCGATTGCGGCAGAGCACGACGTGGATGTGAATGAGCTCGACCGATGGATTGACACGTACCAGACCGCGGGCCGTGAAGCCTTGGGACGAATGCAATGAGCTACTGCTGGAACGTGACGTTCAGCGTAAATGCACCAAAGCTCGACGGGCCATAACCATCGACGACGACCCAATAATCCACATACGCTTTTCCCTGTGGAATGTCGACGGTCCATTCGACCGATTCCGGGTTCTCCGCAGTGGCCGGTCCGGCAATGTCATCCGTGCAGCGCAGGAGCGGGACGGGCCCGATGTCGCACGCGCTCGACACGGAAAGCACAGCGTCGAAGCTCGATTCCAGCGTCGCTTTCAGTGTCCCCGATTTGGTCGCCCTGAAAGAATAAATCCGATCCGGCGATCCCGAAAGCGAACCACAAGCTTGTACGTCGTCGCCGAAGCCCGTCGTGTAACCCGCAATCGGCTTCGATAACGCGCTGATCGAACCAGGACACTTGTCCGATTCATCGGGCACTGCCGCGAATTGACATTGAGCATCGCATCCGAGGGGGGCGGGGTCGGCCAAGCCAAAATCGCATTGCTCGCCATCTTCGACCAGAGCATTGCCGCAGACGGAGTTTTCATCGAGCGTGAAGGCCAATGCAAACGGTGACGAATTTTCCACATCGTCCCACGATTCTTGAAATACGACCGAATAGCGGTGACCTGCCTTCACCGGAACGTGGAGCGTCGAACCATTCGTGCAACCAAGCCTTTTTGACGGCGTACCGCATTGATCCTCGGCATGAACGAAGATGGCGCCAGTCGCTTCGACGACGGCGATGCCCAGCGTCCCACTGCTCTTCGGACTCACTTCATAAATGATCTCCGGACCAAAACCGTACATGCAATCCGCGTTGAGCTCGCCCTCCGTACACGGCATGTGGCCAGAGACGATGACGGGGCTGCCGACCCGCAGATCGATGGGCATGCCTGGACAGAACAATGCCTTCGGGTCGATGTCGTTGATGCAATTGGATGCTTGTGCGTCGTCACTACACGCTGCATTGTAGAGTACGAGAAACGCCGAGCATGCACATAGGGCCGCGATGCGAGACCAGGTCATTTTCATGGCTGCGTGCATTGTTGCTCCTCGCAATCATTCGACAAGCAATCGCCTTTGACGTTGCAATTCATTCCGATACCGCACGTGGCGCCACAAGGTCCGCCGCAATCGACGTCCGTTTCGCAACCATTGCGCAAGCCGTCGTTGCATTTCGGCGCTGTGCATGTGCCGCCCGAGCACGTGCACGAATCGCAATCGGCGTCCGTGCTACACGCGCCTGCATTGGCGGCCTTGCAAGGCGGACAGATACCGCCACCGCAATCGGAATCCGTTTCGAGGTTGTCCTTTATCCCATTGACGCAATCACTGCATTTCCCTTCGGCATTGCAGGTGTCCCCAGCATTGGCGCAGCGTCCTCCAGGGTCGGGACCATCCGGCACGAGCGCGCATGCGCCGGTGCCGACCACGCATGTTCGACAGGGCTCGTCACATGGAACCGCGCAGCATATGCCGAATCGACAGGCGCCTTTGCCGGATGACCCTGCGGGCGCGCAATCCGTATCGACTTTGCACATTTTGCCAGGTTTGCATTTCGATGCGCAAGCGCCTCCACAATCGACATCCGCTTCGTTTATCGGGTCGTGCACGTTGTCGGTGCAGCTTGGTTTGTCGCAAATCCCTGCCTTGCACTTGTTGGTGATGCAATCGCTGGCGATACTGCATTTTTTGCCGACGTCACATCGCGCCTTGCATATCGGGCCACCGCAATCGACGTCGGTCTCCTGAGCATCTTGCACTTCCTCGTCGCCGCACGCCGCGCACTCCGCGTCCCAGTTGCACACGCCTGCTCCCGCATTGCAAAGCGTCCCGGCGCTGGCCGCGAAGTCGATGCACAACCCCTCGACACATCGCCATTCGCGGCAAGTACCGGTTGGAGCAGGGCAATCGGCGACGGCATTGCACGGCGTGCCGGATTGAACGTCGGGGTCGCAGTTGCATGCCGGCGCGATGGAAATGACAAGGAGCGCAAACCAAAAGAACGAGAATCTCAAAAGAATCTCCCTTCAATGGAAAAACCTTGGGGACCAATGTGGATTTGGGGATCGACCACGAAGGGGAGCACGTGGGCCTTGTGCACGGTTGGCGGCGCATCCTGCGTTCGACCGATGAAATGATAGAGCACCCCGCCGGCTCCCACGAGCGCGCCCGCGAGAGCGCCTATTCCGGTGCCCAATTGCCGTGTACCGAACGTTTCCAGCTCGACGATCGCCTCGGGGGAACACACATTCGCGCGCGGGCACTTTTTCGGGTCCGATTTCACGGACGCATATTGCACGCTCGAGACGATGAACGCTGCGCCAAAGCCGACGAATACCGCACCTCCAACTGCCATCGTAGATATGGCGACAGCATTCGTGGTGAAAACGACATCGAATGATTTCTCTCGTGGTGAAGTGTCTTTTTTGGCAATCCATTTCAAAGGATATCTGCCAGGTTTACGTGCAACGATGGTGGTTTCCTTGCTCGGATCGATGATGACCTGTAGCAATTCGCCCTTTTTCCACCGAGTCGGTTCCGATGAGGCGCGCTGGTCGTCGAGAAAATGGACGCTCGAACCAGACAAGACCGGCATTGCGCGCAATTGCTGGTCGCGTTGATCCACGCTGAACTCCAGCCGCGTGTCATCGTCCCTGATGGTGATGTTGACCTTTTGTAATTCTTTCTGAACCAATTCCCTCAGGCACGCTCTCGTACGACGGGCCCATACGGTGTTCTCGTGCCCGCGAGTGTCCACATTACGAAGCTCGAGGAAAGCAGCGTACGGATTTCCCGGAGGCGGACGCAACTTGGCGAGGGCCCCATTGACGAGCGCTACAGGCGTATTCGCATCTTCGGGCAGAAAATCCAATTCATCGGTCGGCAATGTGATTTCCTGTTTGCCGTTCGATTCGAGCTCCACGATGCGCGGCGAAAGCTCCGTCGCGGGGAAGCACCCACCACGTCCATCTTTGGGAATTTTTAATGAAATATTGTATTTGCCCGGGTTCCACGGCCGAGCGTTCTTGAATTCTTTGGCCGGCATCGAGCACGAGATCGGAGGCACGGACGATTCGTTCGTGACCGTAATCGTTGCCGCGTCCCGGTAGCGGCCCGTGGCCTCGATGGCCATCGTCGGCACAACGCGCGTGTCGAATGCAATCGTCTCATGCTGCCCGCGTTTCAAATCCACGACCTTGGAAGGAAGCGCGATCGCCGGAAAACACGTCCCTTTCGGGCTGGGAAGCTCCACCGTGATCTTGTATTGGCCGGGGTTTTTCTGCTTTTGTATCTTTGCGAGGTCGCTCCACGTGAAAACCTGCTTGGTATTCGTTGGGGCAGACGTCGCCGGCTCATCACCGCATTGGAGCGGCGACGATGGCGCGCTCGTTTGTTCGATCGTCACAATCGCTTGGTCGTGAAATGGTCCGGTGATATCAATATCGAGCGTTGGAATCTCCGTTTCCAGCGCTTTGATGCGGGCATGCACGTCGGTGACGTTTTTTTGCCAATGGCTATTCGGCGCGCACGACGCTTTCAACTTGGCGATTCGCCTATACGCTTCCAATGCCTCGATGAGCTCGCTACGCCTTTCATGCGCCATCCCGAGGTGTACCACGAGGCTCGGCCAGCGCTTGGCGTGCTCGTCAAGCTTCTCTACGGCCCGAAGCTTGCACATGGCTTCGTTCCACTTGCCCGTTTTCACGTGCTGAGCGCCGATATTCACCTGGATGGCGTTCTGTGCTGCGCCCCCGTGCGTGTTGCTCGGGTATTCATCTCTGTCCTGCTTCGTGCACGTTTCGGCTGCGCTCGCCGATATCGCGAAACACATTGACGTGACGGCGAATGCTCCTGCCAAAAGGAGCGACGACTCCTTCAATTTGCGCATCCGCATTCCTCCGAAATGGGAACTCCCTGAACCAGACGAGTACACCTTCGACCCGGATGACAAAACGACGCGTCGACGCGGCCCCCCATGATGGGCGTATCAGGCTGTTTTTTGATTATGTATTTGATCGCCGTCGAGACGAAGCTCAACGTTGCGGCCCCGCCGCGATACTTTTCTGCAAACGTGAACGTCGCGATGCAATCGTTTTCTCGGGCATTTATCGTGGCGATTTCCTGCTTCGATTGTTTCTCCACCCCATCGAACTTGCTGATTTCGATTTTTAGTTGCTCGCCTTGAATGGGGCAGCGCTCGAGCTTACCCGCATACCTAGGATCTCTGTGATGATCGAGGTGCACCACCACGTCGAACGGCGGCGGTTCCTTGGGCCGTTCGTCCTTGGGCCGCTTGTCGGCAATGGGTACCGTCAGCAGCGCCGTCGCCCATGCCGTTTGCAGACCTCGCGACGCCGTGACAACCCGCTTGCCATTCGGATCGCCGCGCAAATGGTTGATGACCGCGATTGCTGCGACCACCGCGAGCACCGCAAACACGCTCGGCAACACCCACGTTTTCCACTTCGGCGGGTCGGGCGGTGGCGGTTCGAGTGGTGGCGGCTGCGAATGCGGCGGCTCTGGCTTTACGAAAAGCCTCGTTTGCTGCCCTCGCAAATAGAGCACCATCGAAAATGCCGCCGCGCTTTTTTCTGCGAGCACGCGCCTCGTTGCATCCACACTCTCCGCGACGTCGCCGTCCTTCGACACGAGCGATTCATAAAATGTTTCTGCGGCTTCTCGTGCAATCGATGGATCCAGCCGAAAAAGATGAGCCACCACCGCGACGGCGCAATTGCGTGCCAAAATCTCCGCCGCATTGCCCGTGGGGCCAAACCGCCCATACGGCCCAGGCTCCGCTCCGCGACACGCATCGAGCACCACGAGGCGCAATGATTTACGAAATGATGCGAGCTCTTCGGCCAACGTTTGAACCGAAATGTCGGTGTCGTCGCCCGCCTGGCCCAGTTGCAACACCGGCTTCTTCATTCCGGCAGTATCTTTGCGCGTGGATCCATGGCCGATGATGTGAACGATGTGCGGCGGCGGTGCGCTCCGAATGGCCGCGCACAGCTTGTGCTCGTCAGCGTCTCGAAAACGTATCTCCGTAAGCTCGACCAAGCCTTTTTTTATTGCGTCCGCAAGCCCCTCCTTGACGGCATTGGCGATACCCACGTCTGCCAACTCGATCAACAACACGCGCAGCTTGTCGCACTCGACGGGCCCTTCTGGCGCAGGGCCGCCAACGACCTCGCGCACACCATCGAAATCAGGTGACGTAGCGAGAAAACTCCCGCGCCACGTGCTTCCTATCGGCACGTGCATCGCTTCCCAAGGCACGCCTTTCCATGCATCATCGGCGCTCATTTGCAGCAGCACTTGCTCGGCACCCGCGCCAGCACCAGGCTGATGACTTGCCTCGCTGACCATTTGAGTACAAAACGATTGCACGTCGCCCGCAAAAATCGCATTGAACAACTGCTGCGCCTTGGCCTGCGTCTCGGCGCCGAGCAGGGTCGGCTCTGCTGCTTCCGCCGCCTTGCCGACGGCAGCCGTGAACTCGTCGAGCCACTTGGCATCGATGTCCGTCCGCACCTCGCGCGTCGGAGTTTGTCCGGGCGCGTCGGCAGAAACGGTCAGGTGACCCTGCGCCATGCCGAGCTTCAACCGAACCCAAAGCTGCGTGCCATCGCTCATTCGACCGGCGCATCCTCGCACATCATCCGCTCGGACGCCAAGATTGACGCACACTTCGACCAGCGATCGGCCGTTCGAGCGTGTTTGATAGGACCATCCATTGATCCAGAAAGCTCCGCAGTTTGGCTGCATCGCATAACGTTTGGATTTCGACGCTATGAGACGCACCGTCACGTCGCGAGCACTGCGGCACCACCTTCCAGAGCGATCACGACAACAAAATTCTTCACCAGAGGCTGTTGACAGTGGCGCTGACCACAAAATCGCTCACGAACACGTCGTTGGAGGTGATTTTGACGGTCAGCGACGTCCGCGGGGCATGCGGGCAGCATTTTGCGACGTCGGCGAGCGTCGTCGCGGCGTGTTTGCAGCACGCGTGATGAAGCGAATCGGTCGCGGGAAGCTTTCGAGAGCGCATGGCGAGCGTTTTTGTCGTCGTCGGGAGCTCTCGATGCGACTCGAGCACGACAAGCCCCTTGCATTCGTCGAGAAGACCGCGTAAAGCGGGGGATGCGGATGATGCGCCCCGCTGCATTCGCTCGAACGGTACCTTCTTACGATTCAGGTTTGGTAACTCTCATGCGTAAACAGACCATTCTTGCATTTTTCGTCGTAGCATCGGTCGGCGGTTGCGGCACGCTATTGGGCCTCGACGACTACACCGATTCGAGCAGCTTGTCGCCGGTGTGTGCGCCGAACGAGACGAGGGACTGCGCATACAACGGGCCGGAGACGGCGCTCGCGCACAATCCGTGCAAGCGCGCGACGCAGGTATGCAATGCCGAGGGCAGCGGTTTTTCCGCATGTGCAGGCGAAGTGCTTCCCGCGGAAAAAGAAGATTGCTCGAACCAGCTCGACGACGATTGCAACGGGATGGTCAACGAGGGTTGCTCGTGCGTGGCGGGCTCGATGGAAGCTTGTTATACAGGTCCCGCTGGCACCGAAGCGAACTTGCCGTGCAAGGCGGGTACGCATACGTGTGAGGCGGATGGTTCGGGGTGGGGGGCTTGCACGGACGAGGTTCTACCCGGTATCGAGGTCTGCGGCAATGTGACGGATACGGTCGACGAGGATTGCAGCGGTGCGTATTGCACCGAGGCATTGTGGAGTAACAGTTACGGCGATTCCGATTCGCAGAGCGCAGCGGCGATGGCGGTGGATGCTGCTGGAAACATCATCATCGCAGGAAGCTTCGAAGGCGGATTCGACATGGGCGGCGTCATGCTCTCCAGTTTGGGCAGCGCGGATGTTTTCGTCGCCAAGCTCACGCAAGACGGCACGGTGTTATGGGCCAAGCAGTTTGGCTTTGCAAACAACCAACGCGCCTCGGATGTTGCTGTCGACGCGGCCGGTAATATCATCGTGGTCGGCGATTTCCTCGGTTCCATTTCATTCGACAACGGCATGACGACACTCACGGCGACGTCGGCGCAGACGTTCGATAATGACATTTTCGTCGCCAAGCTCGATACGAACGGAGATCACGTCTGGTCGAAGCGTTTTGGTGACGACAACGATCAATCCGTTCGTGGGTTGGCCATCGATGGTAGCGGAAACGTCATCCTGACGGGTACATACAAGGGCTCGATGAATTTCAACCCGGGTACGATTCTCGCGGCTTCGGGGACCGGTAATTACGATGCATTCGTTGCGAAGTTGAACAGCAATGGCGGTGGTGTCTGGGCGAAAACGTACGGTGATGCCCCGCAGTATCAAGGTGGCATCGACGTGGTGGCGGATGGCCCCGGAAGTATCACGTTCATCGCGACGCTCAGGGGCACCATCAACTTTGGACCCGCTGCATATACGGGCTCGACGTCGGGCGATTACGTCATCGCTCGTCTCGACCCGACTGGAACGCATGTATGGAGCAGGTGGGCAAGCGGCGGCGGGGAGCCCGTTTCGGCCGCCGCCATTGCGCGAGACAGCGGCGGGAGCATCCTCGTGGGTGGAACCTTCAACGGGACGATCGATTTCTTGCCGGGCGTGATGAGCTCGGATAAGTTGACGAATCCTGGTATGGGCGCCAATATATTCGTCGCGAAATATGCTGCGGCCGATGGCGCTGTCACGTGGGCGACGCAGGTCGGTGCCATGTCGTCATCATCGGGGCAAGGCAAGGCGGTGTACGGCATCGCCACGGATACGAAGGACAACGTATTCATCATGGGCGGCTGCAAAGGTGTATTCGATCTGGGATTGACCGATATCCAGTGCAGCATCGAGTCGTACACGCCTTTTCTTGGGAAATTGTCATTTGCAGGAGCGCCCGTATGGGGCCGCGGGTATGGTCTCGACAGCGGTTCCATCTACGATGCGGCCTACGTGAACCCGGCCAAACTCTTCGTGCTCGGTTACAACACCAAATGGATGAACCTTGGCAATGGCATCATGCCGAGCAAGGGACAGGGTGACATTGCGGTGGGTCTCATCGTGCCCGAATGACCACGATTCCGACGGTGAATGATCGTGGCAGATAGCCCAAGCGCGTGGTAACGTAGGGCGATCTTGCAACTTTTGTCCCACATCCAGAGGTCTCCCATGCAATTGCGTCATCTCTTCCCGCTTGTTCCTGCATTCGCTGCGCTGATGTATGCTTGTGACGACCACGGTCCAACCGTTGAAGTGGGAGACGTCATTCTCGAAGGAACGGTCACGGACGAAGCCTACGGGGCGCTCGACGTTGCGCTTGGCAGTGGTGCTCCGAAAGACGATCCAATGCGGAAGGCGACGCTCGACATGCCGGCCGACGGGGCAAGTTTGCCGCGGGCGACGCCGCCGGTATTCACATGGCATTTCGGGACGGCAGGGACAGAGCGAGCTCCATTGCCTGATTTTGGCCCGACGCAAATGTTCGCGCAGCAAAATACCGTCGATTGGTCCGCGCCTTTGCGGATGCTGCTCGCGCCGGTGCGGACCGCGCACGCGCATGGCGATCCATTCAATGGCACGGGTACATTTCTCGTGTTTTCGACGGACAGCGAGCCGAATCTCGTGCGGGTATTCACGAGCAATACGAGCTACGTTCCGTCGGCGGATGCATGGGGCAAGATGACATCGGCCGGCAAGCCGATCACGCTGAAGCTCGTGAGCGCCATTTTCGAATCGAATCGAGTGGCGCAGGATGGCGGGCCTTTCGAGGGCAGCACGACGACGTTCACGGTGGCCCCATGAGTGCCAGAGCAGTCCATTGCGTGGGTCTTGGCATGGCAGCGCTCGCGTTTTTTGGCTGCACGCCCGAAACGCAAATCGAATATCAATACGATCCGTACGAAGGCGACGTTTACCCGAGCAATCGTCCGAAGCTCACGATACCTGCCGGTGGAATGGGTGTCGTGAGCGATAGTTTGTCGGATACGTTGTCCTTCATCGACCTCGACAAGGGAGAGCGTTTCGCGCATTATCCGATTGGGCGAGAACCGGTGACGATCGACGGCCCGCATCACGTGGTCGTCGATCCCAAAGCGGGTGCGATATACGTCGCGCTTTCGTATCCGGTGGTCGCGGGAACCGTGGGTCCGCATGCGACACATGGGTCGAGCAGTGCGGCAGGCTGGGCGCAAAAACTGGCACTCGATGATCTGCGTTTGCTCGGCCAAGTGCGCGTGGATCCGAATCCGGGTGAAATCGTGATTTCGCAGGACGGCACGCGTCTCGTGGTGTCGCATTTCGATCTGAAACGGGCGCTCGACAATCCGGCGAACCTCGATGCTGCTCGATCGACGATCGCCGTGATCGATCCGGCGACGTTGAAGACGTCAGGATCGCCGGATCCGGTGCGAATTCCCATTGGAATTGCCGCTCACGGGATGGCATTGTCCCGGCCCGATGGCGCGACGGCGTATGTCGCTTGTTATGGTGAAGACGCCCTTTGCATTGCGGACCTGACCAATCCCAATGCAGAACCCAGGCGGATTCCGGTTGGTCCGGGCGCGACCATGTTCAATCCGACGTACGGACCGTATGCGGCCGTCATGTCGCCGGACGGGAAAACCATTGCGGTCAGCAGTACGGTCAGCAAGGATGTGCGTTTTTTCGATGTCGACACGGAGACGTTCGACGCGGCGAAAACCGTCAAAACCGTGGGAGCGCCATTTTTCGTCGCATGGTCCGACGATGGCAAGCGTATGTTCATCCCCACGCAGCAGCCGGATGCGCTCGTCGTGGTGGACCTCGAAAATGGGCATCAGCAAATGGATTATCGCGATTTGGCAGGCGTTTGCGAAAAACCTCACGTTGCCGAGACGCACGGATTGACGGATCTTTTCATCGTGTGCGAAGGAGACCAGAAAACGCCGGGCCACGTGCTGAAAATCGATACCATGACGCTCGAAACCAAGACGACCGCGGAAGTGGGCATTTATCCTGATGCGTTTTTCCCCGTCGAGGGAGGTGCTCTGTGACGAATTGGCAATTCCGCGCGCTTTGTGCCATTTCGTTCATGGTGGCTGGTTGTTCGAGCGAACCGGAGATCAAAATCGTTGAAGGGACCGCCATTGATCACGGCGCGGCGCTTTTCCGCGATCCGATGGCATCGGGAACGAAGTTCAATGCGTATGCGTGTTCGACGTGTCACGAAGCCGAAGCGGGCGATGGTGGTGACGCGATTTTGCCCGGCGCGCCGCTCGCGGGGGCGACGATACGCCCGTCGTATTGGGGTGGTCAGCAGCTCGACTTGCTCACGGCGATCAACGATTGCCTTTATTACTTCATGTTGAGCAGCGCGCCTTGGACGACGGAAGACGTGAAGGCACGGGCCATGTACGCGTGGCTCGAATCGCTGCCCGTGGAAAGCAATGCGGACGAGCCGGTGCCGTTTACGCCCGTGTACGAGCTTGTCGATGCGCCCGCGGGCGACGCCGCGCGGGGTGCGGATCTTTATCGTCGAGCGTGTGGGTCGTGTCATGGAGCGGCGAAAACGGGAGCAAATCGCATCACGGAGCGAGCTCCCATTTTGCCCGATCAAACGCTCGCCGAGCATCCGCCGGACCAATACACGCCCCAGCAGCGGCGCATCGTTTTCGTGCAGAAGGTTCGTCATGGCACGTTCGTGGGATATGGAGGGACGATGCCGCCATTTTCGCGCGAAAAGCTCTCCGACCAGGACCTTGGCGACATTCTCACGTTCTTCGCGTTGCCCACCCAGTGATGGTTCGAGCGTCGACGTAGGAAAAGTTCCGAGCGACAGCAGAAATCGTCCAACATTCGTCACTTTTTACGCAACTGCTGACCGCCTCGCATCGATGTATGTGAGAAGCGGCGATTCTTCGAGGCTTCGTGGTTGTGCAATGGCACCCGTTCGCCCGGAAGGTCTGGTATGCGCAAGAAGCGAGCACAGAGGCAAACGGACAGTGAGGCCCTGGAGACTGCCGACGAAGCCTTGCGCTCGTTATCGCGGCGCTATCCTGATGGGCTTGCCCAGTTGGTTTTGCGTCGGAACGAACGCATCGAGCATGTCGAGTGGTCGGAAACGCAGATTTCGGCACGTGAGTTGCGTATGGATCGCGTGCTCTGTGTGCGTCTTGCGGGAGGTCACGAGCGGCTCGTGCACGGCGAATGGACGGATCGTCTCAACGAGGAAGTGAAACGTCGTGTTGGCGAGTACCACGTCACGGTGGCTATGGCGGCGGGAATCGACGCCGATGTAGCCGCGAAATTCGAGCTGCGTGGTCCAGGAATGCGCCCCGTCGAATCGGTCTTGGTGGTGTTGAGGGGGCGAAAGAAACGTTGGCCGACTCACGGAATCTACCGAACTTCGCCAAGCGGAGCCAAGTTTTGCGGCGTTCAATTTCGCATCGAGCCGGTTTATCAGCGAACAGTGGCGGAGCTAGAGTCCCGACGTGGCGTGTTTTGGCTTGCGTTTGTCCCGCTCGCGATCGATGTGGATGAGAACAAACTTCGCCGTGTCATCGAGCGGCTCCGAGCCGAGCTCGACGCCGAAGATTTCGACGAGATGATGGTCACGATGCTTGTGATGGCGAGGTTGAAAAAGGATGCACCCGGTTTGACGGATGTGATAAGGTTGGCGTCTCAGGAGGTATCGATGAACCCACTCATCAGGTTTGGGCTCATGGAAGGACGCGCGGAAGGACGCGCGGAAGGACTCGAGAAAGGGCTCGCTCTTGCAGTGCGTCTATTCGAGCGGCGTTTGGGACGTCCGATGACCGACAGCGAGAAACATCGTCTGGAAAAACGCATGAGCAAGGACGGACCCGACAAGCTGGGCGACGTCGTGCTCGACCTGTCGCGCGACGAGCTTGCCGCGTGGCTTGCTCCACGTAAAGCAAACAAGCGTACGGCTGTATAAAGCTTCCATCGTTGGCGCGTCTTCGGTATTCTCGTGTTCACCATGAACACGAAGATAAAGCGGATCCCTTGGTTTTCGGCCTGTTTTCTTCCATTTTTGCTGCCCCTTGGTTGCTCGTCCGGTGGTTCGTCATCGAATCACGGAGGCGAGGGCGGCACCGGGACGATGATTTCGTCTGGCAGCAGCGGAGCTGGTGGCGGCACGGGAGGCACGGCCAGCACCAGTTCGTCGACATCGTCCAGCAGCGCGAGCGGATCGACTGGATCGGGGGGCAGTCCGCCGATGCTTCCTTGCGATCCGGGATTTGCATTCGATAGCAATCCCATCAGCTCGCCAATCGTCACGGCATCGTTCACGCACGGCACGCCATACGCGTATGTGGACATGGAGGTGAGTGGTCCGGGCGAGCCGGTATCGCAATGGGGAGGTGTCGTTGGATCGGGGCCATTTACGTGGACGTATACGGTGAATGGGTACGAGCCGGGCATATTGACGTTCAAGTTCGTCGAAGGAAAGAATGCAGGGAGCCCTGGCAACGTGGTCGCGACGTGCCAAATCGAGGCGCTCGTGAAGGGGTCGACGGGTGGAGGTTCGAGCAGCAGCAGCAGTGGCGGCGGCCTTGCAACGTGCGCGCAGCTCGCGCAGGCCAACAATTGGCCTGGCGGTCAATACACGTGCGACGACGGCAGCAAGGGTTGGTGCGCTGGCACGGGCACGCCGACGAGCGATTGCGCGAAGTGTTGCGGTCCGTCATGCGGCATCGTGGCGAATCATTATGGCGCGGCCAATGCGTTATGCGACAATGGATCCAATGGTGTCTGCAATGGTTCGGGCATTGTGACATGGGATTGCGCCGGCGGATGTTGCGGCGCGGGGATCCCCAATTCCATGCCGCCAACGGGCGGGAAATTCGGCTATCCCGTGGGAGACAAGAGCACGAGCCCCGCGGGCGGAGCAGGCTGGAGCGTATGGCAGGTGCTCGGGCATTATTGGAGCGTGTACGGCGGGGCGCATTTGGCGGAAGACATCGGCAAAGCGGGGGCCGCGAATGCGCCAGTGTATTCGGTGGCCGATGGCGTGGTGCTCGTCTCCGCGCCGAATTCGAGCTCGTACGTGAACGTCATATTGGTGCAGCACACGATGCCCGACGGATCGAACGTGTGCTCATTTTATGGGCACCTGGCGATGAGAACGGTAACGGCGGGACAAACTGTCACGCGCGGCCAGCAGATTGGGACGGTCCTCGATCAGGGGTCGAATTCGCACTTGCATTACTTCATAGCGCCGAAAAACGTGTGCGACAAGATTGCGGGGCTCAATGGCGGAGGCGCCTGCGGGTACGATGGATCGGGCGGCGTGCCCGGGCTTGGTCACGCGGACTTGGCCAATGCGCCGGCTTCTTATATGGCAAAAGGCACGAACAACGGGTGCAGCTTGAATGGGTACACCATCATGGCGCCGCATTCGTTCATCGACGCGAACCATTTCTGATGCGGCGTTCATCCGGCGAGGGCGATGTCGCTCGTTCTTTCGGTTTCTTCACCACCCGCAGCAAATCGGTCGACGTTCCGCCATAGATCCGCCAGCAGCCGAGTTTGTCCTTCCGCATCCGTCGGAAGTTCTTCGAAGGGAACGTGCTCGATGTGCACGCGCAAATGCGCCCCCACGAGCGATCCGCGCGTGAATGCAGTGAACGACGTGGCCTGTTCGAGCCCCGCATGAGCCACCACCAACAAATCGCATCCAGGGTTCTTTTCGAGCAGCGCTAGAGCACCTCGGCGCAAAGGCGAAAGCGTATGCGTGAGCGACTGCGCCAATTCGAGGGCCGCCGACGGGCCGCGTAACGAAAGCTGTGCCAAAAGCTCGCGCCGCTTGCGCTCGGAAAAACGTGTTCCTTCCGGGAAAAGCACGATTGCATCGTTCGCATCGAGGTCGTCGTACAAGCTCACGACGCGTTCGACTTCGTTCGTACCGCGTTCGCCGCGACGTACGAACCGATTCGGAATGCGCTGCCCGACGATATCGATGCACGGATCCAAGAGTAGCTCGCGTTTCAGCACGTAGCGCAGTCGATAGTGCAATGGATACGATAGCAAGAGAATAGGAAGCGCCGTGTCCACCGTGCTTGCATGCCTCACGAACACGAGCAATGGTCGGCTTCCCGGACGTGGGGCGGATCCTTCCACGGACATACGCATCCCGAAGAGGATGCGCGCAGCGGCAAATATGGTATGCACCCAAATCGCCTGAAGGCGCGAGTTCGCCCCGACAAAGGCGCTACGGTGTTTGCCCGCAGTGCGCGCCAAAAAACGCAACCAAAGCGCCAGCGAGCAGGCGATCCCGCATACTTCGCTCCACAAAAAGCAGACGAAGAACAGTGCCGTGCGGCTCAGCGCAAACCGCCTTTGCAAAAGCACGTCGGCGATGAGCACCAATGGCAAAATCGCCGCAGTGACCAGTGTTGCACCGACCGCCATGACGAACGTTGTGGGAATCGTCAGGGCACGTCGCCCCCAGCGCGTGAAAAAGGATTCGTTTACCGAAACGGACGAAGGCTCGGACGAACTCATTCGAGTATGCCCACATATCACGAACGTGCGTGGATGAGAACTCGAAAAATGCTCGTGCGGGCGTCACTCGAGCGGCACACATTTCCAGTTGCCGAGCATCTTTGGGCGGGGTACCATCGAAAAGAGCTTGACTCTCGATCCCTTCGGCCTTCACCAATCGTAGGAGCGCCATGACTTTGCTTCGAGCACTTCCCTTGTTGATGGTTCCTCTCCTCGGTGGCTGCATCGCGGGCGATCAGCAACTGCCATCTTTTTCGCATAGCCCTGGCTTCTTCGTCTCGTTCCACCGCATGGTCGAGGATTCCAAGTCGCTGGGACCCGTCGACAAGCAAGCATCTGCGCTTCGCTCTGGCTTTGCGCTTCATGCGAAAAACGGGCCTTCCTTCGACGAAGCCTACGCAGCCGGGCCGACCTGGGACAAAGTGAGGTCGTTCCTCGACATCGGGCTCATCGCGGGGGACGTCATGGCGCCCATTGAAGGCTCGTCGCAGAACCGAGTGGACATCTTTTTGGACGCCGCGGACCGAGTGCATCGGAGCGATTTCGTGGCCATCACGGCCTGGAACCAGCAAGCTCTCGATATGGGCTTTCCCGATGAGACCATCGAACACACTGGGGAAATCGTCTGGGAATCGCTGTACCTCGTGCTCAGCGAATCGGAACATGCCGAGCGTCAGGTGCACGTCGAAAAGGGCAATTGGGTCGATGGGTATTGGACCCGCGCGAAAGGTCATTACAAAAACCTCTGGATGGACGGATACAACGAGACCATTTGGCGAGAAGGCTCGTGTCGGGACGAATACGTCGGCACCGAATGCAGTTCGTACTGGGTGCCGGAAGCCTGTTACGACGTGTGGGTCGACGACGGGTATTACGACACGTATTGCAGCGCGTACGATGAAGATGGCAACTGCGTGGAATGGACCGAGGAATGGGTGAGCACGGGGTATTATGAGACGCAATGCGATCCTGGCTATTACCAAGAAGAATGCGTGGACGTTTATCAAACGGTCTGCGATCCGGGGCAATGGATCGACGTTTGGATCGACGGGCGCTACGTGCCAAATGCATGGGTCCCGGGTGATCTCGAGTGGGTCGAAGGTCACATGGCCGATGCGCCAGCCGATTTGACCGTGGTCTTCGTGCCGGAAGAAGCAGCGATTCTCGCGCAAGGCATCGAATACGTGGCGTCCTTCGGACCCGAATGGGTGAAAGGTGATTGCCTGACGAGGCTCGACGATGCCGTCGCCGCATACACCATCGATCCGCCGGAGACTTCGATCAAGACCTCCAGAGACGCAATTCTATACTGCATTTCGCCTCATTGAACACCTCAATGGGGTGGCGGCGGGGGCATTTCGAAGGGATGACAGGTTTCGAGCGTCCCGAAATCGCAAACGCCAGGCGCCCCCGGTGCTTCATGACAATCGCGGGCCAAAACGACCAAATCGCCCGTCTCCGTAAAAGGTGATTCGCAATCGCTCGTACCAGGCGGCGCGTCCACGACCATCCAAAACTTTCCTTCTGGAACCGAGGGCAAACGAAATGCTCCGGCGGCATCGGTCGTCACGCGCTTGGCGCGAGGATTTTTCGAGCAGTTCAACGTGCCCGAGGCGCACAGCGAAATCGTTGCACCAGCAAGGGGTTTGCCCGTTTTGTACGTGACAAACTTGCCCGTGATTTCCCATAGCCGCGCGGTCGTTTGTGAAGGAGGCGGCGACGGACCTGCATCGAGGGCCGCCGAGGCTGTGACGGAAGACGGTGTGGCGCTTGCGGATGCGACCGGCGCTTGCCCGTTGCTCGAGGATTTCAATGGCGCGCTGACGGCCGTCTGCGCGGGCGTTTCGGAACCGGTGCAGCCCATCGCGATCAAGGCGCAAGTAGCAATCAATCGGGACATGTCGATGGCTTTTCGGAAAGTCGTTTCGCCGAGCATCTCACGAAACCCAGGGAGCTTGTCAAGGCTCTTCGTGCGGCGGTGACGGGGCGTGGGCGTCCTCAACGCCATTCCAACACGAGCGTATCCTCTTTGCCGAGCACGACGCGCGTCCCAAACCGGCTTCCTTCACGGCTCGAAGCTTCCGCCAGCCAGCGCGCATCCGAACGCGTAGCGCGCTCGAGGCGAAAGCGTCGCATGCACAAAGGGACCATGGTCATGGCAATCAGCTTGCCCGTTGGAACCTCGATGCGCACGAAATACATCAGCGTGAGATCGCTCCGGTATTCCTCATGGCCATGGATTCCTTCATAATCGTTCAAAAAATCGCCGCACCCATAAAAAATTGGTCGCCCGGAATGAACCTCGATGGGCTTCGGATGATGCGACGAATGCCCGTGGATTACGTCTACGCCGGCTTCGTCGACGAGGGCGTGGGCGAATGTCATTTCTCGGCGAGAAATATCGTAACCCCAATTGTCTCCCCAATGAATCGAGACGATGACGATGTCCCCCGGTCGCTTCGCTGCCAAAATCCGCGTTTTCACGCGCTCGATCGTGTCTTGTCCCAGGTTTTCGAGCACGGCGATGCCTGGCGATTCGGCCCCTGCCTCCCAATCGAGCGGCACGCCTGAAGTCACCGAACCATACGAAAAAATGAGCACACGACATCGTCCAGGCAATTCGAGGATGGCGGGTGATTCGGCTTCGTCGCGATTTCGCCCGGCACCGGCGGTCGCGATGCGCGCATCGTGCAGTGAAGCGAGCGTATCGGCGAGGCCCACGAGGCCCCAATCGATGACGTGATTGTTTGCAAGTGCGCAGCAATCGATGTTCGCCGCGAGCAAGCAGGGCACGTTGTTGGGATGCATTCGATAATTGATTCCCTTGGGGCACGCATCATTGCTCGTCGTAATGCTCGTTTCGAGGTTCACGATGCGCACGTCTGGCGCGTGCTTTGCCCACTGTTCGAGCGCGTCGCCCCACACGTAGCCGAAGTCGACGGGCCGAGCGATGGGACCATTGGCGCGCTCGGCCAGTTTGATGTATTCGCGAGCATCGTGCATGTAGGGCTCGCAAAGCCAGGGCTCGCTGGGGCAGGGCAGTATCTGATCGATGCCCCGCGCGGTCATGACGTCGCCGCACAAAAACACATCAATGACGTGCGGAGCGTGCTTCACCTTCAGCCCGTACGATGTTCGGCTCCCACGCTATGCTGCTGCTCCACCGTTCCGTCGCGCCGGTGCACGACCACCTCGGCCATGGTGTGCTTTCGCGCGCAGTGTTCCGCAGCAGCGATGGCTTCGTATTTCGACTCGTGCACGCTTTCGGGTTGGCTGTCAGGGCCTGGAGTTACCTTCCACCCGCCTTCGATCGGCTCCACGTGATAACGCATCGGTTCGTTTGCCATGAGTGACCTCTCGATATGTGATACGTCTGGTACCATGCGCGGCTCGGGGCAAGGGCCAATGACGCGTCCATCGGTAGACAGCGCTAGGACGGTCGCGAACCTGTGTCGGGTGCCGCTGCGCAGTAGCCTGGATTCGGAAAACGAATCGCGTATTGCGTACCGTTCTGCCGCGATACATCGATTGTCCCTCCGAGCTGTGCAACCAATCGGTAAACGAGTCGCAATCCCAGCGTGTGCCCTGTCTGCAAATCGATCTCTGCTGGCAATCCAATGCCGTCGTCTCGCACACCGAGCACGAGCTCGGAGCTGCTCGCTCGGCGCATCGATACCCACACGTGCCCTCCTCGACGACCTCGGAAGGCGTGTTTGAGTGCATTGGTGACGAGCTCATGCATGATGAGACCACATTGCACGGCCGTGTCGATGCCAATACGAATCGGTTCGACGTCCACGGTAATCTGCGACAAACCCATGCCGCCGTACATGCTTTGGACGACGCTGATGAGTCTGCGCGTATAGGCAGATAAATCGATGGAACCCAAATCGTGAGATTGATAGATGCTTTCGTGCACGAGCGCAATCGTTTGCACGCGGCTCTCCGACTCGTGCAGGATTTCACGCGCTGCGGAGTCGGTCAACAAGCGCCCCTGCAAACCCAGTAGGCTCGAGATAATTTGGAGGTTATTTTTGACACGGTGATGCGCTTCCTTGAGAAGCACCTCTTTTTCGTGTACTGCTGCGCGCAGTCGCCGTTCGAGCGCGCGTTCGTCCGTCACGTCACGCGCAATGCCCACGAGTCGAGCTGGCAATGTTTCGTTCGGCGGCACGAGGTGCCCGCGCATCAAAAGAATACGCTCGGCGCCGTCTCCCCGAAGGATACGAAATTCGTGCGCAAACAGCACGCCCTCCTTCACCGTCCGAGTCAATGCGTTGTGATACCCTTCGCGATCTTCTGAATGTATTCGGTCGATGACCCGGGCGTAGGAGACCTCGAAGTCGTCTGGGTTTTCGCCGAAAATGCGGCAAAGCTCGTCCGACCAATTGTACGTATCGTGCTCGAAATCCCATTCCCAGCTTCCCATTTGCGCAAGCTCCATCGCGTGGGCAAGCTGGCGCTCGCGTTGTCGCAATGCATCCTCGGCGTACCGGCGTGGCGTAATGTCCGTGATCATTCCCAGCGCTTCACGCAATTCGGAATGTTCCGTGCGCAGCGGGCTCGCCACGACGATGACCCACAATCTCGATCCGTCATGGCGTAGGAAACGTGTGTCGAATTGAACACGCTCACCGCTGAAGATTCGCCGGAAGTTCTTTTCGGCATGTTGCCGGTCCTCGGGTGCCACGAGGGACAACAAACTACGTCCGACCAGCTCGTTCGTGGCATGCCCGAGCAGTTGTTCGAGGCGTTCGTTGACGAACGTGATGCGCAGCTCGGCATCGATTTGCCAGATACCTTCGAGCGCCGTTTGTACGATATTGCGATAACGCCGCTCGCTGGCTTCCCGCGCGGCCTGGGCATGCTTGATGAGCGTGAGGTCGGTAATGACGATGGTGCACGTATTTTCGACACCGTCTTCGACCACGGCGCGCAAGGACAGCATGACGGGCAAACGTGCGCCCGCGGCCGTCAGCAAACAAAGCTCGCCCTTGTGTCCCCCACTTTGGGTTTTGGTGAGCAAATCCGCAAACTTGCCTTCGTCTTCGGGAGCCACGAACGTGCTGAACTTCTTTCCGAAAACGTCATCGAGTGCATGGCCAATCAATTCAGAAAATCGGGCATTGGCGTAAAGAATGTGTCCCGATGACGCGGTAATGGCGAGCGTCCCCTCGTTGAGGGTTTCGAAGAGCACGCGATGCGTTGCGTTGGCGCCATGGAGTAGGACGACCGATTGCTTTCCTCCACCGTGCGCCACCACGAGCGCATCGACCTCGCCTCTGCGGATCGCGCTGAGCGCCTCCTGTGCTTCGTCGACGCGCATCGCGACGTCCTGCAGCACAATGACGCGGTCGTCTGGATTGAGTTTTTCCTCGGCGGGTTTGTCCACCATTGCATCACTCCCGGCGGACGAGGTGTAGACTGGCGAGCACGCGCTCGGTATTCGACAGGTCCCCGACAATCTTGCGCACGGGCGGCGGCCGCTTTCGGATCAATGTGGGAATTGCGATGATTTGGTCTTCGTCTGCAAGTTGTGGATCTTGCAACAGATCAGTGATTTCAATGCGATGTCGATTGGGAAGATGCTTTTCGCACAGCGCAATGAGATTGGATAACGCAGTGAGAGATCGTGGTGTTTGTCCTGCTATGTACAGGCGCAACTCCCAAACGGTATCATCGTTCGCTGCAGGGGGCGGCTCGTCGCTCATGACACCCCTCAGGCTCCCTTTTTGGCTGAGTTTTTCTGTTTGCCGCTCTGCTTGCCCACATCGGCTTGTCGAACGCCCGCCATTGTGGTTCGAGCCTGCGACTCGAGCTCGTCCGCTCGTTGCTCGTTGGCGATTTCACCGAGCAATTGTTCCTCCGCATTTTCGAACTGTGCACGCAACATCGCCAGGCGTGCGTCGAGCATTTGTTTTTTTCGCGCCACGTCGCGCTTCAATCGTTCGATTCGCTGGTTTCGTTCGAGGGAGCGTGCCCGGTCCCGAGCTTCCTCGGTGTGCCGCGCCGCGCCCACGACGATTCCACCCGCTGGGCCGACGTAGACATCGGCTGGCTCGATGCCGTGTTCGGTGAAAATGATTTCGCGCAACTGGTTGGAATGTGCCATGCCGCGCGACTTCAGCACGTACATCAGCCGATTTCGTTCATTGTTTTGTTCGGCGAGCTGGAGCAGCAGCCACGTATCCATCAACGAAGAAACGCCCACCTCGGTGGATTCCTTCGATTCGCCGGCATGCGTGAGGCTCGTAAAAATTGCGGTTATGAGCCGGCTTTTCAGCAAATCGACGAGGCGCGTGAGCATTCCGAGGACATCGGCGGCTTTGCCGACCGTCAACATACCGGTAATGGGATCGACGATGACGAGCTGGGGATTGAAGTCCATGATCTGCTGTTGCATGGTCACCAGGTGCATTTCCAATCCAGATGTCGTCGGACGTGCAGCTTGGAAGCGAAGTAGCCCTGCCTCCTGATGTGGTTGCAAATCGAGGCCAATCGAGCGCATGTTTCGTATGATTTGCAGCCGTGGCTCTTCATAGGCGAAAAACAGACAACGTTCTCCCCGGCGGCAGGTCGCGTCGGCGGCATATGCAGCGAGACTGCTTTTGCCCGAGCCGGCGGCGCCGGAAATGAGCACGGTCGACCCGCGATAAAGCCCGTCGCCGCCACCCAGCATTGCATCGATGCGCGGAATACCCGTGGAGATCCGTTCGGTGGACGTGGGATGGTCGAGCGTCAGCGTCGTAATGGGTTGAACTGTGATACCGCGTTGATGAATGAGAAACGGGTATTCGTTCGAGCCGTGTCGCGAGCCGCGGTATTTGACGATGCGCATGTAGCGGGTGGCGATGCGGTCCTCGACCCGCTGGTCGAGCAAAATCACACAATCGGAAGCATATTCCTCGATGCCATGGCGCGTGAGCTGCTCCCCACCTCGTTCGCCTGTGACGACGGACGTAACACCGCGGTCAGCGAGCCAGCCGAAGAGCCGGCGCAACTCCGCGCGCAAAATGACCTCATTTTGGAATACCCCGAAGAGCGACTCGAGCGTATCGAATGCGACGCGTTTGGCGCCGACGGTATCGATGGCACGGCCGAGGCGAATGAAGATCCCTTCGAGGTCGTAATCTCCCGCTTCCTCGATTTCGCCCCGCTCGATGCGCACATGATTCAGCGCGAGCTTTTTTTCGGCAACGAGACGTGGGATGTCCATGCCGAGCGAGGCCATGTTGGAAGCGAGCGCCTCGGCACTTTCTTCGAAGGACATGAAGACGCCGGGATCGTTCATCTCGACGGCCCCACGGACGACGAACTCCATGGCGAAAAGGGTTTTTCCGGAGCCCGGCCCGCCGCAGACGAGCGTCGTGCGTCTGCGTGGCAGCCCGCCGAACGTGATCTCGTCGAAACCTTGAATGCCCGTCGGAGCTTTTTCGAGCTCGCCCGCCTGCTTGACGTTTGCCGCGGCGAAGGTTGCGTCGTCCATCGGTAGGCCCATTCCCCGCGAACGTTCTATTGCTGGACTTCTGGTCCCTGGTCCCACATCCCGCAAGGGGAACCGCCCGCCCGATGGAAGTCGCGGACGTACGAGCAACATCCAATGGATCAGCTCGCCAAACGTCGTGCGGGCGCGACGGGGAGCGTGAAGCAAAACGTGCTACCCTTGCCCTGGTCACTTTCGACCCAGATACGCCCGCCATGAGCGTCGACGATGCCCTTGCTGATGTACAGTCCGAGTCCGGCGCCGCTGTATCCCGCGCCGGTGCCCCGAAAAAACCGCTGGAATATCCCCTTCATGTCGGAATCGCGGATCCCGGGCCCCGTATCTTTCACGGCAAAACGAACTCCGTCTTCGCACGGCTCGGCGCTCATGGTAATCGTCCCGTCGGGGCCCGTCCATGCGCGTGCGTTGGAAAGAAGATTCGAGAACACCTGCGCAATTCGCTCGCGATCGCAATGCACGAGCGTGTCGGGGCACGAAACGACAGGAATGATTTGAGCGACCTTCATTGCCCCCGGTTGAAATGCATCGATGGCATCATCAATGAGAGAGGTCACCGTGCAAGCGCCAAGGTCGAGTGAGAGCAAGTTCTTATCGATGCGGGCCACGTCGAGCAGGTCGCCAATGAGTCGCTGCATGCGCAGTCCCGCTCGACGAATTCCCTGCGTGATATGTTTGACCCGGGCGGGCACTGCATTATCGGGAATTCGCAGGAGCAAGTCCGTATTCGCCAAAACCCCCGCCAGAGGATTACGCAAATCGTGCGAAACGATCGCCATCATCTCATCGCGAACGCGAATGGCCCGCTGCGCCTCGCCATACAACGTCGCATTGTCGAAAGCCGCTCCCGCTCGACGCCCAAGATCCTCAGCGAGAGCCATGTCGAGATCGTCCTTGGCAGGCCCCGGCGACGTGGTGATGAACGTGAGCACACCGAAGGTGCAGCGCCGCGCCGTGAGCGGAACGCTTATCAGTGACCGAATGCCGATTTTTTCCAGATCGCTCCCATTTGCGAGCCCAAGTGTTTGTCCGAGCGATACATCATTTCCTTCCGAAAATGATCGGGTCGCGCCGGTTCGCGCGACGTCGATCATCATGGACGTCGGGGGAGCTGGGTCGAGCGCTCGCCGCAATTCATCCGCGACTACCATATCGATGTGCTCGAGAGCCGCCAAACGCATCGTTCCCATTGGGTCGTCATGCTCGCGGCTTACGAAGTGCAAGACGAACCCATCGGCAATGGCAGGCATGATCAGCCGGCCGAGCGCATCGGTGGCTGCATCGATGTCGAGTGTGGAGGCGAGCGCCGTGCCGGCCTGAAGCATGATTTGCTGGGCTTTTAGGCGCCGGTTACGCTCCGAAACGTCGCGCAAGGCGACCACGGATCCATATGCATATCCATCGGGACGAACAATGGGCGTCCGCTCGACTTCCACACACCGAGCAACCCCATGGCGATCGCGCAGCCACGTCGTAGGTTCCCGCATGACCTTATCGCAAAGCTCGTCCGGCTCAGCGCGTTCGCCTTCCAGCCGCATGATTTCATCGAGCGGCTTTCCGAGCGCCTCGATCCCGTGCCAGCCGGTGAGCCGCTCGGCCTCGTCGTTCATCAGTCGCACGTACTCGTCACGATCGACCGCAATGACTGCATCGGCGACGCTTTGTATGGTCGCCGCAAGCCAAGCTTCGCTTTCCGAAAGTCGGCGCATGACGCGATGGCGGAAAAGCGCCATTTCGAGAGCAATCTTGAGCTCTCGCTCTTTGAAGGGTTTTAAGACATAACCATAAGGCTCCGTGCTCTCGGCACGCCGGACGGTGGGTTCGTCCCCAAATGCCGTCAGGTAAACAATCGGCACGTCGAGGTGCTCATGAATACGTGCGGCCGCTTCGATCCCGTCGATATCGCCCTTGAGCTTGATATCCATGAGCACGAGGGCGGGCTTCAGCTCGAGCGCTTTCTTGATGGCGTCGCTCCCGGTCGCCAACGTCGCGGGGACGTGATACCCGAGCTGCTCCAGCCGCTCCTGAAGATCGAGCGCCACGATTTGCTCGTCTTCCACCACGAGAACCGAATACTTTTCTTCGCGCGAGAGCATCATCATCCACTTCACCTTCGCAGAAACGCACCCAAATCCAGCGCCTCCGAATGCTCGCGCAACTTCTGCAATGCCCTCGATTCAATCTGTCGCACACGTTCGCGGCTGAGCGAATTCGACCGGCCGATTTCTTCGAGCGTCAACACATCGCCTCCCCCAAATCCAAATCGCAATCGCAGAATCTCCTGCTCGCGCGGCGTCAGCGTCTCGAGCAAACCTCGTGCTCGCTCCAGCAGTTGATGCTGGTCGAGCCTTTGGTCGGGCGCTGCGCCTTGCCCTTCCAGCATGTCCACGTAATTGCTGTCCCCGCTATCCCCAATCGGCGCGTCCAGGCTCAACGTCGGCGCTGATGCAACACGCACCGCATTCACCTTGTCGAGCGACAGGCCGCTGCGTTCGGCAATCTCCTCCATCGACGGCTCACGAGCATTCTCCTGCGCGAGCGCTTTGCGTGCGCTCGCCACACGGCGCCGGGTATTCGCAATGTGCCCAGGTACTTTGATGGCCTTGCCGTGGTAGAGCACGTGCCTATCGAGCGCCTGCCGAATCCACCACGCTGCATACGTCATGAACCGATGACCCCGGCGGTAATCGAATTTTTCCGCTGCGCGCATCAGTCCAAGATTGCCATCCTGCACCAAATCGAGCAGCGGTACCCCGCGACCCAGGTAATCGCGTGCCGTCGCCACCACCAGCCGCAAGTTCGCCGTCACCAATTCATCCCGAGCCCGCGCAATCGTGCGTCGCGCTTTCACCAGCTTCGCCCGCGTATTCTCGATCGACGCCCGCTCGTCACCCTCCGCTCGTTCAGCCGCTTCGCGCAGTGCACGCTCGATTCTGTCATTCACCGCCGGCGTCATCCGCACCTCTGCAAACCCCGTGGCAAGATCCGACAGCCCGCTCGTCGCCGCCGATTCGCCCGCCTCCGCGGCCGACGCACGCAATGCAGCCAAAAGCCGCATGAGCCGTGCAGAGATCGCATGCTCGGCCGCATTGTCGTCGTCTTGCAGCAGCGTATCCACCTTCATCCGGCCCAATCGCAGATCCTCCTCGATTGCACCGAGCTCACGCAGCGCCACCGGCGACTCGATCCACGCCTCGGCCATCTCGCGCTCGGCTGCTTCGATGCGCTTACCGATCTCCACTTCGCCTTCGCGCGTGAGCGGCCTGCAGTGCGACAATGCCTGCATGTACATTTCCGTCGCGTCGTGCGCGGCCCGGTTTGGCGCGGCAATCTTTGCTGGACGTGGGCTCGTCGTCGCGCGTGGGCTCGTGCGTTTGGCTCTCCGAACCACGGCGCGCACCGGTTTGCCCGGGTGCTCGTCGCGCGCGGATGCCGTTTCGGATTGTATTTCGTGTGTAATAAACGTTTCGTTCAGCATTTCCCTCGTCGTCGAGTCATCCACTCGGAGCATTTGTTGAATTTCGGGCTGAGCACGTTAATCACGCATGCGCGTCGTGGAAGGGGTCGCAATGTATCATTTCGTCACGTCCCGGTAAAACGTTTGTTGCGGTCGAGGTTGCTCGAATGGGCGTGCTGGAGTGTAATAGGTGCGGCCAATGCTCCGTTCGAGCGCCGGGGCGGCACGGGGAATGCTTCGCGCCGGGACATCAACCATTATGTCGACGGAGGAGGCCAATGCGCGTAGGTGACGTCATGACGCAGGCGGTGGAGACGACGACGCCGAGCACGACATTGCAGGCGGCGGCACTCAAGATGCGGGAGACGGCCGTTGGCATGCTGCCCGTCATCGAAGGCGGCCGACCCATCGGCGTCGTCACGGATCGGGATATCACCGTCCGAGCGACCGCGAACGGTATGGACCCACAGTTGAGCACCGTGGCCGAAGCGATGACTCGCTCCGTTCATTCGTGCCGCGACGATGATTCTCTCGAGGATGCCGCAAGGAAAATGCAGATGGCAACGATTCGCCGCCTCATCGTATTGAACGAAGCGGGGGTCATGGTCGGAGTCGTTGCATTGGATGACCTGCTCGCTTTGCCCAAGGAGGAGCAGGTCGTGGCCGATTTGGAGGATTCCATTTCGGCAGCGGAAATCCGCAGAATCGCGTAATCCGAGGCCGTTCGGGTGGACGGCTCAGTTGGGTATGCAGACCAGGCCCAGCAAATTCGACGCGCCGACGGAGCCGACGACCGTCGCTGCCCCCGTCGTTCGGTTCAGCGTCGTCAATACGTCGGTCCCCGTATCGATCAAATACATCACGTCGTTCGCTGCATCGAACGCCAGCGACTGCGGGCTCGTCAGACCCGCTCCGAGCGGGCCCAGCAACGTCACCGCGCCCGTCGCGCGGTTGACGACGTAAGCCGAGTCCGTATTTGTATCGGTTAGATACATGATGTTTGCGTTGCTATCATAACCAATGTTGCTGAACCCCGTGAGAGTGCTGGTTCCCACGAGCGTCGCCGCGCCCGTCGTCGTGTTGATCGTGTAAAGACCATTGTTATGGTACGACAACCCATAGAGCGTGCCCGTCGAGGTATCCCATTCGAGCCCGTGCATCACGATCGCGCTATCCCCATAGGGTCCAATCACGGTGACGGCGCCGGTCGTGAGGTCCAGCTCGGCGAGCAAATCGAGGCTCGTCGAGCTCACGTACACTTGGTTCGTATCCGGCCGATAAGTGAGGCCCCCGGTGGTTCCCGCTGCCGATCCTGCCGTGGCCAGGACTGTCCTTGCCCCCGTTGTCTTGTCAATCATCGAGATGATCCGATTGGACTCGATCCCGTATAGCGTACACCCGCTCGATAGGGTGCACGTCACGCCATCGCCCACATACCCGCTGTTGCATGCGCACGTGAACGATCCAGCCGTATTCGAGCACGTCGCGTTGACATCGCAATTGTCCGTGCCGAGGGCGCATTCGTCGTCATCCGCGCAGGTGACGCCATCGCCCGAATAGCCGCCATTGCACGCGCACATGAACGAACCAGGCGTATTCGAACACGTCGCGTTTGCATCGCAATTGTCCGTGCCCGCAGTGCATTCGTCGTTGTCATTGCACATCACGCCATTGCCGGAATACCCGCTGTTGCACGCGCACGTGAACGACCCGAGCGTATTCGTGCACATCGCATTTGCATCGCAATTGTCCGTGCCGAGGGCGCATTCGTCGTCATCCGCGCAGGTGACGCCATCGCCCGAATACCCGCTGTTGCACGCGCACATGAACGAACCGGGCGTATTCGAGCACGTCGCGTTCGCATCGCAATTGTCCGTGCCCATCGCGCATTCGTCGTTGTCGTTGCACGTGATGCCATTGCCCGTAAACCCGGCATTGCACGCGCAGGTGAATGATCCAATCGTATTCGTGCACGTCGCGTTTGCATTGCAATTGTCCGTGCCCAGCACGCATTCGTCCACGTCGCTGCACATGACGCCGTCCCCGGAATAGCCAACGTTGCATGTGCACATGAACGACCCTGGCGTATTGACGCACGTCGCATTCATGTCGCAGTTGTCCAGGTTCGCAGCGCATTCGTCAATTTCGGAGCACATCACCCCGTCGCCCGAAAAGCCCGCGTTGCACGCGCACGTGAACGAGCCTTCCGTATTCGTGCACGTCGCATTCGCATCGCAGTTGTCGACGTTCGCCGTGCATTCGTCGACGTCGGCGCACGTCGCGCCGTTGCCCAGCCATCCCGTGTTGCACGTGCACGTGAACGACCCATCCGTATCCGCGCACGTCGCATTCGCGTCGCAGTTGTTCGTCCCGTCCGCGCATTCGTCCACGTTCGTGCACGTCACGCCATCGCCCGCATATCCGCTGTTGCACGCGCACGCAAACGACCCATCCGAATCGGTGCACGTCGCATTCGCGTCGCAGTTGTTCGTCCCGTCCGCGCATTCATCCGCATTCGTACACGTCACCCCGTCGCCCGTGTACCCAACATTGCACGCGCAAGAAAACGTGCCCGGTTCGTTCGTGCACGTAGCATTCGCGCCACAATTGCTCGCTCCCGTCGCGCATTCGTCGACGTCGCTGCACGCCATCGACGTGTCCGAGCATGTATACCCCGGCTCCACCGTGCACGTGTCCGAACATCCATCACCCGCTGTCGTATTGCCGTCGTCGCACGCTTCGCTGCCCCCGAGCGCGCCATCACCGCACACGTTTTTCGCATCCGGATCCACTTGCGACGTGCCGTCGCACCCCATCCCGCCCGCTCCCAAAACGCCAAGCAAAATCGCTGCAGTCAAGCCTATTTTTCGGTATCGCATCGCCAAAGCCCTCGGTGTTTACAAAGTATGTTCTGGACTATCCGGCGCATGTTCGACCAAGCGCCGCGCGATGTCAACCATTGCGTTTCGGGGTGGACGCGTCGTACTGACGCTTGGGGTGTGGCGTCCAAGCACATGGCGCAGTCGCCAGTGCCGTGCGATCACTCGTCCCGCGGCGGCTCGCTGCGCACTTCGAGAATTGCTTTCATCACGAAAACCGCCGGCCGGAGCACATCCGACAACCGCCCGCCATCATCGACGGGTGGCGTCGTTCCACCCACCTGATAGAGCGCACTCCTCAGGTCCACCGCGCGCGTGATGACATTGCGCGACGTTCCGTACGGCCCGTCCGCCAGCTCCAAAAGCGTTTCAATGCCGATGCCCAGTGCCTCGGCAAAACCTTGTCTCACCGGCGGAGAGCCCGGTGGTCCTGCCGAACGACCCTCGCGCACCGCTGTTCGCATATTGGCGGCCGCTGCCGGAGCATTCACGCTCGAGCCATTGGGTATGGATTCGAGCGCCTTCGCGAAAAGCTCGACCGTCCGTGCCAAGTCGTCATCACTTGGTGGAGCGGCGCTCGTTTCGAGCAGTCGAACGGCGATTGCAAAGTTTTCGATTGCCTCGGCAAGACCACGCTCAGCCACGCGGATATCCGGCGGCGGCGCCTCGTGCAGCGCTTCTTGATGAATCTGACGCGCGAGCGGCAATGGAGGCGAAGGCACCGCCGGTGGCCTTTCGACCTCGCAACCGCAGAGCACGATTGCAATCAAGAAACACCTCACCCCCCGACCCCCCCCAATATTGCGCATTCGTCAAATGGCATCCGCAATGGACGCACTCGAGGCTTCCGATTCCGATCGACGTTTCGACGCCTGTCGCCCCACGCCCGCACCATAACGATATGTCAGCTCACCGCCGAGCCATCCGCCTACGCCTACGGCACCCAATGCCAGCACCGCCAATGCGAATCCCGTCCGTCGCGCTCCCATCCCGCGAGCAATCAGCGATGTCGTGATCAAACCCGCGGCAAGCACATTCGATGCGGCGTGAACGAATGACACACGTCGCGCATTGCCGTGTTGATGAGTCCACTCGGCAAGCCCCGCGGCCAACGCCACCCCGGCTCCAACCAATCCGACTCGATAAGACAGGTCCGCCATTCCCGACGACCGGCGATTGCGCCCGTTCATGCTCGCGATGTCCAGCACGACCCCTGTTGCCCAGGCACCGATGGGAAGCGGAATGATCGCCGGATGCAATGGATGCCCCAGCCACGTCCCCGTGAGTGCATCATGAATGGCAGGATTGTTCTGCATGAAGTCGCTCACCGGTCGGTGAAGCGCCTGGATCATCCCATCGATCGCGGGCGATTCGTCTTCGATGATTTGCAAGAGCCTCGGCGGTTCTGAATTCGTCTTGCCCATGGAGCTGATCGTTTGATTCATCTCCGCTCGCACATGCACGGCGCGGGCCTGCGCTGGGCGAGCCAGCGCGCGACCCGAGCCGCAATGGCGTTCCTCAGCGGTAGAGTACGAACTTGATGAGCACCTTCGCCGTTATCGTAATTTGGCCCGGGGCGATCGTCCCAACGGATGTATCCGGTGCCCCTCCAGCCTCGGACACCGTTTGCGCGCCAAGAGGAGCCCACGTCTGTCTTGTCGATTCTTCCACTTCGAGCGGCCAGCCGACTTTGTGGTTCAGTTTCTTCGCCATCAGTTGCGCCTTTCGCTGAGCGGCTGCAATGGCGAGATCCCGAGCGGCGTCCCGATGCTTCTGCAACTCGGTCGTCTGGAATTCAATGCCGTCGATGCGATTCGCGCCTGCCTGAAGCGCGCCGATCACCAGATTTTCGAGCTTCGTCAGGTCTTGCAGCTTCACCGTGATCGAATTGTGCACGATGTAGCCGATGATTTCGGTGCGGGTCCAGTCCTTGTACATCGGCTCCACGCTGATGTAGCTCGTCTGAATGTCCTTCGCTTCGATACCTAGCTGCTCCATGTGGCGCAGGACCTGCGTCACCTGCGTATCGCTTTGCTGCTTGGCGGTCAAAAGCTCCGTATTGCGAGTTTCGACGCCGAGCTTTACGATTGCCTCGTCGGGCGAAACGCGCACTTCCGCATCGCCGGAGACGATGATCGTGCGCTGCGTTTGCGCACTGGCGCGAGTAAACATCGTTTTCATGGCGACTTGGGATTGGCCTTTGGCATTGGCCAGCCCGGGAACCAAAAGCGCGGCACTGACGGCGAGTGCTGTCAATATCGGAATCCGTTTCATGTTCCTGCTCCTTTTTCGATGCCGCGCGTGGATCGGCGCGCGTTTTTATCGGAGCAGTGCAGACGTTATACCACGGACGAGCGTGCTCGAACGTAACGGGCGGATGGTCGCTCCGCCCGCATATTCACATGCGCCTCAAGAACCCTTTTCTTGCTTTTCTCGCTGCCAAGGAAACTGTCCTGTCAATTCGACTTCAATAGTCCAGCTCAAGAACGTCCGAACGAGCACGATGCGTCACACCAGAAGGTGCAAGCCCATCGTCATGGCGAAAGCGTTTTACCTGAGCGAACGACCTCGTGCAAGGCCATCCATGGACGACGTCGGCGCGCGTCGGCACTTCCTGCGCGACGTGGGCCATCGAGACGACGCCGTTGCAACATCCCTCTACCACTCCGTCGTTGCCCTGTGCTATACGGGCGCGTCGTGAGCGCTACCTGGTACATCTACAGCCCTTTGCCTCCCACCGCGATGACGAAGCTCGAAACTGCTTTCGAGCAGTATTTCGAGGCGTATGCCGACGTCAACGGCGATGCGCTCGAGGACGACGATGGCGTCCCCGAAGTGGTCGCAGGAGGCTCGATGCCGCCCGCCAAGGAGCTCGAAGCTCTGTACGCGCACCTCGGGATCCCGCTGCCAAAGGACATCCTGAAACGCTACAAAGCTTGCAAGTCCGTGATGACGCTCGATAGAGCGAGCGACCTGGAAACCGACAGCTCGCGCGCATTCGTGTCCATTCTACGGTACTTGCTTGCACGCACGGGTGAAGGTGCGCTCGTAATGCAAAACGACGTGCCGCTCGTGACGGCCGAAGAGCTGATAACAAAACTTCGCAAAAAGAAGGGGTTGCCAGGGTTCGACGAGGAATCGAATGCGGGCGCTGGGGAAAAACGCAAAGCTCCGGCCGCGCGTGGGGAAAAGCCGGGTGAAGTGCGTGCGGTTCGCGTGTCGCAAGCGCTGGATGCGCTGATGAACGATCCCGAACTGGCGCTCGATTTGCGCCAAGCATTGCACAAAACCCCGAAGCTCGGACAACAATATGCGGCGTTGATCCTTCAAGATGGCGTGATGCCGGATGCGGCAGCGGCAAAAAAGCTGGGGGTTCGCGTGGAAGCGCTCGCGGAGGCGGCCGATGAGCTCGACGAGATGCTGGGGGAGCTCAGGGATTAAGTTTTCGTCGCTTCCACGCGTTTTTCACGCGCCCAGCCTCGTTCGAAGCGCATTCGCAGGGCCTCGTCGTCGAGCGATGCTGCAATGGCCGCGGCACGGCGCCGAGCCTCCGCGCCTTCGTGACCTCCCACGATACGCGCGAGCATGTTCAATGCCATTGCGCGGAGCCTCAAATGACCGCCGTCTCCGGCGTGATCCGCTGCAATGCGCGCAAAGCCGGCAGCTTCATCGGCAAAGCCCTGTTTCCACCGAGCATACGCAAGGCCATTCGCTCGGCGGCATAGAGCAAATGCGGGTGCGTTTTCCTCTTTGATTGTCCGATAAAGCGCTTCGGCACCGGCGTGATCCGCCGTTTTGCCGGGGGCAGTGCGGTTTTTCTCGTAGGCGCGTTGATCGATCCAGCGAGCATGAAGGCACGCTTTGTCGTGCGCGGGCATGTCCTCGGCAAGAAACGGTTCAATGCGGGCGAGCAATGCGGGGACCGCAGCGACGTCCGCACGACTTGCGATGTAGGCTTCGACGAGGAGCAGTTCGATGCGCGCTTCGGGGGGCGCTTTGGCAAACGACGCGTGCGCTCGGCGGAGGTGCGTTTGGGCGGCGTCGGATTCGTTGGCGCGAAGGGCACAAGTGGAATGGGCGAGGGCGAGCCAGATGCGGGAAGTTGGAGCGTCGCTGATGGGTGGACGGTCCCATAGGCGGACCAAATCGCGGCAGACGGGGAGGGGGAGGTCATTGAATCGCGAGTGATACGCGCCCATCCAGCGGGCGCGGGCGTCGACGGCGCCTGGCAGGCCGAATGCTGCGAGGACGCGAGCGCCCCAGGTGCCTCCGTCGAGTTGCCCGCGGCTTCGCAATCGGCGCAATGCGCGTTCGATGGTTGCAACGTCGTCAGCGTAGCCTCGGAGGGCGGACAGGCGTTCGGCGACGGCGGCGAGCGAGCCGTGCTTTTCGACGAGCCAGGCGACGTGATCGGCCCATGAAAAGCCCGGATCGGCGCTGCTGCCAGGGTCGAGCTCGGGCTCGTGTCCGGGATCGTGTCCGGGTGAAGTGGGCATTCTTTACGTATAACAGCAGGACAAAGAACACGGAGCAACGATCATGAACAACAACCCGAACTTTTACTTGGTCATCGATCTCGAGGCGACCTGCGACGAGAATCACCGCATTCCGCGGGCGCAGACGGAGATCATCGAGATTGGCGCGGTCCTGGTGGACGCGGAGACGCTGACGCCGGTGGACGAGTTTTCGACGTTCGTCAAGCCGGTGGTTCATTGGAAGATCACGCCGTTTTGCACGCGGCTGACGAGCATCACGCAGGCGGACGTGGACGCGGCGCCGACGTTCCGCGAGGCGATCACGAAGCTGGGGCGTTTCGTTGGAGGCAAGGACGCTCGGTTTTGCTCGTGGGGCGATTACGATCGCAATCAATTCGAGCGGGACGCGTCTCGGCATGGAGTGAAGCTGCCCTTTCGGGCGGGGCACTTGAACTTGAAGAAGCGTTTTTCCGAGCAGCTCGGGGAGACCGAATCGTACGGGATGGCGGGAGCGCTACGGCGGGTAGGGCTGCGGCTCGAGGGGACGCATCACCGAGGGATCGACGATGCGCGGAACATTGCGAGGCTTTTGCCGTGGATCCTGGGACGACCGCGGGCGGCACCGAGGTGAGGGTGTGAAAAGGTGCCGGACGACCCCGGAGCGCGTTGTCCGAAAGCCGTGCCGCCGTTGCGATCACCGCGTGTCGTTCGAGTCCTGCGACGGCTGCTCATCCGCCTTGCGCAAGACCTCGTCGAGCGATTGCGCGCTGAGCACCCGCATGGCCATCTCCGTGATCTCGCTCGATGCAGCAGCCTTGACATGAGCAACCGCGTCATCCGGAAGGGACCCGAAACGCCGCTCGAGTTGCAACAGCAGGTTCTTCTCCACCTCTTGTTTGGCCTTGCGTTCCGCCTCGCGCTGTGCCTCTTGCGCCTTGCGCTCAGCCTCTTGCGCCTTGCGTTCCGCCCGCTCCACCTTCGCTTCGAGCCGCTTCTCTCTCGCCTCAAAAATCTTCTTCGTCAGTCCTGGGTTGAGGATCTCGTCGATCTCCGGATATCCCGTCAACATGAACTGCGCCGCCATCTTCAACTCCGCTTCGGGAACCTTCGCTCCAAGCTCAAGATACGTAAAAACGCCCCGCAGGCAAGCATTTCCTTCCTCCCCGCGAAAAAACACACGCAGCTCGTCCTTCATCTTCAACAGCTCATCGAGCAACCTCGACGGTTCCCGGACGAACCGAAAACACAGCAACGTCAAGCGAGCTGCAAGCGTGACGGGACGCTGCAACAACGCCTCGGCATCGACTCGGCTCACGTCGTCCACGACAACCCCATAATCGACCAAATACGGCGCAAACATCCGCGCCAAGTCATCGTCCAGCTTGAAGTAATCTCGAAACCGACACGATGACTTCCACCCTCCATCGCCATGATGCAAGATGATCGTCAATATGGGCGGCAATCGCTTGTCCCCACGCCCGATCGGTTGGGCAGCGAATTCTTCCCATTTGTCGACCTGATACCGCAATGCTTGAAGCAACGACCACGGCTTGTACCCACTCTCGTGCTCGAACAAAATATGAAACAATGTCTTGCGCCCTCGAACGTCGACCGAATACAGCACGTCCGAAAAGTCCGAGAGCAAGTCCGTGCCGACAAACTGACTCGATTCCAGTTGCAACGACGACCAGTCGATGACGTCCACCAGCTCCCGGTCCAGAATGCATCGCAGTTCCGACGCGGTATTCTCCGGTACCGTGAACGTCCGCAGAAAGAGAGCATTGTGCGGCGAAGGCGACGCTTTGCTCGATCGCTTCGCACGTTTGCGTTTGGCACGGGCACCCATGGAGTTTGCCCGGACGTCCTGCCAGACAAACTCATCCGATGCAACCCCAAACCGCCCGCCCCGCTGTCGAGCAGTGGCAAGAGAAATCGCATGGTTCGCCGTATGGCCGATGGTAGACGAACGCTCGACCTCGTGGTGCGAAGACTACCCTTGCATCGAACCGCGGATCTGCGTTACCGTGAGCCGATGAACGCGCCCACCTCTCCCGATGATCTCCTTCGCGTATGGTTCGGCGAGCCTGGTAGCCCGCCGCTTTCAGCATCCAAAAAATGGTTCGCCAAGGACGAAGCATTCGATGGCCTCTTGCGCGATCGGTTCCTCGGGACGCTCGAGGCCGGCGTTCGTGGGGAGCTCGATGCGTGGAAGTCGATGCCACGCGGGCGCTTGGCGCTCATCATTCTCTTCGATCAGCTCTCCCGCAACATGTTCCGCGGCAGTCCGCGTTCGTTTGCGCAAGACGCGCTGGCGCTCGCATTGACGCTGGAGGCGCTCGGTGCCGGCGAGGACCGCAGCTTGACGCCCGTCGAGCGATATTTCTTGCTCATGCCATTGATGCATTCGGAAGACGTCGTGATGCAACGACGATGCGTCGCCGAATTCGGAAAAGCTTTTGGCTGAATCGCCTGACGAATTCAAATCGCTCTTGGCGTCCGCTCTGGATTATGCGCAGCGCCACGCGGTCATCGTCGAACGATTCGGCCGCTTTCCGCATCGAAACGCGGTGCTCGGGCGGGAATCCACGGCGGAAGAGAAAGAGTTTCTTCTGCAACCGGGGTCGTCGTTTTAAGGATACTTTTGCAATGATGCTTCGCTCGAAGACGGCACCTGCGTGCTTGACTGCAATGGGCCTATCGCTTGCGCTCGTCGCGTGCGGGCCGCCCGAAGAGCCCGAAACGCCAGTGACGCCGCCTGGAACGCCGCCTGTTGGAGCTTGGCCTGGCCCTGCACAACCGCCTCAGTACACGCCGCAGCCGTACGTACCGCCGCAGGTGAACCTGCCGCCTCCGCCCACCGAACAAGAATGCCGCGATCGCGCAGCTCGGGCAGCGCCAATAGACACGAGCGGCGAGACCGACGTGAAGCAGCAATTCAACAAGGTCTTCGGCGCGCACCACGAAACGTTCCGCTGCTGCTTCGATGCGCTCGAAGCGCCGAGCAAGCCGCTGACGAACGCGAAAGTGACGCTCGCCGTCATCGTCGACGCATCGGGAAAGCTGACGAGCGCCGAGGTCATCTTGGCGGAAAGCGACCCGGTGTCGATGGGCACGATCAAGTGCATCAAGGACATCGCGGGCATGATCGCGTACCCAGCGCCCGTCAGCGGCGCCCCTGCGGGCTACAAGCGCGTTTTCGACTTCAAAGCACGCCGATAGTCGCCATTTTTTGCGGTGAATAGCCGACGAGCTGCCCCTTGACAGTGCGCCAAGCGGACACATGTTGGGCGCCTTCATGAGCACTGCGGCATCGATTCACCTCGCACGAGCCAGCAAAGCAGCCCGCCTCCTGAAAGAGGCTACTTCCGAGGAAGAAGCGGCGCTTTTGCTGGATGCAGGCATGAGCGAACTGAACGCAGCCCTTCGCGCAGCTCCCAAGTCAATCGCCGAACGTGTACAACAAGTCGTCAACGACATCGCCAAGCAAATGATGAGCGTCGTACGCGAAGACGCCCTCGCCGAGGCGCTCGAATCAGCCCAGGCGTAACGTCGCACGAACCGCGCATTTCATCTCCTCCCTCCCATCACTCACCCCAGCTTCCGGATCCAGCGCAACGTCCTCATGTCATTCGCACATGAGCGGCCATGTTTTCGAAGAGCACACGGGCGAGCTGCGTATGCGCCTCGTCGCACCGACGCTCGAAGGGCTCTTCGCCGAAGCAGGGCGAGCGCTGGCAGAATTGACGCTCGGCGCAGGTGATCTTCCGTTACCGACAGGTGATCCCGAATTCGTTACGTTACAATCGACGGATCGCGACGCATTGCTCGTGGACTGGATTGATGAGCTCATTTTTCGCACGGAAAGATCCGGACGAATCTATGTCGAATTCCAATTCCAGCGCCTGACCGATAAGACGCTAGGCGCGCTCATCCGAGGCGCCGAGCCGCGCGAGCTGCGCACCGTGGTCAAAGCGGCCACGTTTCATGGGCTCCACATCAAGGAAGACGCATATGGCTTTTCCTGCACGGTCGTTGTCGACGTCTGAGCCTGAACCAAGCACGACGCGGTATCCGTTCGAGCCGGTCGGGCCGTATTTGTACGAAATTCCGCGCACGTACCGATCGGACATGCGTGTGCCTGCGCGTGTCGTGGCAGATGCCGAGCAATTGGCGGCCATTGGACAGGATCGCAGCGTCGAGCAGCTCATCAACGTCACCACATTGCCCGGCATTTACGGCCAAGCGCTGGGCATGCCCGACATGCACGAGGGATACGGTTTTCCCGTGGGAGGCGTGGCTGCGACCCGCCTGCCCGATGGAGTCATTTCTCCTGGAGGAATTGGTTTCGACATCAATTGCGGCGTCAGGCTCCTCGTCTCGAACCTTGAAAAAGCTGCCCTGGCCCCGCATTTGAATGCGGTCGTTCACGAGCTCAGCCGTAGCGTCCCCACGGGCGCTGGCCGTGCGGGTCGCTTGTCCCTCGATGACGACGCAATGGCCGATCTCTTGCGTGAGGGCGTGCCGTATCTCATTCGCAAATTCGGGCTGGGGACGGCCGACGATATCGACGTCATCGAATCTCGCGGCTGTTTACCTGGCGCCGATCCAGCGCACGTCTCCGAGCGAGCGCTGCTGCGCGGTCACGATCAGCTCGGCACCCTGGGCAGTGGAAACCATTTCCTCGAAGTGCAGGTCGTCGACGAAGTATTCGACGAAGCAGCCGCAGCGGCGTTTGGCATTGCCTTGGGACGCATCACCGTGCTCATTCATACGGGCTCTCGAGGGCTCGGGCATCAAGTGTGTACGGACTTCGTGCGCATTTTGGACCAAGCCATGGGTCGTTTTGGCATCGTATTGCCCGATCGCCAGCTCGCTTGCGCGCCGCTCTCGTCCTCGGAGGGCAAGCGTTATCTTGCTGCAATGTGCGCAGCGGCCAATTTCGGTTTTTGCAATCGGCAGGTCATCACGGACATCGTGCGCAAAGTGTTCCGCCGGTTTTTCCCGAACGAGCTGCATTTGGTGTACGACGTCGCCCACAACACCGCAAAAATCGAAAAGTATGGAGGTTTATCGCTGTGTGTTCATCGCAAGGGGGCGACGCGCGCGCTCGGGCCATCGAGCGTCGAGATTCCGCCGCGATATCGTCGAATTGGCCAGCCTGTTTTCATTCCGGGGAGCATGGGCACGGCGTCGTACGTCCTCGTGGGTACGGATGCTTCGGCCGAGATATCGTTCAGCAGCACGTGTCACGGAGCTGGGCGGGTCATGAGTCGAGGGGCGGCCAAGCGGCAGGTTGCTGGTCACGAGCTTCGTAAGCAGCTCGAAGCGCAGGGCATCGTGGTCAAGTGTCCATCGAATGCGGAGCTGGCCGAGGAGGCGCCGCTTGCGTACAAGGATGTCGATCGGGTGGTCGACGTGGTGCACGAGGCTGGGATTGCGAAAAAAGTCGCGCCTCCGGCCGCTCGGCGTGCTGAAGGGGTGAGCCGGCCGATTTGAATATCGAAACGCCTGATGTTATTCGTTTCGGATTGCGCGCCGATTCAACCTTGCGATTGTTTTTTCTTGCCGCTGCGAATCTTGGGGAAAAAGCGTTCTGCGGCTTGTTTGCCGACATCGGCGACGAGGGCGCCGTAGATCTTCGTCATGAGCGTGGCCCAGGCGTCTTCGGCTTGTTGAAGGCGCGTCGAAGCGATGGATTGTGCGGTCAATGCTTGTTCGACGGCTTCGGTAGCGGCCTTGAATGCTGCAATGCCGGCGGTGAGCGCTGGGACGGCGGCTGTGCGGACCTCGTCGCTTGGCGCGAGGAATTCGTTCATGCGCGAGATCAATTGCCCGTAGCGAGCGATTTCTTGATCGAGCGGTGCGGCTGTGTAATAATCGATTCCGTCGGGGAAGATCTGCGTATAGGGGGGTTCTTTTGCGGCATTGACGCTGCGTCCGGCAATCCTTGCGCGGCCGTCTTTGGCGGTATCGTCGAGGTCATCGTCGGCGGCGTCGCGGTCGGCGCGGGCATCTTGCACGGGGCCGGCGGCATCTTCCCATTCACGGCCGCGTTGCAGGACGAGCGCCGTTGCGGCGTCGGCATCGGTGGCGAGTTGGGTACGTTTGGCGCGGCGAAGGCGGCGGCCGACATAGCGACCATATCGCACGCGTTCGTTATGCGATGCATCGGGATCGGGGAGGCGCATGGGCAAGACTCCTTGGTGGTGCAGCGACAGTAGCCGAGGTCGCTTGGCTGGGTCAAGTTTTTGTGTGATGGCAGGGGCAGCAGGGTAGCCAAGGCCGGAAGGGTGTCTCCTGAGGCGTCGAATCGGTGCATAGGGGGGTAGGGTGCGCGGGTTCGACGTTTCGAGAGCGCGCAACAGGGGGTGGGGTGCTCGGTTTCGACATTTCGAGGAGGCGCACCAGGGAGTGGGGTGCTCGCTTTCGACGTTTCGAGAAGGCGCACCAGGGGGTGGGGTGCTCGGGTTCGAGATGTTCGAGCGGTGCATCCGGGGGCCTGATGCGCGAATCGAGAAGAGGGTTGGCGGCTTTGGGGGTGCTGATTGGCGTGTGTGCGGGGTGGGGTGATGAATTTTCTTTACAGGGAGGAAGTTCTGGGCGAGAGTGGGTGTGGGCGGTAGGGAGCCGTCCGAGTTGGTCTGTGAAAAGCTGGAAAGGCTAACCGCGTCCGGGGCACAAAACCCGGGGGGGTTAGCGCTTGGGGTCAACCTTGCGAAGTTGCAGGGGAAAGGCACGAAGGCCACCTGTTGCGGGGTGGTGATCGGAGTGGTTGAGCTCGCTGTTGGGGCGAGGTTAGCGATTCCAGATTTGGGGAGCTTACAAACAAGGCCGTTGCGAGGGGTCCCGAGGGGGGTCTCCCGCAACGGGTCCGCCCGCGTAAAGGGCATTGAAACAGCCGTCAGGTACATGAAGGCGCTTACTACTGCGCCCCCGCAACGGGTCCGCCCGCGTAAAGGGCGGATCTGTCGCCCCAGTAACGGCCCGCAACGGGTCCGCCCGCGTAAAGGGCATTGAAACAGTAGTTGGTCGCGTCCAGAAACTGGAGCCTATCAGCCCGCAACGGGTCCGCCCGCGTAAAGGGCATTGAAACAGTTGGTCGCGGAGGTGTTGGTCGTCGCGACGTGTTGGTCGCCCCGCAACGGGTCCGCCCGCGTAAAGGGCATTGAAACATGAATGCTGGGTGGCCTCTCAGCCGCCCAGCTCGGTCCCCGCAACGGGTCCGCCCGCGTAAAGGGCATTGAAACAGGGCTCACAATCCTTGCCGCTGGAGATTCTCCCCCGCAACGGGTCCGCCCGCGTAAAGGGCATTGAAACTTGGGTGTACCCCTTGGGTTCCGCTTTCCACGTCTGCCCCGCAACGGGTCCGCCCGCGTAAAGGGCATTGAAACTGCCAAGTTCGGCACAAGTGTGCCATTGTTTTTTGTCGGCCCGCAACGGGTCCGCCCGCGTAAAGGGCATTGAAACTCATACGAGAAGGGGGCCTTCGGGGCATCCTTGTTCTCATTCCCGCAACGGGTCCGCCCGCGTAAAGGGCATTGAAACTAGATGCAGACGTTGTTCGCCGGATTGGCAAACGTAACCCCGCAACGGGTCCGCCCGCGTAAAGGGCATTGAAACATCTTGATTTTCACCTCCAACGAGGGCGAATCACCTGCCCGCAACGGGTCCGCCCGCGTAAAGGGCATTGAAACAAGCCGAGTTCAATGTGGTTCCGAGGCCGCCACACAGCCCGCAACGGGGTCGCCCGCGACAATCACCGCAACCACGCGCGGGGTTAAAACCCCGCGCTACACAAAGTCCTCACTACCGTTCGGGACTGGCCTTGTGGAATTTCGGATCGTCATCGAGAATCCTCGACGATTTCGCATAGATTGCAGGCCTCGCCATGCAGCCATGACGTCAGTCCGAGCGCGGTAGCGCGAGGACTTCTTGTCGTGTAGCGCGGGGTTTCAACCCCGCGCGGGGCTGGGCGAGGATACGCGTTCGGAGTTTTGAGACGGTCTCTGCTGAAACCCCGCGCGCGCCTGGCGCGAAGATGCGCGAATCGAGTCTCGAGACAGCCTTTTCAACCCCGCGCGCGCCTGGCGCGAAGATGCGCGAATCGAGTCTCGAGACAGCCTCTTCAACCCCGCACGGGCGTCGGCCGAGCCACCCTCGTCAACGGGTCCGCCCGCGTAAAGGGCATTGAAACAAGCCGAGTTCAATGTGGTTCCGAGGCCGCCACACAGCCCGCAACGGGGTCGCCCGCGACAATCACCGCAACCACGCGCGGGGTTAAAACCCCGCGCTACACATTCAAAAGTCCCTCACTACCGTTCGGGACTGGCCTTGTGGAATTTCGGATCGTCATCGAGAATCCTCGACGATTTCGCATAGATTGCAGGCCTCGCCATGCAGCCATGACGTCAGTCCGAGCGCGGTAGCGCGAGGCCTTGTCGTGTAGGCGCGGGGTTTCAACCCGCGCAGGGGCTGGGCGAGGATACGCGTTCGGAGTTTTGAGACGGTCTCTGCTGAAACCCCGCGCGCGCCTGGCGCGAAGATGCGCGAATCGAGTCTCGAGACAGCCTTTTCAACCCCGCGCGCGCCTGGCGCGAAGATGCGCGAATCGAGTCTCGAGACAGCCTCTTCAACCCCGCACGGGCGTCGGCCGAGCCACCCTCGTCAACGGGGTCGCCCGCTCAAGGGCATTGATACGGATCCCGGCCGGCTACGCCACGACGACTGCGCCATGAATGCCTTGACTCGCTTGACGCATGCTGTTGTTGTCATCGTATGCCGAAGCAAGGTCTGCCGCTACTCATGTGCGCATGGCTGCTGCTATGCAGCGCCGGTTGCCTCACAATGGCGGACCTCCAATGGAGCAATCCCCGCGCGGACGTCGTGCATATCTGCGACAAACCGCTCGATGTCCCCGAGGGCGTGAATCTATGGGCGTGGAACAGCGCGACGGGACAGCTCGTCACGGGCGACGATCCCGCTGAATTGAGGTGGTTTGCGCACCGTGCGGATGTGCTTTTCGAATACGACCCCGATGCACCCCGATCGAGCGTCTCGAGAATGCCGCCGGAGTACGGTTTGACATGTGAAAGGCCGGCGGCATCCTACCCGCAGTGGACGTTCTTGCCGTCATCCACCGTCTTTTTCGGGCCCAATCAACCCTGTGCGGAGGCGGCTCGACGTGCCGATCCGCATTGGCTCGCCGTCGTGCCGGGAAGCAAACCGCCCAGCAAGAAGAAGGATCCCCCACGCTTGCGCGTCTGCGTGCGTCCGTCGTGGGTCAAGGACGATGTCGGCGCATGGGCCGTGTTCAATGATGTCAAGGAAAAACGACTTACCGCCAGCGCTATGAAATTCGCAGAAGAGGCTGCCAAGGCGGACGCCATTTTCGTCTTCGATGCAAATGCTCCTCCAGTGTCCGCGTGCTGGTTCACCGAGGACCCCACGAAGCTGCGTTGTCCGGGCAAGCGGGTCCCAAAGACATGCACCGAGGAAGCACTGTCGGAGTTGTTGCACTTCGATAAAGGGGTCGACGCATATACCGGACACTCCATGAAATGCGACGGGCAAACCACGTCGACATCGAGCCCGGACGGCAACGGACCGCCCTTGAACTTCGTGGAAGTGCTCGCGCGCAACCTGGCGATCGCTGGCGCGCTCGCGTCGGGCGACACGTCGGGCTCGCTGAAGGATCCGCACGGTAAGCGGTATGGGATGCTTGGCGGTAAAAGCGCCGACGGGCCGGATTGGTTGGTCCTTCAAGCGGCCGCGGGTACGTTCGCGATCATCGGCATCCCGTTCAAGTCGGGCAAGGAGTTCCTTGCGACATTCCGTCGGGCGCTGACCGAAGGAAAGGCGGCGACGATCTTGGACCCGAAGGTCCTCTCGAAGGAGATCGCGGAGCAGTTGGCGCACGAGCCCGAAAAAGCAGCGGTAAACAAGGTTATCGATGCTTGGAAGCTGGGCGACACGAAGGCCGTCGAGAAGGCCGTCGATGCCCTCGAGTCATTCGGCAAGACCATGGCACCATCGCTTCGGGAGGCGGGTGTGACTTTGCCGTACTCGCGGGCGAAGATCTTCACGAGGGGATGGGAAGGGAAGTTCCAGGCGCATCATATTCTGGAAGTTGACATGGGGGACAAGGTCTTCAAACTGGGGAAAGCGATCGATGATGTCCCGGCCATCGTCCTCTCCGATGCGGAGCACAAGGCGGTTACGAAGGCGCTGGAGGAAGCTCGAGCAACGATCCTGGCAGGAACCGGCAAAAAGTACCCGGACAAGCAGCAGTTGTGGGCGATCTACCAAAAGGTGTACGCGGGCAAGCCGGCATGGTTGGAGGCCATTGATGCCTACTTCCAATGACAGTGGTGAGCATGAGCAAGGGCGCAAAAACACATGAAGACGAAAATCTGGATATCATTCAACGCGCTCCCCATTCCTGGCGGCGCTGCGACGATTCTCGAACCGGCTCGATGTGGTAACGACGTGGCAGACGTCAATGACGTTCCCATTCTCAATCAAATCTTTGTCCATGTGAAACTGGACGAGTATGATGAGCGCGTTGCCAAACTGCTCACCCTGCTTGAAAAACACGGTGTCGAGGTCGATGCGTCCACGTACGTCGAATACTCCGAGGAAGACCGCCAAAGTGCGCGACTATTGTTGATGTCGGCGGATATCAAGAATAGCTTTCACGTGTCCCTGCGAGGCGGTACCAAGTATGATATGAGCGCAGCGTGCGCCAACTGCGGCGCGGGAGCGGTACAACCATCGGTACTGTACGTCGATGGCGACTATTTGAGTAGGATCCGGAAGCATCGGGCGATCGGTAGCTGGCAGGGCCACATCCTCGTCGACGGCGGCATGGTCAAGAAGCTGAAAGACGCCCGCATCACGGGAATCTCGTTTGGCGACGTTCGAGCGCGATTGAGAAACGACAAATGGACCAGCGTGGCTCGCGACCAAATCCTCATCGAACATACGATGCCGCCCATGCGCGGGGAACTCACGGCGGACGACGAGAAGTATCTCTGCAAGGTTTGTCGGCGAGGCGGACGCATGGATTTTCCCAAGCAGCCCTATCGTGAAGAGGATCTGGCCGGGATGCAAGACTTCAACCTGACGTGGGAATGGTTTGGCGAGTTTTGGCCCGAAGACAAGCAACGAGGTGAAAAGCGTCCGTCGCCCTATGTCCTCGTCACGCCCAAAGTGATGAACATCTTCCGCGAAGCCGGCGTGAAAACGTTCGAATGGACGCCGGTCGGCATCGAGCGGTGACGACGCCCTGGGACCAGCACCTCGGCAAAGGAAACGCGCGCGTCGATTCGGTGCATGGGGGGTGGGGTACGCGGGTTCGACGTTTCGAGAGGGTGCACTCGGGGGTGGGGTGCGCGGGTTCGACATGTCGAGAGCGCGCATCAGGGGGTGGGGTGCTCGCTTTCGACATTTCGGGAAGGCGCATCGGGGGGTGGGGTGCAGGGGTTCGAGATGTTCGAGCGGTGCATCCGGGGGCCTGATGCGCGAATCGACACCGGGTAGACGCGTTTGGGGGTGCTGATTGGCGTGTGTGCGGGGTGGGGTGATGAATTTTCTTTACAGGGAGGAAGTTCTGGGCGAGAGTGGGTGTGGGCGGTAGGGAGCCGTCCGAGTTGGTCTGTGAAAAGCTGGAAAGGCTAACCGCGTCCGGGGCACAAAACCCGGGGGGGTTGGCGCTTGGGGTCAACCCTGCGAAGTTGCAGGGGAAAGGCACGAAAGGCCACCTGTTGCGGGGTGGTGATCGGACTTGTTGAGCTCGCTGTTGGGGCGAGGTTAGCGATTCCAGATTTGGGGAGCTTACAAACAAGGCCGTTGCGAGGGGTCCCGAGGGGGGTCTCCCGCAACGGGTCCGCCCGCGTAAAGGGCATTGAAACCACCATCCACATCGGTTGTAGCAATGCCAGTGATTGTTACAACCCGCAACGGGTCCGCCCGCGTAAAGGGCATTGAAACTCACAGGATCCTGGGCAGGTTTCTGCGCAGGAGCTGCCCTCCCCGCAACGGGTCCGCCCGCGTAAAGGGCATTGAAACAGAATTTGCGACATCGCCTGTCGCAATATGACTTGTCCCCGCAACGGGTCCGCCCGCGTAAAGGGCATTGAAACGATTCTGGGCCATTGCTGGCCTCCTTTCTTTTCTTTTCCCCGCAACGGGTCCGCCCGCGTAAAGGGCATTGAAACAGGTTGTGGGTTAGCCGCCGCAGGTGGCGGTGTCTCGAGCCCGCAACGGGTCCGCCCGCGTAAAGGGCATTGAAACAGTTAAGTGTTCTTCTCCCTGTTCCCTCAGAGTGGGTGCTTCCCCGCAACGGGTCCGCCCGCGTAAAGGGCATTGAAACGTCAAAGGGCCGTTTCGGTAATACGGTTTGAGGAGGAGCCCGCAACGGGTCCGCCCGCGTAAAGGGCATTGAAACAGGAGCGGAAGGCTCTTCCTCGGCTTGCTCTTCCTTACGTCCCGCAACGGGTCCGCCCGCGTAAAGGGCATTGAAACAGTATTACCTGATCACCCTGGTAGGTGATGATGGCATCCCGCAACGGGTCCGCCCGCGTAAAGGGCATTGAAACCAAAATCGACGGCTTCTTTGGCATAACCGTATGCTCGTTCCCCGCAACGGGGTCGCCCGCGACAATCACCCCGCAACCCCGCGCGGGCGTGCATTGAGGACGGGGGAGCCTAGTTGTGAGGCGCTCTTCCCCTCCTGAACGATTTCCACGCCTCGCTCGCATTCATCCAGGGCATAACCGGCCCGTTCGTTGCTTGGTTCTCGCGTGAGGTCGCGCCCGACGCGACGACCAATGCATCGAAGGGAGGGGTTTCATGAAATGGATGGCATTCATTGCAACACTGTTGCTGCTCGCCGCGCCAGCTTTTGCGCGTCCCACCGTGAATACGACATGGCGGTACGAACGCGGGAGCGACGGGCAGGTCATCGACGGGCGCCGAAGCGTCCCACTTCCGATTGTCGTGGGTAACGAACGGTTTTCGACGGACCCCGGTATCGATAAAACGATATTGCTGGCACAAATGGCGAACGGAGTCCGTGATCGTCTTGCACAGTACGAGGCGGCGTGTCCGTGGCCGATTCGCGAAAACCGCACGACGACATGCTCATCGACGACGCGAAGGCGTATTGCGCTCGCATTGCGGCAGGACATCAACCGATGGAATCAACGAGCTCTCGCGAATGCGTGGATTCGATCGGATACGAAGGTGCTCGATACGCTCGATTTGCTCCGCACCTTGGCGGCGAATATCGAGGCTACTCCGAGGCTCGAGCCTGCACCGCGACTTCGCGCATTCGCGGCAGCCCCTGGACTGGGTGCATTCCACGCTGGCGGCAGCCTTGGCGTCACCGGCGGAGGCGCCCAGGATTTTGGATTCTTCCGCAAACTCGTGCTCGATGGCCGCGTTCCAGATAAAGACGTGCTGACCGTCGAAGGCTTTTTGCGAGAATTCCAATTGCCGCTCCACTTGGCGCCTGCTTGTGCGCGGCTCGTCTGCGTACATCCGGCAGCGGCATTCGATCCGCAACAAAATCGCTTGTACGTGCAAATCGGAATGAACTCGGCCGTGACCGAAGCGACGTTCACGCGCAAACCGCTCAACCTCTCCATCGTGCTCGATGTCAGCGGCTCGATGAGCGCCACGGACGAGACGGAGAAAGCGCGCCTCGAATGGGCAAAAGACGCGCTCGAACAAACCGTACGTCAGCTCGATGCGCGCGATATCTTGTCGATCGTCATCTTCGACACGAACAGCGAGATTCTACGGCGGCCGGCGCGCGTGAACGATCCCGAGCGAATCATTGCAAAGGTCCGGCGGCTTTCGACGCGGAATACGACGAACCTCGAGGCGGGTTTGCGCGACGGCTACATGCTCGCCAGTGAAAACGTCGATAGGCTTTCGGGCTACGAGCATCGCGTCCTGTTGATAACGGACGCAGGCTTGAATACGGGCGTGGTCGACGAATCCGATATTCTGCGGCTCGTGACGGACAATGCCAGCCGGGGCATTGGTCTCACGGCGCTCGGGCTAGGGGAGAACTTCAAGCAGGAGTTCATTCATGGCATTACCAACAGCCGAGGCGGAAACTATGTTTTCGTGCACTCTGGCAAGGACATGCTGCGGTACTTCGATGCATTCAAGTACCTCGTGACGCCGATTGCCTACAACTTCCGCGTTCGGCTCGGGCTGTCGGATATCCAAGCGAAACTCGTGGCCGTCAATGGTGTACCAACGGAGTCCGGAACGCAGCCGGTGCGGCCCGTGATTGACCTACCGACGCTCTTTTTCTCGGAGACAGGAGGTGCCATGTTGCTCGAATACGAGCTTCCACGCGGCGAATGATTCGCACGCTCACCGCACGTGCACGGTCCTCGTGCCATTGTCGACGAGTGGCCTCGGCACATCCGAAAACGTATTGTCGGAAATCACCGTCGAATGAACGAGCGGCAGTCGTATGTGGACTCCAACCTCGCGAACCGGATCGTCCCCGCACATGAACGAGCCCGAGCATGAATTGGCCGATTGAATGGTCGGCGCCGCGGGAGCGAGCAAGTTGCTGATCTCGTTCTGGTAAATCAATGTATTCACGTACATACGCGAGCCTTCCGGCTCCCACCAGGTATCGGCGAAGACGACGGCGCCGCCGCGAATACCGTCCGCGTGTGAAATGCTGTTTTTCGCGACGGAGACGCCATAACCGAGGACGACGGGGCTGGGGGGCATGTTATCCGGCGGCCCGCTGGCGGCGCCGTGCCATAACGATACGCCGGCCCAACTGCATGTGGAGGCATAATCGGCTTCGCCGGACAAGGTGTTGGATCGGACGTCGACGAAATACGCGAACCTTTGCGTTGCCGTGAAATGGGGCGCGTGCTCGATGCTGTATGCGGGCGTGATCAAGATGCCGGAGGCGTCGTATTGGATGTTCCCCTCCGCTGTCGAATCGGCCGTCATTCCGCCGAAATTGATGACGCCGCATTGTTTCAAGCCATTTTGATTGTTGCACGATCCCGCGCCGCTTTGTGCGCCCGAGCAGCCTCGCATATCGACGATGTTGTCCACCGTGTAGACCTGCCAAAACTCGCGCGCGACGGTCATCGTGCTCCGCCCGGGCTCTGGAATCACGTCCCACGCAGGCGAAACGGTGAACGTGACGTCTTGGGAAACGGAATCGACCTCGTAGGATACGATCTTACGTGCTTGACCGAGGCCGACGCCATTGGCGATTTGGATCCAGTGTTCGTTGTAATAGTCCGACGGTACGGGCCGGCCATGTTGAAGTCTTTGCAGCGGATGGCCATCGGCGGCCGACACCTTGACGGTCGTGGATGTGGCGTGGGCGATTGTTTTGCCGCGTCGAAGCCGAATGTATTCGCATTGTTGTCGTAGGCAATCGCTTCGCCGTCGCCCGCCTTGTCGCCCGTGCACGAGGCCATGTTTTGGGAGACCAACACCATTTCGTGATTGTTGTTCATGTGCCAGAAAAAAGCCGCGCGCCAGCCCGGGAGCGAGCCATCCAGAAAGTCCTGCGCGTGACCATCGGCCATGTTGTGACTGAAATCCAATCGGCGGGCGGCTCCGAGGTGCGTTGCAATGGCGCCCTGGTAAATGCAGCTATCGATGTAACCGCCGGGTTTGAAGACGTTGTGCGACACGATCGAGTCTTCCACTTGAAACTTGAAATCGGTGATGTAGCGGTTTCCGCCGAGCAATATCGCGTCGTGATACGCCCCAAATTCGTTGTGCGTGATGTGCACGTGCCGCAGGGGAAACCCACCGTCGCCAATGGCCATGAATGGTCGCGCGAATACGTTCTCCGTGAATGTCACGTCATCGACCGAGGTTGGACCCGGATCCGGCGACCAGGGAAATTTGCCGAGCAAAAAGAACGGGGCTGTCCAATCGGTGGATTGATATTGCCGTGAATCCTCGAATCGGATGCGCCGAATCAGGTTTTTCCCTTGGACAGTAAAAACAGCTCGATACGCGAGCGCCCCGCCATCTACATTCCAGTCCGAACCTTTCAATACCGTTGTCGCCGATGCGCTCGAGCCGATCAAACTCACGCCTCGAGGTAAAACAATGCCAAAAGTGGGATCGACGCCCGGAATCGTCGAGTCGAGCAATTCCCAGGTGCCCGGTCCAAGCGCCACGATGCCTCCGCCAGAAGCTTCCGCTGCGTCTTTGGCTCTGAGAATGCAGGATGTGTCGTCGAGACCGTCGCTAGGCATGCAGCCATACGAGGAAACTTGAAAAATAGGGGGAGTTATTGGATCGGGCAGGACGGTAAATGTTTGTCCTGGTACGGTCACCCAACTCGCGGAGTCTCGCCGAACATCGACTTGGTACACGCCCGGCTGGAGGTTGTTCGGGAGATTGACGCGGGCGACATAATGTTCGATGGCCGTATTCGGATTGCCGTCGTTCATGGCCGTGAGCGTGTACGTCTTGGGGCCGCGCAGGCGCACCTTCGTCGTCATGCACGGCTGAGGTTCGAGGTTGCGACCGACGACTTTGAGCTGTCGAAACAAACCCTGTGGCGCGACTTTTCGGTACATCACGTCGGGCGTGAACCAAAGGGGTCTCGCGTCGTTGATTTTGATGCCCGCGCTCCATTCTCGAGCGTCATTCACGACCCATAAGGCATACGACGCGCCGCTTTCCATGGCTTCCGGCAGGCGGACCGTGAGCGAGTCGGGCACATTTTCGAGCGATACGATGGGAGCGACGCCCAAATTCGCATTGGAAAACTGCGGTATTGCGGGCGGATGAACCAATGGCAGCGTGGTGTCCCCAATGCGCCGGTATACGACCGTATCTCCCGCCGAAAAGCCGCTACCGGCCATCATGAGGAGGTCCCCGGGCTCGCCGCGAACGGGGCTTTGCCGGAATGGATTTGCGTAAAGCTGCGCAGGCGCAGCGGTCGCCTCCGGAAGGAAAGCGCACCACGCCGCCGCGGCCGCGAGCAAGACCAGCCCGGTCCTCGCCATCCGTGCCCCCAAAATCCCCATTGTCAAGCACTCACGCTATTCAGGCGATAGCATGCAACCTTGTGCCGTAAGACGCAACACTTGTTTGTGGATGGGATATGCCCTGGACTGCGCGAGGACGTGATCTGTGTTATGGGGGAGGCGATTGCTTCAATGCGCTCTGGACAATCGGCTTCGCCTCGGGGCCGTGGCATCGATCTCGAGGCGCTGTGTATACGAGGCGGGGATTTCTTCGGCTGCCAGCGCTTCATCCACGCACGCCTGTCGTACGTGATGGTCGCATGCAGTTTCAGCGCGCTGCGCTTCTCGCAATGCTTTGATTTGCCGCAAGATTTCGCGATCGGGGCCCGAATTCCGTATTCGATCCGCGCCGAGCAGCGCCATGCCCACGATGAATACCATTGCGATTGCGCTGTGCAGCTTGTTCATGACGTCACGTCCTCGATGCGGTCGATTGTTCTTCCAGAGGGAGGTCATTGCAGCACGCGTGCCATTCGAGCTCTCCGCGGAATTGGCCGATACTGCGCGGAGAGGCAGACGCACCATGGAGGTTCGAGCCTCCAGCCTGGGGGCACGCGCCTCCATGCATGCGCGGATTGTTGGGTTCTTGGCTGACACGCTCGTGCATCTCTGATAGGCTGCCGCAATGCTTTACGACACTGCTGCTTCCTTACGATTCCACATACCCCTTGCGTCTGCCATTGCCGCAGTTTGCTCGGCTTGTGGCCCGCAGGTTTCCATCACGCACACGGGCGAGGCTGGTGCGGGCGGGGCTTCCGCGTCGAGCTCTTCTTCCAGCGCCAGCTCGGGTGGTGCTGGAGGCGATACCAACTGCGTGTTCAATGACCTATCCACGTGGGAGATCGAAACGTATCGCGACGATGGCGACCATCCACGTGCGGTTGCAGCAACCGGCGGCTCGGCGTGGGTGGCATTGGCCGTCAACAAGGGAAATCTCGTCCTCGAAAAACTCGGTATCGATGACGCGGGTATTGCGGTTCTCGACAAGTTCGAGGTTCCGAATAGCCCCGTGTATCCGATCGCTTTCGACGCGAATGATGCTCGATTCGCGCTGCTCACGACGACCGGCATCAATTGGAATGGGACGCTCGAGCTTTGGTCGATTGACCGTCAAAGTGGCACGGTTTTGCGCAAGCCCGTGGGGGGTCCGGACGATCCCGATTACACGATTCGCGCGGCGCTCGGCCTGATTGGGGACGATATCGCGCTTGCTTACGCACGCCCGGCGAACAACGAAGGCATGATCGAAATACGCAATGGCAATCTGGAAGTGCTGACCAGTCAGCCGGTCGACACCGCGCAATTCCAAGGCGTTTGGCGGAGCCCGCTTGCATTCGACATTTACCTTGGCAAGAAGGCGCGCGCGCACATCGAATCCGGGACGATCGTGATCGAGCCGGTGGCTGCCGACTGGGAGGTCATCGGCGGGCTCGAGGATACCTTGGTTGAAATGGGCAATCAGATGCGGATGATTCGTGGGGACGAGGCGTGGTTTGGGCCGTGGCCGCATTCGCAGATATCGCTGCCGGCCGTCGTGCGAAAGCATGGAGACACGGCTGTGTTTTCGCTCAATACGGAGCTGACCGGCGTCGTGGGTCATCCGCACGATGGGGCGCTCGATTGGATGCGCATTGAAAGCCTGCCGGGAGCTTCGGGGATAGGCGTTGCGCTGATGCCGCTCGTGGAAGAAAGGCGCATCGGGATTTTTTATTTGGGTCTCGAAATTCCGCAGCCCGAGCAGCCGTTGCGGTATTTCGGGCGAATTTGTCGCTAGGCGACACAACCGGCCGGAGAGGTCCAGCGGTTCATGGCCCGTCAGCCTGCCGACGGCTTACCGAGCACCTCGTCGAGCGTCTGGGCGGTGAGCACACGCAGGGACATGGCATCGAGCTCGTCAAGAGTTTACGTGACGTGGGTGACTTCAAGGGCAAAGGACGTGCTCGTGACGTACGGCGCGTCACGAGGTCAGCGCACTCGGCGTCCGAGTAACCCAAGCTCGTCACGAGATCAGCGCACTCGGCGCCCCGCCGGCAAACCGCAACGCTCGTCACGGATCAGCGCACCCGGCGCCAGCCGAGTCAACCGCATTCGCCACGAGGTCAGCGCACTCGGCGCCCGAGTAACCCAAGCTCGTCACGAGGTCAGCGCACTCGGCGCCCGAGTAACCCAAGCTCGTCACGAGGTCAGCGCACTCGGCGCCCGAGTAACCCAAGCTCGTCACGAGATCAGTGCACTCGACGTGGCAATTGATGTGCGTGCGTTGTGCGGAGAGGTTCGTCGGCGTTGCGAGGTTTCGATGATCATGGTGATCGGCGGGCATCCTTGGATGCCCGCTCGATACCTAGGCAACGGATCGCTCAGTATTTGCCCGGCCATCCCCACCCGTAAGGGTTGACGGCACCGCGCCCGAACCGGCCGTATCGTCCTGCGTACCCGCCCCAAACGTCACCCTTTCCCGGGAGGATGCCGCCCTGCTGCGGGAAGACGTCGCCCTTACCCGGGAGGATGCCGCCCTGCTGCGGGAGAACGTCGCCCTTACCCGGGAGGATGCCGCCCTGCTGCGGGAAGACGTCGCCCTTACCCGGGAGGATGCCGCCCTGCTGCGGGAGAACGTCGCCCTTACCCGGGAGGATGCCGCCCTGCTGCGGGAAGACGTCACCCTTTCCCGGGAGGATGCCACCTTGTTGCGGGAGAACGTCACCCTTTCCTGGGAGCAGGCCGCCTTGCTGCGGGAGAACGTCACCCTTTCCCGGGAGGATGCCGCCTTGCTGCGGGAGTACGTCACCCTTTCCCGGGAGGATGCCGCCTTGTTGCGGGAGTACGTCACCCTTTCCTGGGAGCAGGCCGCCTTGCTGCGGGAGTACGTCACCCTTTCCCGGGAGGATGCCGCCTTGTTGCGGGAGAACGTCGCCCTTGCCCGGGAGGATGCCGCCCTGCTGCGGGAAGACGTCGCCCTTACCCGGGAGGAGGCCGCCTTGTTGCGGGAAGACGTCGCCCTTTCCTGGGAGCAGGCCGCCTTGTTGCGGGAAGACGTCGCCCTTTCCTGGGAGGAGGCCGCCTTGTTGCGGGAAGACGTCGCCCTTGCCCGGGAGGATGCCGCCCTGCTGCGGGAAGACGTCGCCCTTGCCCGGGAGCAGGCCGCCTTGTTGCGGGAAGACGTCCGGTGATTGGATGATCCCATCATCGATCCCCAAGCTCTCGATAATGTCGTAGGGCGTCATCTGCACGAGGCACGCATCCATTTGGAACAGCCTGGAGTTTACTGCGCGCGCGATTGCGTCCATCTGGCCTCGGCCTCGAATCATGAGTTGACCGCTATTGAGGCACACCAGTCGAACCCCGGAAGCATATGCCCCATCGATCGGCATTTCGCCGCGCACGAAGTGCGTCGCGGTCGGTAGCTCCGCGAGAGCCAAAGCGCATGGATCCACAGCCGGATCCATGGTCATCCTGATTGTCGCGTCATAACCCGAAGCCCAGTCGGCGACGCTGCAATACATGACGACGCCATATCCAGCGCCAATTCCGCCCTGAAGACCGATATCACCTTGAAGGCCGATATCACCCTGAAGGCCGATATCACCTTGAAGACCGATATCACCTTGAAGACCGATATCACCCTGGAGATCGATATCGTCGAGGTAGCCACCGCCGAGGTAACCATCGTCGAGGTATCCACCACCGAGGTATCCACCGCCGAGGTAGCCGTAATCGTAGCTGGCGTAGGGGCTCGAGGAGATTCGAATGAAGACGTTTCTCCCACGCCCGTACAGCCGCCAGCTATCGACGCCGACTCCAACCATCCCCGGACCTGCAACACCGTAATCGAGGATCCCCGCACCCGGTGCTCCAATCATATCCTGACCAACGTCGAGGATTTGCGCATCTTGGCCGACGTCGAGGATCTGCGCATCTTGGCCGACGTCGAGGATCGGCGATTTCGGGCTGTCGATGCCGAGGAACTGCGATTGCTCACCGCCAAGACCGAAAAATTGCTGATCGTCGACCCCGGCCAGCGCGTCTTTGGCAGCGGTAAATGTGGGGAGTGACATGCCGCTCATCAACAAGGTCGATATTACCAATCGTTTCATGGATTTCTCCCTTCGCGCATGGTTCGCTTGCGCGTATTGCTCGTTCCGCGACGAGTACGATTGATTGCTTAACGAACTCGCGTATGACGTCAACGAGACTCGACGCCCGAGTCGCATGATTTCGCCGTCTGCGTCGCTTGATTCATGCTCGCGCACATGTCTCCACGCCCCAGACAGATGGAATATGCCTCAATCGCTCGGTGCTTGAAACGTCGTGCGAATACTCGAGTTTGACCGTAACGCTCGGGCCGAGGTTTTGTCAGCGTCGAATGCGCGCGCCTTGTCCCGTCGCAAGCGCAAAGAGCGCGGCGCTGTCCGTTCCGGAGATAGCGGCGAGAATCGCGAGCTCCAAAGCGCCCGTCCATGCGGGCGTAGGGCCCGAATCCGCGACGAGCCCAGCTTGCATGCCCATGTAATAGGTCGTCGTGAATTCGATGGGTTCGGACATGGCCAAGGTGCGCGCGTCTGGACCAAGTCCTAGCCAATATTTTTGCCTTCGTATCTGATGCCCTTGGCGCAAGGGAATCGATACCGCGGCCACGGGCCCTCCATACGGCATGAGCCGAAAGGCTTTGCCAGGCATCGCGTCATTCAATGCAATGGGACCGCCAAATAGCGCGGACCCATCGAACGTGAGCGCCACGGTCCCTCGGTTGGTCCCGGAAATACCGGCACCCGTCGTCATGGCGAGCCAATCGACGCTCGCCGGATGGAAACGACCCCACGTGCGAAACGCGTACATCCAATCCGGTAGATTGCGCTTGTTGCGGCTTTCAGCAGTGCCATCCGGATTGTACCCACCACCCAGCCGCCGCCCATCGTCGCCCATTCATTGATCTGCCGCTCGAAGCGCACTTCGCCGCCGATGCCGCTATTCGACAGGACGCCGGTGCCAAGGCCCACGACGAGCAGAATGCGCATGTCGCCGGGTGCATTGGGCACCGTGCCCGCGAGCTGCGGCAAAAGCGGCGGGGGCGAGATGACCGCACAGCCGAGGGAAAAAGCCGCAACGATACAGGAAGAGCCAAGCGACAGGAGGGCGCGACCGAGGGGCATGGTGCGAGGTTATCATGGCTTGGCGTGAAGCGGAGGGGGATCATGGCGCAAGCGATCTCGTCTGGGTACACGAGGTCCGAAAACCGCCAGACGGCGAACGCGTTTGCGGTATGTTTGCCCCATGGAACTCGACCACGCGGCTTGTTACCGCGCGCTGACGGCCCGCGATCATCGCTTCGATGGGCGGTTTTTCACGGCCGTGAGCTCGACGGGCGTCTACTGCCGCCCCGTTTGCCCAGCTCGCACGCCGAAACCTGAAAATTGCACGTTTTTTCCTTCGGCCGCGGCGGCGCAAGAAGCCGGCTATCGGCCGTGTTTGCGCTGCCGGCCCGAAACGTCGCCAGACCTTGGCGCGTGGCGTGGTACTTCGGCCACGGTGTCGCGCGCGCTGGGCCTCATCGAAACGGGGGCGCTCGATGAAGCGGACGTCGCCGGGATTGCCGATAGGCTCGGCATCGGCGAGCGCCAACTGCGGCGATTGTTTCGGCGACACCTTGGCGCATCGCCCGTGGCGGTGGCGCAAACGCGGCGCGTTTTGCTTGCAAAACAGCTCATCCATGAAACGCGATTGCCCATGACCGACGTGGCGCTCGCTTCGGGGTTTGGGAGCGTGCGCCGATTCAACGAGACGTTTCAGCAGCTTTATGGTTGCCCTCCGAGCGAATTGCGACGCGGGCGCACGACGGACGGCAATGCCGAGGCGATCACGTTGTTTTTGCGTTATCAACCGCCCTACGATTGGGCAGCGATCATCGATTTTTTGTCGGCACGCGCCATTCCAGGGGTGGAAACGATTGACGACGGCGCGTACGCTCGCACGATATCGCTCGATGGCGCGACGGGGACGATTCGCGTGGCGCACGAGCCGCAGCGTCAGGCGCTGCGATTGGCGATTCGCCCTCCACGTCTCGCGGCATTGCCGGCGATCCTTGCGCGTGTGCGTCGCATGTTCGACCTTGGGGCCGAGCCGCACGTGATTGGGAAGCATCTCGAGGCGGATCCGGTGCTGGCGCCGCTGGTCAGAGCGCGGCCGGGCATGCGCGTTCCCGGAGCGTGGGACGGATTCGAGGTTGCGGTGCGTGCGATATTGGGGCAGCAAATCACGGTGGGTGCGGCGACGCGGCTCGCGGGAAAGCTTTCAATGGCGTATGGCGAGCCGCTGGATGGTGCACGAGGGGCGTTGACGCATGTGTTTCCGTCGCCGGAGCGGCTTGCTGGGGGCGATATTGCGGCGCTTGGGATGCCGCGCAGCCGAGGTGCGGCCATTGAGGGGCTTGCTGCGGCGGCCATTGCAGAGCCGCGGCTTTTTCATGCACGGGCCGATCTGAGCGTGACGATTGCTCGGCTGCGTGGTTTGCCCGGTATTGGCGAATGGACTGCGCAATACATCGCGATGCGGGGTTTGCGTGAAACGGATGCATTTCCGGCAGCGGACGTGGGGCTTTTGCGCGCGCTTGCCGACGCGAACGGGCGGCGGCCTTCGCCGGAGGAGCTGCTTGCGAGGGCGGAGGCGTGGCGTCCATGGCGAGCTTATGCGGCGCTGCATTTGTGGACGGCTACGGGTACGAAGGTGGAGACGACGAGATGAAGATGACGATAACAGAGTTTTCGTCGCCGATTGGGACGATCTTGCTGGTTTCGGATGGCGAAAACCTACGCGCGCTGGATTTTCACGATTACGAGGATCGGTTGCTGCGGCTGCTCGGACGACATTATGGGCACGTGGAGCTCGAGCCGGGGGCGGCACCGGCCGTCGTCGTCAATGCGTTGACGGCGTATTTCGCGGGGGACTTCGCGGCGACGCAGGCGATTGCGGTCGAAACGGGGGGTACGGCGTTTCAGCGGCGGGTTTGGGCTGCGCTGCGGACGATTCCGGTGGGCAAAACGATGACGTACGGCGCGCTCGCGACGGCATTGGGTCAGCCGAGCGCGAGCCGGGCGGTGGGGCTGGCCAATGGTGCGAATCCGGTGGGCATCGTGGTGCCGTGTCACCGCGTGATTGGCGCGAATGGGTCGCTCACGGGGTTTGGCGGAGGGCTACATCGGAAGAAGTGGTTACTGGAGCATGAGGGGGGGGCGAGCGCCACGAGCGCAAGCGTGAGGAGATGGGAAAGGTCACCCGTCGAGGGCCGGCATCATGGCGTCGGAGAGCTCTCGCTACACACGGCTCCCGGTCCCGGGGGGATGGGCGATGCGGGGGAGTCAGGCGGCGCGGGGCCGGGGGGCGGCGGCGTTGGCACACAGTCACGGTTGTGCCCAGGTTTGGTGCCCGGTGGACATGGGGGCGGGCAGAGCTCACTGGCTACGAGGTGGACGAGTCCACACGCTATGCCGCACACGAGTACGCCCGGCCCCGATTCCCATAACACGCCGCAGGCGAGGCAATCAAAAATGCCCGCCGCGCCGATAGTTGCACTGCACCCGTCCTTTCCCGACGGATCTGACCATCGCCACGGATTCTGCCCCGGCCAGCCCCATAACGTCGTCGTCGCGTCGTGGTACTCGAGCCCGTCGATCGAAAGGAATACCCCCGCCTCGGGGCTCCACCAACGCGCGCGGACGTCGTACACGCCGCCCGCAACAGGCTCGTACCAGCGGCCCTTCCACCGAAGCGGCTGATCCATGCTGGGCGCCGGTGTGCCTGCATCCGCCGGGTACGCCTTGCCAAACGCGCTGTACCGGTAGCCACCTTCATCACTGCCACCGGGGCCACGCAAGCGGCGCACATTGCCCGCAAGGTCGACCTCGTAATACAGCGTCGCCGTGACCGTACCCGTTTGCGGATCGAACGTGCGCAGGCCCAGCGGATGGTCGACGCCATCGAAGACGTAGGCCACCTTCACCTGCTGCCCGTTCAGCGTGAGAACCGCGCTGACGTTCTGCGCGCCGTCGTGCACGTACCACTCGATCGCCCCGGTGCTCGTCTTGCGGCGTGAGATCCGCCGCCCGAACGTGTCGTACCCGAACGTCTCGGTATCCGCGGACGTCGTCACCTGCTGCAGCTTGCTCTGGCGGTTGTAGCCGAACGCGGCGTCGCCAAGCATCGTGACGCGGCCAACGGGATCCAGCCCGACCGGGTCTCCGCCCACGGAGGCGGGCACCGCGCTGTCGGCCGTTCCAGCGCCGTTCTTTCGCGGGCGCTGATCGTCGAGGCTCACGCCACCATTCACGCGGAGCGCACCGAGCGCGTTGTACGCGTAGTCCTCGACCTCCGTGACCGTGCCACCGCCGGCCACGTCGATCACGCGTGTGACCTTCGTCAGCCGGTTCAGCGGGTCGACCTCGACGGTCTCGTCGCATTCCGGATCGCTCATCGTGACGGGATTGCCGACCGCGTCGTACGTTGCCTCGTAGCAGCGCGTGGCCGCCGGGGCGGCGTAGACGTAGCAGCGCTGGGTGATGCGGCCGAGCTCGTCGAAGCTTTGCTCGCGGACGTGGCCGTCCGGGTATTCGAGCAGCACGTTTCGCCCGACTTCGTCGTAGCCGAACGTGTACGTGCCTTCGCCGGCGATGGTCATCGTCGCGAGCTGCCCGCGGTCGTCGTAGGTGAACGTCTTGTTCCCCGCGGGGCCTTGCTCCGTTGCAATGAGCCCGTCGGGTCGGTACGTGAACGTCGTCGGCAGCGCCGTATGGTCGATGCCCGGTGGCGAGACGAAGCGCTTCTCTTCCGTGATGCGCCCGGCGGTATCGCGGACCCATTGGTAGTGCATGCCGAGGGGGCTCCAGGCGTCGGCCTGCACCAGCTCGTAATGGTCGCTGTAAAAGTAGTTGGTGTCCTCGAGGAAGTTGCCGAGGTTCGAGGGCGCGACGTCGCGATTGGGGAATTCGCCACGCGCGGCGAGGCTGAACGAGGTTTGCGTGTGTACGTATTCGCCCGTTCCGATGAACGCAAATGGGTCGGATGCAATCGGCACCGACGCGCGGTCCGTCACTTTGGAGACGTTCCCACGCAGCGTGTGCTCGTACGCGTACGAAACCTCCATCGTCGCGTCGCGGTACGCGGTGACCCGAGGAAGGCCAAGCGTCCACTTCTCGGTGATGCTCTTCGCGCGTGACGTGAACGCCGACGCGCCCACCTGGTACTCGCCATCGTCGAGCGGCGAGGTGAGCGTCGCTCCCGGCGGAATTGCGCCGGGACCAGCCACCAGCAAGCCCGTCTCGAGCCAACCGCCCACATGGGGGATGGGGTACGCCTGGCTGCGGACGCGTCCGAGCGCATCGGTCAACGTCTTCGGCCGGCCGAGCTCGTCGTAGGTTGCAGCGTTGACGCGGCCGAGCGCATCGGTCGTGGACGCGAGCTTGCCCTCGGCCGTGTGCGTGTACGACTCGGTGTTGCCTTCGGGATCGGTGACCGCCACGAGCCGCCCCTCGACGCCATAGTCGAACGTCCACTTCTTCCCGGCTGCGAGGTCCGGCGTCCGCATCGACGTCACGCGGCTTCCTTCGGTGCAGCCGCACGGCATCTGCGTGTAGCCGAACGTCGTCACGTTGCCGCGCGCGTCCGTCATCGCCGTGAGCCGGTTGCCGTCGTCGAACGTCGAGCTGGCCGACACCGTCCCGTCGCTCGCCCCAATCGGACGGCCGAGCGGGTCGCGCGTGTACGTGACGACTCTCCCGGTCGTGTCCGACGTCGACACGAGGTTGCCCTGCGCATCGTACGAATACGTCGTCGTGACGTCGTGGCTCGTCCTCGACGCGATCAGCCCATCCGGCCGATACGTCCACGTTTGCTCGATGGTATCGACGCCAAAGCCTGCTTGCTCGGCCTGCCGCACGAGGCGCCCCGCTGCGTCGTATTCGAACGTCATCGGTGGGCGGTTCGGCACCACCAAGTGGGTCAGGCGGTTCGCTTCGTCGTATGCATATTCTTCAATGGTTCCGAATGCTTCCGGCGCATGCACCCGCTTCAAACGACCCATTCCGTCATATACGCGCTCGTATCCCTGCAAGAGGCCATTGATCGCCACATGCGACACCCGCCCAATCGTGTTGCGTCGCTTGAGTTGTGCGAGCGTGAAGGTTTCGTCGAGCACTTCCGGCCGACGTTGCTCCACGACATAGGTCACGCCATCCGCGACGTACGTCTTCTTCGATGCGCGGCCGAATCCATCGATGGCGAACGTGTGCACGACGCCGCGTTCATCCGTGTACACGCCCGAATGCATGTTCGTCGCGTCGGGATCGGTCGCGAGCGCCGGCACGAGGAACATCTCGGCGCCGCCGGGACGCACGACGTGATCGAGCGTGCCGCTGGCCGTATAGCCGTATTGCGTGACGTCACCGCGGGCGTTCCGCTTCTCCGTCATCTTGTGGCCCGCGTACGTGAAGCCCCGAGTCTCCCCCGTTGGCTCCGTCATTTGCACGAGGTCACCTTCGGCGTCGGTGTCGAACGTCGTCGTCCGACCCGCCGGATCGGTCATCGTCTTCAGCTTGCCGTCAGGCCCGTACGTCAGCGTTAGCGCTTCACCCGATGGATCCACGATACGCGACACCCGCGACGAGTCCGGCTCGTACTCCACCGTGTGGATCGGCTTCCCGCTGCGCAGCCGCCGCTCGAGGACGCGGCCTTTCTCGTCGAACGACGTGACGACCTCCGACCGCTGGTCGACGAGCTCGGCCTCGCCATTGGGCGAATACGCAATCGAGCGCAGCGGCTCTTCCTCGCTGGCAAACTCGGTCACGCTGTAGCGCCGGAACACACCGAAGTTCATGCTGACGAGCGCGGTGCGGCTTTCTGCCAAGTGCGCCGACATCTCGTCGAAGAACAGCCGGTCGATCTCGCCACCTTGCGGCCCGCTCGCCACCATCCAGCGCGCCAGCCCTTCGAGCGGCCTCGCCGGATCGGGCGTCCAGACCGCGGCGCCGAAGCCGTTGACGATCCAAACGGCACCGTCGGGCGCAACGGAAAGCGCCAGTGGATCGGCCAGCGGGAAAGCTTTGCCCGGCGCAACGTCGGTCACGGCCGGAATGAACGCGCCAAAGCCGTCACCCACGACGCGCCAAACAGAGCTCGCCTGGCTGATTTCCGTTTGGTCGTCGGGAAGCAGCTTGTAAACCGATGCAAGCTGCTGATCGATGACGAACAGCCCGCCATCGGGTCCCATCGACATTCCACCCAGGCGCCCGAATCGCACTGCACCGAGCAGCGCGTCGTGATCGATGCCTCGTTCGCCGCCCGCCGTCGGCGTGAGCTGTTCGGCTGTTGCCGCGTCACTCAGGCGGAACCGAACCAGCGGCCCGCCGAGGCCATCGTGGTAATAGGCCAGGTCGCCCATCGCTGCGACCTGCGGCACCGTCACCATCGTATCGAGCTGCGGGTTCGTGCGCGTTTGCAGCGTGCGCGTCGTCCCGCCCTCGGCGATGTCGAGGAGCTGCGTCGACGTTGCGACCACGAAATGGCGGATGCCGCCGACGTACGTGATCGCCATGCTTCGAGGTGCCCAACCGGGCGGCAAGCCGGAAGCGACGACAGTGATCACCGCATCGCCTCCGCCCGCGGGTTCCTCGATGCGCACGATGCTGGCGCCATTCTGGGCCATCATTTCTGCAGCGAAGAGCTCTCCCGTCGTGCCATCTTTCGCCATGGGGCTCACGGGCAATTGCAGCGTCGGCGTGGGAATGTGCTCGGCGATGGCGCGCGGGCGGAACGTCTCCTGACTTCCGTCGCCTTTGACGAGCACGGCTTGCGAGCCGACCGGGTCGCGATAGAGCCGCTCGATTTCGCGGATGCCCCACCCGGCGCCGTAGGGTGATGCCATGCGGTGGTTCACGAACGTGTAGCGCTCGACGACGATGGGCCCTGTGCGAAGGCTCGGGTCCGTCGTCGCGGACGCTGCACAATCCGGTCGTCCGCCGAAGGTGCCGCCCGATCCGAACGCCACCGGCTGACCGTCGTCGATTTCCACGCGACTCTTCAGGAACGACGGCCCCACGACCTGGTTTGCCTCGTTGAGCGGCACCGATACGAGCGCTGCGCCGGTCGCCGTCGTGCGTCCCGCGGGCGTCGACTTTTTCAGCGCGGCCGTGCCAGGAGGTGTCACCGACACGCTTGCTTGGCGCGCCGTCGGTCGCTTCGTCCCGATGGTGCAATTGCCGCCGAACGCAGCGCCGGATCCGCACACGGCGGTCGATCCTGCCGCGTTCACGCACACGTTTTCGGCGACCACCGGACGCGTGGACCGCTTCAGCGTCGATGTCGACGTCGATGCGCGCGCATTCGCAGGCACTTGCCCGGCCAGCTCCGTCGACCCCGCCAGAAATGCGTCGTACGCGAGCGTCAACGAATGCATTTGCCCATGCCGCATGTATCCAGGAAGGGTAAACGTTTGTCGCAGCGTACCATTGGCCAAGCCTGCCGAGCTTCCGACGCATTCGTCGTCGGTATTCGACGGGTCGTTTCCACTACCGAGGACGGTTTTGTTATCGGAGCTCGGCGACGAGCCATTGATGTCGTAAATGGAAAAGTGCGTCACCTCCACGGCGAAGTGCGTCCCGTCCCAAGTCGCCGTGCCTGCGTGCAGCCAGCGGCCGCGTGACTTGTCCACGTATCCTACGGGGATTGCTGCGGTCGTTGGCACGTTCCGGTCATTCTTGACGCGAATGGTCGCTGGAACGGCGAATTGCGTCCCATCCGGTTCCGCCTCGAATGCGTACGTCGTGATGGTCCCCGTGGGCAGCGGAAACGGCAGCTCTTCGCGCTCGGTAAACGGCGTTATGCGGATGGGCGTCGGCGCGGCCAGCGCTCCTGCCGGAATGACGATTTCCATCAAGTCGCGCGAATCTTTTGCGACGCCGCCCTCGGGGCCGATGACCGTCACTTGCGGATCGTGCGCCACGACGACGATGTCACCTAAGTCCGAGGCATCCGTGGGCATGAGGTACGCCTCGCGGAAAACGTCGAGGAATCCTGGAGATTGGATGCGCACGAGCACGTGGTGCGGAGCCGATCCTACGGGTGCGGACGTCGGAAACTGCGTGAGCCTTGCGCGGAACGAGCCATCCGCGCCGATCGACGTGGACACGTCGCTGCGAATGGAGGGCACGTCGACGTTATCGAAGATGCTGACGGTGTATCCGGTCGCTGCGACGCCCGTATTCGTCACGACGCGTCCGAAGAGCGATGCACGTGTTTCGAACACGGTATCTTCGGAGTTTGCGGGTGCAGTGCAGCCATCGATGGGCGTGTGCACAGCGCCGATGAGCGGGTCGCACGAATCGGCGGTGCAATCGTCGCCGTCGTCGACGACGAGCGCCACACCTGACTCGCATTCGCCAATGTCGTTGCACATTTCGACGCCGTTGCACATGTCGCCGTCCGAGCAGCTCGAGCCCGCGGCTGCTGGCTCATGGGAGGGGCCCTCGATGGGGTCACACGCATCCACCGTGCACGGATTACCGTCGTCGACATCCACCGCGGTGCCCGCTGTGCACGCCCCCTCCTGACACGTATCCGATTGCGTGCACGCATTGCCGTCACTGCACGCGGCCCCGTTGGCTTTTGCTGGATTGCTGCACGTGCCCGTCGCCGGATCGCACGAGCCCGCGTCGTGGCATTGATCCTGCGCTGCGCAAAACACCGACCCGCACCGATTCAGGAACCACCTGATCGGGAGCGTGAAGCCATTCACGAGCGGGATCATTTCGTTCGTATCGACGTTCTTCAATTGTCGAAGCGTCGTTACGGGCTGGACATCGATGGTCCCAGCAACATATCCGCCCAGAAGAACATCAATTCGATAAATCTTTGCCGCTGATAAGGCGAATTGCCAGGTGTGCCAATATACATAATAGTTTTTCAGTATGGGGTTCACGCGAACGACCTCATATCCAGGACCGCTCGTCTTCGTGTACGTGGCGATGACCGTGGCCCCCGTGCAATCCGCCGTGCACACACCACTCGCGCTGCACGTCCGCGCGCATTCGGAGATCCTGACCGTCGGTGACTGCGTTGCATCGAAGCTGCCTTCCAGCGTAGGGTTTGGCACGAGGGGCCAAAGCCAGAAGAAACCGTCGTGGCCCCCGCGCGGCTGATCCGAAATTACGCGCTGGCTGGCTTGTGCCGTGTGTTCCTCAACGTGCCTGTCCTTGCTGCAGCCTACGAGGCCCACGGCGATGACCATCACCGCAATGATCCGCAAATAGACAAGACAACGCAATTCCATAAGAGCGCTGCATTCACGCAGCGCGCGACCAACCAAATTCGTCTTCACTGGGCATTCTCCCGCAGTGGCGCGAAGCTGTCACCGGACGTAAGTAGCCAAAAGCTCGCGTCCAACGCACGAGCGTCGCACGGTGGAGGTTCCGGGAGCAGTGGGAGAGGCTGCAATTGGGGATAAGTGAAGAGCTTGACGTGCCGTAGCGTGCGTCGGGCGGTATGTCCTGGGGCGGAATGGGCGAGTGTGTGGTGGTCTGGGCGCTATGCCCGCTGCGGCGCGATGCCGAGAACGTCCGCGGCGGCGCCGAGCTCCTGCAACGCCGACACGAGCGATCCAAACGACGGGATGTGCTTTGTCGTCGTCTGCCGCCGAATGAGCTCGCGTAGGTAATAATGTTCTTTGGCGCCGCCAGGATTGTTCTTGGCGTACCGGTCGCCGCGCTCTTCGAATGCCTTTCGGAGATATGCCAGGTGAAATCCAGCGCGTGTATCGAATCCATCCATCGACGGCATTTTTTCTGGATCTTCTCGAACCACATTGTAATGCGCCATGAAACTGCGCAGCGGTTCAGTCTCCGGCATGCGTTTGACGATCTTGGCATTCCCCAATAACCACGTCTCGATGCAGCAGTGCTGCACAATCACGCGTGTGCCGTGGAAAGAAGGACACTCGTCGAGGATAGAACGAATCTCATGCACCTTTTCGTCGTACGACATATCTTCGGAATCGATGCATATCCACAACCATCGCACCCCATGCGCGTGCACGTCCGAAACCGCGGCCTTGATTCGTTTCAGATAACTCGGATAGCCTTTCCCCGAGATCATGAAAAACGTTTTGTCCGAAATGTCCTCCACCCGGTCGACTCGTTGCCATGTCGGCAAACAATGCTCGAGCCAAGATGCGTAAATGAGCGGCTCGGTTTGGTCGCCCTCCACGAGCAAGTACAGACTCACGCGACGCCCCGCTCGTATTCGCGCAGATTCGTGAGCAGCGTGAATTTGTCTTGATGAGACTTCGTATTCAAGGCCGGAAGTTGGCTCGCGTCGAGCACCTTCACGGTGCAACCGTGACGCGTTACCACGAGCCAATCACGAATGGGGACGTTGTTGATGATGTACGGATGGTGGCTCGTGATGAGAAACTGCAAGTCTCCTGATCGTTCGAGGAGGTGATCGGTCACCTGTGATAGACAGTTGACGCCTAGGCTGTTCTCGAATTCGTCTATCAAGACGACCGTTCCGGCCGGTGCAAGGGCGAGCTCGAACAGGTGCATGAGGGTCCGAATCATACCCGACGAAATGCGATGATGAACGAGCAATCGAGGAACACCCCGCTCGCGCAACGCAACGGCAATCCACTCCGCCGGTATGTCGGGTCCTTCGGCTGCAGGATCGAATTCGCTCAGCTTCCCTACCTTGACTTCTTCGATTTGTTCGAATATGGCCTGATATTGGCTCACGACCTTCTTGAAGTCATCAGGAAAGCGGTTCTGCATGATGAGCATCTTGGCCATGACCGAGAGATTGCTGGCGTCACGCAGATCGTCGAGCGTCTTGAATTTCGATTCGGCACGCTCGAAGCGACGCGTGTCATACGGGAAGTATGTGCGGGTGAGCGCATGCGCATTACTGACGAGGAAACGGCGCATCGCACGGAAAATCGGCTTTATTTCTTCGTCTTCATTCAGCAGGCTAATGAGACTTTCTGTTTTCTTCAGGGATGGCATCGGTCGATCGCGGAGCACGAGATCGTCGTCACATCGATTGAAAAGTACGCTGCCGTCTTCGCGCGTAACCGACTCTTCGACGAAGCAAATATCTTCATAGCTCGCGTCGATTTCTCCATCCTCCTCCAGCATGTCATCGAGCATGTAAAACGCGCCGACCGACGCCGACGGTCGGCTGGTTGCCGCAGACCACACGTAGCGCTTACCGTCGATGGCAATCTCCATGGTCCAAGCGCAACCTGGTACGCGACGCGCTCCCTCGATAACAGCTTTGCTTACGCGACGGAGTGAATCCAGGATGAGTGTCTTGCCCACACCAGACATACCCACGAGGAGATTGAATGGACCGAACTTGACCCTCTCCAATTTCCACTCACGCACCTTGTCTTCAAATTCAAACGCTTGAATCGTCATGTTTTTCACCAGTGTGGTGTACTACTGTCGACGGCGCACAGCGAGCGAAACGATCGTGCTCGGGCCTCAATCGTTCAGGTCACTTCTCGACGAGCCAGCATTCGCGGTGGTCCTGAAATTCCCCGGGGAAAGCATGGCCGCGACAGTCGCATTTTCCCGTCTCGCACGCAAGAGGGTTTTGCGAACTGCTACGCTCCCACAAAAGTGACGAAACACACCACGTAACACCCTCGTCGCGTGCGGGTACGGCCGGCCGACCGCCGGTAACGTGAGCCATCGGCCCGTGCACGCCTGTCCGACACGTGTGCAAGCCATCGAGATACGCGTAACGGCCATCGCGACGTGCGGGCAAGCCATCGCGATGCGCGTAACGGCCACTGAGATGCGCGTAACGGCCATCGAGACGCGCGGGCAAGCCATCGAGACACGCGTAACGGTCGTCGAGATACGCGTAACAGCTATCGAGACTGCATGTGCAAGTCATCGCGACGCGCGTAACGGCCATCGCGATGCGCGGGCAAGCCATCGCGATGTGCGTAACGGCCATCGAGACACGCGTAACGGTCGTCGCGACGTGCGGGCAGCCGTCGTGGGCGTGCTGAACGGCCATCCATGATCAATAAACTTGTTCCATCCGCGCCTTCTCGACTACCGTCTAGACCGTTCACGGAGTGCTCACCGGGACGAGGAGCAGCAGGATCGCATGGCAAAGCAGGCGACGCAGGATGCGCGGCAAAAGTTGGCGGTTGGAGTCATTGCCGTCGGCGTGTCGATGCTCGTCGGGGGCGGCGTATGGTGGGTCGTCCAGCAGCGAAGGACGGCGCTATCCGCCACGGAGGCGGCGCAACAAGCAAAAGCCGCGCAGCAGGATGCCTTGCGCGCTTCGCAGATGGCAGGTGCGCGCGAGCTGCTTGGAACGGGCAAGCCGCATCTGGCCGCGCTCGTGCTCGCCTCTGTCGACTCGCCGGACAAAGCGCGCGGATGGTCACAATTGGCCGTCGACCTCCTGAAACAAGGATGGCCGAAAACCACGTTGTACCACGACGCCGCAGTCACTTTCTCCGCGTGGAGCCCCGACGGAAAACGCATCGTCACCGTCACCGGGTCGGCCAATACGGCGCACGTGTGGAACGCCAACGGCTCGGCTGCTGCGATTGACTTGAAAGGCCACAAGGGCTGGGTGAATTCGGCCGCGTGGAGCCCCGATGGCAAGCGCATCGTCACCGTCTCCGAAGACAAGACCGCGCGCGTCTGGAACGCCGACGGCTCGGGCACGCCCGTGGTGCTTTCGGGTCACACCGGCGAGGTCATCTCGGCCGCATGGAGCCCCGACGGCACGCGCATCGTCACGGCGTCGAGCGACAAGACCGCTCGGGTGTGGAACGCGAGCGGCGCGGGCAAACCCGTGGTGCTCGATGGACATCCGGACGTGGTCCGATCCGCGACGTGGAGCTCGAGCGGAAAGTACATCATCACGGTCGCCAAGAACGACATGGTCGTCCGCGTATGGAAGGTGGATGGCTCGGCGCCGCGTTTGCTCGAAGGGCATCAAGGTATCATTCGCGCGGCGACGTGGAGCCCTGATGGAATTCGCATCGTCACGGCGTCTGAAGATTACCTTGGATGCGTCTGGTATGCTGATGCATCGGCGAATGCCGTGGACTTGCAGGGTCACGCCGGGGTCGTGACGTCGGCGGCTTTCAGCGCCGATGGCAAGCGCGTCGTCACCACGTCGTCCGATGGCACGGCGCGCGTGTGGAACGCGGATGGCTCGGGCGAGGCCATCGTTCTCAAAGATGGCACCTTGGGCGTGAAGTCTGCTTCGTGGAGCCCCGGCGGAAAGCGCATTCTCACGACGAACGATTCCGGCCAAGTGCGCTTGTGGAATGCGGACGGCTCGGGCAAGCCGATGACGCTCGAAGGGTCGCACGCGACATGGAGCCACGATGGCCGGCGCATTGCCACATCGAAGGACAAGGTCGCGTGGATTCGGAATGCGGATGGGTCAGGCGAGCCCATTGCGCTGAGGGGGCACGAGGGACCGGTCGATTCGGTTGCATGGAGCCCCGATGGAACGCAGTTGCTCACGCATTCCGAGGACAAGACGGCGCGCGTATGGGACTCCTTTCGATCGGCGCAGGTTTCGAATGGCCACTTGCGGCACATCAGTGGGGCGGCGTTCAGCCCTGATGGAGTTCGCATTGCCACGGCGTCGTTCGACAACACCGTCCGCGTAGGCAATGTGGATGGTTCGGGCAAACCGGTGATTCTGAAGGGGCATGAAGGCGACGTTTGGGCTGTCGCCTGGAGTCCCGATGGCAAGCGCATTGCGTCGGTGGCATCGGACATGACCGCGCGCGTGTGGAATGCCGATGGCTCGGGCACGCCGGTGGTGCTCAAGGGGCGCAAGGGTTTCGATACTGTGGTCGTGTGGAGCCCGGATGGAAAGCGTATCGTCACGGCGCCCGCTGACAACAGCGCGTGCATTTGGAACGCCGACGGTTCGGGCAAACCGGTCCTATTGGATGGGTATCGAGGTGAAGCGAAGGTATCTGTGCAATCGTGGAGCCCCGATGGAAAGCTTTTCGTTGCGCCGTCCGCGGGTGACGTTGCGAGCATTTGGAATGCCGACGGATCGGGCAAGCCGGTCGTGCTGAAGGGTCACGGCGGGGCGGTCCAGTTTGCTGCATGGAGCGCGGATGGCAAGCGTATCGTCACGGCATCGGCGGACAAGACGGTGCGCATATGGAATGCGGATGGCTCGGGCGCCGGGGTGCTCATGGGTCACGACGGGGCGGTGACGTCTGCATCGTGGAGCGCGGATGGAAAGAGCATTCTCACGGGGTCGGACGATCACACGGCACGCGTATGGGATGCCGAGCGTCCGGGTACGTTCGTCGCATTGAAGGGACATGGGGATCGCGTTCAATGGGCGGTGTGGAGTCCCGATGGGAAGCGCGTGGTGACGACGTCGAAGGACGAGACGGCGCGCGTGTGGAACGCGGATGGATCGGGTGAGCCGATTGTTTTGAAGGGGCACGTGCGTGGATTTGGCGGCGTTGCGTGGAGCTCGGACGGCAAGCGCATCGTTTCGACGACGCCGTGGGCTCGTCATGAATCGGAGGACAAGAGCGCACGCGTGTGGCTCGTGGATGCCGCGATGCTTCAACAGGCGATTCGTTCTGCGACGGCCGATTGCCTCACGCCTGCGCAGCGCGAGATGTATTTGGTCGAGACCGAATCCGATGCGAAGAAGGGTTTTGATGCGTGCAGGAAGGCGCTCGAGGCTCCGGCGGGGAAGTAGGACGCTCGTCACGCGAATGCGATTGACTTTCCCTAGTAACCCGCGATAGGGTGCATCATGTTTCGCTCTTTGCCCGCTCTCGCTCTTGCACTGGCTCTCTTCTCGCCCGCGTTCGCGCGTGCCGATGTGCCTCCGCCCGATGGTCAACGCCGCGTATCGTACCGCTTTCGAGTGGACGGCGTAGCGAAGCTATCGCCCGATCATATCATCGTCGTGTATCCTTGGAGCTTGTCGAACGGGGCTCCGACGCGCGAGCAAACGGTGGCGCCCGATGGTGAATGGGTTTCCGTGGGCAGGCGCAGCTATAGGCCAGAGCTTCATGTGGTTCGCAAGGCCGACTACGAGGAATTCGTAAAAACGCATGTCGCTCCGGAGGGGCGTGAGCAGGATGATCCGGCCCTTGATGCATTCCTGTCGAAAGGCGCAAAATGCAATCTCGGGCCGATGCCGAATCACACGATATCGGAAGATGATCCGCGCAGTGCGGTCGAAGAGATCTTCGTTGCGCAGACCATCAGCGATACGTCGTGTGTATTGACGAGGGTGAACACTCGAGCGAATGCGCCGAAGAGCGGGGGATGCGCTGGATGCACCACGAGCGACAATCAGGTTGCGTCGGGCATTGGTCTTGCCGGACTGCTTTTCGGGCTCGGCGTGCTCGTGAGAAGGCGCAGGCGGGGTTAGGGCGGAACGCCGTATGGTTTTTCTCGGCGAACGTTTTTCTTGACCAAGGGTTCGTCCGTGCTACCGTCCGCCCGTGCGCTTCTACAAGCTCGTCAACATCCTTGACGGAGAAGTAAAATTTTACGCTTCCCAGCCGCGGTCTCCCGTGGTAAAGGAGATGCATGACCACGACTGCTCCAGGGCCTCAGATGGTCAATCCGCAACGGGTCAAACGTCGCCGAACTGCGGGCGGCGAGGTGCCGTTCGACGACGACCCTACCGAGTATCCTGAAAGCGAAGTCATGTGCCGGGAGCCGGTCGAGACCGAGATTTGCCTGCAGCTCCAGCCGGTGTTGCGCCGGTTTCTGGCAGAGCGGGGGATCGTCGCTTTCGTTGGCTCGGACAATTTCATTTATTGGGTCAAAAGGGAAACATCAAGGCGTGCGTAGCGCCGGACATTTACGTGCTCCCTGGCATCGCCCCAACGAGTCGCCCGACGAAGTGGGCGGGCACCAAAGACGAGCAGTGTTGGAAGACGTGGATTCATCAAGTGGTGCCGAGTGTTGCGATCGAGGTAAAAGCGCGGCGCGTGCCGCGCAAGGATGAGCTGCAATCGCCATCTCGCCACGATGCTTTGGGGACCAAGGAATTGATCGTCTTCGATCCGTTCCACCATCGACGCCGGGCTCCACGAAAGCGCTTCGCCGTCTACCGAAGGGACGCCGTTGGCAAGCTCGTGATCGTGCTCGAGACCAATGACGATCGGGTGCATTCCGAGCAGCTCGATGCGTTCATCGTGGCTCAAGATGAAGGGGACGACGCGCTCTTGCGGCTTGGCGTGGGTCCGAACGGGGAAAACCTCTTGCCGTTCGAATCGGAGCTCGTGGAGCTGGAGACTCGGCGCGCGGAAGAAGCGGCGCAGCGTGCAGAGCATGAGGCGCGCATGCGACAAGAAGAAGCGCGGATGCGACAGGAAGAAGCGCGACGTGCAGAGGACGCGATCCGCCGCGCACAAGAGCTCGAAGCGGAACTTGCGCGCCTACGTGCGGGCACGAGCAAACGCCGAACGCGATAGGTCGTATCGGCTCGGCCGCCGGCGTGCAGCGGAAGCTTGCCCGTGTGTGCGGCCAAGGACGACGCGTCATCGATCATCGTGGGGCCGCGCGAGCACCGAGCATTTTCTCGAGCGATATCTCCACGCAATCGGTCAAAGCGCCAAGATGGTAGCCTCCCTCGAGCCCCAGCACGACCCCCACGCGCCCGCATTCCCTTGCAATGTCGAGTATCTCTGCAACGAGCTGCCCATAACCTTCGGTCGTGAGACTCATTCCCGTTCCGCGTTTTCCACCGAGCGGGTCGTCGATGTGCGCATCGAATCCCGCAGAGACCAGGACGAGATTCGGCCGGAATGCAACGAGCTGTGGACGAATTCTTTGCAGCGCTGCGACATATTCGGTATTGCCGGCAGGCGGCTTCAGCGGCACGTTCACGGTATGGTCGCGGCCTTTTCCTTCGCCCGTTTCCGATGCCCAACCCGATAGCGGATAAAAACGCACCGACGGATACCGGTGCATCGAAACGAAAAGCACATCATCGCGCGCATAAAAAATATCCTGCGTCCCATTGCCGTGGTGCACGTCGATGTCGATGACGAGCACCCTCGGGAGCTGCTTGCGACGAATCGCATATTGCGCTCCCACCGCAATCGGGTTGATGAAGCAAAACCCCATCGCTCGATCCCGCGTCGCGTGGTGCCCCGGTAGACCCAATGAGAAGGCACTCCGCGCGCGACCGTCGACCACCGCGTCGATGCACGACAATAACCCCGCAACCGACGCACGTAGGGCACCGGCGGTCCCTGCGGAGATTTCCGTATCCGGATCTTTTGGATAAAGTCGAACGCTGCGACCGCCATTCGTTCGTAACGCCTGATCCACTTTGCAGATCTGCTTCCATAGCTCAGGGTCGTGCGTGTCGCAGATGAATCGATCGGCTGCCCGCGCATAGGGGCTTTCCGTTTCGAGCTGCACGCGACGCCCCACGGATCGATCGAGCGCCGCCCGGGCGGCCTCCATTCGCTGTTTACTCGTGACCGATGCGCCCTTGCGCCCCATTTCAGCGTGATGGTTCAGCGACGTTGCGGAAAAGTAGGCGATGACCGGATTGTCATTCGAATGATTGGCGATCATGCGCGGTGTTCCTTCGATGCACCGGTTGACGTGCAGCGGCGTGCGATCTTAGCCCAGCACGCCATGACGAGCCAGTTTCCAGGGGCGCAAGCATTTTTTCGGCTCCTCGACGCCCATTCAGTGCAACTTGCTTCACCGTCTCAATCTGTGATCTCGACATCAGTTGCGGCGTCAGTCGTCACCTCCGCGTTTTTTCTTGCAATGCGGCGTGATCGCTGAAAATATCGAAAAATGCGACACACAATTCCAAAGCATCTCGTTTCCTATTGGACTTGGACCCTTGCCGCCTTCGTCGTCGCAGTGCCTGCATGCGGCGCATCGGATCCGACGGCGGGAACGGGCGCTGCGGCGCCGACCGGCTCGGGCGGAGTGGGAGGGCAGGGAGGTCAAGGCTCGGGCGCCAGCGGTGGGGACAGCGCGTCGTCGGGGTTCATCCCGAGCACCTCGTCGTCGGGCAGCGGCGGGACGGGAGCCGGCGGCGGTTGCGGTGCGCCTGCAATGGCCGAATGCCAGACCGTCGCCGATTGCGACGATGGCGATGCAAGCACGACCGATGCTTGCGTCGTCGTCAATCCGGGCAAGGAGTTCGAGACCAACGTATGCGTGCACGTGCCGTGCGAAGGTGACGGTTGCACGTCGCAATCCGTGGATCCGACGTGCGCATCGGGCGACGACACGGTGGTTTATCCGCCCTTCGTGCCGCTCGAACCACCCGATGTTCCGGCCAATTGCGCCAATGGTTTCGAGCTCACGAACGCTTCCGGTGCGCCGAATTATGTGATTCATTCGAAGAACCCCGCGGGTTCGCAAGCGCTCACGCTGGACCTCGATTTTGCGACGTACACGGCGCCCGATGGTCTCATCATCACCGGCACCGATGGCAATTGCCAGCCGTATGTGCTCTTCGAAAGCTGCCGCTTGAAGACGGCGGACCAGCCCTTCAGCGCCTACGGCAATGGCAAAGAGCGGCCCGACGACATTGCTCTACGGCATTTCGATTTGCAATTGCGTCCGGGGACGACCGAATTGACGTTCGATTTCAGCAAGGTGTCGACGCCGATGTACGTCCGGGTCCTCGGCTTGTGCGATTTCGACTTGGCCACGGCCACGGGCGTCGCGTGGTTCTCGCTCGTGCCGCCGTAGGAAACGATTACGTTTTACGACATCATCTTGTTCGTCGTATGAACGCGTTCGGCGGCCATTTCCTCGCGCAGCGCGGTCAAGCCATCCGATAGCAGCGTCTGTATCGTTTCGGCCGATTCGGGGTCGAATCGCAACGAAATCGCGCCAATGTGGAGCGTCACGACGCCGCATGCCGCGCAATAATCCATTTTGCCCATGCCGTTCTTCGCAAGCGGCGCGTGAAAACAACGCAATCGATTCATGATCCCTCCATGTGCCGGTAGCTCGAAACGAACGCGCCGAAGGCCACGACGACGCTGACGGCAAGCCCCACGGGTGAGAGGATACCGTTCATGTAACCGAAGCCACCAAAAACAAACGCGCCGATGGCGCAAAATCCGTAAGCGAGCGCGCGTTCGTCATCTGGTTGCCCTCGCACAAACCACTCGATGCGCGGCCGAGTCGTTCGCGCCGTCGAGGACGAAATGCGGCTGAATTGCTCGTAGTTGGCTGCCATGACGACAGACTCTACCAGATCTTGTTGAAGGTGACAATGAAAATCGTTTTCAAATTCTGGCACGAGGAAAGAAGGCGAATGTGCGGCATCTTTCCAGGAGAGGGTGCCAGCGCCTCACCCCCGGCCCCTCCCAACGCTTCGCGTTGCGGCGAGGGGAGATTCTGTATTGAAACGAGGCTCTTTCCCCCTCTCCGCGGGGTTTTACCCGGGGAGAGGGGGCCAGGGGGTGAGGTGCGAAAAGGCTACGATTTCCCGATGAACACCATCTCAGGTTCGTCTCGCCGCACCCCGCTTGATCGCGAATTGGACGACGAACGCCAGAATGATGGCACCGATGAAGGCGGGAACGATGTGAATGTCTGCAACCTCAGGCCCGAGCGGCCCGAAGAGCAAGCCGCCGAGCCAGCTTCCGAGCAAACCCGCAACCATTGCACCGAGCCACCCGTAAGGCAGCTTTCCAGGAACGATCAAGTCGGCAACCCAGCCAACGATCGCTGCAATGGCGAGTGTCACCAAAACGGCCATGAAGTTGAAAGTGAGCCAGATGCCCACGATGATGGCGGCGAGCAGAACCAGCGCAATGATGAGTCCGGCGGGCATTCTGTCCTCCATGGGTATCAAACGCGCACCAGTGCGTCGCTGCAAACGTATGGCAAACCTCGCGCCGCCCCAAGATGTTCAACCAAGGAATTTGACCTTGCAGCGAGAAGCGTGCGATCGTTATGATCGATGACGACCGAGCGTCGAAGAGCAGAGACGAGCCGCTGCGATGGTCCAAAGGGCGGGAAGGGACGAGCACGTGGAGCGCCTTGACACGAAACGCCTCTTGGAACTGCATCCATGGCCTGCGGAGTGGGCGCATGCCGAGCGGATCGAGCGGCTGTGGGTGTACGACTTGCCGGGAGCTCCCGAGGACTTTTGGCCGTTCATCTCGGATACGTCGCGTATGAACCGCGCCCTTGGGACGGCCGAAATGACGTTTTCCGAGCGCGAGGGCAAACGGTTCGGGCGCAGCAGACCAGGCGGCGTCGAACACGCTTGGATCGAGCTGCCCTGGAACTGGGTCGCGAACCAATGGATCACTTGTCACCGCATCTACGAGCGCGGTTTTTTCCGCGCCGTATGGGCCATCCACAAACTCGAGCCCATCCCGAGCGGCACGCGACTTTACCTCTACTATGGCGCCGTGCCGCGCAACATGCTCAGCGCGGTCGCCATTCGGATCGGATTTCCCACCGTCGAACGGGCGTATTCACGCGTATTGCCCCAGCTCGCCGCCGAGCTCGACCAATATCGTCCCGCCGTCTTGACCATCCCCCCGACGCCGCTCGCGGAAAGCGCCATTCAAAGGCTCAAGACCCAGCGCGCGGCCCTCATTGAAAAGGGCCTGCCGTCCGCGTGCGTCAATGCCCTCATCGATTGGATCCAAAACGGCGACGATCAGGACCTTTACCGCATCCAAATCCGAGAACGAGCGCGCGTGTGGAAGCTCCCCGAGCGTGACCTCATTCGCGTCGCGCTCCATGCCACTCGCGCCGGGCTCCTCACGCTGTCGTGGGACACGGTGTGCCCCCATTGCCGCGGAGTGCGTGACGAGAACGCCGCGCTCGCCGAGCTTTCGAGCAATTCCCATTGCGAAGTTTGTCAAATCGACTTCGGGACCGACACCGAGGAATCCGTCGAAGTCACGTTTCACGTGCATCCATCGATCCGCGACGTCCCCGAGCAACTCTATTGCAGCGCCGAACCTGCCAAGAAAAGCCATATTCGCGTGCAGCGACTCGTGCCCCCCGGCGGTCGGGAAAAGGTCGCCCCGAAGCTCGAGCCTGGGCGTTATCGAGCGCGGGAGAGCGGTGGAAATTGGTTTTACTTGGACATTGACGACGAAGGCGAAACGCTCGTCCGGTGGAGCGACGAGCCTACGGGGACCGTCATCAAGGCGCAGCGGGCCGCGACGATCGAGCTTTTCAACGATGGCAACGACGAACGCATGTTCACCGTCGAACAGGCGACGTGGAGCGACCACGCCCTGCGCGCCGGGCAGCTCTTCGGCTTCCATGACTTTCGCGACCTTTTTTCGGAAGAATACATCGGCGCGGATGTTCGGCTCGGCATTGGCGAGCAGACCATCTTGTTTACGGACGTCGTTGGATCGACTGCATTTTATGCAAAACGCGGGGATCCCGCTGCGTTTGTCGAAATCAAACGCCACTTCGACGAAGTTTTCGCCATCGTCGCGACGTATCGCGGAGCTGTCGTCAAGACGATTGGCGATGCCGTCATGGCGACGTTCGGCGATCCGCTCGACGCGGTTCGTGCATCGGAGAAGATCCACGACACGTTTCCCCCGGGGCGCGCCGATACGCCGATTCGGCTGCGCATTTCGCTCAACACGGGTTCGTGCATTGCGGTGAAGCTCAACGCCAATGCCGACTTTTTTGGCGGTACCGTGAACATCGCCGCAAAATTGCAGGCGCTCGCGGAGACGTGCCAAGTCGCCATGAGTGAAGTGACGTATCAATCGCCAGGCGTAGCCGCGTACCTTGCCGAACGAGGCGTCGAGCTCGAAACGGTGACGCTCACGACGAAGGGATTTGCCGAGCCGATTGCGGCGAGGCGATGGACGGTGCATCGGGTGGAGTAGCTGCGTCGGGTCGCGATCGGTTTGAGGAGAGGGAAAAACCAGTCGCTGCACGTCCTCACGAGATTTTTCTGGACTTGCTTGCACACGAGCGCCGATACTGGAGGTAATGCAACCCGGGTGTGTCGTTCGAGGACGGTTCAGGATTGAAGACTGCGTTACGACCGGTGGGATGGGGCAGATCTACCGAGCTACGGACCTGACGTCGGGCCAGCCCGTTGCAATGAAGGTCATGCTCGACGTCGAATCGCATCAGGCGCTGAGGTTCGCGCGCGAAGCGAAATTGTTGGCAGAACTTCGCCACCCGGCCATCGTGCAACATGTCGCCGACGACACAACCGAAACGGGCGAGCCTTTTTTGGCCATGGAATGGCTCGACGGCGAAGACCTTTCGGTTCGCCTCACGCGTGGCGCGCTCGATGTGGTCGATGCGCTGACGCTCGCTGCACGTGTCGCAGATGCGCTGGCCGTGGCACATGAGCGCGGCATTGTCCATCGCGATCTCAAACCAGGCAATCTGTTCCTGGTGCACGGGCAGGTCGACCAAGTCAAAGTGCTCGACTTTGGCATTGCTCGGTTCATCGGCGCCACCGTGCTCACCTGGACCGGCGCAATGCTCGGCACACCCGCGTACATGGCGCCGGAACAGGTGCGCGACGAGCGAGCCATCGACGCACGGGTCGACGTATTCGCGCTCGGCGCCGTGCTGATGGAGTGCTTGACGGGAGAACCGGTTTTCAAGGGCGAGAATGTCCTAGCGGTGCTCGCGAAGATCCTCATCCAGGACCCGCCGCGCCTTCGCGAAGTGCGCCCGGAGCTACCCCGCGAGCTCGACGTGCTCTTGGCGCAGATGATGGCCAAAGACCCGGACAAGCGGCTGAAAGACGGCGCCGCCGCTGCCACGGCGATAAACCACACGCTCGCCAGGTTCCGCGCCGAGGTGCCGTTCGATGACGCCCCCGTGCTGTCGTCGAGGTTCATGCGGGCTGTCAGTCTGACCGGGCAGGAGCAACGGGTCGTCTCGTTGGTGTTGCTCGGCAAACAAACGGCGCTGCGGAACAACGCATTGACGGTCGAGCATTCGGCGCTTGCTGCTTCCCATGCCGAAATGAGCCGCACGGCCGAAAAACATGGCGCCGTGTTGACCATTTTGGCGGACGGGTCTGCCCTCGTCACCATCTCGGACCGAGGTGAAAGCGCGACCGATTTGACGACGCAGGCCGCACGCTGCGCGCTCGCGCTCAGGCCGCTTGCGCCGGGCCGCCCGATGGCGCTGGCGACGGGCAGGGGTGAAGTGCACGGCAAGCTCCCCGTGGGCGCGGTCATCGATCGAGCCGCAAAGATGCTCACCGACGACGAACCCGGCGCCGAGCATCCCATTCTCATCGACGAAACGTCCGCTCGTCTGCTCGATGGCCGCTTCGAAGTCGGCACCTTGCGAGGCCACTTCACGTTGCGGGGCGTCTGCGAAGGCGGGCTCCGCACGCTGCTCGGCAAGCCCACGGCATTCGTCGGGCGCGACGCCGAGCTCCGGATCCTCGAACAACTTTGGCTCACCTGCGTCGACGAAACGGTCGCTTGCGCAATTTTGGTCACCGGAACGGTCGGCATGGGCAAGTCTCGGCTGACGCATGAATTTTTGCGCATCGTGCGGCAGAATTCGCCATTGGTGGATGTGTGGATCGGCCGCGGCGATTCGCTCGCTGCAGGTTCGGCGCTGGCCCTTTTGGGGAACGCTCTCCGGGATGCCTTCGGCATTCGGGAGGGCGGGTCAATCGAGGAACGGCAGCGCAAAATCAGGCAACGCATCGAGCGGCACACGCCCGCGGACGACGTCAACCGGGTCGTCGAATTCCTCGGCGAGCTCGTGGGTGTGCCGTTTTCCACGGCAAGCGCGCCATTGCAGGCAGCGCGGCAAGATGCGCGCCTTCTGGGCGAGCAGCTACGTCGCGCCTTCGAGGACTTTCTCGATGCGGAGACCGCGCATCACCCCGTGCTCATCGTGCTCGAAGACCTGCAATGGGGCGACTTGCCCACGGTTCGCTTCATCGGCGGAGCGCTCCGCAATCTCCAAGAAAGGCCGCTCTACGTGCTCGCGATGGCGCGTCCCGAAGTGGATGAGCTTTTCCCGAACCTTTGGGACGACCACGGGGTGCACCGTGTTCGCTTGCGGCCTTTGTCGCGCAAAGCGAGCGAGCGGCTCGTCACGCAGGTGCTCGGCGAGACGGTGGGCCCGGAGGTGAAGGCGCGTGTCGTCGCGCAAGCCGATGGCAATGCGTTTTACCTGGAGGAGCTCTTGCGAGCGATCGCGGAGAACAAGAACGCATCCGGTGCGGACCTGCCCGAAACGGTGCTCACCATGGTCCAAGCTCGCCTCGAGGCGCTCCCTGCCGAGGCGCGGAGATACTTGCGCGCCGCGAGTGTATTCGGCGAAATATTTTTTCGAGGCGGTCTTGCCACGCTCCTTGGCATGGACCCGGATGTTCCGGCGCTCGACGCCATGCTCGACGACCTCGTGCAGCGCGAATTCATTCAGCGGCGCACTGAACGTCGTTTCGCGGGCGACGTCGAATTCATGTTTCGGCACGCATTGGTTCGCGAGGGGGCGTATGCAATGCTCACGGACACCGATTGCAAGCTCGGGCATCGGCTTGCCGGCGCGTGGCTCGAAGAGCATAGCGAGTTTGATGCGATGGTTTTGGCGCATCATTTCGAGCGAGGGGGTGACTTGCCTCGGGCGGCGCGCGCGTATCGGCGTGCAGCCGAGCACGCGCTCGGAGGTGACGATCTTGGCGCGGCGATCGCGCGGGCGGAGCGTGGAATCGTTTGCGGTGCGTCGGCCGAGGAGCTTGGGGCGTTGCGCATGATCCAAGCCGAGGCGCACAATTGGCGTGGCGAGCTTTCGCTTTCCGAGCAGCGAGGGATTGAAGCAGCCGAGCTTCTCCAGCCTGGGACGATAGAATGGTTTCGAGCTTTTCAGCAGGCCGTCGACGCAGCAGGCAAATTGGGTGCATTCGATAGCGTCGAGACTTGGGCACCTCCATTGAGCTCGGTGACGCCGGCGCCCGATGCGATGGATGCAAGAACCACGTGCCTCAGTGTATGTGCCAATCACCTCATTTACGGCGGCCGTTATGCCGTGGCGGACACCTTGATTTCAGCGCTCGCCGAAACGGCGAACCTCGACGCGCAGAGCGCGCAAGCCGTGGGCATGTACCATCAATTGCGCGCCATTCGAGCGTCTGCGTCGGGCGATCCTTATGGTTTTTGCGATCATTTGGGGACGGCGCTTTGGTGTTTCGAGCAGGCGGGGGATCGTCGAAGTGCTTGCTTGACGCGCCAGAACCTTGGCTTTGGTTTTGCCGAGCTTGGCGATTACGAGGGCGCCGAAAACGCGCTTCGGTCCGCATTGACCGTTGCCGAGCGAATGGGGCTTCACGAAGTCGTGGCCGCGGCGCTGCAGAACCTGGGTCATGTCCTTGCGTACCGGGGCAATTTCGACGAGGGACGGCGTATTCAGAGACGGGCGATCGAAGCAGCCGAGGAGCAAGGCCATCCGCGACTCGAGGGGTTGTCCCAGGTATACCTTGCCAATCTCGAACGATTGGCTGGTAATTTCGGGGCTGCCGAACCCGAGGCGCGTGCGGCCATGGAATCGCTGTCGGGCGTGCCGCCGCTTCTTGCGGGTGCGCTCGCCGTACTTGCGCGCATTCTGCTTGCTCGAGGGCAAACGGCCGAGGCGCTCGCGGCCGCGCACGAGGCGTATTCGTTGCTCGAAGCGCTTGGCACCATTGAAGAAGGCGAGACCATGGTGCGTTTGGCGTTTGCCGAAGCTCTTGCTGCGAGTGGCGACACGGAAGGCTTTGGGCGCGTGATTATGGCTGCGCGTGATCAGGTGCTTGCGAAAGCCAACAAGATTGGCGATCCCGAAAGGCGGCAGCGGTTTCTCATGGGCGTCGCGGACAACGCCAGGACACTGGAGCTAGCTGGTCGGGGGAGTGGTTAGGGGGTGAGGTGCGCGATCACGGACAAACGAACGCAAAACTATGAGCTTCCGCGTTCTGATCTGCGTATATGAAATGCTCGTCCGCTCTTGATCGGAAAATCGGCACAATCGAGCAGATCGTCCGATCCCGTCCAACCTATGGGAATCGCCGCATCGAAGAGGACACGAGCGCTGGCCAGAGCGTCGAGAGTTGCTTCAATAGCGTCTGAGCCAACGCCATGACCAACGCGGACCTCGGGCCACGGATCGAAGGCGAATTCGCATCGCCATATATCAGATTCCTGGAACGGCAGGTATAGAGTCAAGATGGTTTCCCGTTCGATTCCAGCATCATCCGGATAGCCGAGTTTTCTCGTCGCGAGCACGGCCAGACGATGCACGTCTTCGCTTGCCATGATGGGAGTCAATGCCGTCGTATCGACGGGTTCATCTGTGCTGGATGGTAAACCGCAATCAAGCATTCCTTGCCAACTGGCACGGCCCCATAAGTTGGTGCTCTCGAGGAAGACTCGTGCAAGCCGAAGCCCCATGACGAGCGCGTGGATGCAGTCAACGCCGCCCCCTCGCGGCTGTGCGCGATAGATTGAGGGCTCGAAAGTGAACTCGCATTTCCATCCGCCATGCTCCACTTCGAAGGGCACAAAGACGGTCAGAACGACTTCTTTTTCATTCCCGTCGCTATCTGCATAGATCAATCTTCGTGTGGCGAACTTTTGCCTCATGAGTCGGTAATTTTCTTCATGCATTCAGCTAATTTGCGGACGCAATCGTCCTCGATGCATCGCCGTTGTTCTCTGGCCTTCTTGTTCGTTTTCACGCACCAATCGTGACAATATTCATACATCCGGGCGCATTCTTCTTGCCGACGCTCTCTCTCCTCGTCGCTCATACCTTGACGCTGTAGCCCATCACCGTGCAAGGCGATCGTTTCACTTGGCGCATTTGGTTCGTCATGGTGTGCTTGCGCAACACCCGAAAGCATGCCGAACGTGGCGAAAAGCAGAAATCCGCAGAGACCCAGAAGCTTGCTTTGCATGGCGTTCCTCCCGGCAAACGGCGCTATTGCCGCTGTACGCACTGGCAGGCTACCAGGGTCGTCACCGGACGTTCAACTTTTCTGCGTTCTCGTCGCTCATGCGTTGTTGTCATCGCTCGTGCCTCACGTCTGAACGGTCCGATCCCAACTCTTGCTGGAAAAGTCCATCCTAAAACGAAGGTGCCGTTCACGGGTTACTTCAGAAACTCGAAGGCGCGCTCCTTACGGTCTATGCCTCCAATCCCAAGCGCGTCGCGCGGTTCTTCAAACCCTTTCGGAAGAATCGAAAAGTCTCCAAGCTGCAAACGCCCGTCGTGCCTCCCGAAACGCCCTGAAGCTGCACGGAGCGGCATCAGGCCCTTTGCCTGGCGCCGTGGACGTGCACAATCGAGTCGAACAGCCCTTTAGCGCGTCCGTGGACGTGCACAATCGTGTCGAACAGCCGTTCGGCGCGTCCGTGGACGTGCAAAGCCCTGTTGAACAGCCGTTCGGCGCATCCGTGGACGTGCAAAGCCGTGTCGAACAGCCGTTCAGCGCGACCGTGGACGTGCAAAGCCATGTCGAACAGCCGTTCGGCGCATCCGTGGACGTGCACGATCCAATGGAACGCTCGTTGTGTCTTGCCGTGACGCTGTAGAGCAGCGAATCACGAAGTGAGCGCCATGCTTGGTGGCGATGCTGGGACGTTGACCTATGTTTGCTTGACTCTCCGCAATTCCACCCTGTAGCCTGCCTGTCGCGGGAGGCAGCTTGCGATGACAAGATGGCTTCGCTTTCTCTGGGTCGCGTGGGCGCTTGTCTTGCGGCGATGGGCTTGTTCCTGTGCGCTGGTGCTCGTGGTGCTGGCCACGAACGCCTCAGCCGCACCGGCGCCCATCGAAGTGTGCTGGCGGCCTGACAAACTGGCAGCGGATGACGACACGTTCGTCATCGTCAAGGATGCGAATGGGTGGAGGGAGGTCGGCGCATGAAGGGGGACGAGGACCGATCATCATATCGTCTACAAGCACAACCCAAACCTTGGCCCTGATAGCCTCAATAGGTTTCCGGAGGATATCCGCAAGATTGCGTGGACCTGCAAGCCGGCACCGCCGCTTCAGCCGCCGCCGCCACCCCCGCCAAAGCCGCCTCCGCCAAAGAAGACCACGCCAAAGCCGCAAGCGGCTCCGCGCAAGGCGAATGGTCCGAAACCGTTGCCACAGCCGATAGCGCGGCCAGTGCAGAGGCCTGCTGCAAAGCCGGAGCAGCCGCGGAAAGCGCCGTCGATACTGCCTGGCAGCGAGCGGTTGCTACCAAAGGACGAGCTGGCACGCGTGCTCCCGGATGCGAAGGACGCGTCACCATTGCCACGGCCATCGCTTTCGCATTTCGCGGTGAATTGCGCGGATGCAAAAGCGCCGTGCAAGCGTGACACGGAATCGGCGACGTTCGCCATCTCGGACGAGCTTCATGCGCAATTCGTCCGCGTCGTCGAGCAAACTTGCAAGGCTGCGGCCGACGAAAAGCCGAATACGTCATTCATCGGCCAACAGGCGGGTGTTCGGCCCATACGCATCTTGCCGCCCACGGGCATCGCCATCGAGCAATTCAAGCGCATGGTTGCCGACGCGCTGCGCTCGGGAAAGCCGGTGCCAGCTCCCACGACCCCGGATCCTGGCCCTCGTGCCGTGGATCATCCGGCCGCGCAATTCGTTGGAGGCGCGGGCGCCGGCGTACCGCTCAGCTTCCTGCCTTTGGGCAGCCTTGTCGCGGATGTCGGCATGGAATCGGGCGTTTTGCCTCGCGGCACCCCATGGGCGCGCTTGGGCAAATCCGTTGGGGAAGGCGTCGGGGGCATTGCTCAAATCGGCGTTGGATGCGTTGGTATCGCTGGCGGTGGCGGCCTCACGGCGACCGGCGGAGGTGCACCTGCGGGCGTCGTGATCGTCGTGGGCTCCGCGGGCCTCGTGGCCAATGGCCTGCTCTCGTGCGTCGTGAGCGTGCAGCACGGGGCCGACGCGCTGTCGGACATCCTATCGCGCGCGGATGATTCGCAGCCGGCGACGGCCGCGGCATCGACGCCGCCACCTTCGCCAGCGCCCGCCACGCGTCCGCCACAAGCGCCGCCAGCCAAGGCACCGCCGGCACCGTGGCGAAACCGGTGCAAGCGCCACCGCCGCCGGCCAAGACGACGACCACGACGCGCCCGAGGGGAGCGTCCGAGCCAACGACGACGACCACGACGAGCCCATCAGGCACGAGGACGACGACGCGGCCGAAGGGAAAACCGCCCGCCGCGGACTACAGAGGCCGCTACAACGCTGCGCGAACGACGCAGGGGAAATCGCGACTTCCCGACGATTGGGCTGCTCACCACAGGATACCTCAAGTGTACCGCAAGCACCCCGCGTTCAAAGGCTTCGATTTCGACGCGCCCTCGAACATCCAGGGTGTAAAGGGTCCGAAGGCCGATGTAAACGTACACCAGAAAATCACGAACCTATGGACGAGCTTCCAAAAGGCCAACCCAAACGCGACCCGAAAACAAATCGAAGACTTCGCACGCAGCATCGATGTCAAGTTCCAAAGCGATTGGTGGAGATGATGATGGACGATTATTTGGAGAACTGGGTGACCTCGGTCCGAGCGACGCTCGCCGAGATGGCCGAGATGGACTGGGGATATCCTATCGGCACCAACGATGTGCGTGAGAGATCGGCCGAGCGCCACGTGGTGCCGCCGAGCCTCGAGCCGTTCTACGCGATCTGCGATGGGGCCAGCCTCATGGACGTCTTTGTGGGTTACGACATCCACCCGTCCTGGATGGTCGAGGCCGCTGCCCGGCGAGGCTGGCCCACGCGTATCGAAGGCAAATCCCCGCGAGCGATCCACGTCTTCGGGTCGGACGGGGGCGGCAGTATGTTTGCGCTCGGCACCGAGGATGGGGCCGTCTACTACCTGCCGAACGAGGCTTTGATTGAGGACGGTGTGTACGAAGAAAACGAGCTCTGTCCCGTGCGCCGGGTCGCGGGGAGCGTGGTGGAGTTCCTCGAGCGCTTGAAGGGTGATATCGAGGCCTTCGTACGCGGGGACGAGGACCATCCGTACATGACTCGATGGCCGACGTAGTGCGCGCGAACGACCCAACGGACTTCGGCGGCAATACTCAAAAGAGCGTTTCGCCGATCTTTCATCGGGATGATGTGGCCCACCTCGCCCCCTAACGCGCACGGATACCTCGCATGAACCCCCCTCCTCCGTGCAGCTCGACGACCATCTGCAATATTTTTGACCCTTCCTCCTGATTCTGTTACGACGTTCGTCAGGAGGCCTTGTCCATGGAAATGCCGACGGCGGATACATCTGCCGATGCCTATCTTTCAAAAAGTACGTACACCGTCGCGCGCGTCGCGGCAGATCCCAAAACCAAGGGACTCGAAACCGCGCTCGACGCTGCCCATACGAGCATCAAAACGACGCTCCGCGAACGCGATGACCTCGAGGAGCAAGCGCAAAAAAAAGCTGCATTGCTCGATGCGGACGACGAAGCTTGTGATGATGTCGTCGAAGAATTCGAATTGCATCTGCTCGGCGCGGTCAAAAAGAATCGCGACAATCCCAAATACAAACGCTATTTTGCCGACGGCTTGCGCGCCGTGACGACCGCGGAGCCTCGGGAAGAAGAGCCGAAGATCGTCGCCGATATCCTCGAATCCATGGCCGAGGACGAAAACGATCCGGAAATTGGCGCCATCGTCACGCAATGGAAACCAAAGCTCACCGCTGCACGAGCGAAGGTGATCGCAACGGTCGAATCGCTCGAAACGACGGAAAAGGCCATTGCGTACATCAAAGAAAAGAAGCTGCCCGTGTTGATGGCGACGTGGCGCGAGGAATACAAGAAACTCGAAGGCGCGCTCCTCACGGTTTATGCCTCCAATCCGAAGCGCGTCGCGCGGTTCTTCAAACCCTTTCGGAAGAATCGAAAAGTCTCCAAGCTTCAATCACCCGTCGTGCCTCCCGAATCGCCCTGAAGCTGCACGGAGCGGCATCAGGCGCCTTGCCAGCCGCCGTGGACGTGCACAATCGAGTCGAACAGCCCTTCAGCGCGTCCGTGGACGTGCACAGCCATGTCGAACAGCTATTCGGCGCGTCCGTGGACGTGCACAATCGAGTCGAACAGCCGTTCAGCGCGTCCGTGGACGTGCACAATTCGAGTCGAACAGCCGTTCAACGCGACCGTGGACGTGCACAATCGAGTCGAACAGCCATTCAACGCGTCCGTGGACGTGCACAATTCGATGGAACGCTCGTCGTGCCTTGCCGTGACGCTGTGAGGCGGCGAATTACGAAGGAAGCGCCAATTGTCAGGGGCGATGCTGGAAACTTGACCGCTGTTTGCTTGGCCGTCCGCAATTCCACGCTGTAGTCTGCCTACCGCGTCGATGCTTACGCCGTATCGGGGGAGGCAGCTTGTGATGGCGGGGTGGCTTCGCTGGATTGCTTGGGCATGGCTTGCATGGGTGCACGTGTGGCGGCGGTTCCGGAGCTGTTCCGGCGTCTCCGTATTGCTGGTCGCGCTCTTTACGACGGATGCATTCGCAGGCCCGGCCCCGGTCGAAGTGTGCTGGCGACCGGACGATTTGGCGGCGGATACCGATACGTTCGTCATCGTCAAGGATACGAAGGGGTGGCGGGAGGTCGGCACATCGAGGGGGACGAGGACCGATCAGCATATTGTTTACAAGCACAACCCAAACCTCGGCACCGATAGCCTCAATAGGTTTCCCGAGGATATCCGCAAGATTGCGTGGACCTGCAAGCGAGCACCCGCGGTTCACCCGCCGGCGGCGGCGGCGGAGCCGCCACCTCCGCCACCTCCGCCACCTCCGCCGCCACCTCCGCCGAAGAAGGTTACGCCGAAGCCGCAAGTGGCTCCGCGCAAGGCGAATGGTCCGAAACCGTTGCCCAAGCCGATAACGCGGCCAGTGCAGAAGCCTGCTGCAAGGCAGGAGCAGCCACGGAAAGCGCCGTCGATACTGCCTGGAAGCGAGCGGTTGTTACCGAAGGACGACCAGGCGCGCGTGCTGCCGGATGCAAAGGACGCGTCGCCATTGCCACGTTCGTCACTTTCGCACTTCGCGGTGAATTGCGCGGATGAGAAGGCGCGGTGCAAGCGTGACGCGGAATCGGCGACGTTCGCCATTTCGGATGACCTTCACGCGCAATTCGTCCGCGTCGTCGAGCAAACTTGCAAGGCTGCGGCCGACGAAAAGCCGAATACGTCATTCATCGGCCAACAGGCGGGTGTTCGGCCCATACGCATCTTGCCGCCCGCGGGCATTGCCATCGAGCAATTCAAGCGCATGGTTGCCGATGCGCTGCGCTCGGGAAAGCCGGTGCCAGCTCCCACGACCCCGGATCCTGGCCCTCGTGCCGTGGATCATCCCGCTGCGCAATTCGTTGGAGGCGCGGGCGCCGGCGTACCGCTCAGCTTCCTGCCTTTGGGCAGCCTTGTCGCGGATGTCGGCATGGAATCGGGCGTTTTGCCTCGAGGGGACGCCATGGGCGCGCTTGGGCAAATCCGTTGGGGAAGGCGTTGGGGGCATTGCTCAAATCGGCGTTGGATGCGCCGGTATCGCTGGCGGTGGCGGACTCACGGCGACGGGTGGCGGTGCACCTGCGGGCGTCGTGATCGTCGTGGGCTCCGCGGGCCTCGTGGCGAACGGATTCCTCTCGTGCGTCGTGAGCGTGCAGCACGGGGCCGACGCGCTGTCGGACATCCTATCGCGCGCGGATGATGCGCAGCCGGCTACGGCTACGGCATCCAGCCCGCCACCTTCGCCAGCGCCCGCCGCGCGCCCGCCGCAAGCGCCGCCGCCAGCCAAGGCACCGCCGGCTCCCGTGGCGAAACCGGCGCCGAGCACGCCCACTGCGCCGCCGGTGATCAAGACGACCACCAAGGACTCGTCCGGACGAACGATCGCAACGACCACGACGAGCCCGTCGGGTACCAGGACGACGACGCGACCGCGGCAACCACTCCCCGCGGAGCCTGCGGAGCTCAAGCCCTACGGTGGACCGGGGGGTGGGCACCATGTGCCTGCAAAGAGGGCTTTCGAAGGCGCGCCAGGGTACGATCTCAAGAAAGCACTCGCCATTCCCAATGCTGAGCTTGATAAATTGGGGGTGAAACACGCCATCGTAACCGGTGCACAACGAAAGCGATACAAGGCATTTGCAGAAACCGGTCAGCCGCTGACATGGGAGGCTATCGCCAAGATCGAAACAGAAGCTTTGGTGGACGCTAAGATGAACCTTGACATGGCCCAAGCGACCGTGGCCAAGGCGATCAAGGCTCTCAGAGACGCCGGCATCTCTGCACCAGTTAGTATACCGTGGGGTAAATGACATGTCCAAAGTAGCGATTGAAGAGTTCGCTGAGCTGCTCGTATGCCACGTGCGCGACGTGTCCATTCAGCAGTGCGATATGACACTGGGACCAAATTACCGAGGACCAGACGGCCAGCGATGGAGGGCCGCCGCGGCCGCCGCGGGTGGTCAGGTGCCCGCGAGTATGGTGATACCGGACTGTGTGGACACGACGATATTTGAAGCGCTTCGCGAAACAGACGACCAGGAGATCCTTCACCTTTCGTTCACCACGAACCATGGCGAGATCATGGACCTACTGGTTGAAGGCGGTGGTGAGCTGGGCGGATGGTACATCGGGACCGGCGAGTGGCGTCCGATGTATTCGAAGGAGCGTTTCATCGACGACTTCGCGGACATCCCCACCGAATGGGGCATCGCTACGCCGGAGCTCGCGCCCATTCTCGAAGAGCTTCCCATGCCCCGCAGAGCCATCGAAGAGCTCGGCCAACTGCTCGTGCGCCACGTCCGCGATGTGGCCATTCAGAGCTGCGACCTGCAACTGTTGCCGCATTCGCAAACGCCCCTGGCCAAACGATGGAGGCGCGCGGCGGTTCCTTTCCATGGCAAGGTGCCGCCACAGGTGCTCATCCCCGATTGCGTGGACGAGACGATCTTTGCTTTTCTCCGCGCCATCGACCAAGGCATCCTTCGCCTTTCCTTCACTGCGGAAAGCGGTGAAACCGTGGACCTTGTAAAGGAGGGGCGCGGAGAGCTCGGCGCACGGTACATGGCGAGCAGCGGGTGGCGTGCCAAATACTCGAAGGAGCGTTTCGTCGACGACTTCGCCGAGCTCTCGTCGGCATGACCATGGCCGAAGCGCCCGCCGCAAAAGGATGCTGCGCGCCGAGCGCCGCTACTCCCAAAGGCACGAGTGCAACGACCACGACGAGCCCGTCGGGTACCAGGACGACGACGCGGATGAAAGGAGCGTCGCAAGTCAATTGGACATCGCACGGTGGTAAACACGTCGCAAGATCCGGCGTGCCCTGGAAACAGGTTGTAGACAGCACGAAGTATGGCCCAGCGAATACTGCGCTCGCAGTGCCATAGCAGGCATTTGCGGAGACGGCTGAAAGTGGAGCGGCTAAGGCGCGATCACGGGCAGTCCGTGTCGCATTCCCAGACCGGAAGGTTGGGCGTCAGCGAGCAATTCAGGAACGGATCGCAGACTCCATCGCCGAGCGCAGGCGTGCAATCGGGCGCGCAGCTACCATTGTCGCGTTCTCCCAAGCTGCAGACGCCATCGCCGCACCAGGGAACCCGACCAGGGTACACCGACGACGATCCAGGCGTGCCAAGCTGCCCGAACGTGTTGTTCGCCCAGCACCAAATGCCACCGTCGCTCTTGCGCACGCACGTGTGGTGTCCACCCAACGCCACCTCGACCACGTCGTTGCCAAGGTTGCTCGGCCCGGCCTGCACAGGAGCCGTCTTGTCCACCGTGGTGCCATCACCAAGCTGCCCGGAGCCGTTGTATCCCCAGCACCAGAGCGTGCCGTCGGTCTTGCGTGCACAACTGTGGTAAACGCCAAGCGAAACCTCGACGACCGAGCTGCCGAGCGTGCCCGCTCCAACCTGCACCGGCGTGAGCTTGTTCTCGACCGTTTCATCACCAACCTGCCCGAATTGGTTCTTGCCCCAGCACCAGAGTGTGCCGTCGGTCTTGCGCGCGCAGGTGTGATGCTCACCAACCGCAACCTCGGCCACGTCTTCGCCCAAGGTGCTTGCCCCGATACGCACGGGCTGCGTCTTGTCCACCGTCGTTCCATCGCCGAGCTGGCCGTCGATGTTCCTGCCCCAGCACCAAAGAGTGCCGTCCGTCTTGATCGCGCAGGTGTGCCGGTTGCCGCCGGCTACCTGGGCCACGTCGCCGCCGAGGATGCTCGACCCGACCTGCACGGGCGATGTCCTGTCCTGCGTGGTGCCGTCGCCGAGCTGGCCGTATTGGTTTCTTCCCCAGCACCAAAGGGTGCCGTCGTCCAAGCGTGCGCAGGAGTGGTAGAAACCCAGCGCGACGTCGATCACGCCAGCGCCGAACGTGCCTGCACCCGCCTGCACGGGCGCTTCGTGGCTCAGGAGGGTCCCATCGCCCAATTGGCCGTAGTCGTTGTCGCCCCAGCACCACAGCCTGCCTTCGTCCGTGACCGCGCAGCTATGGTCGGCGCCGAGCGCCACCTTCGCGACCGTGTTTTCGAGCGTCGCGGCCCCGGCCTGCACCGCGGTCGTCTTGTTGGTGCTGCTCCCGTCGCCGAGCTGGCCGTTGACGTTGCGACCCCAGCACCAAAGCGTACCGTCCGTCTTGCGCGCGCAGCTATGCCACTCGCCAAGCGCAATCTCCGCGGCCAGCTTGCAATCGGCCGGGCAGTTGCCCGCCGTTTCGCCGCCGTCGCACACGCCGTCACCACAGCTCGCATTGCGGCAGTCCGCAGGGCTGGTCGACGGTGACTCGTTGGCCGCACAGATCGCATCGTTGCCGTCGCAGCGTAGTCCCATGGCCTGCACGGGAAGCGATTGCGAAGCGGTCGAGCCATAACCGAGCTGCCCGTAGGCGTTGTATCCCCAACACCACAGCGTTCCATCGCTCTTCCGAGCGCAACTGTGGTAGAGCCCAGCCGCAACCTCGGCCACGTTGCTACCGAGCGCGCTTGCTCCCGCCTGCACCGGCGTCGAACTTTGGCTCGTCGTGCCGTCACCGAGCTGCCCGCTCCCGTTGCGTCCCCAGCACCACAAGCTGCCGTCGGTCTTTCGCGCGCAACCGTGGTACGCCCCGAGCGCGATGTCCGTCGCGGCGCTGCCGACCGTGCTCGCACCCGCCTGCACCGGCCAGAACCGGTCCCAGGTCGTGCCGTCGCCGAGCTGTCCGTTGCTGTTTCGGCCCCAGCACCAAACCGTGCCGTCGGTTTTGCGTGCACAACTATGCAGATAACCAAGCGAAACTTCGGCCACGTTGCTGCCGAGCGAGCCCGGTCCTGCTTGCACGGGTGACGACTTGTCCCAGATGGTGCCATCACCAAGCGCGCCGAAGTCGTTGTTTCCCCAGCACCAGAGCGTCCCGTCGTTCTTGCGAGCACAACTGTGGTTGGAACCGAGCGCGATTTCTTGAACGGCGCTGCCCAGCTCGCTTGCACCCGCCTGCACCGGTTCGAGCTTCTTCAGCGTGGTCCCGTCGCCGAGTTGCCCGTCGCTGTTTCGACCCCAGCACCAGACCGTGCCGTCCGTCTTGCGAGCACAGCTATGATGCGTACCGAGCGCGATTTCGGCGACGCCCGTGAGGCCGTTTACCGCCGCAGCGCGTGCGCGGCTCGTCATGGTGTCGTCACCGAGCTGCCCATGGGCGTTGGATCCCCAGCAATACACCGAGCCTGCCGACGTGCGTGCGCATGCATGCGCGCCGCCCGAGGCCACCGCGAGCACGCCCGTGAGCGGGCTGCCGTCGCTCTTCAACACCGGCATCGCCTCAGGCCCGCCCGTGCGTTCGTCGCCAAGCTCGCCCGAGCTGTTGTAGCCCCAGCACCACGCCGTGCCGTCGGTCTTTGCCGCGCATGTGAACGTATCGCCGGCGGCAAAACGACCCACGCAGCACGTATGCCCCGGTTTGCACGTGATGAACGTCGGGCAGCGTCGAGGGATGTCGTTGGCCAGGTTCACGCCCACCAGCGTGTCGGTGCCTACCGCAAACGTATTGCAGGGACTCGATAGCGGCGTGATTTGGGGAAGCCCCCAATCCGATGCCCAAGCGCAATTCGAATCGTACCACGGCGAAGCTTGCACATCGATGAGCACGTCGTTTTGGAACGTCCCGCGCGATGCCAAATCCGGCACGTCGTAGCCGGCTTCGCATTGATTGAGCTCATTGGGATCGAACGACGCGCCGCCCGTATGATCCGGATTGTTGTAGACGCTGATGGCCACGCCGGACCTATCGGTCGATGTTTTCAGGCCGAGCGCTGCCACGAAGTCGTGGTCTTTGCGCGTGCCCGTGGCGGCGTGGTAATCGAGCGGATTCAGGTTCCACGCATTGGTGGACGTGTAGCCCGAGGGCGTTTGCCCCGGCTCGGCTTGCTCGATGATGGCACCAATGTGGCTATGGACGAATTCGAAATGGGTCGACCATGTATTCGGTCCCCACACGAGTTGCCGGGCGAAAAACGACCGTTGCGAGAGGCTCGCAATGGTGTCGCCTTCGGGATGTGCCGGGTCTGGAATGCGCTTGACCGCATAACCCACGACTCCGCCTGCGAGGCGGCCCTTGCCGCAGAGCCATTTCGACCCGGCGGGTGCCGTCGTATCGTACGCTTTGACGCAGTAGTAGCGGTAATACGTGCTGAACAGCGGCGGCGATCCATCTGGATTTGCCTTGCGCGCCTCGGGGCCATTCACGGGATGAAGCAGAAGCGGCCGGACGACTCTATCCGCGCACGCAATCGCGTAACTCGCGTGAATCTGATGCGTGACGTTCGTCTCGGCAATACCGTCGCCATCGAAGTCTTCGGCGATGTCCACGGTCGCCACTGGACACGTCGTCGGATCGGGGTTGCCGCACGTCTCGTAGAGCTTTTCGTAGATGCCGTTCATCGTGATGAGCTTCGGCAGCACCAGGTCGACGTCGACTCCGCCGGCCAGCGTATCGCGAAAGCGCGTCGCCGGACAAAGCACATCCATTTGGTCGAGCGTATATTGTGAAAAATCGGCGATCGTCGTGCTGGGAATGAGCTGGTTGCCGACTTCGATCATCAGCGTCCCGCCCGCGGCGCCGGACCACAGGCCATCGAGGGCGCTGTTGTAGCTACCATTGAACAACCCGTTGTAGCTGCCATCGATGCTACCATTGTAGCTGCCGTTGTAGCTGCCATTGAACGAGCCATTGTAGCTGCCATTGAACGAGCCATTGTAGCTGCCATTGAACGAGCCATTCAGCGTGCCCTTGAACGTCCCTTCGATGTCGCCCTCGTACGCGGGATCGTTGATGGCGACTCCATCGAGCAGCCCGTTGATGCTTCCATTGAAGCTCCCGTTGATGCTGCCATTGATGCTGCCGTTGATGCTGCCGTTCAGCGAGCTATTCACGTTGCCATTGAACGAGCCGTTGATGCTGCCGTTGTAGCTGCCGTTGATGCTTCCGTTGATGCTGCCGTTGATGCTGCCGTTGATGCTGCCGTTGTAGCTGCCGTTGATGCTGCCATTGTAGGTCGGTTCGCTTATCGGCATGCCATTGAGCGTCCCGTTGATGCTGCCGTTGATGCTGCCGTTGAAGCTCCCGTTCAGCCCATTGATGCTGCCGTTGATGCTCCCATTGAGCGTCCCGTTCAGGCTGCCGTTGTAGCTGCCGTTGTAGCTGCCGTTGTACGACCCATTGATGCTGCCGTTGTACGACCCATTGATGCTGCCGTTGAAGCTGCCGTTCAGCGTTCCATTGTACGCAGGCTCGTCGATGGGTACGCCATTGAGCGTCCCGTTGATGCTGCCGTTGAACGAGCCATTGATGCTGCCGTTGATGCTGCCGTTGATGCTGCCGTTGTAGCTACCGTTGATGCTGCCATTGATGCTGCCGTTGTAGCTACCGTTGATGCTGCCATTGATGCTGCCGTTGTAGCTCCCATTGATGCTACCGTTGTAGCTCCCATTGAGGCTCCCGTTGTAGCTCGGCTCGTTGATCAGCTCGCCGTTGATGCTGCCGTTGATGCTGCCGTTGAAGCTCCCGTTGAAGCTCCCGTTCTGCGCGCTGTTGATCGAACCGTTGATGCCATTGATCGAGCCAATGAACGAATCGTTCAGCGCATTGAAGGAACCGTTCAGCGATGTATTGATGCTGCTATTGACGCCGTTGATCGAACCGTTGAGGCTCGAATTGTACGCTCCATTGAGCGCCCCGTTGAGCGAAGCGTTGATCGTTCCATTGACGTCCGAATTTACCGTTGCTGCTTGTTCGACCTCGCCAATGGTCAGCGTGCTCTCGTCTTCCGTGGATTCGCCCTGGCAGGTCGCCAAGACCATGACGATCGGAGCAATCGGCAGTAACCTCGACGACGTGCGAAAAACTGGGCGACTCCAGAGCGGATTGCTGCATTGCGTAATTTTCGTTAACCAGTCCATGCTGAGTCTCCGTTGGGTCCCTGGCTCCGCAATGTTGCTTGGCCGGGCTCCGCTAAATCACCAAAAAAACGATGGCCCATGCTATGTCACGTCCACTCATCCGGGCGCTTGCAAACGCAAACGCATCGACGAACCTCCGCTTCAGAACGAGCTTATCCGGTTGTGAAGAGAATTTGAAGACCCAATCGTGCTATTTTGTTGCCAAAAGATCCGCACACAGCCGAATGCGCACGTAATGATCAACGCTAATCTGCGGGGCTCTGGCATGCACGCGTGATGCCGAGCGCACGCCATGTCGCTCGACACCTTCCGTACAAATGTCGAAATGGTGCTGTCGAAATGGTGCTAACCGTGGCCGTCCGAATGGCGACCGTCGAAAAGGTGCTATCCCTTTTGTTGTCACTCCTGGTCGGAAAAGTGCCAACGAGAGGTCGCGCGTCAGCGGCGATGCGTCGCGAACGGTTTCCACAATCGTCCGAGTCTTATGCTCTTCATGTAATGTAAGCGATCCACTATTCGAAGGTGGGCGCGGCTGAGTTTGGGTGGTAGCATCGCGCTCGGGGAGCATGAAAACCGGAGATCTCGTCGGGGGCAAATATCGCCTCGTTCGCGCGCTCGGGCATGGCACGATGGGCTCGGTCTGGGAGGCATTGAACGAACGCGCTTCTCGGCGGGTGGCGCTCAAGCTGATCCAGCAGCCGAGTGAAGAGACGAGGCAGCGGCTTTTGAGCGAAGCGCGCGCGTGCGGGAGTTTGTCTCATCGCAACATCGTGGAAGTATACGATGTGGGCGAAACGGAAACGGGCGAGCCATTTTTGGTGATGCAACTTCTGGACGGCGAGACGCTTGCCGCGTGCCTCGAAAAGCACATACGGCTGCCGCCGGACAAGGCTGCGCAGATCGCGCGAGACATCGCTTTGGCGCTCGATGCTGCCCACGAAAAGCGCATCATTCATCGGGATTTGAAGCCGGCGAACGTGTACTTGCACCAGATTGGCGGTGGCGAAGCGGGGGCCATCGTCAAAGTCGTCGATTTCGGCGTGAGTCGAGTGCTCAATGCGGATACGCGGATGACCTTACCGGGGATGATCGTCGGGTCGCCTGTGTACATGAGCCCCGAGCAATTCATTGCGATGAGCGATATCGATGCGCGGACGGACATTTGGTCGCTGGGCGTATGCCTCTTCGAGATGCTCACGGGCGTACGACCATTTCTCGGAAAATCGGTGGAAGAAATCTCGACGCAGGTGCTCCGGACGGGAGCGCCTTCGGTAACGAGCCGTATTCGGCATCTCGACGAGGGGCTGGCGACGATCGTGGCGCGCTGTTTGAAGCGGGATCGAGCGATGCGGATTGGGTCGGCGGCCGAGCTTGCGGCGCTGCTCGAACCTTATGCCAATGCACGTCCCGACGCGCCGATCATCATCACGCCGCCGGCCACCAGCGTGTCGCTCAATGGTACCGTCATCATGCCTCCCGAAGCGCTTTCTTCGAAGACGCTGGCATTCGATCGCGATGCGACGGATGGGGCCCCTCGACAAGCGCCTTGGCGGGAAAAACCATTGGATGAAATTCTCACGGCGACGGTAGCGGCGCTCGCGGCGCCGGGTGAGGGTAGGGCGCTGCCTGTGGTTGCGACGAATGCGCGAGAGGCCAGCGCGCCGGTCAGCGCGTCGCACGAACAGGCGTCCGAAAAGCGTCGCCCGAAGCGGCATTTGGGGCGCATTTCGGCAGGGGTCGTCGTAGGCATCGTCGGCGTGACGTCGGTCGTGGTGGCGAGCCGCGCATTGTCGAGGAGCGAGCATTCGGAGCCGCCAAAGGAGCGCACGACGACGGTGGAGAAAGCGATGCCAAAAGAGGCGCCGCCTGTCGAGACAGCCGCGCCACCAAAGGAGGAGCCTGCGCCGGTGAATGCGCCTGCGCCACAGCAAAGCGCGACGTCCCAACCTGTGCCCTCGGCTGCGCCCCCAAAGACGACGCCTCCCCAAAACGCGCCCATGACGGCTCCCACGCCGCAGCGTACGGCGGCGGCGCCCATATCGCCGCCGAAGCCGCCGGTGGTGGTGAAGCGAGACACGCTGAAGGGTCCACGAAAATCGCCTGTCATTGACGGGTTTTGACATCAATGCTTGCTTGAAAATGGAGTCCTTCGCATGAAAACCTTGCTTTCGCGTCTCGTGACGACAGCAGCGTTCGCTCTTACAATGAGCTTCGCGCCTTGTGATGCCGTCGCGACGGAGCCTTCGGTTTCGGCGCCGCAGCAGCCGGAAGCCCAGAAGCTCCTCGAATTGGGTGTCAAGGCACTTCAGTCGAAACAATGGGAGAAGGCTCAGAGAAACCTGCTCGAGGCCTGGCGGATCGAAAAGCATTATCGCATTGCGGCGAATTTGGGGCTCGTGGAAATCGAGCGCGGACAATTCAGGAGTGCGGCGGAGTATCTCGTGTATTGTTTGCGCAATGAGTCGGACATGCCCGAGAGTCACAAGGTCGCCATACGGGGGCTTTTTGAAAAGGCGAGCGCGCGAATCGGCACGCTCGACGTGCGCACGGACGCGATGGGCGCGACGATTCTCGTGGATGGTGAAGTCGTGGGACACACGCCGATCGCGACGATTTTCGTGGAACCTGGGAAACGAACGGTCACGGCGCGAATGGCCGGCAAGGCATTCGTGGCGCAGCACGTCGAGATTGCTGCGGGCGAGGAGCAAAAAGTCGTCATTTTGGAAGAGGCGCCGCGGCCCTCGCCGTCGCCGCTGCAATTCGAAGAGGAGCCATCGAATTGGTCCATGGCAGCCGTTCCGCTTGGCGGGCTTGCATTGGCAGGTTTTGGGGTTGGGGTGGGGTGTACCGTGGCCATGGGAGAGCACGGGATCAGCGCGGAGTCGCGTGACAACAGGCAAGTGGGAGCGGTCATTGGTTATGGTGTGGGCAGCGCGGCGCTTCTTGCGACGATGATCGTGGCGTTATGGCCGAGCGCGCCGCAAAAGCAAAAAACCGGGCTCTTCGTGGCGCCCGTCGTCGGGGGCGGTCAGGGCGGCGTCCAGGTCGTCGGCGCATTTTAGAAATTGGCGACGACCACCACAATTGCTGGATGGTCGCGTTCTACATGGTAAACCAATCCCATCATGACGACGACCGATTCCGCGAAGGAAGCATGGGAGCGGTGTCCCCGCAGATCGCGGCGATTCGTCCACGCCGCTGTCATTGCAACCATTGCGGTGGCGCTGATGCTTTCTTGCAATGCCGTCGCGGACGAACATCGAGGCACTTCCGTCGCGCACGGCCATTACGATGCGGGAGTGAAAGCGCGGCTCGAAGGGGATCTGCGTCTGGCGCTCGACCTTCTTCGAAAGGCGTGGGCGCTCGAGCAATCAGCGCTCATTGCTGCCAAGCTTGCGCAGACCGAGCTCGAATTGGGGTATTACCGCGACGCCATCGAGCATTTCGAGTTTTATTTGCAGAGGCCCGAACCGAGTCCCGAGGATCGGGCTGCGGTTGCTCGATTGCTCGCCGAAGCCAAGAGCAAGATTGTCGTGCTCGACATTCGAGTGGACGCGCCGGGAGCAGAGATCCTCTTGGATGGGGCGGTCGTGGGCGTCGCGCCGCTGTTGCGGGAGATGCCGGTCGATCCTGGGAGGAGGCTCGTCGAGGCACGCAAGGCGGGGTGTACGTTCGAGCGCGTGTCGGCGGAATTTGCTCCGGGCAGCAGGCAGAATTTGTCATTTACGTGCAAGAAAGCCGTGCCGCCTGCGCCAAAGGACAATGGAAAATGGTCCACGTGGGACACGGCGGCGGTCGTGTCGGGAGGCATTGGAGTCGTCGGTCTCGGCGCGGGTTTGATCTGGGGCATTGGGGACATGATGAATTCGTCACGACTGTCGGACGATGCAATGCAGCGCGGAACGGCGCTCATGCCACGAACGCCGTCGACCATGCGCGTATGTGGACCTGACAGTCCATCGGAAAACGCCAGTGAATGTGCCGCGATTGCGTCGAAACTCGAGGCGAGCGACCAGGCTTGGAACGATTCGAAGAGAGGCTATTTGCTGGCAGGCGCAGGCGTTCTCGTGGGAGTTGGCGCGATCATCATGGCGGTCGTGCCCACTTCGGCGAACAAGCAGGTGAGCGTCGTGCCCGTCGTCAAGCGCTCAGAGAGTGGTGTTGTCGTCACGATGTCGTTTTGAAGGATGAATTTATGAAAGAACACGCAACGAGGTTCTGGTGGATGGCGAGCGTGCCGGTGATCGTCGGCGGTGTCGCGTACGCCGTTGGATGCTCGAACGATGCTGACGATTCCGCAAAGAACTTTCAGGGGGTGTATGGGACCTGCAAGGTCGACGATAACCCGTGCACGGAGGATTGCCGGCCATCGAGCAACCTGGCGAATTTTCTTCCAGATGGAACGGTCGTCGAAGTCGGGCCTGGCGATGCTGGACCTGCTCCAGCATGCCAAGAGTGGGTTTGTCGAAGCGGTACGGCGACGCTCGAGGAGGTAGATCCTGGCGATCCGTGCAAGACAGCCAAGGGAAGGAACGGGCATTGCGCTGCCGGCGCAAGGTGCCTCGAGTGCGTAACCGCTACGGATTGTTCTGGGAAAAAAGCTTACTGTAGCAACAACGAATGCATCGCTTGCGATGATGGTCTTCAAAATGGTAATGAAACCGGTGTCGACTGTGGCACGACGGATTGCGGACGTTGCAATGGGACGGGGTGCTCAAAGGACGGCCAATGCGCGAGCGAAAAATGTGTCGATGATGTATGTTGTGAAACGTGGTGCACTGACAAGTGCTCTTCCTGCGAGCTAGATGGCTTCAAAGGCGCGTGTAAGCATCGGGCATTCGGGACCACCGATTTCGACACCGGCTGCACTGGATCATCGATTTGCGACGGCAATGGCGTATGTAAACTCCGGCATTTGGCTGACTGTCAAAGTGGTGCGGACTGTATCGGTGGTATATGCGCGGGCAGATGCAGCAATAACAACGCATGCAGTGTAGGTACAGATTGTAACAATGGCAATTGCAGGTTCGTATGTCTTGGTGCCAAGGGAATCCCTTGTGAGCAAAACGAGGAATGTGGCAGCAAAAGCTGTGAGCCGGACGCTGGCGCCTGTAACTGAACGACCCCTGGGCGTCCTCCCCCCACGGAACGCCCGCCTCGTCTCAATCCACGCCCTGTTGCCTCTGTGCCGTCGTGCAATCATCCAAGTGCGACGTGCACCTTTTCTCCTTCGTGCGCGCCGCCGCCTTACGCCTCACCTGCACGCGTGCCGGCGCTTTGCCTGTCGACGCCTTCACCTGTTCGCCATCAGCAGGCGCCTCACCCCCTAACCCCCTTTCCAGTTCCGCATTGCTTCGCAATGCTTCGTGGAGAGGGGGAACCGGCATCGGTTTTTCCGGCTCCTTCACGACGACCTTGCCGCTGTCGGCCGGTACCGGAGCCTGTCGCGGCTCTTCCGTCGGCGCAGGCGTTTCCGCTTCCACCACCGGCGCATACACCGCCACCTCGTCCCGCTCCGCACCTTGTTCCCGGCCAAACCACGCCGCGCATATCCCGCCAAATGCCAGCACGACCGCCAATACCATGCCGAACCACCGCCACGCACGCCGCTTCGGCGCCTTCTTCGCCTCGTCACGCGCCGGCGCCTCGTCGATCGTCACCTCGATATCGTCGCCCGCCGTCACCTCGTCCCGCCACGGCGTCCGCTGCTTCGGGCCTCCCAGCGGATGAACCGGTTTGGCGCGGAAGAGCAGCATGGCAAGCTCTTCCGCATCCGACGGTATGTCCGCCCATCGATGCACGACCACCCCGTCCTCCGCCGATGCTAATGCGTTCGTTGGCATGAACCGTATCGTCGTGCCATTCGGGAGATCCTCCTCCCGACCATTCGATATCATCGTCCAGCGCACGTCCGACGTGTACAAAATTGCAGCGATTCGCCCGGCACATCGCACGAGCGCCTCGAATGGCAGCCCGTCATCGTGCATAATCACGATACGCTTCGGTTGCTCGATCCCTCGCGCTGTCCATTGCAACGCCAAGCGGCTCGGTCCCGGCGCCGGCAAGTCATCGAAATCCCCCACGTACGAACGCAAAAGCGCCCCGGCGCGCACAGGATCTTCGCCGCACGACGCATACGCGTGGTAAAACCCAACACCCTCGTCCGTGACTCGAGTGCTTTCGACGAGCTGCTCCCGAAACGAAAGCGCAGCCCGAACGAATGCGCCCTCGTCGAATGCTCGATCGACGCCCACGATCGCATGCGAAAATGACGGATCCTCACGCCCCGCATGGTCGCGCGCACCATGCACCCGCAGGCTCAGCACCAGCGCAATGCCGCCATGCCCCGGCTCGTGCTGCGTATCGTCCCGAGACAAATTTCCAATCGCAAACGCTTGCTCCCTCGGATCGCGCGGTTCGATGTATTTTAGTATTCGCACCAGATGGCCGAAATGTTGCCGAGAAAGCGGACCCCATGGAATCGTATGTCGGTAGATGAAATCGATCTGATGCCCCGGAACGTTGCCATGCAGGAAATGAAACCATCCTGCGTCCGCTGGAGCTTCGTACGTCGGCACCTCGTACGCACCTCGAGATTGATTTCGAGATTCCATCTCAATTCACCGTGGTCGTTTGTTGAGCACCGAGGGTGGATGAGGTGCCGGCAGGGACGCCGTCTTTTCGTGCGTCGAAACGGTGGGACCAGCAGGCGCCATTGCCGCGGCAGCCGCAGCCGCAAGCTCGCTCGTCCGCTGCACGAGCTGCGCGTCGTAAGCGCTCGACGGTAGAATCCGCTGGACGAAATGCGAGAACAACAGATGCGTCGAATGCCCGTAACTCGCCGACCCCACGAAAACGCGAATGTCGAGCTCGGTCGAATAACGCATCAGGTCGTCGATGAGCGGCGCGTAAAGCCTCTTCGCCTCGGCCTCGACTTCGGCAGGCGTCCCAGGCAGCACATCGCTCTTGTTGATGAACAGCACGACGGATTTGCACGATGCAATCGTCCTCGGCCCAAAGAAATACCTCAATGTGTTGAACTGGAATTCTTTCAACTGTTCCTGGATGCGGTTGGGATCGACGTTTTTCCCATCTCGTGCCGCAAGATCCACGACCAGCAAGAGCCCGTGTATCTCGTCCATGACGACTTCGTGCTGCGCGTCCACCACATGCTCGCCGCCCCAATCCCCCACTTGAAAGACGTGCTCCGTCATCACGTCGTTCTGCAGCACGTGACTCACCGTGCGCTCGTAACGTTCAATCTTCGTTCCTTGCAGAAGCCCAAGGTCGATGAGCGGATTGGCCCATTTCAACGTAAGCGACGTTTTGCCCGTCGCCTTCACGCCAAACGTAATGATTTTGTATATTTTTCGCGTGAGGATCGGACGTTTTTCGAGCTCCGCGCGCAATCGAAGGATTTCCCGCTCCTGCTCGTCGAGCCACCCGACCTTTCTCTTGTCTTCCTCGACCGCGACGAGCAACTTCGTCTCGCAAACGCGCCGTTCTGCCTCGAGCGCCTCCACGCGTTTTCCAAGCGCGCCGCATTTTCGCGAAAGATGAGCTGCTCGCATCCCCGCAACCGCAGCTCCACCGAGTCCAAGCATGAGCCCCGCCGAGTAGACGATCTCCAACATCAGGCCCTCGTGCGAAAGAAAAGAAAACTCGATCCGCGCATGGGAGGCCCAGGTCCGGACATACGGAGCCCCCCATTGCCTCTGCCGGCTAAACTCTAGCTCGAATTGGAAATCTCGCACACAGAGTTCATCGTCTGCGCCGACGAGTCGATGCGTCACGCTCGGGACGCTCGATGCCGCGTGACGGGCATACGACGCGTTCGAGATGACCTCACCGCTTCCGCTTTGCCCGTTTGGCCGCAAGCACCGCGCTCTTCGCTACCAAATACGCATCCGCATCCGGCTTTTCGCCATGCGCCCAGCTTTGCATCAGCGGCTCGATATCTTCATCCCATGCATCCGAAAGTCGCAATTGCACGAAGTCCGCATACAGCGCCGCAAGCGTCGCATCCAGGTCCTCGAGCAACATCATTCGCTCGTAAAATACCTCGTGCTTTTCGTCGTCTTTCTTGAGCTGCGTGGGCAACTTCAACCCCGACAGCCCAAGCGTATCCGCCTTCAGCGTCCAAACGAATTCACGATCCCCGCGCACGAGACGCATCTTCGCCTCCCGCGGAAGCTTGCCCTGCCGAAGCGCCTCTTTTGCCTCGGGAGACGACGCGGGAATCGCCCCCTTGAGGCGGCTTTCTTCCTTTTCGAGCACCAGCGTGATTTGCGCTTCGAGCCATAACGAACAAGGATCCACCCCCGTCGGACGCAGGTTCGTCTCCTGCATTTCGCTCTCGAACCACAACCAAACCACGAATTCGCGGCCCATGAATCGACGCCCCTCGACCAAATCCAAGAGCTCCATCAGCCTTCCTCCAGTCGCGCCAATGTCGTCGGTTCGAGCCCCGCAAAAGCAGCCGCTTGTCGTGCGTCGAGACCCACGCGTTCCGCAGCCGTTCCGGGACTCTCGGGCACCAGATCGAGCTTGAACGTCTTTTTGAAAAGGTCGTCGAAGAGCGACGTGACTTTTTCGGATTGGCTGAAGAAGTGCACGATATTCGAATTCAGGTTCCACACCATGTCGTAACTCTTCAGCGACGGCACGAGCTGCTTGCGCAGCTTGCGCACCACCATCGTCTTCAGGTCCGCCTTCGCTTGCCGACCAAGCTTTTCGAGTCCCCGTTTTTCCAGGAGCGCCTGTTCTGCGTCACGCAGATGCGCCTTCAAGAGCGGCCCCGGGATAGCCCATCGATCGACACGCAGGGCAAGGCAAACATATTCGTTGTAAAAGACTTTTTCGTGGTCGAGATCCGTGTCGACCGGATCCTCCATGTTGGCCCATCCAAACCCTTCGCTCTTGTCATCGTCGGGCGAAAGTGGCTGAAATGCGTTGGCTCGAATGCGCTTCAGCGTCGTGCCGGGAATATCGTCGGGGATATCACCCGTAACGTAGAAGCGCGCGAATGTCAGATTGCCGCGGAGTGCACCCAAAGTGCGCATCGAGTACGACAGGTCCGAAGGAAAGGCAAGAAGATTTCGCAACGACTGGCATCGGCGGCACGTCGCAAACCCTCCCGACACTCCTCCTTCGTCAATACCGCCGTCAGCACGTCACGCTTCGGAAGGCTGACTGGATGCATGCGACAATCCGTGAAACTTCGCGTCACTCATCCGTTGACGGTAGTGCGGAATTCATGTAGTCCCTTTATCCATGAAACTTTCACGACGACCCCAATTTGCCTTCGTTTTGACCCTCGTTACACTCGGATCGCCTGTCTTCATCTCGTGCGGCGACAACGGTGAATGCACCTCGAACTGCACCGGACAGGGCGGTGCGACGAGCTCCAGCAGCAGCGGCGGCGGCGAGGCAGGTGCGTCGAGCAGCAGCAGCAGCGGCGGCGGCGCTGGGGGAGGTGCGTCGAGCTCCAGCAGCAGCAGCGGCGGCGGCGCTGGAGGTGCCGGTGGAGGTGGCGCGGGCGGTTTGGGTGGTGGGGCCGTCATTCCAATCGACCCGACGTTCAATGGCGGGCAGCTCGTCACGACACCCATGCGCAATGGTGACGACTCGGGACAACATGTACAGCGCCTGAGCGACGGGAAGCTCGTCGTGGTTGGCATGAACAAGTCCAACGGGTCGATATTCGTCGAGCGCTTCGATGCAATGGGAACGCTCGACAAAACATTCGGAATCGATGGCCGAGCGCTCGTGCCTGGCCCCATCAGCGCAACCCCTGGCGGTATGGCCGTGGCGCCGGATGGCAAAATCATCGTGGCCTTCGGGCACCTCTTTTATGGCGGCGCGCTGATTCGCCTCGATGCCAATGGCGCACTCGATGGCAACTTCGGCTCCGGCGGTCGCATCGATATGCCGGACTTGTATTCGCGTGCAATCCGCGTACAGGCGGACGGCAAAATCGTCGTGGTGGGCGGAGCTGCCGATCCCAAGGGCGAAAGTCCATTGCGAGTGCGCCGATTCACGGCCTCCGGCGCGCTCGATACCACCTTCGGAGCCGGCGGAACCGCAGCCATCGACGATCCACCGGGTTCGGATACCGGCGACGGGATCGCCATCGATTCGGCAGGACGCATCATCGTCGTCGGCGGGCCCTTCAATGCGGTGGTCGTTCGCCGTTTCACGCCCAATGGGGCGCTCGATACGGCATTCAATGGCACGGGCATCGCAACGGCGAACACCGTGAATACTTCGGCCTCCTTCGGGGCGAATGCAATCGCAACGCAGGACGATGGCAAGATTCTCATCGGTGCACGTTTGAATGGTGGACCGGATGGCGTGATCGTGCGCTTCGCCGCCTCGGGCGCGCTCGATACCACCTTCGACGGCGACGGCATTGCAAGCCTGGGCACGACCAATGGTGTCGACGGCGTGGCAATCGAGCCTTCCGGGCGCATCTATGCCACATCGTCCACCGCATTGGTGCGACTTACGACAACCGGCGCCCTCGATACCACGTTCGCGCCTGGAGGAGCGATGCCCCTCGGGTTTTACGCGCACGGCGTTCACGTCGCCACGGACGGGTCGGTGCACGTGACGGGTGACGACCTGTCGACCCACAGCACGGCACTCGCACGCGTGAATGCGAACGGAACGTTCGATGCAGCCTTTGGAATGGCGGGGCTCGTCGTGGCCAACATGGGAGCATCGGCGGACGGCATTTCGGCCCTCGCATTGCAACCCGACGGCAAGCTCATCGCGGCTGGGCAGGCCGTCGTGGACACTGCATTCTCCGATGGATGGGTCGCTGCGCGTTATCTGCCGACCGGCGAGCTCGATGCATCGTTTGCAACGGGCGGACGCCTGTTTTCGACGCAGCCCAAGAGCCTGCTCACGAGCAGCGTTGCAATCGATTCGACAGGCCGGTTCGTATTGACCGGGGGTTTTCTCAAGTGTGTGGTCGCCGGGTTTACGCCCGATGGCGCCGTCGACGCGAGCTTCGGAACAGCCGGCGAGCAAGTGGTCGATTATGCTGCAGGCAAAAACGGATCGTGCTCGAAGGGCGTGTTCGACGCATCGGGTCGCCTGATCGTGGTGGGCTCGGCGAACGTCGGGGCCGGCACGTTTGGCGTGGCGCGACTACAGCCCGACGGCACGTTCGATCCGACTTTCGCCGGCACGGGTGCCACGACGACGGCCGTGGGCGAGGTGAGTGGCGCAAGTGGTGCGTTTGCAATCGCCCTACAGAGTGATGGGAAGATCGTCGCTGCTGGGCGCGGCCCGACGAATTCCGGAGCTTACGGCGTCGCGGTCGCACGGTATCTCGAAAATGGGACGCTCGATACGTCCTTCGATGCCGATGGAAAACTGGCGATGGATGCCGATGGGGATCCAATCACGTCCGCCGAGGCAGCGCTCGACGTCATGCAAGCACCCGATGGCAAGTATTTGCTCGTCGGTCAAGCGGGCAAGCCCACCAATGGCAGTGCTGGCCTTGGTCTCGGGTCATTCATTGGGAACAAGGGAGAATTCGCCAAGCTGCTCGTCGTGCGACTCTTGCCGAACGGGGCGCTCGATACTTCGTTCGGCATCAATGGCGCCACGACCGCGGATTTCGGCTACCAAGCCGTCATCGGGCACGCCCTGCAGATGCGTGCGGATGGCAATCTGTACGTTGCTGGCCAGCTCTTCGATGGAACCACGTCACGCGGCTTCATCGCTCGATTGCTCGAAAACGGCACGGTCGACACGACATTTGGCGACAAGGGAATGGCATTCGTACCGACGAATGGGGCGAGCGGCCTTTCTTCGTTGGTTTCGCAGCCCGACGGCAAGCTCGTCGCGGGCGGCAGCGCATTCGTGAACCCCACGGGTTCCGACTTCGCGCTGCTCCGATTGGAATGAGCGTCGTCCTCGAAACGCTAAAGCAAGCAGACGATCGCTGGCCCGCTGCTCTTGGTGCAACGACTACGTTGGGGCTTTGACGGTGGGCAATCCATCGCGCGCAATGCATCCGACGATGCCCTTGAACGTATCCGGATCTCCATCGAAAAAGATTCGCCCCGGATCCGGCGTAAAGCGTACGTGCCACGAAAACTCGATTTGCTGCCCGTTTTCTCGCGTAAACGTGTGTTCTTCCCGGTACTTATTCATCGTGCTCACGCTCTCGGGCGTGCATTTCGTGGGAAGTGAGGATGGACCGATCGCAGTTCCTTGCCACGTGGCAAAGAACTGCTGCATTTCCAGGAGACGTTTGACAATCTGTCGCAACGCGGGATCACCGCTTTTGAAACCAGCAAGCTGTGCTCGCACCTCTTTGCACATCTCCAGCGCCGGAAATAACGTTTTCCTTTTGTCCCACAAATCTCGACCATCCTTCACGGTGATTCGTGAAAGCGAATGCAGCCAATCCGCGTGGATATCGATGTGCTCGGGTCTGCTCGCGTGCCTGAACTTTTCTTGTGACTCGACCAGATCCCCCGCCGCATCGAGTGCGTGTATGGTTATTTCCAGCCATTCCGTGTCCCAAACTGGGTCGGACAGGATGCTGACGGGAAGACCGTCCATCAGTCGCGCCGCACTGAGCGCAAGCGCTTCGCGTTTTGCGTGAAAACAGTCGACACGGTCTTCGGGATGAACTGCGACCGCGACCTCCGCAGCCGTCGGAAACAACGGGGACCGAGCTGCCAATGCTTGGAGCCACGTACGCTGCTCCTTCTCGACGTCGGGATCATTGAGCCAACGTGCAATGGGGTATTGTGCCGTCAGCTCCAGATCCGCGACATTCATGTGAAGCCGTAGGGTAGGGAGTTTACCATTCGACGTATACTGGACTCGTTGCAGCGTGCCGATGAAACGATCCATCCGAAATCGCGCTTCGTGCAGATTGGACGAGAGAGGCGTCGCGGAGAGCTCGTTGAAAAAGAGCAGGCAAGTCAATGCCCACCTCGCCGTGGTGCGATGAGCCGCCCGAGGGCCTGTTCGTATTCGTCGAAGAAGCCTTCCGGCCAATGGTCGAGACGTCCATCGGCGTCGATCTTTGGCGTCGAATACGTGTGATAAATGCTCTCCGGCGTTACACGTCGCTCGAAGTAGTGAATGCATGTCGCTTCAGGCGCAAGAATTCCGTCGAATACCGCAAGGCGCACGCCATTGAGCACGTGATCGCTATGGGTTTCCAGGACGACCTGAACGCCGGCCGCCGCAGCTCGTGCCAGCAGATTCGCCATGCGCACCTGACCGCGCGGGTGCAGATGCGCTTCGGGGTTTTCAATCACCAGCGTCGCTCCTGGCCGTGCCGAAAGTACGGCCGCGAGAATCGACAGGGTATAGGTGAGCCCAAAGCCAACGTTGGTGGCGCGGTATTCATTCGTGTTCCCGTTGGGTCCCGTAAATGAAAAACGCACCTCCATCGCGTCGATTGCCCGATGGGCCGTGACGTGCAATCGGGCTCCAGGGCTGATTTCGCCAAGCCACGCATCGACCTGATCGAGCGCCGATTCGGAAACACCGCGTTCATGCAGCAGCGTCGGTATTGCGACACGCTCCCTGCCGAACAACGACAAGAAGTAGGCGGTATGTTCGCCGCTCGATCCAAGCTGCCGCAGATGGGCCACCGAATAATCCGACATGCCGAATGAAGCACGAGGACCCACGCGCTCGGCGGCAAGATAATGAAAATTGCTCGCGAAAGGCGGCTGATTGAAAACTTCCTCGGCCGCTCGAGCTGACTCCTTCGACAAGACATCGGCTATCGCGTCATACCGGAATGCCCAGCGCGCCGTCAACCCGCCGGTCCACGTGAGTCCCAACGTGATCACGTCTTCCTCGGCGCTTTCATTCAGCGCATCGCGCCCGGTGCCAATCTGCACCAAATCACCATTGATCGCGAGCAGTCCTTGTCGCAGTAAACCTTGCTGGTGCGACTGGCGAAGCAACAAGAGAGATTGGATGAGGCTCGATTTACCGGCACCATTGAGTCCCGTGGCAAGCGTCAGCGGTCCCAAAGGAATTTTTTCGTGCTCGAAGCACTTGAAATTCCCAAGCTCGATTTCGGTAATCATTGGAGGGCCCCCTGGATGAGCTCACGAATGGTCCTGAAGCGCAACTTGACCTTGTTGCGATCGCCCGTCCCTTGAGAAAGCGCCTGCTCGAACTCGGGCACGTTCGCCAATCGTTGAACGAAATGGCTGACCAGCGTTTCGGAGCGTGTTGCGAGCACTGCGATTTCTTCGTCCGAACACGCATCCAAATTCACCGACCAGGCCTCGAACAACGCCTTGTTGATCGGACCCCGACGACCGCTCGGCATGACCTTGCGAAATGCCTTGTTCCCCAGCACGTGCGACGCGCTCGTCATGGCTCGACGGAATCTCGTGGCCAACTCCGCACGCTGCTCGGGATTCATGCGGTCGATGGCTTGCATCGCCTGATTGAGGAACGGATCGAAGTCCGTGTTGGGATAATTCTCTGCCGGCGTGAGAATGAACGCGACGAACCTCAGGACACACTCCCGATCATCCATACGATCCGAGCTCAGGGCGCCGCCCGTCGCTTCTTTGAGCTCGGTGCACTCCGCAAGCTCTTTCAAAAAGGCCCGCGACGCTCCCGGATTGATGGCATGTCGAATTTCTTGTGCAGTCAGACTCAATCCACCGGTGTTGATCCGTTTGAAGAGATTCAACTTTGCTTCGACAGGCGTCCCTTTTTCAATGATGTTGACGTCCACCTGCGTCTCTTCGATCCGCCGCTGAAGGCCTCGCGGCAGCTCGGAAAACGATTTGCCCTGCAGATCCACCAAGAACTCGAGACCCGTCAGCCTCAGTTCGCCACGGTTGACGAATCGATCCAAAGCTGTGAGGCGCTGGATGCCATCGATGACGGCCATGACATCCTCATTGATGGCATCCATGTAAAACGCGGGAAGGGGAATGCGGATGAGGATCGATTCAATCAGGCGGCTTTGCGCCGTGTCCTTCCAAAGCCCCGCTTTGCGCTGAAACCCCGGTGCGAGGTCGATTTCTCCTCGCTTTATCCGCTTGAGTATGAGGTCCAGCGTCGGAGCCCACTTGGATACGCGCAGCTTGCTCGCGTCATACGGACGGACAATCCCATCGGCGCTGGTGTCCTCGTCATCGACCCCTTGTTCTTCGTTGGTGTCCTCGACATCACGCGCAGCATCCGACATGGACAGCCTCTCCTTCAGCCCTGATCACCATGGTGTGTACACGCAACCTGGCTACGACTCGCGCGACAAGTATCCGTGTCACGCCCGAAATGCAAGTACAAAAGGAGCGGACGCACTCGGCATCTGGGGCGGGGGCGCCTGGCTGGCAGCCGCCACCCCCAAATCCCGCTACCCCTCGTTCTTTTTCTTCACCGGCCGATCCGGAATCACCGTGTGAATCTCCGCCTCGCTGAACCCCGATACCTTGTACAGCCGCTTCAAATTCGATAGCTCCGTATGCACCACCCTCGCCAATGCCGTGCGCACGCGACTCAATACCTTCACCTTCGCCGCAGGCTTGCGCACCGCCTCCACCGCATTGCGCAATGCCTTCGCCTCGGCATCCACTTCGGCCGCGCATGCATCCGCCGTCGCCTTCGACAATTTCGGATGCAATCCCGCCTGCAGCAGTTGCACCAAGATATCCATCCGATCCGGCTGCTCGTCCGTGTCCCCTTGCGCATAATACGCAATCCCCTCCGGGAACAGCACCGACAGCGCCGCGTCGTACCCAGGCCGGCCAATCTCGTTCCAGATCACGTCGTACGTCTTCCCGAGCACCTTGTCCGAGCGAATGTTCAACGTGTCCACGTCCGCCTCGAGCGGCGCAAGCATCTGTTGCGCTTCGGTCAATTGCGCCGACACGTTGCCTACCAACCCCAGCACCGTGCCCAATCGTTCGTCAGCCAGCTCTTTCCACTTGCCCCCGCGCGCCGACGCCTTCGTCAACGTCGTATCGCCATCCTCGACAATGGCCTCGGCCGCCGCATCTCGGCGAATGATCGTCCCCATGTTTCACTCCTCGTCTTGTCCTGTTCGTTCGGACGGTAGCGGACTCTACAGGCCATCCCGACCCAGGGCCAACTTTTTTCGCATCGCCAAGATTCGCCACGAATGGCCGCACAAATCGCCGCCGATCGCGCTGGAATCGGTCTGCATCACTCTACGCCTCGCCCCACATCGACACCAAAACGCTCCAGCCTGCGCAGATCCGGATCCACATCCATGTGGGACCGCGTTTTGCCAGCTCGATCCGCACAACCACAGCCTCGAGGATCCGCCTCCGAGGTGCCCGACCACCGATCCACATCGATGTGGATCGGCCTCGGGCGACCTCACGGCGCGCTCGTTGTCCGTATCAGCGCGCTTTGGGGCAGGTCGAGCGGCATTGCACGGTGATGCGGTTTGCAAAAGGGCCCGGCACCTTGGCGCTTCACATGGACGGGAAACGTCATCCGAGCATGCCCGAGGCATTTGGGGATGGATGTGGGGTGGGTAATGTCGCGGCCCGTCGTCTACTTCTTCTCGCAGATCTCGGCGTGTTCTTTCTCGAGGCTCGCGAATGCAGCGGCCGGGATCCCTTCGTCCAAAACCGTCTTGATCTTCGCGCACGAATTCCTGCATTCAGGCGTCGTCGCCTTGTTTTTGCAAGCGAGCACTTCCTTCTGCGCCGTCTCCACCGCGGCGAGCGCATTGCACTGCGCGCCGACCGACATGTTGTGCGTCGCTGCGAGCACCCGTATCGGCTCGTCGGCCTTTTCGTAGGTGTTCGCGACTTGCTCCGTCTCGGCGGATGCGGCTTTGCAAGCGTCGAACACGGCGGCGATCGTAGCTTTCTCGTCGGCGCATTTTGCAAAAAACGCAGCCTCTGCCTGTCCCGGTCCGCGCGCTTTTACGTATGACGCAATGGCTTTCTTCGCGTCCTCCGTGACGGCCGCAGGCCCCACGCGCGGCACCTTCGCCGTGACTCCCGCCGCCGTGCACGCAGCCTCGAACTTCCCGAGCGCCTCGTCGAGCGCCTTCACCTTCGCGGTGCACGCATCGAGCTTCGCTTGTTCGTTCGCATCGGTGCATGCCGTCGAGATCGCCGCGAACGCGTCCGCGAGTGCCTTGGTGGGCGGTGTATCCTCGCGGTTCACGCGCTGCCTGGCGCTGTTGGCCGCGTGCCGAATCTCGTTCGCGGCCTGTTCCGTCGCGCGTTGCATGTCGTTGCGACGCTTCGTCGCGTACTTCTCCTTGGCCCCCGGATCCTCCGTGTACGGCAAATACGCGGAGATCAGCGCGACCGCCTTACCCACCTCGGGTATCGCGGCCTCCAGCGCCTTCTTTTCGGCAGCCTTTTTCTCGGCGCCTTCGTCCGTCCCTTTGCAGCCAGCCGCCGCGAAGACGAACATTCCCATTGCAGCGAGCGTCGTTCGATGTGTCGGTTTCACTCGTCCCGCGTAAACCAACCGCGTCCGAGCGTCAAGTTTTCTTCGTCGCCTTTTTTGCCTTGGCGACCACCTTCTTGGCCGCCTTCTTGATGGATTCGCCCACCTTCTTGATGGCGCCTCTCTTCGGCGCCTTCGCTCCTTTTGGCAACACCATCACTCGCTTTCCATTGAAAGCTACCACCATCTGCGTGATCTTCTCCACCCCCGCTGCTCGCAAATCCGCTGCGTAATCGTTTTCCTCGAGCTGCCGTAGCCCCTCGGCCATGGCCTTTTCGATCGTCGTTACACCTTTGCGTGCCGATTTCAATTCGAGCACCGCCCCCGCCTTGCCCGCATACCGCGGCTTGATCAGCACATCCGGCCGCCCTTCGCCCGATTCTCGATTCGAGCGGACTTCGTAATCCGGTTCGAGCGATGCGAGCAGCCCAATCATCATTCCATGGTAAAACTTCTCCGGCTCGAGTCCCTCGACGTCGTGGTACGATGGCAACGAGCCCGCGAACTTCTGCAGTTGCTTTTCGAATCGCGGAGCATTGCCCTTGAGCAACGCATCGAGCAATTCTTGCAGCGCTCCACCTTGACCCACGAGCGCTCGATCCATCCACGACTGGAATGTCGTTCGATAAACTTCGGCCACTTCCTTGTTCGGAATCGACAGCCGAAACGGAGGCCGCGGGTGCCCCGGGATCGGCGGTCCTGGTCGAGCGGCCTTCAGATAGCCCGAAAAAACCAGCAAATTCCACAATACTCGCGGGTCCTCTTTCAAGTCCGGGAGGACCACATTTTCATGAATGTGCTTTTCGATGACCCCCCCTCCGAGCAGCGTCTCGACCTCCTCCTGAACCGCAAATGCGTGATGGTGCATGGTCTCCTTGATGAGCAGATTGGATCCCACGTTCACCCAATACGGCACCACATTGCGGTCCTTGCGGGCCAAAAAGCTCAAGATGGACCAAGGGTTGTAAATGTCCACCATGCCGAATTCGTACCCGTCGTAGAAACTGCGAACGGCGTCCATCAGATCCGCCATGCCAGCCTTTTCGAGCAGCCCTTGCACTTCGGGCTCCGTGAATCCGAAACACGTATTGAATTCGAAATCGAGCAGCGAATACACCCCCACGTTGTTCAGCTCGGAAAAGATGCTCTCGCGCGACACCCGCAAGATTCCCGTCATCACCGCGCGTTCGAGGTGCATGTTGTCTTTGAGCCCCGCCAAGAAGAAGGCGCCAAAAAAGGAAATGGCCTTCTCGTAGAATCCGTGCAAGTAGCCCGCCTGAATCCCCGCGTCGTACTCGTCGATCAAGACGATGGGCCGAACGCCGTGAACTTGATGCAAGTACCGAGTCAGATTCTTCAGCGATCGGCGGTAAAGCGCGTCGTCCGCCGTGCCGCGCCAGATAGCCCGAAAGTCTGCTTCGTCGCGAGGATCGAGCTTCCCTTCGAGCGCAGATTCGTGCTGCGCGTACATGTCCCCGATCAATCGCTTGGTTTCGCGAAAGCACGTTTCGAAATCTTCCGCCTTCGCTTCCTTCAAGCTGATGTGCACCACAGGGTACTTCTGAAAATGCTCGCGGTACTTGTCCCCAGCTCGCGCGACATGCAGCCCTTCGAACAGGTGCCAAAGATTCTCGTCGCGCTTCTCCAAAAACCACTTCAGCGTCGTCATGTTCATCGACTTGCCGAACCTTCGAGGACGCGGCACGAGGATGACCTTGATGTTGTTCGAGTCGATGAATTCCGTGATGAAATGCGTCTTGTCGACGTATTCGAAGCCCTCTTCGCGAAGCTTGCGGAAGTCATCGATGCCAATGGGGATGGGTCGGATCATGATGCGCTCGCGGAAAAACGTTCGGGTGCGAGCCTTGCACGGGCTCGGAAGACCGTCAAGTTCGGCATTCTCGCATGAGTGCGTCTATTTGAACCGTGCACCCATGGACGTGCCGCACTGCTCGTGATGGTGTGTCCCCCATCTCGAACCCCAAAGCACATGCAGAGGAATTCGTGCTCATTTCGATGGAACGTCTCGTTGTGGATGCTAGGATGGCCGCGTGGGGCATCGACAATCGAACTGGCTCGCTTTTCTTCTCTTGTTTGGCACATCGTGCAGCTCGCAACCCGTGGAGGGACCTCCGGACGCCGGCACCACGGCGCAGTGGGCGCTCGTTCATGAAGACCTGCCGGGCGCACTGCTCTCCATTTGGGGAACGAGCGACACTGACGTGTGGGTCGTCGGTGCCGATGCTCGCGACGGCGCTGGACCTTTGGTGCTGCACTACGATGGTCAATGGCAGCGGGTAATGACGGGGCAGGCGCAAGGCGATTTGTGGTGGGTGTTCGGCTTCGACGGGGGACCGCTGTACATGGGAGGCAGCGGCGGCGTGATCCTGCGTTACGAGGGGGGTACGTTCACGAAGTTGCAGACGCCGACGATGGATACGGTATTCGGGCTTTGGGGCGCTTCTCCGGACGATATGTGGGCGGTCGGGGGAACGTACGACAAGAATGCCTTTGCGTGGCGTCTTCAAGGTGATACGTGGGTCAATGAACCGACGCTGCCGTCCGATGTCGGCGCGAATGCCGCCATATGGAAGATCTTCGGGACGAGCAAGAACGACGCGTGGCTCGTCGGCAGCGGCGGAGTTTCGTTTCATTGGGATGGCTCGAAGCTCACGCCCGGGCAAACAGGCGTGGGCTCGTCGCTCTTCACGGTGCACGCCAATGGCGATCGTTACGTGGCCGTGGGCGGTTTGGTTGGCGGCGTCATCGTGGAAAATGCCGGCAGCGGGTGGACGCTCGCTGCATCGGATACCATTGCGTATGGCCTCACGGGTGTATTCTTGGGCGCGGGCGACGCAGCGCTCGCCGTGGGACAATATGGGTCGGTCTATTCGCGCAGCGCAAATGGCTGGCAGGAGGACGTTACGGGGTTGTCGATTCAGTGGGACTTGCATGGAGCGTGGATGGATCCGTCGGGTGGCTTATGGGCAGCCGGCGGACAAACGGCTAGCTTTCCGTTGACCAAAGGGCTGCTCCTTCATAAAGGAAAGCCCATCGTAGGAGGAGGAATTTGATGTTGCGGCTTAGGAAAAACTTGCTTCGAGGTTGCTTTGGCGGTCTTTTTTCCCTTGCGCTCGTGGGCTGTGGCGACGCCACGGTGAACCAAGGGGGAATGACCGATCCTTGTGAAAATCAAGTATCTGGCAGCGCCTGTACGTGGGCCGGTATGAAAGGGCAAACGGGCTTCAACGGCGATGGCCTTCTTCGCTACGAGACCAAACTCAATAGCGTGCAGGATATGGTTTTCCTGCCCGACGGCAGCGCTTGGCTCAGCGATTTCAACAATTACCTCGTGCGCAAGGTGCGCCCGGACGGCGTCGTCGAAAGCGTCGTCGGGTGGACCGATCCCCCGTTCCCCGGCGACGGCCCCGTCGGCGGCGTATCGCCGGGAGGTGCAGATGGTGCCGATTGGCAGCTCAATCATCCGACGAGCTTGCTCCTGGGCCCCGATGGCTCCGTCATTTTGGTCGGCTGGCACAACCACAAACTCCTGACCATCGACCCCGATTCCGGCTGGGTCAAGGTCGTATGCGGCGCTGGAGCAGGCTTTGCCGGCGATGGTGGACCGGCAACCAGCGCGCTCTTCAGGCAACCGAACGATGCGACCATCGACGACCAAGGCAATGTCTATGTCGTCGATCAGCAAAACCAACGTATTCGCAAAATCGATACGAACGACAACATCAGTACCATCGCGGGGACGGGCACGTATGGCACCGCCGGTGATGGTGGCCCGGCCGCAACCGCTGAATTCTCTTTTGCATTCGGCTCCAATCCCAATCCGAGCGGCAATATCCTTCACCATGAAGGGAAGCTGTACATCAGCAATACCGAGAACAACCGCATTCGAGTCCTGGACCTGGCGTCGGGTGTCATCGACGAATTTGCGGGAACGGGCGAAAAAGGGTATGGCGGCGACGGCGGCTCGGCGAAAATGGCCATGCTCAGCGCCCCGCGGGATTTGGAAATCGGTCCCGACGGGGATCTGTATTTTGCCGATACCGACAATGGCTGCGTTCGCGCCATCAACCTCGATACCGGCGTGATCCGAACCGTCGCTGGAACCGGAGAACTGGGGCTCGACGACGAAGAAAACAAGCCGGCGACCCAAACGAAGCTGCGACGCCCGTTCGGCTTGGCTTTCGACCCCGATGGCAATCTCTTCATCATGGATTCGCTGAACGACCGAATCGTGAAGGTGGCAAAATGAAAAACTTGACGCTTGGCTCTGCACTTGTCCTCGTATTCACCTCCGGCTGCGGGAGCACCACCGACGACGTCACTCCGTGCGACAAGAACGTCGTGGGGAACATCTGCACGATCGCGGGAAGTGGTGAAAACGGCTATGATCCCAATGCTGAAACCGAGGCGCTCGAAGCGCTCGAAGCCCGCATGTCGTTGCCGCAGGATACGTTGACGGCGCCTGACGGGACGCTTTTCGTGATCGATTGGAACAACCACCGCATTCGAAGCCTCGGGGCGGATGGAAAATTGCGGTGGGTGGCAGGACAGGGCGAGCTGGGGGGCGACCTGGACAACCCAGCCAATGGCGATTTCAATCATCCCACGAACATCCTCTTCGACAAGACGGGGCAAAACCTCATCATTGCCGCGTGGCACAACAGCAAAGTGCGCACTTTGTCGATCGATACGGGTCTGATCGTGGATACCTGTGGCGATGGAAAACGCGCGTATTTCGGTGACGAGGGGGCAGCCAAGTCGTGTTCACTCGATTTGCCGGCGAGCATCGCGTTCGACGCAGATGACAACCTCTTGATCATGGACCAAGCCAATCAGGTGATTCGGCAGGTCGATCAGGCAGGCAACATTCGCCGTATCGCCGGACAATGCATCATCGATGCTCCGGCACCCGCAGGACCTGGACCTTGTCCCGCAGGCGTCACGCCGGTTCAATGCCCCGCAGGACCGAACGGGCCGAGCGGAAAATGGACGTGTGGCGAACCGATGATCTATTGCCCGATGCCCTGCACGCCTGGATATTCGGGCGACGACATCCCCGCGACCGAAATGCGAATGGCTCAGCCCTTCGGGCAATCGGCGACACCGGCCGGGCGGATGGCGGTGGACCCCAAAGGAAATATTTATTTTGCGGATACGGCGAATCACCTCATTCGCATGATCGATACCAACGGCATCGTTCGTCGAATTGCGGGACAACCGCCGAAAAATGGGGAAAAACAATCGGGCTATTCGGGCGATGGCGGCCCGGCCGTGGATGCGCTCATCAATTACCCCGTCGACATCGCGCTCGCCGATGACGGCACGCTGTTCTTCAGCGATGTGTACAATCATTGCGTACGCTCCATCGATTCGGCTGGGATCATCCGGACGGTGGCGGGCCAATGCGGCAAGAAAGGGTCGAGCGGCGATGGCGGGTCGGCGACGGAAGCGCTGCTGAAGTTGCCTTATGGTGTCGAATGGGCCGATGGTCGACTGAACATCGCCGATACGGGCAATCACGTCATCCGAACGATCAAGCTGCGTTAGCAATGAAAAGAGCCATCCTCCCCTTCGTTTGGACGCTTGCGACGTGCTTCCTCGTTGGCTGTTCGGAAAACAATCCGAACCCCGAGCCTCCCAAAGCAGACCCCGTGTTTCCAGCGGATTATGCTTCGACCTATACCGAGGTGCGGAATTGTCGGCAAAGCGGCGATCACGATTTGAACATCATTCGCGTGCTCGCCGATCCGACGGCCCTTGATCCGTACCAAAACCAGAACGTCGTTTTTCCCGTGGGCGCCGTGGTGCTCAAGGAGGAATACGATTTCGCGGACGTGACGTGCGCCGGCCCCATCCTTCGGTGGACGGTCATGTCTCGGTTGGCGACGGGAAGCTCGCCGGAGACGCTGGATTGGAAGTGGCAGGAGGTCGATTCGGCGCGAAAGGTCGTCTCGGAAGACCTCCAGCGCTGCATTGCTTGCCATTCCAGTTGCACGGCCGCCAATGGCGGCTTCGAGAGCACATGCGCGCTTCCTTGAAGGTAGGAGAATCGGCTCGTGTGCCGTTGTTCGTTGCCGCCATGGGGGTCTTCTCCATGGCGTGCAGCGAACCGGCAGGCGTCGCACCTTGTGGCGGTCAAGGCGTGATCTGTCGCGTGGCGGGAACAGGAGAGGCGGGTTTTCATGGCGATGGGCTCTCCCCGCTGAAATCGGCGCTGAACCTGCCGACGGCCGCGCGAACGGGTCCGGACGGGTTGCTGTATGTGATGGATTTCAACAACATGCGGCTGCGGTGCATTCGAGCGGACGATACGTTCGATACCGTCGTGGGAAATGGCGTGCACACGTTTGCGGTCGCGGGCGCGGATGCACGCAATACACCGCTCGAAAATCCAATCGACTTCGGCTTCTTGCCCGATGGAAGCGTCGTCTTCGTCTCCGTGCACGATCCGCGGGTCCTTGGCATTGCGGCCGATGGAACGGTGGATGTCATTGCAGGCACGGGCGAATCTGGAGACACGGGCGATGGCCATTCGGCTTTGGTGGCGAAATTCCACGAGCTGTCTGGTATTGCCATCGCGCCCGATGGAACCATCTTCGTGAGCGATGCCAAAGCGAATCGCGTGCGCGTCATTCGGCCCGATCGGACGGTGCATGCCTATGCGGGAAGCGGCGAAGCGGCATATGGTGGCGACGATGGCCCGGCCACCGCGGCGGCGCTGAATCATCCGACTGGCTTGGCGCTCGACGCAATGGGCAACTTGTACATCGCCGACACCTACAATCAACGTATTCGGCGGGTCGATGCGCTGACGGGCGTCATCGAGACGGTCGCAGGAACCGGGACGGCCGGGTTGTCGGGGGACGGAGGCTCCGCGAAAGCTGCCGACTTGCAATGGCCGAACGGTGTCAGCATCGCGCCCGATGGAGGGTTCTACTTATCGGACACGTTCAATCATCGCATTCGCAAGGTCGATTCGGGCGGGCTCATCACGACGTTTGCAGGCACCAGTCGCGGGCACGCAGGCGATGGCGGCCCGGCGAGCATGGCTCAGCTCAAGGGGCCGACGTACATCGAAGCCACCGAGCGCGCGCTTTACATCGCCGACACGCAGAATCACGTCGTGCGCGTGGTGTGGCTCGAGTGAGCGCGATGTTCGACCACCTGCAGCTCCAGGACTTCGCATTGAAGCCCGCGGCAGGTTTCAGGATTTGCACGCAATTCGCACCACCACGCACGAACGACGATCACGCAAATAGCGTCTTGTAAAGCGCCTCGGGTCATGCATAGAGTACACGCGCGTAACGAGCGTCTCGCTCGACACGTCTCGCCATGCGCCACGATCGATTGAATCCAAAACAAACCGTCGCCGCCTTCGCCGATACGCTCGCAGGAAACGCCGCCGAGCACACCTATCGGCCGCAGGAGCTCGATGGCGCAGCCGCACCCAGGATCGCTGCACATTTGCCACGCGCGACGATGACGTTCGTGGCGGGAGGGGCCTCCGATGACACGGCTTTCTTTTTGGCACAGGCCAACGCGGCGCCACCGGCGAACCCTTCGGAAAGCGACGGCGAAGCATTCGATGTCGTCGAGGTCATTGGGCGAGGTGGCATGGGTGAAGTCTGGCGTGCCGTACAGCGCTCGCTTGGGCGCGAAATTGCAGTCAAACGGCTTTCGCTCGACAACGAAGCGGCAACCTCGTTTTTTCTCTCCGAAGCGCGCGTGACGGCGCGTTTGTCGCACGCGAACATCGTCCCGGTGCACGCGCTCGGCCGAGCGTCGGATGGGCGCCTGATGCTCGCCATGAAGCTCGTCGAAGGGCAAAGCTGGGCGGATTCGTTGCAGAAAGACCGCAACCTCGAACGGCATCTGCAAGTTTTCCTCAGCGTGTGCAATGGCGTCGCATTTGCGCATGCCAAAGGCTTTTTGCATCGCGACTTGAAACCCGCGAACGTCATGGTGGGTGAATTCGGCCAGGTCTTCGTCGTGGATTGGGGCCTTGCCGTGGGGCTCGATCGGCGCACGTGTGACGAAAGCGGCATTCTCCATGCGCACGACGTGCGCAGCCCCGCGGGAACGCCGACGTATATGGCCCCGGAGCTGGCGCTTGGGGATGGAGAAGCACAGGGACCAGCCACCGACGTGTATTTGCTTGGAGCGTGTTTGCACGAAATCATCACGGGCGCGCCTCCGCACATCGGAGCAGACGTTCGCGAAGTGCTCGAAAAGGCCGTTGAAAGTGCACCCATCGACTACCCCGAGGACACACCGCGGGAGCTCGTCGAAATTTGTCAACGAGCCATGGCGAAATCTCCGACGGATAGATATCCCGACGTGCCGGCATTACGAGCTGCCGTGGAGACGTTTTTGTCGCACGAGGCTGCGCGAGAAATCACGAAAAAGGGTGAACGTGCAGCACGGCGACTCGAGCAGCTCATGGCATCGTTCGGTGCGGAGGACGGTGATCGCGTGGACGCGGAGCGAGCTCTCCACAATGCATTCACCGAAGCACGATTCGCTTTTGAAACGGCGCTCGAAAGCTGGCCCGAAAACGATCAGGCGCGTGAGGGGTTGTCGGCGGTGTCGCGATCGATGTTGGTGCATGCCATCAACACGGAGGAAGTGGGGCTCGCGTCGCGCCTCCAGGTCGAGGTGGACGATGCGGATTTGCGGGCGAAATTGGAAGCGTTGCGTGCGAAGATCGCCGCTCGAGAAAACGAATTTTCGTGGCTGAAAGAGCACGTCGAATTGCTCGACGACGCGCGCGTGGCCAAACCGCTTGGCAACGTGTTCATCGTGGCGGGTATCACGGGTGCGTTGGCAACGATTCCGACACGAATCGCGCTCGACCGACAAGCCGCGGAAGCGGCCCGACCGATTACGATCTTGTGGTTGTCGTTTGCCGTCATCACGTGCACGTATGCATTCTTCGTGCTTCGGCGAGCGAAAAGAAGCCTGGTATCGCCGCGCGTCGGTTTCATGTGGGCGGCGGTGGGGGCGAGTTGCTTGCTTGGCGGCGCCATTTCCATCATGCAAGGCAATGCCCCGTTCCAGAATGCTGCGTATACCGTTTTGATGCTGTCGATTGGTTTCGTATCGCATGCCATGCAGACGCGGCGCTGGCTCTTGTTTCCGGCCGCGACGATGTTTGCCGGCGCCATCGCCATGGGCTTGTTCCCCGACCGGCGCCTCGAAATCTTCGGCACGATTTGGCTGCTTTCCTTGATGGGCGTCGGGCTCATGCTGCGACGAACTGCGAGCGAGTGATACATTGCCGCTTCGGGTCGATGGGGCTCAGCGGCGTTTGAGGACCGTCACGAGCTCGCAGGTTCCTGCAGCAAGTCCCGCGGCGGCCGGGATGACGAACAGAATGCCCCAGAATCTGACGAAAATCGACACGATGGCAAACAGCCCCCCGAATAATTCCCCCCCAGTGCCCCACAATTGTGTACCCCACTGAAAGACGAAGCCCCCAACGACCAAGCTCGCGATGGCCGACAAGTAAAAGACAGTGATTCTAATGATAGCTCCCGTGTCCATGAATACGTACCCAATGCTTTCCTAGTCCGCGGTCAAAAAGAGGAACATGACTCCGAACACCACCAGGCCAAGGGTGCCGAGCATAGCGGGGATTTGAAAGATAAAGTTGGCTACCGCGAAATAGCCGCCGCTAAGCTCAATGGTTCGCGCGCAGAAGAACGCACCAACGAAGCAGCCGAGCGCCAGCAAAAGAAATACGATTTGGCTGACACGGTCGGCCTTTTGGGTTTTTTTTGCGAGCGTGTTCGTCCATGGGATATCGATGTAACAATTCCCATGCCAAAGGGAAGATCCGGCGAATATCGCGCCAAGCTCGTAAGGAGTGGCTTGGGAAGCGACAACGGCAATGAGGTTTGTGGACTGCGAAGCGACAGTCGCTTGGGAGTCGACGAGTATCCCTCAAGAGATTGGTGTCTCAAAGCACGCACAGGCAAACGCATTCCCCCTCCCAAACTCCTTGCCTTTTCCCCACCTCTTGCGCCACAGTGCGCCCGTCACCCCATGTCCACCCACGCTCAACTCCTCGACGCTACCCTCCGCTCCATCGCACGCCTCGAAGCCGCAGGCGTCCGCGACCGACGCCTCACCGAACCCGACCTCGCGCGCTGGAACCGCTTTCGCCGCAAGCTCGGCTTCCGCGCCTTCGTCGAGCTCCTCCACGAAGACCTCGCCGGCGCCTTTCCAGTCCCCTTCGACCTCACCCGCTGGGGAACCTCCCCACTCGCATCCCTCGGCGAAGACAACGCTGAACAACTCATCCGCGCCGCCGCACGCATCGCCGACATCCCCAGCGACCCACCCACCTTCCTGCACGACTGCGCCCGCCTGCTCGGTCTTCCAACCGGTGGAGCCTTCTCCGAGCTCCCCAAAATCCAGCCCCACCACCGCGTCCTCGAATTGCCCGGCTCCGGCGGACGCATCGCCGCTGCCCTCTGCGCACCCGGCTCCGGCCTCGCCCTCCACGACGTCGTCACCTTCGTCTCCATGTCGCCCGCCGAACACGTCGGCATCGGCCTCGCCACCGTCGAAACCCGCGCCAACGAGCCACGCATTCTGTCGCCCAAAGCCGCCCTCGACGCCGTACGCAAAGATGAAACCTTCGACTTTCTCCTCGGCTTCCGTGAAAGCCAAGTCGCCCGCGACTTCGCCGCCGAGCTCGCGCTCGCCCATGACAAGGTGCCCCCCGCGAGGCTCATTTGACCGCGTTTCTCTCGAGCTGGGTGCGTACCCTCGACCAGGAAGACGACGCCCTCTCCCTCCTGCTCGACACACGCCCCGGGCAATCGCTCACCCAGTGGGAACACCACGCCCACGAAAACCTCCTCCAAAGCAGCCGCGCCTGTCGCACCAGCACCCTTCGCATCGTCCGCGAATGCCTCCTCGACCTGCGCGATGGCCTCATCCAGCCGTCCACATGGCTCCGCCTCTTCCACGAAGGCAACCCACTGCGCCGCCGAAACCTCCTCTACGGCCGCCTTCATGCACACCAGCCGTGGATCCTCCGCGCCGTCGACCAGCTCGTCTTGCCCCGCCTTCGCTCCGTCGACGAACCCCTCGCGCCCCACGATGCCGACCTCGTCACCCCCGATGCCTGGGACGCCTTCCTCGCCACAAACCTCCTGCCCAAAACCGGCATCCCCTCGACGAAAAAAACCCGCTCGATCGTTCGCCAAAACCTCGCTAACCTCGGCATCCTCACCATCTCGAACGACATGTCACGGCAAACCCGCGTCCGTCATTCCGAGCCCGATCCCATGGCCTTCGGCTGGCTCCTCGCCTTCGAATTGACATCCTCCGCCCGCTCGGAAGCCCCCGAGTCATGGGCCATCGCCGAATCCATCCCCGCTCGCATCTTCGCCACTCGCCCCGCCTACGCCACCTACTGCGTCGAAGCTGCCGTCGGCGCAGGCTTGCTCACCCGCGGATTCTTGGCCGGCTCGTCACGCCTGCATCCTGTCCCGGAGGCCCTCTGATGCCCGCTAAACTCGTCCAAATTGGCAAACCCAAACACCGCGACGAAGCCCGCGGCATCCAGCTCGTCGCCAGTACCCTCCCAAACGACTACGTCGTCTACGCCAACGTCGACCTCGCCTCCGGACGCCGCGCAGGACACACCTTCGAACACGACGCCCTCGTCCTCGCCCCCCACGCCGTCTTCGCCGTCGAGCTCAAATCGTGGGGCGGTCGCATTTCCGGCAACCGCGATCGCTGGACCCTCGAAGACGGCACCCCCGTTCCTTCCCCCATTCCCCTCATCGCCGAAAAGGCCCGCGTCCTCAAAGGCGTTCTCACCGCGCGCAGCCGCGCCCTCAACGACGTCTGGGTCCAAGGCCTCGTCCTGGTCACCGGTGTCGATGCCCAACCCTTCATTTCACCCGACTACGAACACTTCGTCGCCACCCCCAAAACCATCGCCAAGTGCCTCACCGACCCCACCGTCTGGGGACTCTCCGCCCGCAAGCTCGACGAAGCCCAGAAAAGCACCATCCTTCGCGTCTTCGCCGATGGCCGCCCCGTCGAAGCCCCCACCCACATCGGACAGCATTACCTCCTGGAACGAATCGCATCGGAAGGCAGCGGGTTCGAAGTTTGGCGAGCCCGCGCGCCCCTCGGTGAAACGCGCATCTTGCACGTCTATCCCATCCGCGGCGACAGCGAAAAAGCTCGCAAACGCGCCCTCGAACACGCCCTCCGCGAAGCCACCCTCCAAAGCCGCATCAAAGGCAGCCCCAATCTCATCGATTATTGCGAATACGAAGTCGTCGACCATCCCCATTCCATCGTCCTCCGATTCGAAGACACCACCTCCTTCATCTCCGCTCGCACCTGGATCGACGAGCACAACCCCGGCCTCCTCGACCGCCTGCGCGTCGCCAAACAAATGGCCAGCGCGCTCGCTTGGATCCACGACCGCGACGTCGTCCATCGACGCCTCTCCATTCGCGCTTTCCTCGTCACCCCCGAATTGATACCCGCCTCCGTCAAGCTCACCGACCTCGAGCTCGCGCGCGACATGCAAGGACGCGCCCCCACCGTCTCCTCCAGCGCCCTCGAAGACCCAACCTACCGATGCATGGCCCCCGAATTGGTCTGCTTCGGCGAATCCACCCCCCAAAGCGACCTCTTCTCCCTCGGCGCTACCTTCTACGAATTGCTCACCGGCCGCGCCCTCTTCCAACGCCCCGAAGACGTCCTCCGCCCCGTAGAGCTCTCCTCACTCCACGTCGGCGACAACCCCGTCCCCGTCGAAATCGTCTCCCTCGTCGCCCAGCTCGTCGAGCGAGACCGCACCCATCGTCCCGACAATGCCCGCGACGTCGTCCGCTTGCTCGACGAATCCATCGCGCGGCTATCCATGACGACGCCCCCACGCCGCGACACCCCCGAACCCGGCGACGTCATTCAAAACGTCTACCAACTCGTCCGCCACCTCGGCGAAGGCGCCACCGGCTCCTCCTGGGAAGTCCAGCACGCCCTCGATGGAAGGCGATTCGTCGCGAAAATAGCCGACGCCGACAAAGTCGACCTCCTCCGCAACGAAGCCAATGTCCTCCAACTCGTCACCCACCCAAACCTCGCCCGATACCACGAAATCGCTCCTTATCGAACCGGCAGCGTCCTCCTCGTTCACCACGTCCAGGGCTTCGACGGCCGAACCTGGATCGAGGCAGGGGATCCCCTCTCCCCCGAACAATCCCTCGCCCTCGGCGAAGGCCTCTTCGGGGCCGTCGGAGCCCTCCACCAGGCCGGGTACCTCCACCGCGACATCAAACCCGAAAACGTCATCCTCGCCGACCGCACCGCACGTCCCACCCTCATCGACCTCGGCCTCGCACGCCTCGCCGACGAAGACGGCGAAATCACCGTCGGCAGCATCCCCTACAAAGACCCCATTCTCTACGAAAAGGGCAAATGGCTCGTCGCCCATGACCTCTTCGCCGTCTGGCTCGTCCTCTACGAGCTTCTGACCGGCGTTCATCCCTTCGATCACCGCCCCGAAAACGCCAAACGTCCGCGCATCGAAACCTCTCTCTTCCCCGACTCTTTCGCCCCGAACCTCGCCGATCGCCTCGGAACCCTCTTCGCCCAAGCCCTTTCCCCCAACCTCGACCAACGTCCCCCCACCGCAACCGACGCCATTGCACAATGGAAAGCCGCCTTCGTCGAAAAGGCGCCCGCCGATCCGCCCACCACCACACGCAAACGCCAAAAATTCGCCTCCTCCGTCACCGCATCTCCCTGGGGCTTGCCCGATGACCTCTCCCTCGATGCCTCCGTCGACGCCTTGCTCCTCTCCGTCCGAGCATCCTCCGCCCTCGAAAGGCTCGGCGTCTCCACCGTCCGCCAAGTCCTCGGCCTCGACAAGCGCCACCTCGACATCCTCCCCAACGTCGGTCGCAAGACGCGCGCGGAAATCGTCGACCTCAAGCGCACCCTCGCCGAACGTTTCCCCGAAGCCGCCCCAGCTCCTCCGGCTCCAACCCCCATCCAAAGCGTCTTTTACGATCGCCTCCTCGGCGACGCCAGATCCCTCACCGAGCTCGGCACCGTCCTCACCGATCGCGTTCGTTCGGCGCTCGAAAAGCAAAGCGTCGCCACGATTGGCGATTTGTGCGCCCTGCAAGAACAATCCCTCAAGAAAGTCCCCGGCATCGGCGTCCAGAAAATCAGCGCCCTCCGCGGCGCATTGCGCGTCATTGCCGGCGAAGAAAATCGCCCCGATACATTGACCGAATTGGGCAAAGCCCTCGAAAACGAGCTCGGCTCCGCGTTCCAAGTCCTCCGCCTCCGCTGCGGCCTCGACGATGGCCACGTCGTCTCCACCGCCGATTGCGCCGACCGTCTCGGCATTTCCCGCCAACGCGTCAGCCAAGCTTGTGACGTCGAATCGCTCCGCGTCGGCGCCAGCGTCGCCGCGTGGCTCGTCTCCGCCGTCGACGACATCTTGCCCCGCGCCGGCTTTGCCCCCTTGGATGCCGTCGCCACCTGGCTCGAACCTCGATATCCCCCCGGCACCAGCGCTTCCGCCAAAGGATACGCACGCCTCGCAGCCGTTTTGCTCGAACCCGGTCGCCGCCTCATCGGCACCGAGGACATCGAATGGGTCTGTCGCGCGCCGTTCACCCCCGAGCTCGTCATCGCATTGCGCGAAAAGCTCGTGCAAGTCGCCAACTGGCCCCCCGTACCGCGTCGAGAAGCCGAGGCCGTCCTTTGGGACCATTTGCCCCCCGAAATCCAAGGCGCCCTTCGCCGCTTCGGCGCCGATGCCAGCGCGCTGCTCGACGCCACCCGCTCCGTATGCCCCGATGTGCAACATGCATCGGACGAGGCGCTCTTCACGCCGCCCGTTTCTTTTGCGCAAGCGATCGAGCGCCTCAAGCCGCGTCTGCATACGGGCATTGGTCTTCACGCATTGCAGAAGATCCTCGAGGAAGAATTCAAGGCCGTTGGCGAGCCGCACAATGTGCACGCCGAGCTTCGGGCCGTCGGGCTCGAGCTTCGTCAAGGGGTCGTCGTCGACGCCGAGGACATTTCCCAAAAGCCGCCTGCCGTTCTTCCCATCGACCCCAACATTCCTCGGCAAATCGTCCGCCCGACAGGTCCCATCGACGTGCGCGATCTTGCCGCGGCCAGGGCGCTCGGTGGTTTCCGCGTCGTGGGGCTCCCGCCGGGCAAGCATCATGTCTTGTGCGAAAAGCTCTCTGCCGAATTGGCCGCCGTGCTCGGGGACGAACACGTCCGGTTCGTCGATATCGACAGGGTCGTCATTGAAACGTTGAAGGAAGAGGACGATCGCTGGGCCGATGCGCTTTTCGAGGATGGTCGCAAGGAGCCGCGCTGGGGTTTCGTGCAGGAGACGCTTCAGGCGGCCTTGCAAGTGGCCATCGTTGGGCAGACCAGCCAGGGTCCCGAAGCGCGGCCGGGCATCGTCACGGTGCTCGGCCGCCCGTCGCTGCTCGGGCCCTTGGGGCTCATGCCGTGGCTCGGCGGGTTCTACGAACGGGCGCGAGGTGGCAAGTTTGGGTTGGTGGTCTTGGCGCTTCCGGGCGTCGTGCGAGAAGGTCGCGTGCGTCTGAACGACGAATACAGTTTGCCGTATACGCCGGACATGGCGGCGGTGTGTTTGGTGGAGGAGGCGGGGGCATAAGCGCTAACTTACGCGCATGTCACGCCGCCCCAGGTTAAAGAGGCTGTCTCATAACTCGAAACCCCGTCCTCAATGCACGCACGCGCGGGGTTGAAACCCCGCGCTACACGACAAGAAGTCCTCGCGCTGCCGCGCTCGGACTAACGTCATGGCTGCATGGCGAGGCCTGCAATCTAGTCGAAATCGTCGAGGATTCTCGATGACGATCCGACATTCCACAAGGTCAGTCCCGAACGGTAGTGAGGGACTTTTGAATGTGTAGCGCGGGGTTTTAACCCCGCGCGGGGCTGGGGCGAGGATACGCGTTCCGAGTTTTGAGACAGCCTCTAAAACCTGGGGCTACACATTGAAAAGTCCTCGCGCTACCGCGCTCGGACTGACGTCATGCGTACACGAGAGAAATGCATTCTGCTGCGGAATCGGAAGCAGATCACGTTCATGTAGCTCAAAGGAATGCGGTCAGTCCCCGAACGGCAGTGAGGGGACTTTTGAATGTGTAGCGCGGGGTTTCAACCCCGCGCGGGGGTGCACGAGCTTAAGTTAGCGCCTATGGGAGGGGGGCTTGCCCATGAACCGAGTGCAAGCCATTTCGAGGGGCGACTGGCTTTGCCGGATCGTCAGATCGGCGCGGTCCCACCCTTTTTGAGCAAATTCGCGGCCACACGAAATAGATCGGGCATGTCGATCCGGTCGTCTTTGCGCCGAAACATCACGCCGATCCTTTCCATGGCAATGTAAAGGCCACGTTCGTCGGGTGTTCTGCCTGCCGCCACGTGAAACGGAGGCAGATACTCTTTTGCGCGGGCATCGTCCATGATGGCCGCGAGCGTACCGGCGCGTTGCCAAACAGCAACCACTTGCGCCTCATCCGCGGGCAAGAGCAGTCCCGACAGCGCCCGAAGGGCTCCTTTGATCCACGGAAACTCCTGGTGAAGCTGGTCGACGCGAGTCTTGGATGCCACACGCAGACCATGCTGCATTCCCTTCGGAGTAAGGACCTTGTTCGCTGGCAAAGGTCCATGTTGCGCGGCGCCGATCATGAGCCCCAAGAAGCTGCGCGGTGTGACCTCGTTGAATGCGTCGGCCAGGTGTTTGAGGGGCCAATCGTAGGTCTTGCCTTTCTTGTATCCAAAAGCGCCATCGGCCATGTAGGGGCCTGAAAGCGCGGTCATGAGCTCTTGCTGGTGACGGGAGTCGTGCGTCAGCGTCCACTGCCTCTTCAGGACTTGTTCGCGCGTGGGGTGCTCGAAGCGAAGCGACGACAACAAGTGCTGAAAGGGTTCTGGGGCGCCGCCGAGGGCGAGACGTGCGAAAAGCAGCCCATACAGATCGGTCCCGGTCCAAGCCAGCCTCACTGCACCCGTCCGCAACTTGGGCAGCTCGACGAAATGCAGTGCATCGTCTTCGATTTGATCGGGTCGCAAGAACAGCTTGACCCGCACGCGTCGGTACGCGCGCATTGCCCACACCACCTCCAAGAGCGCCTGGGTCAACAGCCGCCGGCGAGGCCAGGACATGGCCATCGTATCGAGCGCGTCGTAGACGACGAGCAACGTCTTGTCGTTTTTTTTCAGGGCCTCGTCCATTCCGGCGATCGTCGCCTCGCGCTGATCCACGTCCCGCGCACGAGGCAAGAGCAATGGCAGACTCGGCGGCTTCCGCTCGTTCGCCAGATCGATTGCTCGCAGAATCGTGGCCCAGAAAAAAGCTCGGGCATCGTCGCCCGTTGCGTTTTCACCGATGCACTGGTCGAGCTTGTCGCGTCCGATACCCGCGGGGCCTTCGATGCCGGTATAGCCGAATTGCACATCCAGCTTGGAGAGCCCGTGTTTCGGATACGCTGCGGCTGCCGTCGCGCGCAGCGTATCGTCGCCGAGCACCCCTGCCCAGAAGCTTTTGCCCGTGCCACGCGCACCCATGACGATGGGCGCGGTCGGGTCCAGCGCCGCGGCGTGCGTCTCCGGCGCATACAGCTCATCGAGCGTCGGCGCCTGCGCCCCGATGGCATCCGTCGATACGTCGGTAGGAAATGACGCAATGGCATCGCGGATGGCTTTGTAATCAGATGCGGCTACGGTCATGGCTCCTCGGCGGAGGGCGAAGCTGCGGCGTGGTCCAAACCCGGGACGATGCGATCGAGCAACTCCCCAAACGTCGTGCGATACACGCTCTCCGAGAGCAGGTCGCGTCGATTCAACGGATCGAAACGCTGAAACGCGGCGTCGTAGAGCACCGCGACAGGGTCCGGCAGCATCCATTCAACGGGCAGGACGATTTCATCGGGCAATTCGTCGTCCCATTGCACGTCATCCGAGAAACCCAATGGCTCGAGGTCGACGTGTGGCAAAGCGGGGCTTGGCCCGAGCCCCACATCCGCGAACAGCTCGCGGCAACGTCGCGCGAAGTCGAGCCGAGCATCGGCATCGACCGGTGCCTTGCCTTGGACCATCGAGACTCGTGTCGCCCATTCGGGCAGCTCTCCTGCGGAAGGCGATACGCGCGCAAGGTGCGATAACATGGCAGCATATCCCTGGAACGTCTGCGGCTCGTCCAAACCGAAGAGCAAGACTTCGGCTCCGAGGCCGAGCACGGCGGACGCCGTCGTTTCGTGCAGACCTGCACGTGCATCCACCAAGATCGCATCGTAACGTTCCGGGTCGGCCAGATGGTCGACGATCGCGCGGACCTGATCCAAAAACGTCGATACCGTCCCGTCCGGGCGAATGTCTTCCCCATACGCTCGCGCAATCTTACCGAGAACATCGGCCGGGTTTTTCACGCTTCGCCGGCCGAATGCGGGAACGACGTCGATTCGCCCCCCTCGCGTCGCAAGCTCGGAGGGCCCCACGAGATCCGCATAAAACTCGGCGTCGAGCCCCGATAAACCGTTCTCGACGAGCGCATCGATCATGCCGAATTCGGGCAACGTATCTCCCGGCAGGAGCATGGCACCGAGCCCCGGCGCCTCCAAGTCGAGATCAATCGCCAAGACGCGCCGACCGAGCGATGCAAGGTGTGCCGCGACCACGGAAAGGGCCGTCGTTCGACCCACGCCACCCTTGAGGCTCGCGAATACGAAGCGCAATGGCGGTGGCGCCGTCGCCGCAGGAGCTCGCAGCCAATCAGCACCAACGAGGCGCCTATCGACGACGCGAACCATTTGACCATCGACCGAAACGCGAAATGCAGAGGCGTCCGAAAGAACGGCCATTGCGCCATAGTCGCTCGATCCAGCGACGACGCGATCGGGCCGCGCGTACGCGCCGAGCGAGCTGCGGAGCGCTTCGGACAATGCGTCGACCGCGGCTTGATCGAGCGGATGGCCAGCAAAAAAAGACAAACAACCCACCGCATCGCGCAGGACGGTCCCATCGAGCAGCGCGACGTGTCCCAGTTGCGCCCGGACCACGTCGACGAGAATGGGCAAGCTATCGTCGAAGCGCACTGGCTTGACTTTCATGTCCCCATCGCTCCGACGGCATCTTTCGCCTGCTTCTGCCATACGCCAATCCAGGTGTCGCGGATTTGCGCTGCATCCGCATATCGCATGCTGACATGCCAGTTGTTCATGAACGCGTCATCGAAAACGAAGACAGTGAGCGGCTTTGCACGACGTCCCCCGAGCGCGTCTCGAAGCAGGGTGCGAAGCTTGGGAAAGTGTTCGTATTGAATCTCGTGTTTGACATCCGGCAGGAGCTTGAGGGGGACGACCATGGCCTTGATGGCGCACTCGGCAGCGATACCGTACAGGTAGCCCGCCACATCTTTACGCTGCGCCGGGTCGGCCATGAGCAGCTCGGCCGCCTCGAGATGACGATAGGCCGCCTTGGTGAGATTGGGTATGAACGACACGACGCCCACGCCTACCGCATCCTCGAACCAAGTTCAAGAAAAACCGTGGTGCTGCCGATCGCTCGGCGCTGAACCCCCCAATCCCCTCTACCCCTCGTTCTTTTTCTTCACCGGCCGATCCGGAATCACCGTGTGAATCTCCGCCTCGCTGAACCCCGATACCTTGTACAGCCGCTTCAAATTCGATAGCTCCGTATGCACCACCCTCGCCAGCGCCGTGCGCACGCGACTCAATACCTTCACCTTCGCCGCAGGCTTTCGCACCGCGTCCACGGCGTTGCGCAATGCATTCGCTTCGCTCGCCACTTCCGCCGCGCACGCATCCGCCGTCGGCTTCGACAATTTCGGATGCAATCCCGCCTGCAGCAGTTGCACCAAGATATCCATCCGATCCGGCTGCTCGTCCGTGTCACCTTGCGCATAATACGCAATCCCGTCCGGGAACAGCACCGACAACGCCGCGTCATAACCCGGCCGGCCAATCTCATTCCAAATCACGTCGTACGTCTTCCCCAGCACCTTGTCCGAGCGAATGTTCGACGTGTCCACGTCCGCCACGAGCGGCGCGAGCACCTGCTGCGCGTCTTTCAATTGCGCCGCGACGTTCCCTGCCAACCCCATGACCGTCCCCAAGCGGTCTTCGGCCAGCTCTTTCCACTTGCCCCCGCGCGCCGACGCCTTCGTCAACGTCGTCTCGCCATCCTCGATGATGGCATCGGCCGCCGCATCCCGGCGAATGATCGTCCCCATGCTCCACTCCTCGTCTTGTCCTGTTCGACCGGACGGTAGCGGACTCTACAGGCCACCCCGACCCAGGGCCAAGCTTTTTGCACATCTCCAAGATTCACCGCAAATTGCCGCACAAACCGCGGCCGATCGATGTGGATGGCCTGCCCATGTAGCGCCGTGAATAGGGCGAGGTGAAAGATTGTGTTACGACCCCGGAGGTGCTCTATTGGCTGGCGAGGTGCACGTGATGAAGGCGCACAATGTCCTGCTCATGCTCGCGAGTCTCATGGCGAGCGCTGTTCTTGGCTGCGTCCCCGATGACGACAACTCCCTCGAAGGTCGGTGTAACCGACGTACCGCTGCATGCGTGAACAGTTGCTACAAGGCCAGTCAGGGCACTGCGTGTCGCGAGTGTTGCACTAGCGCCGGTTTTGCCTGTAAGAGGGAAGAAAGCTTCAGCTTCTATTCGTGCCCGGACGAGGACGACCCACGATGAAATACGGAACGCTCTTCGCGTTTGGTCTCCTCTTCGCGCTGCGTCCAGGATGCGGACCATTCAAGCCGGAAAAGTCGGAGAAGCGACCTGCAACAGAATTGCCCAAACACTGCGCGAGTGCGTCCAGTTCGTGTTACGACGGCTGTTATAAGCGGCAGGAGGGTGAAATTTGTACTTCGTGCTGCTTCGAAAACCTCATTCTCTGCGGCGAGGGCCATCCCTCCGACTTCAAGAAGTGCGACACCATCGAGCGGGAAACGCGTTGAACGAAGGCGCCAGCCTCCTCTTGCCTCGCACCACATCGACACCAATTCGCCCCAGCCTGCCCAAATCCAGGTCCACATCCATGTGGGACCCCGTTTTGCCTGCTCGATCCGCAAAACCACAGCCATGTGGATCCGCCTTCGAGGTGCCCGACGGGCGATCCACATCGATGTGGATCGGCCTCGGGCGACGTCACGGCGCGCTCGTCGTACGTGTCAGCGCACGTTGGGGCAGGCCGAGCTGCATTCCATAGCGATGTGGTTTGCAAAAGGAGTTGGCATCTTGGCGCTGCACATGGCGGGGAAACGTCATCCGAGCATGCGGGAAGCGTTTTGGGATGGATGTGGGGTGGGGTTATTGGGGAAAGAAGCCGGGAGCGCCGTGTCGACACGGATCGATCAAACTCGGTCTGCGTCGTCATCCGGCGCCTCACCCCCTCACCACATAAGCGCTACCTTAACTCGTTTTGCACCCCCGCGCGGGATTGAAATCCCGCGCTACACATTCAAAAGTCCCTCACTACCGTTCGGGACTGGCGTTGTGGAATTTCGGATCGTCATCGAGAATCCTCGACGATTTCGCATAGATTCCAGGCCTCGCCATGCAGCCATGACGTTAGTCCGAGCGCGGTAGCACGAGGACTTCTTGTCGTGTAGCGCGGGGTTTCAACCCCGCGCGGGGCTGGGGCGAGAATACGCGCGCAAACCCGTAACCTACGTTCCGCCCACAATTTTCTTGCCCCCTTCCGTCCGTCTCGATACCCTCGCGCCCCCGGCCGCCGACGCCTGCGCCGGCCGAGACATCCATGAAGCCCGATACCTACGCCGCCCTCGAAAAGGCCCTCCAAAAGCTCGAAAAGGCCATCGTCAAGGCGCACGTCGCCACCGTGCGCGGCGACAAGGACCTGCGCGGACGCATCGAGGCCCTGCACGCCGAAAGCGAAACGGGCGGGTCGTTCGACGACTACCTGGAGGTGCTTGCGGGACGGAGCGCCGTGCAGCTCCTCTTGCGCACGGTGTACGTCCGCGTGCTCGAAGACCTGGGGCTTTTGGAATTGCCGCGCATTCGCGGATTGTGGGGGTATCAAGCGTTTCGGGACATCGCCCCGCAGCTCGGCATTCGCGCGTATTTCAAGTGGGTGTTTCGTGACTTGGCGGAAGATTTTCCCGCGCTGTTCGTCCCGGCCCACGACGAATTGCCGCTGCCGTCGGAGGACATTTGCAAAGACATTTGGGACTTGTGGCACCTCGACGACGGCAAGGGGAACTTGACGTACGACTGGTCGGATCGGGACTTCGACAGCCGATTCTTGGGGGATTTGTACCAGGACTTGGATGCCGACGTGCGGGATCGGTATGCGCTTTTGCAGACGCCGGATTTCGTGGAGGAGTTCATTTTGGATCAGACGCTGACGCCGGCGCTGGGTGAATTCGATCCGGCGGGGCTATCGGCGAAGGGCGAGACGTTTCGGGTGCTGGATCCGACGTGCGGGAGTGGTCACTTTTTGATTGGGGCGCTGCATCGGATGGGGGGTTATTGGGAGGGGCAGGGTCTTGGGAGGTGGGAGGCGTACGAGCGTGCGGTGGAGAGCGTGTGGGGGTGTGACATCAATCCGTATGCGGTGGACGTGGCGCGTTTTCGGCTGTTGCTGGAGGTGATGCAACGGACGGGGGAGCGGAATTTGGAGCGGCTGCGCGACTTGAGGTTGCATTTGCGGACGCTGGATTCGTTGATTCCGTGGGAGGGTCATGCGGGGCAGGGTGCGCAAGGGGAATTGTTTTCGGGGAGCGATCGGTTGTCGAAGTATGCGACGGAGCGTGAGCGGCAGGAGAATGGGGACTTTTTGGGGCGAGCGTTTCACGTGGTGGTGGGGAATCCGCCGTACGTGACGCCGAAGGATCCGCAGAAGCGGGACGATTATCGGGTGTTTTGGCCGGAGTCGGCGACGGGCAAATATGGGTTGTCGGCGCCGTTCGTGGAGCGATTGTTCGCATTGGGGACGCACGGCGCGTTCATGGGACAAATCACGGGCAACGCCTTTGCGAAGCGCGAATTTGGCGCATCCCTCATCGAGCAAGGTCCTGCCGCGATTGGGATTTGACCGACATCATCGACACCAGCGGGGCATATATCCCTGGACACGGAACGCCAACCGTTATTTTGATTGGGCGTTCGCGAACGGCTGGGACAAGCGAAACCATTCGCGCGTGGGTGGAAAACGAGGCGAACCGAAACAACCCGCAGTTGCCAGCAGGAAGGCAAGGTGTGGCAAGCGATTGCAACAGCTCCTCGTCAAGCTAACGACGACAGCGCCTTTTTGACCGTCAGCAAATACCCGAGACAAGATTTTCAAACGCACCCATGGAATCTCAATGGAGGCGGCGCACCCCAGCTTCAAAAGCGAATTGTTGAGTCGAGTCGGTACACTCTTGGCAGTGTCACCGGATTGATGATTGGTTATCAGACAATCACCGGAGAGGACTCGATATATGCAGACGCGCTATCTACATGGAAGCTCGACCGACCCGTTGCAACGCATTTTCTCCGTTCATTCGTCGAAGGCGACCAGATACGAGATTACTCGATAGGTCCTGGCGCTACCGTTCTCGTTCCCTTTCGTGATGTTTCTGTAGGAGGCGTCGTTGCACCTGAGGAGCTTCTCGGCACCTTTAGGCGCCTCTGGCGCGCCAAAGGAATTCTTCGTCGTAGAATCGTTTCCGGGTCGACGACAATGGAGGCTGCAAAGCGACGCTGGTACGATCTTCGACGAGTGGCCACCGACAAGTTCGCCGCAAAATTTACAATTGGTGTCGCCTTCGTGGCGACCCATAATCACTTTGCGCTCGACACGGCTGTTCGCGTGTTCAAACAATCGGCGCCCGTCATCAAACTCCCCGCCTCCGCCACCCTCGCCGATCACCTCGACCTGCTCGGCCTGCTCAACAGCAGCACCCTGGGGTTTTGGATGAAGCAGGTGTTTTTCAATAAGGGTGAGGGCGGCGGTACACGCGTGGAGGCAGGACATTCGGCGCTTGGCAACGAATTGTGGAAAAACCACTACGAATACGACTCCACGAAACTCCAAAAAGCGCCCATCACGCAAAACGATCGCGCGGCCCGCATCGCCTTGGCCACGGCGCTCGACGAAACCGCGCAACGACGCGCGGGATGCCTGCCCGCCGCGGTGCTCGCATCGAGCGATTGGACCGCAAACGACCTGGCGGAAAAGCTGCGAGCCGCGCGCGAGACGTACCGGGCCCTGACCCATCGGATGGTCGCCCTGCAAGAAGAATTGGATTGGCTGACGTACGGATCGTACGGATTGCTGACGGGGCACGAAACGGTGGGGCCCGAAGACATCGAGCCGCTCGCGCCAGGGCATCGGCCGTTCGAATTGCTGCTGGCCCGGCACAATGCATCGTGCGACGCGGACGAGCGGAGCGAATGGTTCCGGCGGCACGGACACGAGGAAACGACGAGCATCCCGGGGCATTACAGCGCGGAGACGAACGGGCGGATCACCGAACGGTTGCGGATCATCGCGGCGAACGGGGACGTGCGGCTGATCGAGCAGCCGCAATTCAAACGGCGGTGGCAAACGCCGGACCTGGACGAAGAAACGAAGGCGGCTGCGGAGCATTGGCTGCTGGACCGGCTGGAGGACCTGTTCCAAGGGGCGCTGGCGACGCCGAGGCCGTACCGATTGGAAGACATCGTGACGGCGTGGACGTCGGGGGAAATGGGGGCGCGGGTGCTGGCGGTGGCGAAGGTGTACGCAGGGTCGGGGGACATGGACGTGGCGGCGCTGGCGGAGAGGCTGCTGAAGGACCATGCGGTGCCGGACCATCCGTACCGGATCTACACGGAGGAAGGGATTCGGAAGCTGCGGAAATGGCAAGAGACGTGGGCGCTGCAAGACCGTGAAGACCAAGGGGAAAAGAACCTGAAGATCCCCGAACCGCCCGAATTCGGGAAAGACGATTTTAGAAGTGCCCGGTATTTTCAGATTCGAGGGAAACTGAACGTGCCGCGGGAACGTTTCGTGCTGTTCGCGGATGTGTCGCCAGTGGGGTATGGGTGGAATGGTTGGCGAGACAGGGACCGGGCGATGGCGCAGGTGGAAGGGTTCACGCTGGCGGAGAGTCATCCGACGGATCCGCTGCCTCGGCCGACGACGGAGGATGCGCGGCGGTGCGGGGCGACGATGGGCCTATGGGAGAGCTTGCCGGACTTGCGTCGATGGGGGCCGGCGGAGACGCGGGAAGGTGAATACGGGGAGCTCTTGGCATTTGCGCGGGAAGCGTGCGGGCAGCAGAAATGCCCGTGCGACGTGGTGGAGGTGTGGTCGGCGCAGTTGAACGACGGGAAGAAGCGGCTGCCGAAAGCGGGGAAAGGGGCGAAGAAGGCGCCGCAAAAGACGAAAGAGGCGGCGGGGGAGGCGCTCGAGAAAAAGACGAAGCCGGCGAAAATGGACGAGGCGGAGCGATACGCGGTGACGCAGAGCTTGGTGCTGTATGCGGACGGGGCGACGTTCGAGGAGCTATTGCCGCGCATTGGATCGGCGGACAAGTTGAAGGCGATCCTGGATGACTTGGTTTCGACGGGGGACATCGATACGAAGGGTCGGGGGAAGAAGAAGCTGTACATATTGACGAAGCGGGGTTGAGGGGCGGTCGCGGATTGGAGGAGGCGCTCTAAGCGGGCGGGTCGCCGAGCAGCCGGCGAATCTCCTGGGCGGCGGGATCCTCGGGCGAGTTGACCAAGCGCATGAACGATCCTGCTCCAGTGTGGGTTCGTGCAGGCGCAGTTCAGTCGCGGATGGAAGCTTTGATTTCGTCGTTGAGGTGTTTCAGCCGCGCAAGTTCATCGTGGAGTTGCTGCCATCCCGTATCTGCGTGCGTCATTCCCTCGAGCTGCCGTTCGATGTCCACAATGAGCGGTTCCAAGACAGCGAGGCCTGCGCCTGGTTCCTCGTTGAGCAAGCAGCAATCCGCGTACAACCATGACTCTGTGCACCGTGTTCGGAAATTCGTGAAACCCAGGCGAAGCAGATCATTCCAAGCAGTTCGGCAAGTATCGAAGGGCTGTCGATGCGAATGGGCTGCTAGCAGAATCGCTTCAGCCACGCGTCTTCTGGTTTCCAGGACGTAAAAGTCATTACCGTCGTGGCGTTTCACGAAATCCTCTTCGACGCGTCGGTAGTCGCACAAGACGTCCTCAAAGCTGCGCTCGAATGAGCTTACCAAGATGGTCTGGATTGCTTGCCCAAGTTCCCACCCGAGTTGCTTTGTATGAATTTCTTCGTGTGCCATATTCGTCCCGTACTTGCCGTTGGCTATTGATATTGGCACGTGGCATACACGTCGTCATCAATCTTGATGCCCGAGGGCCAGCCGTTCTTGTCGCACCTTTTGAAACACATGACACATCGTGATGTACCATGGACGTCGCCCCATTGCGAGCCAAGAGGAGACAACAGACATTCATTGAGCTTTTTCTGGCACTCATTCTCCCACGGCCTTCGCCGCCGCAACGCCTCAATCGCATCCTTCGCAGCCCTATCCACCACTTCGACAGTTACCGCAAATAGAAACGTATACGCCCCCGCTTCGAGCACCAATTCGCTGACGACAATCGTCACGCCCGCAACGACTACCGCGGGTGAACCCATGAGCGACCGCTCTGCTGCGCTTGGCTGCTCGCGTCTGTTTTTCAGTATGTGCACGCCCTCGCGCAGGGGCTGCTCGGCAATGGGCATGGCGCGCAGAGCATTCCGCATACACGCGCCAAGGTCGTAGGCCGTGTTGGGGATATCGTCAATCGTCACGTCCTCCTTGTCGCCGTCCTCATCCACCAGCACCTTCGAATCGAATTTATGATATCCGGGCTCCAACTGAGTTCCATATTCGGCTACGCAGTCGGCGGCTCGTGCGACCGTTACATCCGGAAGCTCAGGGCGGCCGAGCCATGGTGTCGTCTGCTTGGCGTGTACCGGCCCAAGACGACTCGTGCAACCAAGTTGCGTAAGCCCAATCGTGGTAGCCCCCAGGAGACCCATCGCTGCAACCGTGCGCAAATGTCGATACATCGTCACCACTTGATCGTCATCGTACGCGCACGGACAAGTCAAGTTTTCCGCCGTTTTCGCTCGCCCATCTCCATCGGTCGAGAACCTTGTCTGCACGCGCGCGCGGGGTTGAAGAGGCTGTGTCGAGAGCACGCACGCGCGGGGTTGAAACCCCGCGCTACACGTTCAAAAGTCCTCCCACTGCCGTGGGAGGACTGGCCTCATTTGGGGTTTGTAAGACGTTGATGATTCCTCCGCGGTTGGCACTGATTTCGAGGTGTACGGATGGACCTACGTTCGCGGCTTCATTGTGGAACCGTCATTGGTGGGCAGTTCCCACGCTGGGGCAATGGTATGTACACCATGATGCTCTTTTTGCTGTAGAACATAATTGCGCACCGTAGGCAAATCGGTTTTGCGCAATGTGAATGCCCCGTAGCCTTCTTGCCACCGGAACCCCGTATTGGGTAAGAGTCCGTGCGAGATGATATAGGCCGAAGCGCCCTTGATTTCCTTGACGAACGTCGCCACCGCCATGGTTGGCGTCAATGCCGCGAGCATGTGCACATGATCACTCGTGCCACCCAAAGCCATCGGTACGCATCCAATTTCACGACATTTCTCGCTCATGGCCGCATACAGAGGCTTTTCAACAGATTCTGCAATCCATGGTGTCCGACGAAAGGTGCCCCATACGACGTGGACAAACAATTCGGTAAACGTCTTGCTCATCGTCTGCCTGCGGTACCACCAAACTTCGCCTTGGCAAAGAAAAACGGTCATCCCATGTAAAATGGACGCCGAGGATTGTGTTTTGCCAACGAAACCCGTTGACGTCAGTCCCCGAGCGGCAGCGAGGGGACTTTTGAATGTGTAGCGCGGGGTTTTAACCCCGCGCGTGGTTGCGGGTGATTGTCGCGGGCGACCCCGTTGCGGGACAACATCAATTATCACCCGTTCACCGGGTGTTACTTGTTTCAATGCCCTTTACGCGGGCGACCCCGTTGCGGGGAGTCCGGTCTGATTTGTACCCCGCCCGGTGTCACGTGCTGTTTCAATGCCCTTTACGCGGGCGGCCCCGTTGCGGGGGTCTCTCGGCGAACTGCTCTCTCCAGGTTTTCCTCGTTTCAATGCCCTTTACGCGGGCGGCCCCGTTGCGGGGGTCTTTGGAAAGACCTGCGCGACGGGAGTCACGTGCAGTTTCAATGCCCTTTACGCGGGCGACCCCGTTGCGGGTGCTCCTCAAAATGGAGCCAGAGGCACTAGGAGTTCCCGCTGTTTCAATGCCCTTTACGCGGGCGACCCCGTTGCGGGACATTTCAAAAAAATAGAACTCTTTCGCTCAAAAGGTGCATCGTTTCAATGCCCTTTACGCGGGCGACCCCGTTGCGGGAGCACCCCCCGCAACCGGCTTGTTTTGTAGGCTCTGCAGCACCGGAATCGCTAACCTCGCCCCCACAGCGAGCTCAACAACTCCGATCACCACCCCGCAACGACGTCCACTTCGTGCCTTTCCCCTGCAACTTCGCAAGGTTGACACGAAGCGCCAACCCCCCTGGGTTTTGTGCCCTGTTCGACGTCAGCGTTTCCAGCTTTTCACAGACCAACTCGAACGGCTCCCCACCGCCCACGCCCACTCTCGCCCAGAACTTCCTCCCTGTAAAGAAAATTCATCACTCCACCCACACGCCACCCAGCACCCCCAAACGCCTCCGCCCTGCGCCGCTACGTTGGAGAGAGGCCTGCGGAGTGAGGTGCCGAGAAATCTCTTGCCCCCGTCCCCTCGTCTCGATACCCTCGCGCGCCCGGTCATGTGTGCCGGGGCTGTACGAGAACGAAGCGAGCTTGAGATGCGCATCCACGACGCGTTCGACATTCCCACCATCACGGCGCTCGACGAATTCATTGCTCGGCTGGACGATACCGAAGAACGGGTAAAGAAAAACCTTTCGGAGTTCGTGCTGCCGGACGACGTGTTCAAAAAAGTCGATGCGATGCTGATCGACATCGGGCAACGGATGGCCCAGGGGCGGGACACGGGCCGATTCATTTACGGGACGTTCGGGAGCGGCAAATCGCACCTGCTCACGGTGCTCGGGAAAATGTTCGAGCAAGACGAGACGGTGTACGCGGTGGGTGATCCGGCGCTGGGGAAACTGCGCGGTGCGCATGCGTTTTTGGACAAGGGCAAAGCGCTGGTCGTGCGGATCAACATGATGGACAAGGAATCGCTGGTGCAGGCGCTGTACGAGGGATACAACGCGGCGCTTCCTGGGGGCATCGAGCCGATTGGGTTCACGGATGAAAAACAGATTTTTGAATTGATCGAGGAGGACGCGCAGCGGCATTATGGGAGCCTGGACGCGTTGATCGAGCAGTGCGTGGAGGAGGAAGCGTTTCGGGATGCGTCGTTTTACCACCGAAAAAGGCACGGGACGCTGAAGGAGCAAATGGACTTGGCGGCGCGGCTCTTGACGTGGCGCAACCATGGGAAAAAGATCGTTCGCGAGAAGGATTTGTGGGTATCGGCGGCGGATGGGTTCGCGCGGATCGCGGACCATGCGAAGGCGCATGGGTACTCGAAGATCGTGTGGCTCGTGGACGAGCTGGTGATATGGATTCGGGGCAAGTCGCGGCAAGAATACATCCAGCAGATCAACGACCTGTCGGCGCTGGTGGATCACGATTCGAAGCGGAGCCGTTCGGTGCCGTTTTTGGTGCTGGTGGCGGTGCAGCAGGACATCGCCGAGACGTGTCCGGATGATTTGTCGGAGAAGGGGTTTCGCGAGCAATTGGGGTTCGTGAGTGACCGGTTCAAGCCGCATTTGACGCTGGAAGACCAGGACTTGTACGAGGTGACGGCGCGGCGCGTATTGAAAAAGCGTCCGGAAAAAGCGGCAGAGTTCAATGCGGCCGTGGAGGAGATGTTCAAGAAGCACGGACCCGCGATCAAAGAATTGTCGGGGGATTTGGATCCGGCGCTGGTGCGGCGATTGTATCCGTTCCATCCGGCGCTCTTGCGGGCGCTGGTGGACGTGACGCAGGCGCTGTCGCGCAATCGTACCGCCATGGCGGCGCTGTATGGGCTGCTTGGGAAGTATCCGGCGCTCGAGGTGGGGAAGTTTTTGCCGCTGGGGGCTCTGTTCGACATTCTCTTCACGTCGGACAACGTGGAGACGGTGCGCAAACGGGGGCAGAGCCAGATTGCATTGCGGTTCGTGGCGGCATTCGACACGTACGAGCGGCTGGTGGGCAAGATCGACGACGCGGTGAAATCCGTGGCGGGGGCGAAGCCGGAGGAACTGCACCAATTGGTGCGGACGGTGCTCTTGTGCCAATTGAGCGACAAGCCGTATTTTCACAATGGGCAATCGCTGCACGAGCGGGTGACGGCGAGCACGCTGTTGCGGTTGAACCAAAGCGACGTCGCTGCAATGACGGAGCGGACGGGGGTGAGCAAGGTGGTGAACCTGTTCCGGGCGCTGGCGGCGAACGACGCGCAGGTGCAGGTAACGGGGGAGCAGACGGATCCGCTGGTGACGATCAAGACGGAGCGGGTGGACATTGAAAAGGTATTGGCCAGGGCGCGCGGGGACTTGGTGCACGCGGATCGGTTCCGATATTGTTTGAAGCTGCTGGACGCGGAATTGGGGCTCGGATTGGATTCGGGGACGAGCGCTACGCTTTCGGTAACGTGGCGGGGGACGCGGCGCAAGGGGCAGGTGCGTCTGGCGAACGTGCGGACGTTGAGTTACGCGGGGCAGGAGAATGATTTCGATCCGGGGACGCACGAATTTTTGATATTGGTGGACTATCCGTTCGACGAGCAATCGGGCAGCGGGCGACAGGACGACGTGACGGCGGTGCAGCGGGCGCGGCAGCGGAAGCGGAGCTGGACGGTGGCGTGGTTGCCGGAGCATTTCACGGAGACGGAGCGCAAGGCGCTGGACAATGCGGCGGCGATCGAGCGGATACGGGCATCGCGGCGGCATTACGTGGACAATGATTATGCGCCGCGGGAGGCGCACGCGATTGCATCGGCGCTGGAGGCGTTTTACCAGGGGCAACACGAGACGCTGAAGGCGGCGATTGGGCGACTCTACTTCGAGCAAGGCATCGTGGAGGGTTGTTCGGACTTGCTGGACAACTTGACGGTGGTCGGGCGGGACCGGGGCAAGGCGCTGGAGGGGCTTGCGCTTTCGATGCTGGACAATCGATATCCGCAGCATCCGCACTTCAAGCGTCGAGTGCAGGTGAAGGAGCTGGAGAAGCTGAGCGATTGGGTGGCGAAGGCTTCGCAAACGGGGCAGCCGGTGGACTTGAAGACGAGCGAAATGGATATCGTGACGGCGTTCGGCGTGCCGCTCGAAATGGTGTATGCGGGGGAGGCGTCGATCAGCCGGCGCATCGATGGTCGTTTTTTGACGGCGGTTCGCGATTGGATCGCGCGCGAGCCTGTGCGGTTTCGGGCGTCGGCATTGCGTGAAAAGCTGATGGCGGGCGGCAAGGATGGGTTTGGCTTTTCCGACGAGGTGGTGCGGTTCTTCTTGTATTACTTGCTGCAAGTGGAGGGGTACGAGGCGCGGGGCAAGGACAACCAGCCGCTGACGTTCGAGGGGTTATCGGGGTTGCCTTTGGAGTTCGAGCTGGTGAAGGCGGACGTGGTGGATGCGCCGACGTGGGACAGGGCGCGAAGCGTGGCGCGCAGGCTGCTCGATGTGGAGAAAACCGGGGAATTGCCGTCGCCGCCGGAGCAGGTGAAGTTGTCGCAGGAGGTGCAGAAGGCGACGAAGCGATTGCGCGGGTCGGTGGAGACGTTGCAGGACCATTTGCGGCGGACGATGGGGTGGGCGAAGGTGGAGACGTCGTCGTCGGATCGGGCGATGACGATTGGAAAGCTGATCGAGGTGTTGAAGCAGATCCTGGACACGGTGGATCCGGCGCAGCGAGCGCGGATATTGGCGGCGGTGGACAAGGATCCTGCGATGCCGGCGTGGAAAGAGCTGGCGGATATCGTCGACGAGGAGCTCCGAGCGATTCAGAAGATCGAAGCGCACAAGCGGGCATTCGAGCACATCCAGAAGCAGGGGAGCGAGGCGCAAAAACACGACGTGGTGTTGGCGTTGCAAAACCTGTTGCGCGAGCCGGTGAGCCGAAGGTTGTCGCTGAATGCGCATTTGTGGACGGAGAAGGCCGACCGGATTTTTGGGGAATTGCTCAATCAACCGCAACAAGGTTTGCCTTTGGGGAATACGGAGCCGCGGCCGACGCCCGTGCCGCCGGACGGGGGAAAAAAGAAGCCGAGTGGGAAGTACCCAGTCGCGGGCGGATCGGGACGAGGGGAGCCCATCAAGAAGAGCCAGCAGGACGTGACGCGTGAGAGGTTGCGCGAGGCATTGCTGGCGATGGTGGACGACGTGGTACAGCGCGCCGAGGGAGAGCGGTTCGACGTGGAAGTGGTGGTGACGGCGCGAGGGGGCAAGTCGTGACGCTGGGGGATCGGGTGCTGGATTGGCTGCTGCGGCGATTGCGGCAGCAAAAGCCGATCGACACGGACTTGGCGCTGGTCTTCTTTCACGAATCGATTGCGGACACGCCGTCGACGTTCGAGCACGGTGGAGAGGCGTTTCAATTCGTGCGGGTGAAGGGGGAGCTTGGGCTTCGCAATGCGCTGCTCGGGGGGCATCGGCTGGTGGCGGCGATTCCGAATGACATGAAGGTGCCGCTGGATTTGCTGGAGCGCACGTACATGGGTCGGGCGATCGAGGTGCAAGCGCACGACGTGGTGGCGGGGTTGGCGGGGAACTTTTGCGTGCGGATTCAGAATGGGACATTGGCTGAATCGGTGATGAAGAGGTCGCGCGCGCTTGCGCGATACGGGACTGCGTTCACGTCGACGGGGAGGGCGGTGACGGAGACGGAGGTGAAGCAGGTGCTCGTGGCGATGGAACTCGGCATCGACCGGAAGCTGGAGAGGCGATCGCCGGAGGAATTGCTGGCGCAATGGATGGTGGCGCCGCCGAAGGTGCCGTCACTGCCGCAGTTGGCGACGGATGTGTTGGTGGAGGCGCATGGGCGCGTGGGGGAATGGCTGGCGTGGGCGCTATGTGAGCAGAAGCTGGACGCATTGTGTGGGCTGGGGCGCTTGCGGGGACGGACGAGGGCGCGCGCGGGCGCCGAAGGTTCCGCGCGTGGAGACGGAGCGAGATTGGGAGACGTTGCAGCGATTGGTGGAGGCTGCGGCGCGTGAGGCGTGGAAGGCGTCGCCGAGCGGGGTGGGTGAGCGGCTTGCGATGGCGGAGGGAGAGGCGCATCGGTTGCGGCTGGATACGCGACAAGCGGGGAAACATGGGCTGCTTCGGAGCGTGATGGAGCGGGCGCTGTTCGAGGTGGGGGCAGCGGCGGCTGCGGGGAATCCGCCGCGCAAGGCGGACATCGATCCGCTTGGGAAAAACCTGCACAAGCAAGCGTTTGGCGAGGTGATGGCGTTGGTGGAGGAGCTGAGTCGGTTGGCGCGGTTTTGCAACGAGGCAGAGGCGCTGGCGCCGACGGCTGGGGGCACGGTGGAGGAATGGGCCGCATTTGCGCGCGACCATGGGGCATGGGCCGACATGGCGGCGCGTTCGGCGCGACGGTTGGGCGAGCAGGTGACGGAGTTGCGGGATGCGCGGCGTCGCGTATTGGAACGGTATTTGGGTGTGCGCGATGGATTGAACGCGCGATTTGCAGAGACGCTCGCGAAAAACGAGGAGGATGCGTACCGGAACACCGTGCAGCTTCCCGATGCGTTGCCACTGCATTTGCTGACGCGAGCGTTGATTCGGCCGCTGGTGGAAGATGGGCGGCGGGTGCTGCTGGTGGTGCTGGATGGTTGCGATTTGTCGACGTTTTACGAAGTGCTTTTGCGGCGCGCCGACGATGGAATGGCGATTGGTTTGCTCGCGCCGAACGTGCACGACGGGAAGCTCAAACAAAAGCTTGCCGATTCCGATGGGTTGCTCTTGGGGTTATCGCCGATTCCGACGGTGACGAGTCACGCGCGGCGTGCGATTTTTCTTGGTGACATGCCGAAGAACCCGATCCTTGGCGAAACGGAATCGGCGCACGCGAATGCGAGCGACGACATTGCGGCGTGGAGAAAGAATGCGGCGCTCGCCGACGCCGCATCGGCTTTTTTTGAAGGGGGATCTGGGGCCGGATGCAATGAACGTCGTGGACGCGCTTGCATCGAGTGACGACAAGGTGATTGCGGTGGTGCTCAATGGTGTCGACGATGCGCTGAGCAGTCACGAAACGACGGCGATGGGACCGTGGGGGCTGGGTCAGATTGGTGGCGGCTGCAAAAACATCCTAACGATGGGATTGAGATATGGTTTTACCGTGGTCGTGACGGCGGATCACGGGCACACACCGTATTGGGCGGCGGATCGCAAGGTGGCAACGAAGGGTAATCAGCGGTATTTTCCGGAGGCAGTGCCGAGCACGGTGGCTTTCGATGCGCGCACGTTGCATGCGGAAACGGTGTATGCCATGACGAGCGTGGGTGGGTTTGGCGGGGTAGCTCGACGTGGGTTTCACGGGGGAGCGTCGCTGGAGGAGGTCGTGGTGCCGATCGCGATGATCGATACGGTGGCGATGGATGAAGGTCTTCCGCGCGAGCCTGCGTGGTGGACGGGGGAGGCTGCCCAAGACGAGCGGCGACGAGCGAAACGAAGCGAGCCGCGGCTCGAGCAAACCGAGGTATCGCCTTCGGAGCCGGTCGTTTCGGCGATGGTTCCGCCGAACGTCATGGATGCGCTTCGGGATCAACCGCGACAATTGCGGGCGCTCGAGTGGTTGGCGATGAAGAAGATTTTGTCGAGCCAGCAGCTTGGTAAACTGATTGATAAAGCTCCGCAGTTGACGCAGGGGATGATGCGGGGGATTCAGAGCGCGCTGCAACGTGCGCGGGTGCCGGTGCCCTTCGACGTGGATGACAGGCAGGAGCACGAACACGTGTACCATTGGAAAGGCGAGCGGCGATGAGCGCGAAGGAGACGGTGGATCCGCGGACGGCGGACATCATCATCGAATCGCTGCGCGCGGGGGAGGTTCCTCGCGAGGGGCTGGAGCATTTTGCGACGGGAATCGATGCGCACGTCGCGGCGCTGGAAGAAGAGTTCGCACGCATCACGGACGGGCGGGGGCGATATCGGTTTCTGCGGGGGGAATACGGCGCGGGAAAGACGTTTTTTCTGCGCAACATCGCCGCACGCGCGCGTGCCGAGGGGTTCGTTGCGACGTACGTGCGGGTGAGTTATCCGGAGGTGCCGTTGCATCAGCCCGTGGCGATGTATCGGGCCATCACGAGTGGTCTCGGCGTGCACCACAAGATGGACAATGCACTGCGGGATCTGGTGGATCAATGGCTGTACAAGATATCCGAGCGGGTGGCGGATCCGGATTTGGGGCGAGGTCTTGCCGATGATCATCCGCAATTTGCGGAAGCAATGGCGGAGGAATCGCGGCGCATGTTGGGCATCGTGGCGGACGCTGCGCCGGCGTTCGCGCAGGCGCTCGACGCGTATGCGCGTGCGTCGTTGCGTGGCGATACGGAAATAGCTCGGTCGATGCTGCAATGGCTGAGTGGTGACGACAAGGTGGCGGCATCGGCGCGGAAGCAGGCGCTCATTACGGGAAAACTGGGGCACCAGGACGTGCTGGGCATGCTGCGTGCGCTGTCGACGATGGTGACGCAAGCAGGGTATCGGGGGCTGGTGGTGCTCATCGACGAGGTGGAGCGGCTGGTGAAGCTACCGCGGTCGGACTCGCGGAAAACGGGGCTGGAGCTGATACAGAATTGGATGGGGGCGCTCGATGCGGGGCAATGGCCGCATGCGTTGATGGTGGTTGCGGGTACGACGTCGTTCTTCGATTCGCCACGAGGTGTCCCGATGCTGGAACCCTTGCAGCAGCGTATTGGGCCGCTGAATGCGGGGCCGTTTCCGGACATGGACGCGGTGCAATTGCGGCTGCCGCCGTTCGACGTGGCGCGGCTGCTCGCGGTGGGAAAACGCGTGCGCGAGCTGTACGAGGTGTGTCATGCGGGGACCGCGCATCGAGTGAGCGATGCGTTCCTCGAGCGACTGGCGCGCGAGGTATCGGGTGCATTCGGGGGTAAGGTGGAGGTGACGCCGCGCCGGTATTTGCGTGAAGTGGTGAGCGTGTTGTCACGGGTGCGAAGGTACGAAGCGTTCGTGCCGGAGGAGCATTACGCATTCCAGTTGGATGAGGCGGGCGCGCCGGCATTGTCGGATCAGGAACGGGCGGCGCGTGAAGGTCGTTCGATGGTCGAGGCCGAGCAAGAATCGTTACCCGAGTCATTCGACCTGTGAGCGACGCGCCTTTTCTCAGCTTGCACCCGTCGGTTCGCTACCTCGTTGCGGAGGTGTTACGGTTTTCGTCGTTGCGGGCGGTGCAATCGATGACCATCGACCCTGTCTTGTCCGGGCGGGACATGGTGGTCTTGGCGCCGACGGCAGGAGGAAAAACCGAAGCTGCATTTTTCCCGCTGATCAGCCGAATTCTGACGGAACGGTGGGAAGGGACGAGCGTTCTTTACGTGTCGCCATTGCGCGCGCTGTTGAACAACCAAGAGCCGCGACTCGCGCATGGCCGATGCCGTCGGGCTTTCGGTGGGCAAATGGCATGGTGACGTCGCAGCTCGAGAAAAGCGGGCCATGGTGGCCGAACCGCCGTCGATATTGCTGATTACGCCGGAATCGCTCGAGGTGCTGCTGCTTTCGGGCGGAGAAAAATCGGACAAATTGCTGCATTGCGTACGCGCGGTGGTGGTGGACGAGGTGCATGCGCTCGCAGGCGACGCGCGCGGGGCGCATTTGATATCGGTCGTGGAGCGGCTGCAACGACGAGCGGGGAAGCACATTCAGCGCATTGGATTGTCTGCGACGGTGGGTAATCCCGAGGCCCTTTCGTATTGGCTTTCCGGAAGCGGTGTGGAAGGTCGACCTGTCGTCATCACGCCGCCGCGTGACGCCAAGGCGCCACTATTTCAATTCCGATCGGCGCGAACGAAGGAGCGAGCTGCCGAGGTGATTCGCGCGCTCGGTGCGGGGAAAAAGCGGCTCGTTTTCGTGCAGGGGCGGCGCGATGCCGAAGGTTTGGCAGGGGCGCTCGAACGGCTGGGTGTGCGTGCGTGGGTGCATCATTCATCGGTGGGTCGCGAGCAGCGTGATGCGGCGGAGCAGGCATTCAGAATGGACGGCCGATCCGGTGCTGATTGCGACGAGCAGCATGGAGCTGGGGATTGACGTAGGCGATTTGGATGAAGTGTATCAACTCGATTCGCCGGGGACGGTGTCGTCGCTCGCGCAGCGATTGGGACGCAGTGGGCGTCGAGCGGGAACGCGTCCGGAGATGACGTTCTTGCTGGATGGACCAGAGACGTTGCTCGTTGCCCTGGCCGTCACGGAGAGGTTTTCCCAGGGGTGGATCGAAGACGTTCGTTTGTCGACGCGCCTCTGGTCGGTGCTCGTGCATCAGATCTTCGCAAACCTGCTCGAAGCGGGCGGATTGACGCGAGGGAGCCTCGTGGAGCGACTACGTTTCGTGCCATCGTTTACGGGGTTTTCCGACGAGGAGTTGTTCGGCCTCGTGGATCACCTCGTTGCCGAAGGATGGCTCGATGCCGCCGACGGAGTGCTCGTGCTGGGGCGACGTGCGGAGCAGCGGTTCGGGGCAAAAAACTTTCATAAACTTTATTCTGTCTTCGAGACTGGGGAGACGCTGGTCGTTCGTCATGGCAATACGCTCGTCGGCACGTTGGATCGGTGGTTCGTGCTGATGCTGAGCTCGTCTCGTCCAATGTTTCGCCTGGCGGGGCGAAGTTGGAAGATTGTGGACATGGACCTGTCGCGAGGCGTTTTGCGGGTGGTTCCGGCGCCTTCGGGGGGAAACGCCGCAATGGTCGGGGCGAACGGAGGTTTATGGGCGACGGGTATGCGAGCAGATGCTGAGCTTGTTAAAATCGGATCACGTGCCGGAGGGGCTCGACGAGACGTGCGAGATGTGGCTCGCGCATGCGCGGAAGCTCCTAGCTGACGTTCCGGTGACGCCAAAGGTTCGTCCTGTGGTGCGTGACGAGCGCGAATGGGTATGGCACACGTTTGCGGGGACGAGCATCAATGCGGTACTTGCGCGACTGCTCACGCATGCCAGCGGACTTGGGACATCGGTGAGCAATTTGTCCGTGAAAATTAGGTCGGTCGGTGCTGGGGCAAAAGATGCAGTGGTGCGGGTACACGAGATGCTCGTCGAGGGGGACTTGCCGTCGGTCGAAGAGTGGGGCGAATTCGATGCGACCAAGCGGTCGGCGCTCTTGTCGGCATTTCAAGAATGCCTACCGAGCGAGAAAGAGCAGGCGTTCTTGCGCGATTCGCTCTTGGATGCGCAAGGCGCAATGGAGTGGGCGAGGAAGTAGAGGTTTGAGGTTCGCTTTGCGCGATGCGAGCTGGGTGACCTCAAGCCGATGCGCACAAGAGCTCCGCCAGCACCGACACCGGCTGCTCCCATAACTTCTCGTAGTTCACGCTGAGCATCTCGCGCGAACGGCAACCTCGCAGGTACGCCGCGCGGAGCCTCCCAAGGTACGCCCCGAACCCTTCGAGCCCGTTCTCTTTGATTCGCAGCGGAACCGAATATGCCAGAATCAGCATCGCCTGGCGCAGGCCGAGGTTACCGAGCACGAATGCCTGGAGCTCCATTTCCCCAGCCACGTCCGTACCATAACCCGTGATCACGTGGAACAAGTCATGCGTTTCTCGATAACGCTTGCTCAGGTAATCGACGTCGCTCGATATGGTAAACGTGGTCTCGAACGGCTGGATGCCATTTTGGCGGAAATAGCGCACGAATTCATGACCGAGCGTCCCCTCGGGCAGTCGCTCCAGCGCTGCAATGTCGAGCTCACGGCCCTGCAGCGTCGGGCGCTCATCGAGCAGCCGGCGACCGTCGGCCGTCTGCCGCCACGCGCGCGCCAGCTTTGCATACGTTTCGCTATCCATACACGCATTCACGAGCGGCCCGTAATACGTGTTCCCAGGGTCGTCCTTCAAGATACGGAGCGCACGGATGGCCATGCGAGTGCGCGTAATGACCGATGCATTCGGGGGCAGCGTCGGATTCTCTTGTTCCACAAATCACTCCTTGCATGTCATCTGCAAAGCAGTCAGGGCCGTCAGACCCGATGGTGCTCGCACGTCGCCCAAACATGTCTCGACAAGACGGGCCTGTCCACTCGAATGAGGATCGCCACTGCGAATACGACGTGCACGGTAATCACCGATCGGCTAGCCTTGCGGCCCAAACTTCGAGGAGCTCACAACATGAAGCGACAAGCGCCCGGTCCCGGAATGCTCGAGTTCATGCATGGCGTTCGCAAACACGGATTCCTTGATCTCATAGGCAAGTTGTGGCGCGAGCATGGTGACGTGTTTCAAGTGCGCATCGGTACGCGCACATTGGTCTTCGCCATGCACCCCGACGCGGTCGAGCACGTCAACATCTCGCAGAAGCACAAATACGACAAGCGAGCGAGCTACGACGGATTGCGGAAGTTTTTGCTGCGCGAGGGCCTCATCGTCAGCACGGGCGATTTGTGGCGAAGGCAGCGCAAATTGATGGCGCCCTTTTATACGCCAAAAGGCGTGCAAGCCTATGCCGAGCTGATGGTTCGCGACGCCGCGCGCCTCCTGGAACGCTGGGGGACGCTCTCCAATACCGGCGCCGAGGTCGAAATCGCCGAGGAAATGACCATGGTGACCGCCTCCATCATTCTCAACGCCATGTTCAGCACCGAAAAAATGGAGTCGATCCTCGAGGTGCAAGAGGCGGCGCAGACCATCATTTCTTTCTCCAGCGAGCGGCTCACGGGTATCCCGCTCCCCGTGTGGCTACCGACCGAAAAGAACCGCAAATACATCGAAGCGCGGAAGTTCGTGCAAAAAATCATCAGCGAGCTCATCACCAAGCGGCGCGCGACGGACGAATCGCAATGGCCCGATGATCTCCTCTCGCGCCTGATGAAAGCTCGGGATGAAGAGACCGGGCAAGCGATGTCCGAGCAATTGCTGCACGACGAGTCCATGACCATTTATTTTGCGGGGCACGAGACGACGGCGCGTACCATGACGTTCGCGTGGTACGCATTGGCGATGAATCCCAAGGTGACCGAGCGATTGCACGAGGAGCTCGATCGGGTGCTCGGCGGGCGATTGCCGACCGTGGAGGACATGCGCAAGCTCCCGTATACGCTTCAGGTCGTGAAAGAGGTATTGCGGGTGTATCCGCCGGCGCCATTCTATGCTCGCGACGCGGTCGCCGACGACGAATTGGGTGGTTATCACGTGCCTGCGGGAGCGTCGATCATGCTGTCGCCTTATTACACGCATCGGCATCCGAAGTTCTGGGAGACCCCCGAGGTATTCGATCCCGAACGTTTTACGCGCGAGCGCGAAGCTGCACGTCATGCCCACGCGTACCATCCGTTCGCCACGGGGCAACGCATCTGCCTTGGCAATAACTTCTCGCTGCTCGAAACGCACCTTTTGCTTGCGATTCTCGCGTCGCGCTTCAAGCCTCGATTGCGCCCCGGCTATTCGCCGCGCTGGGAGATGCGAGGCACCTTGGGGCTTGCAAACGGCCTGCCGATGACGATCGCCGCCCGCTGAAGGGTCGAGCGAAGCGGCCTCGACACACCCTCGCGAGCGCATTTCTGTTGCCCACCGCGAACATTTTCGGTATCGTCCGCGCCCTCGCAGCACGCGAGGACACGGCGGCATCGCCTCGACAAGGGAACCCACGGTTTGAAGCGCGAAGAGATCACCAGCGGCGCAAGCCTCGAAGGCGTCGAGCCGTCCCTGACGCGAGCCGACGAGCCTTCGCTGCGAGAAGTTACCGCGGCACGCTCGTGGTCCTCTCAGCTCACCGCTGAGGCCAAACGGGTCGACTTCGAGATCAAGGCGCTGAAGGAGCGGGTGGAGAGGGTATGACGACGCGGATTGATGCGCTGGAGTTGAAGAATTACCGGTCGTTCGCGGAGCTGTCGATCACGTTTCATCCGCAGCTCACTGTGCTGGTCGCGCCAAATGGGGGTGGGAAGACGGCGATTCTCGATGGGTTGGGCGTTGCCTTGTACGCCCTCGTCGATACGCTCCTCGAGAAGAACCATTGCAATGGATTCGTGAAAACAGACGTGAGAATAGGGCGAGATCGATTTGCGGGAGGGTCGATGGTCTCTTTCACGCCAACGCGACTGTATGCTCGAGGGATAGTCCACTACGACTCGATTGAATGGCAATGCGAATTGGCAAAACCCAATGGTCGAATGTCACGCGCTCGCGCGAAAGAGATCGTTGCTCGGGGCGAGCGGTATTTGGAAGATCTTCGCGCGTACGCGGATAAAAAGAGTAAGATACCGCCAATTTTTCCAGTCATTGCCTATTATGGTACTGGACGATTGTGGAGTGAACACAAGCTCACTGCCAAAAAGAAACAGATCGCCGAAGACCTCCGTTTTCAAACGGGCGCGTATGCGGATTGTCTTTCATCGTCATCAAGCTATACGCATTTCGCGGTGTGGTTCGAGCGTGTGGTTCGCGAGGCCCAAAATGAATTGCAAACGGGCAGAGCATCGCCTCATCGACCGCAAGCGATGTTGGCTGCAATTCGTGACGCAGTCGATACTGTCTTGAGACCATCAGGGTGGCAACAGCTCGATTGGGATTTTTTGACGAGCGAAATTGTGGCGTCACACCCCGATCATGGGCGATTGCCTGTAAACATGCTCAGTGACGGAATTCGTAACCTCATTGGGTTCGTGGCAGATCTTGCACATCGAGCCGTTCGACTCAATCCACACTATCGCCATGAGGCATGTTTCTTTTCACCGGGAATTGTGCTCATCGACGAAGTGGACATGCATTTGCACCCAGAATGGCAACAGCTCATCGTTGGTCAGTTGCGAGAGGCTTTTCCGCGAATCCAGTTCGTCGTAACCACCCACAGTCCCCAAGTCTTGTCGACGGTGGACAAGGAATCGATTCGCATCATTCGCATTCGCGACAGCATTGCCATCGTTGAAACGCCCCAGTTCCAAACCCGCGGCGTGGAGAGCGCTGATGTTTTGGCACGTATCATGGGTGTGGATCCTGTGCCACACGTGGAAGAAGCGTCGTGGCTCAACAGGTACCGCGCACTCATTGAAGACAATGAAGCCGAATCGGCAGAGGCTCTGGCCCTTCGCGCGCAAATCGTCTCACATTTTGGCCTCAATCACCCAGTGGTCATCGATTGCGATCGATTGATCCGTTTCCAATCGTTCAAGGTGCGGCGTGGCCGGCCGGAAGGAACTTGAACATGCGGAAACTCAACCGGTCCACGGTAGCAGAGCCGCCTTGTTTACAAAATTATCGCTACGGTTTCCACAACTGGACCCACGTCGACGTATTGGCAAAGGCACAAATTCGCGACCACCTCGACCAGATGCAGGGCAACCGTTGTGCGTACTGCGAAGGGAGACTCGACGAGCTCGGGCAACACATCGAGCATTTTCGATCGAGGCATCGATTCCCTGAGCTCACATTCGCCTGGGCAAACCTTTTCGCGTCATGCAACCAAGAGGATTCTTGCGGGCATTGGAAAGACCAGCACGAGCGATACGATCCCGATGACCTTCTCGATCCCTGTGTCGATGATCCCGACGAATTTTTTCGTTTTCGGTCCGATGGCTCAATCGACATACGCAAGGATCTCGACGAAAGGCGCAGACATCGTGCCCGAACAACGCTTCGTGTATTCAACCTCGACGCGCATCGTGGTCGATTGCAACTCATGCGTCGACGTCACCTCGCGGGCTTTGCGGCAATGGTCGCAGATGTGCATGGATTATCGCCGAGCGAGCTTCAACAGCTTTTGGCTGCCGAGTTGGTAGCGGCGGAATCCGGTCCATTCTATACCGCCGTACGGCACGTGCTGACTCAGCTTTGAGCCATGACCCACCCGATCAAATCCACCATGAAACTCATCGACGTCGCCCTTACGTTCGACGCCACTCATGCGCTGCAAATCGCCCCCAGCCATGAAGCATCGCACTCGGCTCGCCCGTGCCAACGCCCCCACGCGTAAAGCTCCATGGACGGCTCGGGGCAGCCTCCATCCACGAGCCGTACAGATCCATGGACGGCTCGCCCCAGCTCGCATCTTCACGCGTCCGCAGGTCGCCCTGGGCCGCGCCGACCTCGCATCTTCACGCGTCGAGGGGCCGCCCTGAGCCGCGCCGACCTCGCATCTTCACGCGTGAAGACGTCGGCCCATGCGGAGCCGAGTTCGTATCTCGTGCGGTGGAATCGTCGATTCAGCCGGTTTACGCTTCGTCCGGATCGTCTTCGTCGCCTTGCTCGTCGGTGTCGTCCACGGGGGCGGTCTTGTTGCTGAGGAAGAACGCGTCGGCCCAATCCTTCTTGCGCCCCGTGCGGCCTGCGATGGCAACCAGCTCGCCATAGTTTGCAAGGCGAATGGCATTGGCGTTGTCTTTCCAAGCGCGCACGTCGAGGCGTGCTTCGGTACGGGCGAGCGCTGCGCCGCGCACTTCTTGGACGATGGTTTTGCCGTGGTCGATGAGCGGCTGGAGCAATCCGACGTGGGTGGTTTTGAAGTCGTCGGTGTAGAGCTTCAGGGCCAGCTTGCCGACGATATCGGCGGCGACTTCGATTTGTCGCTTCAGCGCGAAACGAATGACCTTGTCGATGGATTCGGAGAACAGCGTCTTGAACTGGGGCTGTTTGCGATCTTGGCCGACCAGGAAGAGCGTTGCATTGTGCAGTTTCCGCAGGGCATCGTTCAAATGGGCATCGGCGATGCTTGCGCGGGCGCTTGCTTTCAATTCGCCACGACGGGTGTCGAGGTCGATCTTCAGAATGGTATTGAATTCGTCGAGCGCTTGGCTGACGGGGGCGGCCAAGTGTTTGGCCTCGTCGTCTGCGAGCAATGCGGCTTCGTGGAAAACGAGGTCGGACCAGAAGACGAGGACCGCTCGCGAAGGGTCGATACGTCGCATGAACACGAAGGGTAGGGGAACATGGGAGGGTGGGCCAACAATGTGGCGAGGATTTTTGGGGGCGAGTGGGGTGCGCGTACCTGCGGCTCAGCACGAGTCCGCTTCGAGCTGTTCGATGCGCTGCTGGGTGGCCGGGTCGATGGGCGTGCCGACGGCTGCGTGCAGGTCGCGGAGCAGGGCGATCGTTTTGCGCACGTCGTTCGCCGACGCCTGCGGAGACTGCTGGTAGAGGTCCCAGTAGATGTCGAACGCTTCTTGCACGGACGCCAGGGCCGCTTCGCGCTGGCCCAATCTGCTTTGCGTGACGCCCAGGTTGTGGAGGCTTCTCGCCAGGCCCGGCAGAAACGTTTCCGGGCGCTGCTCGGCCAACTTTCGCCGAATGCCGACGGCTTCCTGCGCGGACGACAGGGCCGCTTCGCGCTGGCCTAAGGCGCTTTGCTGAATCCCCAGGTTGGCGAGGCTGCCTGCAAGATCTGGTAGGAACGCGTCCGGGCGCTGCTCGGCCAGCTTTCGCCGAATGTCGACGGCTTCCTGCGTGGACGCGAGCGCCGCTTCGTGCGAGTCAAGCGAACTTTGCCAAATGCCTAAGTTATGGAGGCTTGCGGCGAGGTTCGGCAGAAACGTTTCCGGGTGCTCCTCCAGTAGCTTTCGGCGAATGTTGACCACTTCTTGCATGGACGCCAGGGCTGCTTCGTGCTGGCCCAATTCGCCCTGCACATTGCCCAGGTTGTTGAGGCTCGTCGCGAGGAGCGGCAGAGACGTCTCCGGACGCTCCTCAGCTAGCTTACGGCAAATGTCTACCGCTTCCGCGGCTGTAGCCATGGCCTCCGCAAATCTTCCTTCGTTCACCCATCCCAGCGTCGCTTGGTCCAACGCAATCGCGCGCCCTTCCGAACCCGGCTTCCGCCGATTCGCCTCCAAGATCCAAAACACCGGATCCGGCGCCGTCGTCGTCGTGCGGTGCTCCTCCAGCGAGCGTTTTTCTTCCACGACCACGCTGGCCTGTTCCCGACGCACCGCCGTCGTCCCCGATAGTTCGAGCACAATCGACCGAATCGACCACAAATCCGGCGCAGCCTCGCGCACCAGCACCTTCATGTCCAGCGGAGCAACGATGACCAGCCCACCCGTCAATTGCCGCCGCAGGATCTCCCGCCGCTCGTTCGTCCGCAAAAGACGTGACCCCATGCATCGGCCCAAGGTTGCTCGTCGCGTCCCGCCCCGTCCACTTGAAGCGATTGCAGCCACACGCAACCCGCGCCCGCTCGCTCCGGGGACAACATCCACGGCAATGCCTGACGCAGCTCGTCGGGCGATTGCGGCATACAAACATCCATTCGCCCAGCGCCCTCCGCTTCGAGCATTCCAGCGACGCGATGGCGAATCACGGCCGCATCGAGCGACGAGGGGGAAAAGACGAAAGCCAACCAAAACCCTGTCGCATATTCGAGCGATACGCGAAAACGCTCCCACTCCGCTTCGTCCTGCTCGGCAAGACGTTCCGGGAGACGGGGCTCGCGGGGCTCAACCATGTTCCTTCTTTGCCGCACGCGCGGCTTGCACTTCTTTCGCAAGCTGCAACACGTGACCCCGAATCAGCGGATGCACGTCGTACCATTCGGGCCCATTGCGATAACACAGCACCATGTTGGTATCGAAGAAACGCGCCAACTGGATCAGATTGGATTGGTCTTCGAGCGCCGCTTTGTGCGTGATTGCAATCTGCGCGAGCCATAGGGCATCGTTTTCTGCGATGGGCAATAACTCTGTGCGCATCTGATCGAGCGCCTGCGTGATGACCCAGTCATCGACCGGGAGCTTTTTCGCCCGCCTGATCACTTCAGCGACCATACGCAGCAAATTACGCAGATGCCCGCCCGACTCCGCAACCATTCGCTCCATCTGCGCGTCCGAAAGCAAGTGCGTTGCGCGTGAATGCCGCTTTTTGATGAGCTCCACCAATGCATCCTTGCCCGATGTCGCAACATTGTCATTCTTGTCTTTGATTTTTATTGCCGGGAACATCTGCACCGCGCCCGCCGGATACAAGCTTCCCAGGTTCGGATATCGCACTTTGAGAAAGGGGGGAATGGTATAGATGACGTGCAGCCCCGGAATTCGAAGCTCGGCGGCATGCATCGCAAAAAGGTTTTCGACGGACGCTTGAACCTCGGTGCCGTTGGTGAACGTTCCTCGAATTTGTTCGATGGAATCGACGATCATCAGAACCTTGACGCCATTGCCGTATTTTTTCCGAAGCGCCTTGATGCACTCTTCGAAAAACTTGTGCACCTCGACGACCAACCCTCCCAAATGGCCGGCCATGTGCTTTTGGACGCGCTCTTTGAAGATCGGATCCTCTTTGAAGCTGCCCTTGAGGCCGAGTTTTGCCGATACTTCGGCGCCTTTGCTGATCCCCGCCACATCCACGTCGGTCTTGGCTTTGGCGGCGATTTCGGCAGAAAACTCCGACAACTTGATGGACCCCAAAAACGACCGGAATCGTTCCCATACGCTTTCGTCGAGGCCGCTTTTGCCGAGGAACTTGTCATCCTCCAGGGCCATGCCGAAGGCTCCCGTGATGGACATGAGGAAATCGCTGACGTCGATCGGCGTCGACATGTTGATGTATTGCGCGATGTCGATCAGCACGACCTTGCCGTCGGCGCTCTCGATGCGTTTCTGCAACCTTCGCAGTTCCGTGCTTTTGCCGATGCCACGAAAGCCTGCGAGGAGCTGCACGCTGTCGTCGACGTAGCTGATGGTCTGCTCGAGCAGCTCGACGGGGTCGACACCGAGTGCATCATGGTCCTCGTAGAGTCGAACGTAACGAGGATCATCGGGAGAGAGCGGAGCATCCATGACCGCGCGGTAAAATTCCTTGAGAAAAAGGCGGTCTTCGGCGGTGAGGGGCGTCATCGGCGCGTGAAGGTACCACACGTCGAGGGCCAGAACGCAAGAAAACGCAGATGTTACCTGGTCGGTGCCAAGGGCTGGGGGAGTTCGGCAGCGATATGTTGCGAACATCTTGAGAGCGTGGCCACAGCTCAGCCGTTCTGAAGAGGGTGCCTGCGTGTAACTTTCGCGCTGCGTCCCGCCCCAAGCGCTCGTCACAGTGCTTGTCTTGCCACCTCGGATGCCGCTACGCTGCAAACATGCGTTCCTCGACCTACCTTGGCACCTTCCTTTCGGCAGGCGCGGTCTTCGCGCTTCTGACCATCGACCCAGCTCCAGCTTTCGCCGCCGAATGCGGCTGCACGCATGAAGTCATGCCTGGCACCACGGGGGTCAATGGCACCGACATCGGCGTGAAACCGGGCGACGTCGTCTGCATCATGGCGGGTGATTACGAGTTCATTCGGTTCCGCGAGATCCACGGGACGGCCGATGCACCCGTCATTGTCAAGAACTGCGGCGGTGTCGTCAACGTGCGTAACACGGACCGCGCTTATGCCGTCGACTTCCAGGGCAGCTCGCACCATTTCCGGCTCACGGGCACCGGCGAACCCGGCGTCGAGTATGGCTTTCGCGTCAGCGCGCCCGACAAGGACCCGCATCCGGGCGTAGGCCTGTGGTTCCTCGACAAAAGCACCGATTACGAAGTCGACCACATCGAGGTGTACGAGACGGGTTTCGCGGGCGTCATGTCGAAGACCGATCCGCTTTGTGACGGCAGCGCCGATCAAGACAAATTCGTCCAGAAGAACGTGCACCTGCATCACCTTTGGATTCATGACACGGGCGGCGAAGGGTTTTACGTGGGCAGCACGCAGGGCAATGGTCACACGATTACGTGCAATGGGCAGCAGGAGGTGCGGATGCCGCACTTTCTGGAGGGGATCGAGATTGACCATTGCCTCGTGGAGGACACCGGCTGGGACGGAGCGCAGATTGGGATGGCGCGAGAAGGTTGCAGCTTTCACGACAACGTGATTCGCCGCGTCGGGAGCGAAATGGTGCAATACCAATGGATGGGTCTGCAAATCGGCGGACCATCGAAGTGCGACATTCGCCGAAACATCATTTCCGACGGGCCCGTGAACGGCATTTTTGTATTTGGCGCAGGCGACACCACCGTTGCGGACAACGTGGTGATGCGATTCGGCGAGGTCGACATTTATGCGAACATCCAGAACAACCCCGGGCCTGTCGCTTATCGCATCGCGCACAACACGCTGCTCGATTTCGGCGAAGCTGCGGTGCAAGTTTTTGGCGACGCGGTCGAAGGCGCATTTGCGTACAACAATTTCGTGGTGGGACCAAGCTCGGCGATTGCGGCTGGCAACGACGTGGGCTGGGCGGCCGAGGGTAATGTGTTCGTGCCGGCGGTCGCCGACGCTCAATTCGTCGCTCCAGACGCGGACGATTACCACATCAAGGAGAGCTCGCCCGCGCGAGGTGCTGGTATCGACCATAGCGCGGACGGTTTTACCACGGACCTGGACGGGTATATCCGTGCCAAACCTCCAGCGGCCGGCGCGTACGAATTCGTGATGGATTCGCCCACGAGCGGCGCAGGCGGTGGCTCGAGCAGCTCGGGCGGAGGCGGCGCAGGCAATGCGGGCGCGGGCGGTGCGGGCGGCGGGGGCGGCGGAGCACCGGGGGACCTGGGTGTCGACGAGGGATGCGGATGCCGCGTGGCTGGGAGCGGCGAGGGCGCGGGGGCGGGGCTTGCGCTGGTGGTTGGAGCGTGGCTCGTGACGCGCATTCGGCGGCGAGGGCGTATGCGAGCGATATAGGCATTGAACGAGACATCAGCGCTGCACGCTGGAGAACCCGGACGATTTGGCTGTTCAGCGAATCGAGCTTTGCGTATCATCGTGCCGCGGACGCCAAACTAATGAGCACTTCCATGTCCAAGCCGCAAATGATTCCGTGCCGTGTTCATATCATCCTTGCCCGAAAGGCACCCGTGGCCATTGCGATTCGCCGTGGTCCATCGAAACGAGTGTGCACCGTCGGCTGGGACCGAACGAAAGACACGTTTCAAGTGGGCCAATGGCTCAAGGGGCGGATTTACGAACGGCGTTGCGATCTGTCACCAGATGGGCGCCATTTTATCTATTTCGCGATGAATGGGAAGTGGAAAACCCGAGTCAAGGGCTCGTGGACGGCCATTTCGATGACGCCCTACCTGAAAGCCGTGGGGTTATGGGCCAATGGTAGTTGCTGGAACGGCGGTGGATTGTTCACGTCGAACAAGCATTATTGGCTGAATGCGTTTCCTTTCGGCAACGAGGAGGTTCGCGCGCCGCGGGGGCTCGAACAGGATTCGTTTCCATTTCATGAACGATACGGGGGCGAATGCCCAGGCGTCTACTACGTGCGGCTTCAACGTGACGGCTGGAGGCTCGTGCGGCTCGAGCAACCTGCAGACATATTCGAAAAGCAAGTCGCGAAGCGCTGGATCTTGGAGAAATCTGCGTACGCGACGTCATCGCATCAGGTTGGTAGGGGCTGCTATTTCGATACGCATCGATTAAAAACGACGGACGGCAGCGTGGTGCTCGATCTGCCGGATTGGGAATGGGCGGATGTCGATGGCACGCGTTTGGTGTGGATCGCGGGAGGTGTTTTGCATGCCGGGCAGCTCGTACCCGAAGGATTGACGAATACCAAGACGCTCTTCGACTTCAATTCGCTGACCTTCGAAGAGCTGAAGGCGCCGTATTGACGTTTGGTAAACGTGCCCTTATCGGTGGAACTTCGGATGGCACGGGAAACCGGCGTTCGCCGCGGCCGTTCGTTTACTGGCTTTGCGCGTACTCGGGCCAGTTCGGCCGATTGGGGGCCCGTCCTGAGCGCATCGACGAGATGATTCGACCCAGAAGCTTACGCTCGTCGTGCGCAGGTCACTCGACGCGCCTCAGTTGGCGTGCGCTCGTCGAGCGTCGAGGATTGGGCGGTGTCGACACGGTCGCGCTCGTCGAGCAAGTGACCGGCGCTTGCATGAGGATCGTTCAGGCGCGTCGTGCGCGGGTCATGCGACGCACTTCGGCTGGCTTGCGCTCGTCGCGCCCAAGGTGCTTCGACGTTTTCGGATGGCTCGGGCGCGCCGTGCCGAAACAATTCGAGCGGCGCGAGTAGCCAGCGCTCGTCGTGCGTGAGCTTCACAAGGAGAAGCGCGCCGAAGGGGCAGCTTGGTGTGCCGCAAAGAAAACACTGCTCGAGGTCACCGCAACATTATCAATCATGCGAGCAGCAATGGACGCTGGTCCTGATGATCGGCCGATGGACGTACCTTGGGAAATGGCGTCCCTCTCCGAGCGCGACAAGTCGAAGTGCCAGGGACAACGCACCCGTGGCAAGATCGCTATTGACGCTTGCAAAGATGGGTGAGATGACAGCTTCCGTCATGGTCGAGTGCGACCGCATGCTGGGAGGACAATCCGTTGAGCACCTACGAGCACATGCTTCACCTCGCGCGCGCCGGCGCGAACTTGCTGCACGTCGCATCCTACGAATGGGAGCGAGTGCAGGGGCTGGTCCTTGGCATGTCCGACAAGTTGGAATTGCCGGTGCGCATTTGGAGCCAGTCCGATGGGCTCGTTGCCTGCGACAAAGACGGCAATCGGCATGTGGAGGACGAGGACGCTACCGACCCGCTCAAGGTGCTGTCTCAAATTCACGCATCCGAGGAACCTGGGATTTGGTTGCTCGAAGACTTTCAGCCATTTCTGAAGGACGAACACCATCCCATCCTGCGCTGGCTGCGGCAGATTGCGCGTCTCCCAGCGTCGCCTCGAAAGATTGTCGTTTTGTCGACTCCGGTGCCCGGACTGCCGACGGATCTGCGCAAAGAGATCCCCACGCTCGAATTGGAACTGCCAGGCGTCGACGATCTACGCTTGGTTTTGCAAGATGCGGCGGAAGCGCTCAGCGTGCGAGCTTCAGCGGACGAAGCACTGCTCGATGCGGCGCGAGGGTTGACGGTCATGGAGGCGAGGCTCGCTTTTGGCAAAGCGGCCGCTGAGCTCGGGCGTCTCGATCATGGCGCTGTGCGGCTCGTCGCCCAAGAGAAAGAACGCATCATCAAGCAAAGCGAAGTGCTCGAGTATTACCCGACGGATGCACGAATGGCCGACGTCGGCGGGCTCGAACAGCTCAAGGAATGGCTGGATCGCCGTGGACGAGCCTTCGGTGCGGGCGCGCGAGATTTCGGTTTGGATGCGCCGAAAGGCGTGCTGCTGCTCGGCGTGCAGGGCTGTGGCAAGAGCCTCTTGGCGAAGGCCGTCGCGGCGACGTGGCAGTTTCCGCTCCTTCGATTCGACTTGGGCAAAGTATTTGGCGGAATCGTCGGACAATCCGAAGGGAACATCCGCACGGCGCTGCAAGTCGCTCAAGCGCTCGCGCCATGCGTGTTATGGATTGACGAAATCGAAAAAGGCTTGGCCGGGATGGGTAGCTCGGATCAAACGGATGGCGGGACGACGGCGCGCGTCGTAGGGACGTTACTTACGTGGATGCAGGAAAAGCGCGAGCCGGTGTTTGTTGTGGCAACCGCGAATCGAATCGACATGCTCCCGCCCGAATTGCTGCGAAAAGGTCGATTCGACGAAATCTTTTTCGTGGACTTGCCGACGCGTGCGGTGCGCGAAGAAATTCTTTCGATTCATTTGCGTAAGAAACGGCGAGATCCAACCGATTACGATTTGACGAAACTAGGCGAGCGCTCGGTCGGGTTTTCCGGCGCGGAATTAGAAGAAGCCGTTCGGGAAGGTTTGTACGATGCATTCGCCGAGGGCAAGGAGCTGGCGACTGAGCACATTCTGCAGGCGCTCGAAAAGACGTTTCCTCTGTCGCGAACGATGGGAGACCAAATCGAGAGCCTGCGTCAATGGGCGAAAGTGCGGGCGCGTCTTGCCAACGGTCAACCTCCTGAGGCGCTTCCGAAGGATTCCGCTGAAACCACGGTCCCGCGATTGAAGCAAGAGACAACGCGCAACCCGTTCATTCCTGGGGGGCGGTCGTGAAGGTATTGTTTTTTCACGCCACCGCAGGCCATCCGCGGGTCGCTCCACCCCTGATGGATCAGGCGGGGAAAACGCTGCGGCCGTTCACCCGGTACCTCGGCCAGGCCATTCACACGGCAAAGCAGCGGCAATTTCGTTATCAGCTTCCCTGGGAGAAGGTCCGCAATCTACTGACGATTCGCCTCGATCCCGTCGATAGCCAGCTCCGCGTGCCTCGACGACAACCCGGCGTGGTTCTTGTGCATTGGCCCGAAGGCAAAGCGCCGGACTTCTCCCAGCAAGGGTTCATCATGAACCGTGGGGTCGCCTTTCGAGTCGATACTGCCAGTCGGACGGATTCCGGCTTGCGCGTCAAGACCGACATTCCACTGCTTCCAAGCGATGACGTGTTTTGGTGCGGCGTGCGCGCAGCAGTCGAGCAAGAAGCTGCTCCGCCTCTTCCACGAGACGTGCGTGATTTGCAAGGTCGACCATTAAAACTCGCGGCTCCCCCACGCGCCAATGATGACGACCGGTATTGGCTGCTGCTCGTCGAAGGGGAGCACGACGATTGCGACCTCGTCGTGGATGGTGAAGAGGTCGAGGCCGAGGCACTCACCACTTCGGCGGAACTGCATCGGGTGGTGGATCAGCAGGGCCGGTCATTCCAAGTGCACGGAGGAATCCTTCGGGTTGAAGAACCGCCTGCGAATGGGTTGCTCAAGGGCGACAATGGCCTGCGATACCGCTGGTCGGAAGGCGAGTCGTCTGGCCGGCGGGGGAACTGGATTCAACTTTTGCCGCCAGAATCGTCCGACGCCGAAGATTTTATGGACCCGCGCGCGGCCTTCTGTGAGGGCGATCTCGAGCAGGTCTGGACACAGCAGCGACATGCCAAGGACACGACCTTCAAGGTCAAAAAAGTCGACCAAGACCGTTACCAAGTTCTCCTCGACCGCTATCCGCCCGAGGACAGCACGCTCTACTTGCCCGTGGACCAGCGAAATCTTCAGCTCCAACGGCGGGCCTTGCGACAGCTCGCGGAGGCCCCGCTGCCGCATCATCGAGGGTTGCTCCGCCTTTGCGAAAATCCCGAGCGAGTCGATTGGCCAAAAGTTGAGCCAGTGCACATTTCCGACTGGCGGGCTCTCAAGGATGCCACGCGCAGTGGGACGGACGAGCAACGCGCGTTCGTGAGCAAGGCGCTGGGAAGCCCGGACTTCGCGTTCCTCCAAGGACCGCCCGGGTCAGGAAAAACCACAGCGATCTGTGAGATGGTCCAGCAGCTCGTCGAGCAAGGACAACGCGTACTGCTTTGCGCCTCTACACATGTGGCCATCGACAATGTGCTGGAACGCCTGCTCGAAGCGAGCTCCCCCATCTATGCCGTGCGAATTGGCAAAATCGACAAAGTCGATGACAAGGTTCAAGCCACGCAACTCGACGAGCGCATCTATAAGTTGATATCGATGTGGCGCACGCAGCCGGCGATGCAGGTCTACGGCGATGGGGATTTGGAGGACATGGCCGAGCGCACGGTGATCATGGCCGCAAACCTGACCTGTGGCACCACGATGGGCATCGTGAATCACCCTCTTTTCAGAGGACGCGACCAGGATCTGCACATCTCCGAGCGGCCGATCAGCACGATGCCCCATTGGGATGTGCTGATCGTCGACGAGGCAAGCAAAACGCTCATCCAGGAGTTTTTGGTCCCGGCGCTCATGGCAAAGCGGTGGATCATCGTGGGCGACGTGCGGCAGCTCCCGCCGTTCACGGATCGAGCGGACATCGTGGCGAACTTGCGCGACCTCGTGGATGAGAACGACAAACCCGTGTTCCCGCTGGATCATCAACGCGCGTGCTTGCTGCTGTTCCGGATGCTTCGGCGCCTGGTTCGCCAGCCGGCAATGCGCTGGCTCATGGTTGAACGTCCGGGTGTGCTCGAGTGGATAGCTCGTGAATTGCAAGTCGAACCAGAGCCACGCCCGTCCGTCGTGCGGGTGGTCGCCAAAGGGGCGAGCTCGAGCGGGCCAGTCGATGTCGTGACGGTTGCCGATCTCCGTGCGGGCAAACCCGCGGCGCTGAAGCTTGCTGCCGCCGATTGGGTTCTGGTCGCCGACGACCTGTTGCCCGAGGTGGCCGATCTGCTTCCTTCGAACCTGCTGCTCACCGTGGACGTCACCGCCGACAACAGCGGGGGGTTGCACGAGGGCAACGTGCTCCTGATGCGACATGCGTGGTGGTTGCCACGCTCAGGGCGGCTTTCCGAGCCGTACGACGCCGATCGCGATTTTGCGTTCAAGCATAAAAAGGACAAGGTCACGACATTCGCCGAGAGTGAAATGTGCGAGGCGGAGTGGTTGAGTCGGCATACTTTGGCGAACGAATTGGCTTGGCGGCTTACCCGACTGCACGAATTGCGGTACAGCCGCAAAGACAAAAAATGGCTTCGTGACGAGCTGGGATGGCTTCAGCCGCTCGCAACCAGCATTGCAGAACCCATTGCGGAAATCGAGGACATCGGCCTGCCGAGCATCATAGAAGTGCTTCAGGAAGGCATCGGCGTCGACCGTTCGGCGCGACGCAGTGCGCTTACGATAGGGCTCGCGGCATCGCGCCCCAATGATTTTGCCGCCCGCTTCGAAAGCCTGACGTTCCAACACCGCATGCATGCCGAAATTGCGCAGTTCTCGCGAGAGATCATTTATGAGGGCCAGGCACTCAAGGATGCCAATACCATTCAAATTCGCGATGATGTTTTGGGGTGGGACTTCGGCCGGTTCCCGTCGCGACGTGCTTGGGCGAATGTGGATGGGCACGACAACCATGGCGTAAACCGCCAGGAAATCGACGTCATGGCCTCGATATTGCGAGACTTCATCGATTGGGTGCGGCGAAAAGGAGCGCCGAATCGGACATCGCCGCGCGTGTGGGAAGTCGCGTGCTTGTGCTTCTACTCGAAACAGGAACGCGCCATTTCGGAGAAACTCTATGAGGTGACGGGAGACAGTCGCAAGACGCGATTCGAGGTGAGGGATTTGCCCATCGAGATCGTCTGCGGGACGGTGGATCGTTTCCAGGGGCGCGAGGCGGATCTGGTAATGTTATCGATGCGCAACACCGGTCGCATCGGGTTCCTCGATAGCCCGAACCGTTTGAACGTGGCGCTCACGCGAGCGCGGCAGCAGCTCGTCATCCTCGGAAAATACAGCTATTACCTCGGTTGCAATATTTCGGAGCTGAAAGAATTGGCCGGACGAACGCTGCTGGTCGATCACCATGAAGTCCGTCGATGGGCGCGGAGCAAACGATGAAAGCAGTCTTATGTTGTGAGATTTCCGTTTCGCGTATCGCCGTGTTTGCCGAGATGGCGCGGCTGGAGCGGCGGCCCGAATTGGGCTTGCTGTGCAAAGCTGCTCGCGCACAGGGCCAGCGTATCTCCGTGGCAATGGTGCAGTCTGTGCTGCCGGGTTTGCCGGACGCCGGTGCGAACAACGTCATCGGGTGGTGCCGAACGCTCGGACTTTGCGACGAACACGGTGGAATCACCGCGCTCGGCGAAGACGTGGCAGAAAGCAATGAAGCGCCGGTGCCCGAACAAGGCGTATACCGTCTCTGGTTGGTCGAGCATCCGTTGATCGGTCGTCGAGTGCTCGCCGTGGATCCTCTCGCTTCGAGAAACGATCAGCGATTCGACAACATCCAGCAGCTTCCGGTCGAACCCGAGCGAGGCAAGGTCTTTCGATCGGTGGTCAAGTCGAACGAGCGGTTCATCGTTCGCGACTTGCCCACGAACCACGGTCAGCCGGGGTGCTTCGTGGAGCAAACTCACGCCACGTGCCGCCTGCGCTGGACGCTCGACTTCGATGCCGAGCGCGACCACTGGCAGCTCGAAGGCTCGATCGAGGTTGCGCAGGGAAATGGCAAGTATGCCATGCGGCCGATGCAACACGAACCCGAAAAGGACGGGCTCGAATTGTGGAAGCTCGCGGAAATCTGGGGTAGGGGACCGCTGCGGGAATTTGGTGTTTGGAACGCTGACGAACGTCGACTTGCTGTGCCATTTCAAGGGCTCGCCGAGAGAGAAATCGAAACCTTTCGCAAAACCTTGACCCTTCGTCGTGTGGAGGTTCTAGGCAAAGGCATGTACGACAATGTGCCTTTGGAGGACGTTCCTATCGGTCCGTTCTCCACGACAGACGCGCAGCAATGGGCCATGGCGCGATTCGATCGACATGTCATCAAGAAACCAGCGTATCGAAGCCGAGCCGAAGTGCGCGCGCGATTTGCCGAACTGACCGAAGGCACGCCGCTCGAAAAGTTTTCCCCCAGATTGCCGGCGCATGAAGACCTTTTGCGAACGCACGAGAAAGACTTGGGGAGCTTTTGGGCATTGGCGGCCCCCGTGGACCTTGCGCCGCATCCAGTCGCTCCTGACGAACTTGCGGCCATGCGCATCGGGAGCCACGCAACCTTGACGACATCATCTGAGCCGCAGTGGTTCAATGGAGGTGGCCGATGATGCAAGGACCCATTCGCCGTCTTCCACGGGAGCGCGTCGAGCGCCGTGACGACGCTCAATTGACTACGGCGTGGGTGTGGGTGGATCGTCCCGCAACGATTCTGCCTGGTTTGACGTGGCTCACGCATGGAACGCCGACTCCTTTCCGCACCGACCGAGGTTCGCCGGTGCTCGTGATGCTCGGCTCGAATGACGATGCCGTGTTCAAAGAACTGCTCGAGCAAGCCAGCACGGGTGCTCGAGTCTATGTCCTCGTGTCGAAAGAATGGGAAGCGAAAGGCGTCCATCAGGAATTGATTTATGCCTCGAAGGTACTGATTCGCCGAGTCCCCGAAGTGCCGGCGTCGGCAATTCACACTGCGCATGGCTCGAGGCTATGGCTCGGTGGACCATGGAGCCTTCGTCTGGACGATGCGCAATCGGCCGCTATACGCCAAGTCTTTCTTCGGTTGTTTTGGCACGAAGCGATTGAAGAAGCTTGGACGGGCGGCAAACAATTACTTTGGCGCCCCACCAGTGAACGCCCATTCGACGTGCCCGACGTTTCGCGCAATGCGCCGGTGCGATTGGTTGGTTCGGACGCACGTCTCGAAATCGATATGCGTGGAGCGCTCGTGCATCTCACCGGCGGCTCGCTGCCCGATGCGACGCCGCGAAAGCTCTGGTTTCCGGCCGGCGCGGATCACCATGATCGACTTGCAAAACTCGTCCGGGACCGAGCCGAAGTGGTCTGGGACGACCGGGGCTTGCCCGACTTTGCCATTGGTGCGAATGGCGCCGAAGTTCTGCTTCCCGGTACGCGTGCGCGCATGAGCGTCATGCTCATGCCCGAACAAACAGCAGATGTCACTCGCATTCTCGAAGCGCCGGCGCGGTGGAACTTCGGCGTTGATGTGCGCATCGGCGATCCTGCGTTACGCTCCGCCAAGTTCTGGCTTGCCGGTGAAAAGGGTGCGCGTGACATCGAGGCGGAGCAACCCATTCCAGTCGCCGACGTCATGGCGAATTCGCTCCGTACCGTGCCGGAATCGTCGCCTGCAACATGGCGTGCCGCGCAGCCGCTCGCATTGTCCGTTCGTTATCGATGGACCGTGGTGCCTCCTAAGCTTCCTGCCGGAACCGTAGAGGATCCACTGATCGTCAAATGGAACAAGGTTGATGACGAGTGGCGATCGCGTATTGGTCAGGTGCGCCAAACCTTGGAGATTGTCGAGGAAAACCAGGGGCGCGTGGCAAAAATGTTTTTGCGTCTCGCGAGTGCATTGCTCGGCTTTGGGCGTACCCACAAGGGGTTGCTCGAAAATGTGGCAGCGATGGAGAAACAACGACCGTCCGCGGCGGGACCATCGAATGCGTTGGAAATGCTGTCGGACCTCGCCAAAATCGAAGAACAAGCGCGTAAACTGCAAGGCGATATCGATGAAGCCGAGCGCAAAGAGCGTGAGGAGCAGGAGCGCGAGAAGCAGAGAGCCGCGCATCAAACTCGCGTGGACGACGCAAATCGCGAAATCCCGGTGAAGCGTAAGGCGTTGACGGATGCGGAGGAGTGGGTTTCCGCGCTTGTCGAGGAGCAAGCGTCCCTCGAGGATGCCATGAAGGCCGCGGACAAGGAGGAGGTCAAGAAGGACCTTTACGCGCGCAAAAAGAAATTGACCGATGACGTTACGCGAGCGAAGAAGGACGTCTCGCGGCTGCGTGGCGAGATCAGCAGTTTGGAGGAGCAGGCGGCCGAAAAGTTCGATTTTCGCCTGCCACCCAGTCTTACGCCTCGCCAGAAACCGGGCAATGCGGGCCGGTTTGTCCCAACCGCGTCCACGACGCGTCCGGAAAGCAACGTGCCGGATAAAGCATTGCCCGAAGTGGGGGCATTGCGGATTCTGAAGAATCAACGTTATCTCGTGATTCAAACGTGGGAAGAATTGATGCAAGGCGAACAAGCCGCCGAACGACTCGAGGCCATGCTCGTAGCGCCGGAGAATGTATGAAAGAGCAACGCATTACCATCGAGATTGACGGCGACGGGCGTATCACGGCCGATGCCGAAGGATTCACCGGCGACGTGTGTCTGCGCGATTTGGAGCGGCTGCTCGAAGGGCTTGCGCCGGGAACGGCCACCGTGGATCGCAAACCCGATGCGGGGACGGCGCAAGTCACGACGGCGCGCACGATGACCGTGGGGAAGAAGAAATGAGCGCATATATTACGCTCGTCACGCCGATGCTCGACGAGGAGTGCTTGATTGCGGCACTCGTGGATCAGGGAATCGCGCAATCGGTGATCGAGCGTTCGACGACACCGGTAGAACTGCGCGGTTGGCAGAAGGGGCGCCAAGCCAACATCGTTCTGCGCAAGGAGCACACCGGCGATGCATACAATGACATCGGGTTCCTTGCAACGAACATGGGCTACACGGCGATTCTCAGCAACGACTATGCGCGTTTCGGCACTGAATGGCTTGGACGGGTCAACGCTCGCTACCAAGTGCATTACGCAGCCAAACAAGAACGCCTCGCAGCCGCGGAACGCCGACGGCTCGAGGAGGAACGCCAGCGCGTCGTCGAAGCGCAGCGGCACGCCGTGCATGAGCGGGCCAAGAAAATGGGCTACCAGGTGAAAGAGACGCGTGAGGGCGAGAAAATCCGATTGGTCCTTGTTAAACGAACCTATTGATCGATGCGATTGAACATCGCCCACACTTTGGCACGAAGCGCCGCGAATGGCCCTGGCGAACGGTTTGTTCTATGGGTGCAGGGCTGCCCGCTTGCGTGTCCCGGCTGCTGGAATCCCGACACGTGGAGCTTTGCGCGGCGCGACGTTCGAGACGTGAATGACTTGCTAGGCGAGATTCTCGCCACGGCAGGCATCGAGGGCGTCACGTTCACGGGCGGCGAGCCGTTCGCACAAGCCCGCGCATTGGCTCACCTTGCGCGAGCCGTGCAAGACGCGGGGCTGTCGGTATTTGTGTTTACCGGGTATGATCGGGACGAGCTGACGAGTAAAGCCCATCGCGCATTGCTCGATGTCACCGATATTCTCGTCGATGGTCGATATCTCGAGGCTCAGCGTGTCGAGGGGTTGCCCTGGCGCGGCTCATCGAACCAACGCGTCCATTTTCTCACGAATCGGTACAGTGAGGCCGATATGGTCGGCGCACCGGAAGTGGAGTTTCACTTGGAGGCGGATGGTGGGGTTACCATAACGGGGTTCCCGAGGTTCGAGTAGTTCGTTTGGAATCAAAGAATAGGCCACGAGAGTACGGCTGCGTCATCGCTGGCGAAGCAGGGCCGCACTCCCTACGCCACATCGACGTGAAGCGCTCCGCGTCTTCGATAACGGGCATCCACACGAGAGTGCCCGTCGTTTTGCCTGCTCGATCCGCAAAACCGCAGCCATGTGGATCCGCTTCCGTGGTGTACACGAAGCGATCTCCGCACGCAAGTTATGCATCCCAAGTGCATCTTCTTCGTCTTACCCTATTCATCAGCGCAAATTCGCCAAGAAAAACGCACGCTGGCGATGGCATACGGCTTGCGAACGCTATTTGGAACGAAAAAAGTGAGCAGCGTCGTCTTCGAGGTTCGATGCAGTGGAAATTGGCGCATGCTAATTTGGCGTCGCACCGAAACGAGCAAATCCGAGGCTTGTACGAACCTTGCCTAAGCCCCACATCCATTTAGTAGCGTGCATGAGGAATTTGCACGCAAAACATCGAATAGCGCGCTACCTCGAAAAGGCATCAAACACCGTGCACAGGACGATGGGGCATCAATTTGCGTGCACGAGGGAGCATCAGATAGCGTGGAGATGCTGAGGCGGTGCAGGGGGAGAATGGGCGATGCTCTTCAACCTGTCGATTTGGGTTCTGGCAACATGGGAGCCGCGATCGCTGCCGGAACTGCTCATACATGTGCCCTATTCAACGGCGGAACCATCAAGTGCTGGGGAGACAATCACAAGGGACAGCTTGGACTTGGGGACAAGCTGTCTCGCGGATACGAAGCGGGGCAGATGGGGCACAACTTGAAGTTTGTCGACCTTGGAACTGGCCACACGGCTGCGGAGATATCGCTCGGGTACAAGCACACTTGCGCTCGCCTGGTCGAAAATACAGTCAGATGCTGGGGGGAGAATGTCCGGGGGCAAGTCGGTAACGGTATTTCGGAGAATTGGGGGGACACACCGGGTGAGATGGGAGATGCTTTACCCGTGAACTTGGGTACAAACCTGGTGGCGACGCAAATCAGCGCAGGTGCGTTCCATACGTGTGCATTGTTAGGCAATGGGCGGGTGAAATGCTGGGGAAACGGGCAAACCCTCGGGCTTGGCAGTGTGGCGGATCGCGGTTCGCAATCAGGGGAGATGGGCGACTCACTTCCGCTTGTCGAGCTTGGTGCGTCCGCGACAGCGGTTTCAGCCGGAGCAGTTCACACCTGTGCCATACTCGTGAACGGCAGCGTCAAATGCTGGGGGAATAATGATAACGGCCAACTCGGCCTCGGTGACACGAATACTCGCGGCGACGAACCTGGCGAAATGGGCGACAACCTCCCCGCGGTTAAACTCTTTTCGGATGTTTGGTAAACGAAACTCCAGAATCTCGAAAGCTCCGAGGTCGACACGGCGCTTGGGGCTTGTTACGAGCGTGGGTCGCAAGCGCCCAAGACACGCGTTCAGTTTCCGCGAGCGGCCTTACCTTGATCATGATTGTCCGGACGCAATCGGGATGCTTGCGCAGCAGCTCGACGATCTGTCCCATATCGTCGTTTTCGGTGTCGTAATTCAATAGATCGAGCGGCTCGACTCCGAGCGCCTTTGCAATGGCCCGAAGCGTCTTGGTATTCGTTGCCACTTGCCCCAGCTCGATGGCCATGACGTGGAGCGGATGCACACCCGCCTGCTTACCGAAATCGCGCAACGATACTCCTTGCTCCATGCGCAATTTACGGATCCTCATGCGCAATCGAACGACCACCTAGGTGGGCGGCCAGCGCGGTGTTCAGCTCTCACCGGAACGTGTCGACAGCATGGAAGTTTGCATCAGGACTCCGTGCGCGCTTTACTGGCGAATCTAGGTACGGGTCGATGAACGTCGTGAAATTTGTGGTGCTTGCTCTGTTCGGGAGTGCTCTTGCTGGTTGCATTCCCGATGACGACAACTCCCTCGAGGCTAGGTGCGGCAGGCGCAGGGATGCGTGCGTAAACAGTTGCTACAAGGCTGGCCAAGGCTCCGCGTGTCGCGAGTGTTGCAGTAGCGCCGGCTTTGCCTGCAAGAAGGAGGAAAGCTTCAGCTTCTATTCGTGCCCGGACAAGGACGACCCACGATGAAGCCCCGAGCCCTCTTCGCGTTTGGTCTCCTTTTCGCCCTGCGCCCAGGATGTGGGCCATTCAAACCGGAGAAATCGGAGAAGCGGGAGGCAACTGAGGTTCCCAAACACTGCTTAACCGCGACCAGCTCATGCGACGATGGCTGCTACAAGCGGCAAGAGGGCCAATTATGCACCTCGTGCTGCTTCGAGCATCTCATTCTTTGTGGCGAGGGCAAACCCTACGACTTCAAGACGTGTGACACCATCGAGCGGGAGACGCGATGATGGTGATCCACACACCGAATGCCGTCCTCAGCGAGCATCGGCGCGGCCCAGCCACGTCGTTCGATGCGCTTCGCAGTCACGAAAAAAATATTGACGCCGCTCTGAAGCTGTGATCGGGGGCTCGCATCGACGTGCACCCGCCATCCACGCGGCGCAGGATCGCTTGCGACAGGACCGTCGCGGACGACAAAGGGCACAACGCCGTTCGAAACGAAAGAGGGCAAGCGCTACCGGATCACCGGAGAGCTTGCCCTCGCATCGATGGTTGACTGGCGTCCCCAGGGGGATTCGAACCCCCGTAGCAGCCGTGAAAGGGCTGAGTCCTGGGCCGGGCTAGACGATGGGGACGGGCGCCTTGTCGGACGGGCGCGGAAACTACACGCACCATCGACCTTGTGCAAGCTTTTTTTAAACTATTTTTCGTGGGCAAGCTTGCACCTGCTCACAATCCCGTCGGCTCGCTTCTCCCAGCGCAAAACGCCGGCCCACAACCCGCCGTTCGAGTCACCGATCCTCACTCAACCTTCGGCGTCGCGTTACACCGAGCTGCCTCGGCACGCAGGCGCACCATTTCAGCTCGCATCGCCAAAAGCTCCCGCTCGAGCGTCTCCAGGCGCTTGTCCTGAACCTGCACCGCCGCAATGGCCATGCTCGTGTACCCATACAAATCCACACGCTCGCCACTCTCCGCAACCGCAATGCTCTCCGGCATGTCGTCAATCAAAAATCCCACATGCCGCCGAGACGCCTCACCTTCGCCCTTGTAATGCCAACTCGATAACCGCATCGTCTTCGCCTCGTCCGCAATCGACGCGATCTCCGCATCCGACAAGTATTCGACGTTTTTCTTGTAACTCACGCGCGAAATCGGACACCCTCCAGGGCTCTCCTTCGGATCGCTCGTCGCGCAAATCAAAAGCTCACCGCACGAGCTGTTCGATGGCCAGCACGTCGCTCCAGCCGTCGTACACGATGCGCCTACCATTTCAGTCGTGCACGGCATGACCCCAGCCGGAGGCATCGCTCCACCATCCGGCGGCTCCATGCACACGGGATCCCCACACGTCGTGTACCATTGCAATGCACCGCCTCCACTCCCAGCACTGCCAGCATTCCCCGCACTCCCAGCACTGCCGCCAGATCCTCCGCTGCTGCCTCCATCGACATTCGTTTCGCATCCGACGCCCACCGTAATGGTGAAACCCCCAAGCAAAGCCATTCCCGCCCAAAGTCGCTTCCGCATGTTACGTCTCCTCATTGCCATCACGAGACTTCCTCGTCAGCCATGCTCTCGCAAACCACGACAGCCACCAACATGTCCAACTTACCCGCTTCCGCTCGATGCGAATACTGACATTACGTTCAGCTCTTCCGATTCATATTACCCTCGCCCGATTCGCCTTCTCGATGCTATCGTTCCCACCCGATGGCCAATACGCGCGACTGCCCCTGCTGCTCCGGCTTGCCCTACACGAATTGCTGCGCTCCATTTCATCGCGGCGAACGCGAAGCGCCCACACCGAAGGCGCTCATGCGATCGAGGTTCGCGGCGTATGCAAATAAACTCGCACCTTATCTCTACCGCACGATTCATGCCGAACACGAAGACAAGAAACGCCCGGAAGCCGAAGTCATGCGAGAAATACGTGACGCAGCGTCAACTCTGCGCTTCATGCGCCTCGGCGTGCTCGATGAACAAGATGCCGATCAGCACGGCATTGCTCGTGTGCTGTTTTTCGCCCGAGTATTCGAGAAGGGCCAAAATCGCTCGTTCATTGAATTGAGCGACTTCCGGCACGACGGCACGGGCTGGCGATATCTGCGCGGGACACAAGCCGCCGCCTCACGAGTGACAAACCCAGAAGAGCTCGATATCCCCAAGTTCAATGCACTGCTCGATTCGCTCGGCACCTCGAACTAAACACCTGTTTACGCTCGCACGCCCGTGCGCCCGAACGAACGACCGCCAGCACAGACGACTCGAGAAAATTTTTCCAACTACCATTGGACGAATTTCCGCCCTTCAGTAGAGTTGCCCCTACATGAACCCCGCAACCCTCGAGCGACTTGCGAGCATCCTGAAGCGCGAAGTCGGCGCGCTGCACGTGGATATCGTTCCCGCAACCGACGTGCCCGACGACGACGCAACGCTCAGTTGGGACCTCGGTCGTGGCCGGAAATTGCGGTTGACATTTCCCACACCACCGACCGACCTATCGGAAAAACAAGACCGCCTCGCCACAGTCGTCGAATCATTCGCCGATTTGTTTGCAGACGCTGCATCCGAAATCCCTCGCATCCGCCCCGAACCCAACAAAACGCTCGAATCCGAGCTCAATGCCCTGGCCGGAAGAGCCGGCGCATTGTCCGCCGTCGTCATCGATGCAGCTTCGCCCATCGTTTGGGGCGCGTCAGAAGCGCCAACGTCCGACGATACCGCGACGGACGCACGCGTCGCCCAAGCATTCGCTCGCGCCCAGGAAATCGGAATCGTGTGGCGCGAGCTTCTCGCTCGACCCAGCAAAGAGCTCGCTGCAACCGAAAACGCAAAGCCGGCTGAAACGGGCCGAATCCTTCGCCTCGTCCCGCCCGTCGACGCGCTGGCCGGCCTTGCCGTAGACGAGCGAGAAATCATCGCCCGACGCGCCGAACTCACAATGAACGCCATTGCTCGAGTCCGCGCGAATCCCATTGTTGCCGAGCTTCACTGCGGTCAGCACCTGCACGAAGCGATCCTCGAAGACAAATTGGGCTACCTGGCTCGCTCGTTTGCTACGATTTACGTTCTGATATTGGTTTTTCCGGGCCACTTCGACGAGCTGGGAGCAGAACGCGCCGTCACGCGCGCTCTGCCCATCATCGAGCGCTTGGTGGTCGCATTACCACCCGACGACACGCCCACGGATCGCAAAGGTACCGTCGTCGCGCTCCGCCCTCGCCGCAAGTAAACTGCTAAAGCGAATGCGTTTTCGCGAGCGCCTGCACATCGGCCGGTGGCTTGCCTGACGCCACCGTCACCTCGACCTTTCCGTCGAGTAGCTTTACATCGAGCGACCACGACGATTTGACGGGCAAACCTTTCGTCATGAGCCCTCGAGTCACATCGTCCGGGGTAAACCCTTCAATTCCCATGCGATCCCGCACGTACGACATTGAGGTCGTCAAATGCAGCGGACACTTCCACGTTTTCGTCTCTCCCGCAGGCGGCACGCACAAAGTCACGAGTTTGCTCGTTTCTTCCTCGTATTCGTCGATTCCCATATCACTGTCGTGTCGATTCCGCGTCCCTTCGATCCACAGGACCTTCGTTTTGCCTGCGGATTTTTCCACAATCGGTTCAAGAGTAAATTCCTCGTAGATTCCGAATGCTCCGGGATTGTACGCCCATCCAACCTTGGCCACGGGAACGAAACCTTGTTCATTCCGCGCCACGGCGTAGGTGTACGTCTCCATCAAGGTCGTTGCGACCTCGATGAAGGCCAAATCGTCTCGCTCGACCTTCACGTCTTTCAAAGATTCGCACGTTCGAGGCGCCGTGTCGTCGGCTTGCGGCTTCGTCATGCACGCACAAACGTCCGCGACCGTTTTTGCAGGGGTTTGGCACGGCAAAGGTTCCACGGCGGTCTTTACGGCAACCGCCGAACCGGACCTCTTGGCAACCTCGGCAAGCCGCTTCTCGACGGTTTCATTGGGTCGCAATTCGAGCGAAATTCGATACTGCTCGACAGCCGTCTTGTCGTCCTTTTTCTCTTCCGCAATACGCCCCAAGTTGTAATGAGCCATTCCCTTGAGCTTGGGGCTCGTCGTACGAGCCAATGCTTCTTCGGTGGACTTCTTTGCGCGATCGAGCTCCCCAGCTTTGAACGCCGCCCAGCCCAAATCGAGCAGCGCTGGAGCATCCCCCGGCACGGCCTCCAATGCTTTCTCGAATTCTTTGATCGCTTCGGGAAAAGTGGATTTTGATGCGAGCCGCCGCCCCTCGGCGAGATGCTTTCGATACGCCGTCATCTTCATTGGATTCGGCGCTTCACGCGTCTTCGGCCTCTTTTTCTTCGGAAGCGTGGACGACGCCTTCGCCGAAGCGCTCGGAGGCGGCGCCGCACTCACTGCTGCCGGCAGTGCGGATACCGGCGGAAGCGCTCCCGCTGTGGACCCCGGCGCATCCTCACGACACCCTGCCAATACGAAAGTCGCCGCAACTGCTACCCAAATCTTCGTAACCGCTTGCATCACGTGCAAGTAACTCCAAAAACCGCTCGACGTCAAGAGCATTTTGTCGACACCGGGCGCCCGCACCGAGTATCCTGACAAGAAGATTTTGCCCCGGAGCCACCATGCATCTACGACATGTGCCGACGCGCGCGCTGATTTCTTGCTTCGTTTTCGCAAGTATCATTCAATCCTCGTCCGTTGCGATCGCGACGAGCGGCGTTTCCGTTGAAACCGTCGCATACCTCGATGGAAGTCGGCAGATGACCGTCATGCGGCACGGAAACGCATCGCTCGATGCGCGCGGCAGAAAGCTCTGGCCCGTGCGAATCGTTGCAAACGGCAATACAATCGATAGCTTCGTCGACCACAAAGCCATCGTGCGCATCGACCCTGCAAAGCTATCCGAGCTCGAGCATGCGCATTTACGCGTCGTCGAGAACCTCATGCCATCCATCGGCATTTATTCAGTCGAATCCACGGATGCAGAAGACGGCCTCGATATTGCAGTTCGTTTGGCCAAACCCCAAGCGCGACCAGGCGCCATTCTCGAGATCATCCCGAATCTGCACTTGCGCCTCGAAAGACACGCCGAGCCATTCGTCCCGGATGATCCGCGTTTCTTGGGGCAATGGTACTTCGACGAAAAACGTCTGCAAATGTCCGAGGTTTGGGCCATTTCCCAAGGCGATCCGAAGACCACTGTCGTCGTCATCGATTCCGGCTGCGATCTCACGCATCCCGACCTCGTGGACAAACTCGACCCGGGACTCGACGTGATCGACGACGATACCGATCCCAGCTACGACCCCGCATTTTCAGGCGCCGAACACGGAACCGCTTGCGCAGGGCTCATCGGCGCTTCGACCAACAACGGAATCGGCATTGCAGGTGCGTGTCCATCATGCCGAATACGGTGCGTCCGAATGCTCACCGATGTCGCCGTATCGCTCGACGCGCACGTCAAAGCATTCAACTTTGCCCTCGAAACGAATGCTGCCGTCGTTTCGAATAGCTGGGGGTTTGCCGATCCAATGCCCGTGCCGACCATCTTACGTGATGCCATCAACAACGTATTCGACAACGGCCGCGGCGGCAAGGGTGCCCTCGTGCTGTTTGCCGCCGGAAACGACAATCGCGAAGTCGGCTCGAACGAGCTCACCGCGGTTCGTGGCGTCACTTCCATTGGCGCCATCAATCATTTTTTTGACAAGACATTCTTTACGAACTACGGTCCATCACTCGATATCGTCGCTCCCGTCGGCACGTTGACGACCGATATCGTCGGCGCAGGCGGCCTCGACCCGACCGATTACACCGTGAATTTCGGCGGCACGTCGTCCGCATGTCCCGTTGCCGCAGGCGCTGCAGCTCTCGTCATGAGCGCCGCCCCCGAGAAAACGTCCGCTGAAGTGCTCGACCTGCTCATCAAAACCGCGCGCCCCGCTCCTTACGCGTCCCCCCATGAAAACGGCCACGATCCGATTTTTGGTTACGGTATCGTCAATCCGCTTGCTGCATTGAAGGAAGCCCTCGGTATCGTCGACGAAATGCCCGACGCGGGTCCGGACGCGTCGCCGCCACCTACGACGAGCGACGATGTCCAAAGCTCGTGCTCGTGTCGAGAAGGTTCTTCGAATCATACCCCCAAATCGATATTGATCGTCGTCCTTCTCACGGGGGCAGGAATATGGGCGCGGAGCCGAAGCCGACACACGCAGTAGCTATGGCACACTCAATAACTCAATATGCCCATCGTCGACGCCAAGCGTACGTCAATGGCAATTTGCGGGCCGGCGGAGGCGACGACAAACAAGCCCGAGCATTGCTATCAATGCCCAAATTCCGGCACCGGACGAACTGGGCACCGTCCGACAACCACACGATCCAGGTTCGTCCGGAGTAACCGGATCTCCACCGCCACTTCCTCCCGCTCCGCCACCGCCGCCCGCTCCGCCCGCACCTCCAGTGCCGGTTTGTTCGACGGACTTTTTGCATTCGGCCACTTCCTCGGGCGAACCAATACAAAGCGTCGGTCGCCGCGAATTGCCGGACGTCGTCGTATTGATGGCAACGGTCACGAACGCATCTGCGCCCGTCATGTCGATTTCTTCAGCGCCCGCGCGCACGTCCGCCACGCGCACCACGGAATCGTACTTGCCATTGCGTTCCGCCACGAGCAGCAATGTCACGTCCGACGTTTCAATCATCGCCGATTCGGCCGATGTCAACGCCGCCGTCATTTTCGCCCTCCCATTCGGAAAAGCTCGATAATATTGCGCTGACGCATAGAAAAGTCGCAAGAGGTCCGTGTACGGTGCCGATACGGGCTCCATCTTCACGAGCGGATAATTTGCGCAGTTTGCATACGACCTCGAGGGATCCGCCTTCGAGCCCAAAAACAAGTTCCACGTCGCAAATTCGATGAATGCTTCGGGAAACGTCGTTTGCGCTTGCGCCTCGAGCATCTTGCCCGTCACACCGAGCCATTGCGGGTCCGTCTCGCCAAACGCACCGTCTTCCGTGCGTTCCACGAGCGCTCGGACGGTGCCTGCGCCGTACCGTTCTTCGAGGAATTGAAAAAAGAGACCGCTACCGTAACTAAATGCATCGACCGGCCCGGGCAGCGGCACGTCCAAGGATCGACCCGTATTGTTCGTATACCCATCGATGAACCATTCGAAGTCGTTCAGCGATGGATCGAAGGATTCCGTCGCCCAGACCGCCGTCCCTTCGGAAAACACGCTTCCTTGTTCGCGGTCATAAGAAGCCTGAATCGCATGGAAAAATTCGTGGCTTCCGAGAATTCGATTGGCAACGAGCGTCGAGGGATACCCATACCCCTGATAATCGTTCTCCTGCACCATGTACCCAGCGCATTGGCTCTTTTTCAAACTGTCGCACGCATCGATTTGAAACGTGCCATCGCCAATGCCCGCAAAGTCCACCAAATACACGTCGAACCGACCGTCACCACCATTGTCGGGCAAACCATCGTCCGTTCGAGGTGGCCGAAAGCCCAGACTTTCGTAATAGCTGAGCACTTCGTCATAAACGCCAGCCACTTGTTCCACGAAATCCGGCGTGCCCGACATGTCGGCATCTGCTGCCGGCACTGCATTCGGACCATTGCGCGTAAAATGCACGAGGAACTTGCCAGACGCCGAAGGCGCCGATTCGACGACATCCCCGGGGTCGAAATTGAATTGTAGTCCGTTTCCCGGTGTGTCAGGACGAACCTCTGCTTCGAGCCCCGGATTGTCGATAGCCGAGGGCAGGGGAGCCTCGGATCCGCACCCAGCCGCGAGAATCCCGAATGCGGCAACCCCGCGCCATGCATGCTTCGTCTTCACGGCAAGTTTGCCCATCGCATGCGAATCGTCGCCGAGCCCGATCCTTGCATCGGTACCGAACCAGTCATGTTGCACTGCTCTTGGATTGCCGGCGTGTAATAATCGGTAATCGTGAGTTTCACGGACGTTCCATCGGCTTTGCGCACGGTGTACACGTTCCCGGTCATCTGCACGCAGCTCGCATACGTCCAGAAACCACTCAGCGCCGTCGCCGGAGAACCAAGCCCCGAACCGTCGGGAATCAATTCGCAACTTGCCGAAAAGTATTCGTCTGGGATGAAAATGGCATCTGCGGGCGCTTCCATGACGTCCTCGTACACGGTGCCATTCTTCAGGCGCGCCGCTTGAACGCACGAAGGCCCGGAATTGCCGCTGTTGATTCGAATGACGAATCGTCGAAACGCAATGTCCCAATCCATGGACGTGAGCGATTGCTCGTCCGTCATGTCGACTTTCACGAGCCCCGTGTCGGTGAATTTCGCATATACGTACGATTCGGTCGGATTGAATCCACCACCTCGAGCGTCGATGGTCGACCAGAACCCATTGCCGTCGACTTCGTCCGTAATCATGCCCGCCGCAACGTTGTTCTTCAGGTCCATTTGCAAGACGACCTGATCCTCGCATGGTATGGGCGTCGTCGGGTCGGTACAAATGGCCATTGGTCCTCCGCCAGCGCCACCCGCTCCGCCGGCGCCACCGCCGCCTCCCGATCCGGAGCTCGATGATGACGAAGTGTTCGTGTTGGCGGGATCCGAAGAACAGCCAACGCAAAGGGAGAAAGAAAGCGCCAGTGTCGAAAGTGCAATGAAGGAACGCATCGGAAGGACGTTACCACGAAACGGTCGGGACGCGAAGAGAAATCATCACATCAGCGAAGGGCGCGGTGATCAGGGTGACGCGCACGCGCCCGAGTTGGTATTGCCGAAATAATACGACCCTTCGATCTCGGCGCACGGGCAACGTACCGCACCGAATTCGGCAACCAGGCACGCAACCATTTCGTCATTTGGCTTGTCCATCCGAATTTCACTGACGCACCCATCGCCGGCCATCGTCACTTCGAGCCACCCATTCGTCTTGCAACCGGTGGTCATTTGGCAATTTTCTGCCGTCGCTCTCATCCATTTCTCGAAGCCGCACAAAAAGTCATTCGAGCCAACACAATCGCCCAACGGCCTATCCAGGCACGCGAGGTATGCGTCGCTTTCGACGCCACTGTCGACGACCGGAATCGGCCCTGCTTCGAGCTCCGGGGGCTTGTCGAGCAGCGTGTCGTCGTTTTCGTCGCGAATGTTCGCGTGACGTTCGCATCCGGTAGAAAAAGCAAACACGAGGCCGCTCGAGAATACGCCTGTCAATACTGCAAACAGAATTCGTTCGCTCATTTGACTCGCCTCTCTTCGTCGTCCGTCAGCGTTCGAAACCAAACGACCCGCCATGGATGCACCGTAATGGCTGGACGCGGCTGCGCCTCGATTTCTACGCGCAATGGCAGGTCTGGACGTTTCGACAGTTCACGAGCTTCGTCGAAGCTTTGTGGTTTCACATCGTAAATTGTGAAAAAAAGCAGCGTCTCGAACTTGAAATCGAGCCGATCAATCGTGCGAATCAACGTGATTTCATCGTCTGCGTCGTACCCGTCCACCGCAACGAAAGCACCAGGCATTTCGAGCTCGGGTTCGGGCAGGGTCAAATCATCCGATGCACATCCCGACAGGGTCAACGTCAAAACCGCAGCCACCATCGCACATGAAAAGCCGCACTTCGTCATGGCTCGTCCCCATCAAAATCCAATCATGACGCCCGCCGTTGGTACCACGACGATAGCCGAGAATGGAAATACGCTGTGCACCGCCAATTCGACGAATGCAGCTCGACCCGCTTGCCAAGAAAACATGGTCCCACCACCCACGCCCACGAATCCGTCACCTGCTCGTTTCCACAATTCCACCGTTTGCTCGAGATCATTGCCGCCTTGATAGGAATCCGCAAATGGATCTTCTCGCACGAAGGCAGTCGTTTTCACGTCCACCATCGAGTATCCCGCAGCGACGAAGACGAACGGCCGAAATCCTTCACGCGCGAATGGATCCTTGCCCATCCAATGCGTCACACGCGCGGAAGCGAAAAATGGAACGAATTCCGTGCCGTCATTCGGCGTCGGCCCTTCGCCGAAAAAGGACCAGCCCACGCGCAGACCAAGCGTCGTGTCGTAATGCACGAGCCTCTCGTAGCCGGCGATGACGCGCGTCGTGCCGCGGCCCACTCCAAGCGGTTCATTGGTGAGCACCGGATTGCCGATGTATTGCTCCCCGTCCGCTCGAAAACACGCGTACCCCGCATGCTCCTGCTGATGAATACCGCAAGCTCCCGTCGTGGGAACGATGCCGATTTCCTGCGAAACGCCCAAGGAAATCCAATTCTTTTTTCTGTCGATACGTTCGCAAAAACCCCGCCAACTGCACGTCGATCCGCCTTCGCAATCTGCGTCGGTGTTGCACGCGATTTCTTTGACTTTTTCGCTCGGACAGCCCGGAAGCCCGGCTGGACAATCCGCCGGATCCGGGCACTTGGCGCGCGTGATGATCGTTTCGAGCTGCTCGTCGTGCTTGATGGTCACTTTGTACGGATCTGCGCGCGAGGCGCCCGTCGCAATGACCCGTCCTTCTGCATCGTGCACGCGAATGTAATATTTCAGGTCGCCCGTGACCGTGCTGATTTCCAAACACGGAATGGCACCTTCGTACCGCGCTCCATTTCGCCGCAGCTCCAGCGTCGTCCAATCGGGATCGCCCCAAAGACGGTAATGCACGAGCACCCGACGCGCACGCACGGACAAATCCATCGGCAAGTCGGCTACGACCGGCACCGGCCTCAAAATGCCTTGCTCGGCGATGCGTGTCGATTCGGGCATGTGCAAAACTTGCGGCCCGCCAAGCAATGCCATTTCATCGTTCGATTGAGCACCCACCCGGGCGCTCTGGGACAAACCAGCAAGCAGCCAAAACCCTGCGATCACCGAATATCGCGGCAATCGGTTCATGGTGCACCTCCGGCGGGCGTTTCGGCGGGTTTGTCCACTTCCTTTCGACGCAGAATATGGAACTCGACACGTCGATTCTTCGCGCGCCCTTCATCTGTCGCGTTCGTGTCGATGGGTTTGTCGGCCCCATATCCCTTGGGCGTCAAACGTTCTTTGGCAATACCATTTTTCACGAGCCACTTCACGACGCTTTCGGCGCGTTCGCGCCCGAGTCGTCGATTGAGGTTGTCGTCACCCGTATCGTCCGTATGCCCCTGCACCTCGACCCATTCGATTTCCGGATGCTCTTTGAATACCCGCGCCACGTCTTGCAAGATGGCATCGCTCTCCGGCTGAATCACCGCGGTCCCGCGCTCGAAGAGAACTTGCTGCGAAATGATGATTTCCTTGTCCAAAACCGTCGCGGTTGGAGGCGGTTCGGGCTTCGGTTCGGGCTTCGGACACCCGTCTCCATCCGGCGGACCCATGCCCGCTTCTTTCGGACACGCATCGCTCGCATCGGGAACCTTGTCGCCGTCGGTATCCACGATCTTCGGGCAACCGTGCGTTCGCGGCACGAACGTCGCTTCGCCCGCTTTCATTGGACACGCGTCGTAATCGTCGGGAATCGCATCGCCGTCGCGATCCGCTGGCGCTTCAGGGCACCCATTGAGCAGCGGATCGGGCCATTCGATTCCTTTGATCGATACGCACGCGTCCTTTTTGTCCGGAATGCCGTCTTCATCGCGATCGGGCGGAGGCGCCATTTGTTCGGGCGCTCGACCCAAAAACACCATCACGCGCACGTCGGGGCTGCCTGCGCCTTGCCCAAGCCCCGGACCAAATGCTCCACCCACCTCGAAAGGTCCACCCGCAATTCGATAATGGCCGGTCAAGAGCAAATTCGCGATCGTCGCCCGTGGATCCAGCAACTTCACGTCGCCACCCACCGTGAAATCGCTCAAGAATTCGGCACCGATGGCAATCGCTCGGTCCCCGTCCGCGTAAAACCCTCCGGACAAACCGAGTCCCAATGCCGTGCCCACGCGCGTTGGCAATATTCCTGATAAAACCGCCGTTGGCCGGGATCGTATACCCGCATTCGCTCCCCAATAAAACCGCCCGTTTGCCCCTTCGGCGACGAGCGCCCCTTTCATTCGAAAAAGCCCGTCTCCCGCATATCCATCGGACGCCGTCGGTAGCCAAAAGCACGAGGACAAACCAATGACAAAACCCTCATCGGGGTTTTCTTGCGATTGATACAGCCTCACGCGAGCCCCAAATCGAATGTCGCCGAACTGCGCTCCCTGCGTTGTTCGAGGCGCACCGCTTCCCGGCGTCGATCCTGGTCCCGGACGAAAATACGAAAATGGCACGTCCAGCGCGAGCACGAACCTGTGCCGCAAAGAAAGCGACGCCATCGCGTGAAAGCTCGTCTGATTCGCGACGACGACATCGTCGTTTTGCTCGGGATCGACCAGCACGAGCGGCGCATGGGCATAATCGACGGCAACCCGAGCCGCCACCAGCAAATGCCCTCGCACCCCAGCTCGTTCGACGAACGCCGAACGATCACCCGCCGGCGCAGGCTCCAGCGCGAGCGATGGAGTTTCGTCCGCCAAACTCGTCCGTGCTCCCAAGAGCGCACTTGCCGCGCTGGCCACGACAAACAAGCACGACGCTGCAGCTTTGGAACGAACGAGCGACCAGCGCATGGACGCTCGCACGATACACGAATCTGCGTGCACGTCCATCGAATTCGTTCAAACGCAGAGCACGCGCGTATCGAGCGGCAAATTGCGGAACGTATCGGGATCGCTAAAACTGTCCGGGAGCGCGATCCGATCGGCAAGGCGCTCATCCGCCAATACAATCTGGTCTGCTCGAGAATCCGGCAATGGGGCAGGGCAGGGCAGCAGCGTCACCATCGCCCACGTCGCGGAAGCATTTTCGCCGAGAAGTGTCTCGTAGAGCGCGTGTCCAAAAAGCAACGCAACAGCACGACGTTCTGCAATGGCGGCGCGAATAATCTCGCGATTGTCGTCCTCAATCCATTCCGTGATGTGCAGCTCGATCGGTTCCTCCACGAGCAATACCATGCCGCCCTCGTCGAGGATCGCCAGGCCGTCCAGCTCCCGCGTTCGAGCTCCCGGTAAAACCCGCGCCCCCTGTTCGATTCGAGCCGCCACGGCCGCATGTTGCCGCGCATGAAACGCTTTTTTGGCGCGCGGAAACGTCGCCCATACGAGCGCATTCAAAAAGTCGTGCCAATTCCGATGGCGCGTCGGAACCCAGCCCGAAAGTTGAATCCGCGCATCATACAGCGATTCGGTTTCCAGCGGCAATCGTCGCCCTCGCCTGCGCCTTCGCGCTCGCGGCGGTTGCTCCTGAAAATGAATACCTGCCCGCTCCGAAAGCGCCGCGTCAATCTCCGCAATGGTGGGCCAATCCGCAAACCCCTCGAATGACTGAGCCACCGCACGCAATGGCCAATGCAGCGGGTTCCTTTCAAAAAACCGAGCATCCCAAGGGTGCCCACGTTCGAGCGGACGAAGTCCACTGGATGATGTCAGCGCAGTGGACATGGGGCAGCCCCGCGCCAATCATTGCCGGCTGTCTCAGAGCTTGAAGGACACATGTTCTCCGCAGCCCCGCGCGGGGTTGAAACCCCGCGCTACACATTGAAAAGTCCTCTCACTGCCGTTCGAGGACTGGCCGTTCCCTGGGCGAAACATCATCGGCGATTTTGCAGGAAATTGCAATCCTCACAAAGCAGCATGACGTCAGTCCGAGCGCGGTGGCGCGAGGACTTCTTGTGGTGTAGCGCGGGGTTTCAACCCCGCGCGTCCCTGCGGTGCGTTGCCGATCAGCTCACCCGAGCTTCCGCGTCAGCATCTCCGTCACGCGTTCCGCATTCGCTTTCCCCCCGGACGCTTTCATCACGCGCCCGACGAAAAAGCCCATCAGCTTCGTATTTCCCTCGCGATACCGCTTCACCTCGCCAGGACTGTCCGCAAGCACCTTGTCGACAATCGGCTCCAGCGCCGATTCATCCGACACTTGCCGCAGGTTCTTCGCTTCCACGATTGCCTTCGGGCTCCGGCCACTGGCAAACATGTCCGCGAGCACGTCCTTCGCGATCGTCGGCGTGATCGTCTTGTCATCCACGAGCGCCGCCAATTCCCCCAGCGACGTCGGCTCAAACGGCAGCGTGCCCTTCGCCTCGAGCTCCCGCGCGACCTCGTTCACCAGCAAATTCGCGACCGTCTTCGCTCGTCCGCCACCCGCGATCGCCTGCTCGTAATACGCTCGCAACGCCGCGTTTTCCGCGAGCACGATCGCATCTTCACGCCCAACACCACCCGCGACGAGCTTGTCGCAAAGCTCCTTCGCTTCCGCGCTCAGCCGCGACACTCGATCCTCGGCCGTTTGAGCTGCAACTTTCGGGGCCGCCTTGAGCTCGGCAGCCTTTGTTGCTTTTCGTTCGTCCACCAACGATTCGCCCGCTGCCTTCGGCACCGAGTAACTCGCCTTCAGCGACACCGTGCGATTGAAAATCGGCGCGCCAGGTTTCGAATCCACCGGATCCACGAAGAAAAACCCCGTGCGCTCGAACTGAACATACGTACCGCCCACCGCCGTCGCGAGACTCGGCTCCGCCTTCGCACCCGTGACCACCTCGAGCGACGCCGGGTTCAGCGTCGCTTTCCAGTCCTGGCCTTCTTCCACCAAGTCCGGTCGTTCGACCTTGAACAATCGTTCGTAGAGACGAACCTCCACCGAGTGCGCGTGCGCCGCGCTCACCCAATGCAGCGTGCCCTTCACCTTCCGCCCATCCTGCGAATGCCCCTCACGCGTCGCCGCATCGTACGTGCATCGCAGCTCGATCACGTTGCCCGCGTCGTCCCTCACCACGCTCGTGCACTTCACGATGTACGCGTAACGCAAACGCACTTCTCGCCCCGGAGCGAGCCGGAACCAATCCTTCGGCGGATTCTCCGCAAAGTCGTCCCGATCGATGTACAGCTCCCGCGAAAACGGCACCTTGCGCGTCCGCGCGCTCGCGTCCGCCTCCGGTCGATACGGCGCATCGAGCTCCTCGACTTGTCCTTCCGGATAGTTCTCGATGACCACTTTCAACGGGCGAAGCACGACCATCACGCGATCCGATCGCCTGTCGAGATCCTGCCGGATGAAGTGCTCGAACTTTTCGATCTCCACCGTGCTGTTTGCCTTGGCCACACCGATCTCTTCGCAAAACGCGCGGATCGCTTCCGGCGTCACACCTCGACGACGCAGCCCCGCGAGCGTCGGCATGCGCGGATCATCCCAGCCTCGAACGCCGCCGCTCTTCACGAGCTCGAGCAGCTTGCGTTTGCTCATCACCGTGTGCGTGATGTTGAGCCGGGCAAACTCGTACTGTCGTGGACGAGCCGGTGCCGAGACGTTGTCGATGATCCAATCGTAAAGCTCGCGGTTGCTTTCGAATTCGAGCGTGCAGATCGAGTGCGTGATGCCTTCGATCGCATCGGACAAACTATGGGCGAAGTCGTACAGCGGATAGATGCTCCACGTGTTGCCCGTGCGGTGATGGTGCGCGTGTTTGATGCGGATGATCGGCCAGTCGCGCATCTTCATGTTCGGCGAAGCCATGTCGCCCTTCATGCGAACGACGTGCGCACCTTCGGGAAATTCGCCCTTCCGCATGCGCTCCAAAAGCTCGAGGTTTTCCGCGACAGACCTCTCGCGGTAGGGGCTCGGCTTTCCCGGTTCGCTGATCGTTCCGCGCATCTCGCGGATCTCTGCTTCGCTCGAGCTGTCCACGTAGGCTTTGCCCTTCTTGATGAGCTCGATGGCGAAGTCGTAGATGCGTCCGAAATAATCCGACGCGTAAAACATATTTTCGCCCCAATCGAATCCGAGCCACCGGACGTCGTTCTGGATGGACTCGACGTATTCGGTGTCTTCGGTCGTCGGGTTCGTGTCGTCCATACGCAAGTGACACTTGCCGCCGAACTTCTTCGCGAGGCCGAAGTTCAAGCAGATGCTTTTGGCGTGGCCGATGTGCAAATACCCGTTTGGTTCGGGCGGAAATCGAGTGACGACTTGCTTGTGGCGTCCCTGCGCGAGGTCATCGGCGATGATGGCTTCGATGAAGTTCTGGGGCGCTTCGGGTTTGTCGGGATCGTCCGACGTGCGGATGGGCGTCGTCACGGCTCTTGTCTCCACGCAGCTCGATACCGCTGCGCGGCGGAACCTACCTCAACAAGGGGGGGAGACGCAAAGGTCCAGAGAATTAAGGTTTGGGCGGTGCTGACGACACACGCGCGCACACATCTTCGATCGCGTGCGCAATGTCCTCGGGCACCTCTTCCTGCGTGAAGTGTCCCGCTTGCGTAGCGGCCACATACGCTCGAGGAAACGCCCTTTCGTGCCGTGCAAGAGCCTTGCCCAAGATGGGATCGCGCACGCCCCAGACGAGCGCCATCGGGCCCGTGAAGCCGAGCATGAACGCTTCGCCGCGACGCAACGCCGGCATGCTCGGATGATCCGGTGAATCTGGAACCATGCGAGCAAGCGCCAGTGGTCCGATGCGGTCGGACAAACTCCGCAGCGGGTACGTGTACGCCTTCGCCACGGTGCCCTTGATCGACTTGCGATCGCCCTGCACGGAAGCAAGGACGTTCTGGGGAAAACCCAAACCGCGGAACACGAGGTCGCTCACGACGGGCATGCGCGCAAAGCGATGAAACGCTGTACCTCGAGGATTCGATGGAAGAACGACCGCCGTGTTGCTCAAGACGACCGCGGCGACGCGATCGGGCACCATCGACCCCACGAGCGCCCCGATCGGACCTCCCCAGTCTTGCAGAACGAGCACCATGCCGCGCAGATCGAGCGTTTCGACGAGCTCCACAATCGCTTCCGCGTGACGCTCGACGGAATGATCCTCCAAGCGCGCAAGACGATCGGACAAGCCAAAACCGAGCAAATCCGGGGCGACGCAGCGCATTTCCGGCAGCCGAACGATCACCTTGCGCCAAAGAAACGACCAGGTCGGATTGCCGTGAATGAGCAGCACGGGCCGCGAGCGTTCCGGGCCGTGATCGATGAAGTGCACGACTTTTCCTGCGTCTCGGCCGCGTTCGAGCCGGTAGGCTCGCCGCCGCTCGGGCAGTTCGGTCGTCAAGAAGCTCGGCAGGGCAGGGGCAGGAGCGAACGGCATGCGCCGGAGACAGTATCAGTCGATCGAAGATTTGACACGGGTCATGTTACGAGCGTGAATGATTGCGTGATCGGGCGCCGCTGCCCATCCTCGATACCGGTACGTGCTCAAAGAAACGCTTCTTGCCCGCAGGAGTTTGTTGCTTGGTTTGACCGGCATGGGCTTCACGACGGCAGCGTTTTTCCTGGAACGAAACACGCGCCCTCGCGTGAACGTTTGGCCCGAAGCGCTCGGGCGGATTCATGGGATCTCGCCCGTCATTCCTGCTGATTTTGGAATTCGGCGCGTCTTCGTCGATCCTGGTCACGGCGCGCCGAACAATCCCGGGAACGAGTCGTGCGAGTGCCGCGACGAACAGGACTTCACGCTGGAAGTTGCGAAAAACGTAGCGGAGTTCTTGCGACGAACGGGACGCTTCGACGTCAAACTTTCCCGCGATGGCGACGAGCGTGTCGCATATCCGGCGCGCGTCGAAGCCGCGACGGCGTGGGGGGCGGACGTTTTCCTGAGCATCCATTCGGACATCCGAGGACAAACAGGCGAGACGCAAATCGTTGCACCCGCAAAGGTTTGTCGCGTAAACCTATCGGCGCCCGGCTTTTCGGTGCTCTTTTCCGAAGACGGCGACGCGCCGCTCGTTGCTGCGCGCAGGAAACTCGCGCGTCGGACGGCGAGGCGCATGCATGAAGCCGGGTTTGGCGCGTATGCGGGGGCCGAGTACGGATCGCTGTATGAAAACGATTCGGAGGAGCCTGGCGTGTTCATGGATCGGCATGCGTTCGACAAGCGGATTTTCGTTTTGTGGAAGCCGCCGATGCCTTCGGTCATCGTTGAGACGCACCATGCGCTCGATCCGCGAGAGGTTCGGCTTTGGGCCGACAAGTCGACGCACGACGCGTTTGCCGCGGCGCTCGCAACAGCCTTCGCCGATGCTCTTGCCACCGCGCCCAAAGCCCCTTAAGCACTCCAACTGATGTTTGATCTCGGAAGCAAGCGCTTTGGGATGTGTGCCGCGACGTTGGTCTTGGCGCTCTTGGGTTGCGATGGTGGGTCGCGAGCCATTCCGGCCGAAGCGCCGACTCGATCTACGACGAATCAGGCCACGACGAATCAGGAGGGAAAAACCATGAGTCTCTACGATTTCACGATGAAGGACATTTGGGGTGCCGACAAATCGCTCGCCGACTATCGCGGCAAAGTGGTGCTCGTCGTGAACGTGGCATCGCAATGTGGGTTTACGCCGCAATACGAGGGGCTCGAAAAGCTCTACGAAAAGTATTCGGACAAGGGCCTTGTCGTCGCCGGATTTCCTGCAAACGATTACGGCGCGCAGGAGCCCGGAACGGATTCGGAAATCGCCACGTTTTGCACGTCCAAGTATGGCGTGAAGTTTCCGATGTTTTCAAAAATCACCGTCAAAGGAAGCGGGAAACATGCCCTGTACGCGTTTTTGACGCAGGCCGAGCCGGCGGGCGAAGTGAAATGGAACTTCGAGAAGTTTTTGGTGGGGAAAGATGGCCAAGTGATCACGCGTTTCCCGTCGTCTGTCGCGCCGGAAGACGAAAAACTCGTGCAGGCCATCGAACGCGCGCTCGGAAGCTGAATCGATGGCGAAGGCAACGGTTTGGAGTTACCGCATGCCGATCAATGCGTGATCTCGATGCCGTTGTCGCTGAGGGCCGTGATTTCGTCTTGCGCCGTTTCCAAATCGAAGTTCTGCACGTCGACACCGGGAACCGTAATGGCTTCGACGCTCATCATGAGTGGGCCGACGGGCAGGGGATCTGGCGAAAGCGTGGGCAGGCTGAACGACGTGCGATTGTCGTAAAGTGCCACCGCCCAAGCTCGCTCGCCCATGGGCACTCCGAAGCCGACCGAATGAATGGTTGCATCTGAAACGGCTTTGAAGCTGTAAACGCCTCCGGTTGCAGCAAGGTCGGTGGGCGTTGCCTGGTAATTCGGAACGGCGATGTCCTTGGTCACGTCGACGGCTCGCATCCACGTGGTGGTCGAGGGAAATGGTTTGTCCATGACGCTTGCACGAGCGATCACGTCATATCGGCCCGATGCAAAGATGCCCGTGAGCGTCGGGACTTTTGCCACGTCGACCTGATCCCCGAAGAACAATGGGATTTGCCCTTCATCGCCCATGGTGAGCAGCGGAATGGCGGCAGAAGCATCCATGCCGGCGGGCGCCGCAGGCACCGTGACTTTCAAGTCGGTGAGCATGTCGGTCGGGAACAATTCGAGCGTCTGTCCCGTGAGATTGCTCCCCGCGTTCACCTCGACGCCCGTTTTGAATGCGAAGCCATAGAGGGCACGCGTATCATCCGCTTGATCCATGAGCGTGCCTTTCGTATCGACGTCGATGATCAAGGCGAAAATCATTTGTTTTCCGGTGCGCGTGACGAGTTGCCAATTGCACGGCTGCGACGGAGCCGGCGGAGGCAATTTGATGCACGCATTGGGGGGCGGTCCCATGCCTCCTCCCGGCTGCTGAATGTCATTCGCGGGATCTCCGATTTTGCTGCTCCACGAGTAACTCACGAGCGCGACCCAAATGTGGTTCGTCGCGTTCTCGAGGGTATCGAATCCCGTAATGGTCCCGGACACTTGCGCGGTTTCCACCGTCGGAGGTTTCGTCCGACCGAGCGGAATGGTGACGTTCGCGCCGTTGACGCCGAACCACGTTGCAGCGACGTGATCCGCGGCCGTCACGGTAATGGTTTGCGCGCCTTGAAGCGCGGGATTTTTGAATGTGACGAGGCCCGTTTCATCCGTCGTGCCCTCGAGTGGCTCCGTCGCATCCGGTTCACCGACGCGCACCGCCGCACCCGCAATGGGTTCTTTGGTGTCCCCATCGATGGCGTACACGTTGATCTTGCCATCGACGGCCCCCGATCCAATGCCCCCGCCCGGTATTTCCTGGGGCGCCGCGTCGTTCATTTTATCGACGGTGGTCGTGTCACCCCCGCACCCAATCGTCGAAAGCACCGGAACCATTGCGCAGAGCGCAAGCCAACGTGTCATGGTAGTCATGTAAGCCTCCTCAATCGAAGCGACCGGGACATTTGTCCCACGTCCAACCAATCGTGCCACGGCATCTCGCGCTTGGCGATATTCATTCGAAAGGCCGAATCTAAGCCTCGCACACGCAGAGAGGCGACGAACACGTCACGGTTGTCGCTTCGAACTTGCTTTCGCAACGCGACTAGGTGCAATAAGGGCGAAGCAGTGTGCCGCGCTGACTGCGGAACGGGAGAGTCATGAGAAGACGATCGATGAACAGAGCAAACGCGTCGTGGCTGGGGATTGCGGTCCTGACGCTGATGTCAACGACCGGATGCGAGGTCATCTCGAAGGTCGATCGAAGCGATCTCGATCAAGGAACAGGCGGCGCATCGCCGACGACATCTTCCTCGTCTTCGTCGAGCTCGAGCGGTTCGATGGCCGAATGCACGGAAGCGACCGTCGACGCGGATTGTCCCGCGCCGGAGAACGAGTGCCTCGTGCGCACGTGCGAGGCGGGAAAATGCGGCACGGCGCCGGCCGCGCAAGGAACGCCCGTTTCCACCGACGTGCCTGGCGATTGCCAAGTCACGTACTGCGATGGAGAGGGCGCTCCCACGACGCAAAACGACGACATGGACATGCCCAATGACGGGCTCGAATGCACCACCGACGCCTGCGACAACGGCACGCCGACGCACACGCCAGTGGCCGAAGGGACGGGCTGTGGAGCAGGCGGTACGCTCTTCTGTGACGCCGCCGGTGCATGTGTCGGCTGCTTGATCGACGCCGACTGTGGACAGCCTGCCGACGACTGTTCAGCGCCCGTTTGCACCGCCGGAAGCTGCGAGACGAGCTTCACGCAGATCGGTACGCCCACGACGAACCAAACGGCGGGCGATTGTCAAGAAGAACAATGCGATGGTCTCGGCGGCACCAAGGTCGTCACGCAATCGTCCGACATCAACGACGACAACAACGCGTGCACGGCGGATTCCTGTAGCGGCTCGACGCCCGCGCACGCGAACCTGCCTTCCGGCACGACTTGCACCGACGGAGGCCTCGGGAAGACGTGCAACGGCGCGGGTGCGTGTGTCGAGTGTTTGACCGCGGCAGACTGCACGAGCAAGGTTTGCGTTGCGCAGGCGTGCGCAGCGCCCGCGTGCGACGACGGAGTGCAGAACGACGTCGAGACGGACGTCGACTGCGGTGGTGGAACCTGTTCAGCTTGCGCCAATGGACAGAATTGCACGCAGAACGACGATTGCACGAGCACCGTGTGCGCGACGGGCGTGTGCGCCGCTTCGCTGTGTGCCGATAATCGCGTCACGGGCAACGAAGGTTGCGACGATGGCAATACGACACCGGGCGATGGCTGCTCCGCCACGTGCGCCGTCGAAACCGGCTACGAATGCGTGGGCGAACCCAGCGTCTGCACCGTGAGCTGCGGCGACAGCGGTCTCGACCCCAACGAAACGTGCGACGACGGCAATACGACGCCTGGCGACGGATGTTCTGCCACGTGCGCCATCGAGCCTGGTTATTCGTGCTCCGGTACGCCGAGCGTTTGCGTCATTTCGTGCGGCGAGGGTACCATTACCGGTTCCGAAGCATGCGACGACGGCAACCTCGTCAATGGCGACGGCTGTTCGGATACGTGCAGCATCGAGCCGGGGTGGGACTGCACCGGCGCACCCAGCATGTGCGGGCCCGTCTGCGGCGATACCGTCATCGTTGGCGGTGAAACGTGCGACGACGGCAATGCGAACAGCGGCGATTGCTGTAGCTCCGCGTGCCAGCTCGAAGCAGGCTGCGAAGTCGAGCCCAATGACACGGACGCGACGGCCAATGCGTATGCAGACGTGTTCCTCAATGACAAGGTCAAGGCGCTCATCGAGCCTTCTTTCGATATCGACTACTTCTCGTTCGTCGTGCCCGCGGGCCAGAACGGCGAGATCGCCATCGAATCGATGGATGGGCCGCTTGGAAGCACCTGTGCAAATCTCGAAGTCGATACCAATGTCACCGTGTACGATTCGAGCCTCAACGTCCTCGGGGTAAACGACGACATCAGCGGCTCGGATTACTGCTCGATACTCACCGTCCCGGCCCTCACGCCAGGCACCTACTACATCGAAGTGACGTCGTCGCCGTTCGTTCCGGATGCGACCTTCGATTACACGATGCAAGCCGTGTTGACGCTCGGCACGTGCAGCAGCGGCACCATTGAAGCAGGCGAAACCTGCGACGACGGCAATCTCGACAATGGCGACGGGTGCTCGTCGTCGTGTGCGATTGAGCCCGGCTACCAATGCACGGGCGTGCCCAGCATGTGCACCGACGACGACGAATGCATGCTCGGCACGCATGACTGCGTCGCAGGCGCGACGTGCGTCAATACGCCTGGTTCATACATTTGCCAATGTCCGTCGCCTCTGGGCGGTGATGGCAGGTCGAGCGGCATGGGCTGCGCCAGCGGCATCTACTATGCATTCGACGGCTCGGGAGCAACCGTACCAAACCTCGCCGTCACCCCGCCGCTCAATGCGCCGAATGCGACCATCGTGGGTGGACAAACCCAGGGGGGCGTGGGCAAGTGCAGCACGGCTCTCAATGGTGTCGGCGGCACGAGCGACACGAACTATGTCGATACGAACTGGCCCACGTATTTGAACGGCTCCTGGACCGTTTCGTTCTGGACCGCGAACATGGTGCCGCCTGCTGGCGTCAATCCGGATTACATCTTCGGCGATTTCACCGCCGGAACGTTCCGCTGCTTTACCGGAGGCATCGCAGGAAACAACAACATCCTCTTGCGTGGAGCGGGCATGACGGACGTCCTGCTCACGGCTGCCGCCAACGTTGCCCCGACGATGTCGACGTTCGTGTACGACGCAACGCTCAACAACATCAAGGGCTACATCAACGGCGTGCTTGCGCAGACTGTGGCTCAAGCCGGCCCGCTGTCATTCACCACCAGCACCGGAACGCTCAAGGTTGGCGCCTATACAAGCACCGTCCCTGCGTTCACCAATGGTGCGCAAATGGACGAATTCCGCATCTACTTCCGCGCGCTCGACGCGACCGAAGTTGCGGATCTCTGGAACAACCCCGCCTGCACACCCTGACTCGTCCTCCCCAAACAACACCCATGAGCCGTCGCGTACCGTCGTACGCGATGGTTCTCACATGGGCAAGTTTCGTGCCCACTTGGCGATCTTTTTGAAAAAATCGACACTTCGGACGCCCGATGAGCCGATCTGCTGACGCGGATCGGGTGTTCGCCGTGGCGAAACGCACATTTCCGGCGTGACATCGCCGTTGCAGGTCGCCGAAGACCCGTTCCGCTCGTCACGATCGGGACATCGGAACGATGATCCGACGCTCTTGAGCATCCAGATCGGCAAATCGGACGCCCGAGCAGGCGATCGGGGACGCCTGCATCGAGCGTGCGGGATGTCGAGAGAGGTTTATCGAGGGGAAAAGCTTCGGGGGCGAGAGGAAATCTCCCCCTCTCCGCCGCGAAGCGGGGGAGAGGGGGCCGGGGGTGAGGCGCTACTTCCGCTTGCGGCGCAAGAGCCAGCCCAGGAGCAGGCCAAGCGATCCGAGCATGCCCGGGTGCACCGGCGCTGACTCGTCGCTGGCGATCGAGCAATCGCAGCCGCCGGCTGGCGTTATGCCACTGCCACCGCTACCGCCGACGCCGACGATTTCACCGGACGAGCTGGAGCTGCTGCTCGAGCTGCTGCTCGACGAAGCGCCGCCCATGCCGCCCATGCCGCCCATTCCACCGCCGCCCATGCCGGCTTCGCCACCCATGCCGGCTTCGCCGCCCATGCCGCCACCACCCATTCCACCGCCGCCCATGCCGCCCATGCCAGCGCCGCCGCCGGTGCCCTGCGTCGGATCCGGCATGACCAGCACGTCGACGCTGTCACCGGCTGAACCTGTGCCATCGCTGACATTGAGTTGGAACGTCAGAATCGTGGGATCGGTCACCTCCGGAGCTTGGAAGGCCGGCGTTGCGGTCTGCGAAGCGAACAGCGTTGCTGCGGGACCCGCCATCTGGGTCCACGTGAACGTGAGCGGGTCGCCGTCGGGGTCCGAGCTTGCGGAGCCATCGAGCTGCACGAGGTTGCCTTCCATGATGGATTGATCCGGGCCTGCGTTGGCGATCGGCACGCCATTGCATTCGCCCGTATCGTCCACGACGCCCGAGAACGGCTTGTTGTCGACCCAGAGGAGCGCGACGTTGTCGATTTCCCAGCCGATATCCCCGGCGGCCAAGTCCGTTCCGATTCGGAATCGAAGCTTGACGGTTTTGCCCGCAAAGTTTTTCTTGAAGTCGAGCACGGTCGACGTCATTGCTGGGTAATTGGCGCTCTGGTTCACGAATGCTTGACGATCCGAGATTGGATTGCCTGCCAAATTCGTGATCGTACCGCCATAGCCTGGAGTCGCGTACGTGCTGACGTCCTCCCAGGTTTGACCACCGTCCGCCGTGATTTCGATGACGCCGCCGTCCCAATACGTATTGGGATTGCCGACGGACGTTTCGAACGAATATCGGTGTTCGAACGAAACGACGAAGTTGCCGTTCGCGCTGACGTGAATGTCGGGGGTTTCGAGCGACGTGTCGGATGTCGCGCCGTAGTCGATGCCGTGCCATCGCCAATTGCCTTCGACATCCTTCGTGCGCGACCAAATATCGGTGCGCGACGCGTCGCCAGTGAGGGTAAACGTGGTCTTTTCGCTATCGACCGTGTCGATCGTCGAAATGCTGGCGAGGTCGTCGATGTCGATGCGGTCGGTGGCCGCAATTTTGACGTCGGTGACGCACGAATCGGCATTTTGAGCTTGGACGTCGAAGCTGATGACCGTATCTGCGTATTGCCCCGGCGCCAGCTCGATATCGAAAGAGATCGTGCTCTTGTTGTACCCGAGCATGTTTGGAATCGTGAATTGGTTTCCGTTCGGGAAAATGACGCCCGGGGTGGGTGTCGTCACGGTGACGGCGGTATTCGCGAGCGGCGCGGGGCCGTTGTTGATGAGCTCGATCGTGACCTTGCCAGCTTCGCCGCCATCGAGAATTCCGTCGGAATCGCAGCTTCGAACGCTGTCGTCGACCTTCACCGACGTGATCTGATGATTGCCCTTGACCTCGTAAGACTCCACAACGCCGATGTGGGTCGTCGACGTGCGAGGTGGCGAGATGGCGCAGGTGCCGGCACCACGCTTGGCAAAGCCATTGGCAAGCTCGAGCATGTCGTCGTTATCGACGGAGGCTGCGTACGCGAGAATGCCGTCACGCTGTTCCGTGTACGTCGGCCCCACGGGAGCCATCATCATGCCGCCGACGACATAATCGGCCATCGTCCGCTTTGCCACGTCGAACGCGTATTTACCCGAAAGAATCAGGTTCGTGTACGCCTCCCACATCATCGACGCCCAGATTTCGCCCGAGTTGTGCACTTGAGCGTTGTTTCCGCCGCCCGGATTCATGAATATGGGGGGAAGCGCCTGGCTATCGTCGATGTGCTTGAACGTGAGCGGATTCTTGTTCATGTCGCGCGAGTAGGGCAGGCGCCGAATGCCGTAGTAGGCAAAGTTATGGAACGACACCGTCGAATAGTATGCGTCGGCGAACGTACCCGTTTCGAAGTTGTCGCCCTCGCGGCTACCCATGTGCAGCGCAACGAAATCGCCCCAGCCTTCTCCTTGACCTCGGGCTTGATTCGATCCCGTCACGACGAGCCGGTTGTGAATGTAATGGCCCCATTCGTGACCAATGATGCTGTTATCGATGGTGCCGTCATGCTCGACGCCACTCGGCGCGCGCGACATGGTGACCGTCACCGGCCCCTGTTGCAGAGCTGCTTTGAGCGCATTGCCATTCTCGAGCGTCGTCGACAGCGAACCAATGGTGATTCCACCTGGATCGGTGCCGCCCATCCCGGGAGGCGCCGTGTTGGGTGCGTTGTTTGCGAGCAGCATTCCGATGCCACCGGCGGCCAGAATGTTCTGCGCCTTTATGACGAACGCACAGAAGCCGCGGTCGACGAGCACGATCTTGCCCACGACGTCGTTCACGAGCGGGCTGCAAGCGTCGTTGAGGGTGCCTGGGGGAGAGCCTGGTTCGATCGTGCCGTCATCGCCGAGCACCAATTCGCCAGAAACGTTGAAGGTTTGCAGTCCGAACGATGCCGAATTAGCCGAGTAACTCGCGTTGATCGGTGCTCCGATGTTCAGGGACAAGTTGTTGCTGCCCGACCAGAGGAACATCTGCATGCGTGGCGATGTTCCGTCCGCCGGCGTGCTCATGTTGGCGTTGTTGCGCGCGGCGCCGGCACCATTGAAACCAAGCGCCTTGTCTTGCGCTTGTGCAAGCAGCACGTCGGCCTCTTCGCCACCGCGCCCGTAGTTGCTCTCTTGTGCGTTCCCGGCAGCCTCGTTGAACCCCGAGTCGTACCAATAGTCGTGCAGCCAGTTTGTCGTATAGAACAACTGCGTCGTCGCTGCTTTGCTTTGATCGACGCTCGCGAGCGGTGCAGCAGCCGTGTCGTAGGTTCGATCGAACACCCCCGGAGCCGTGACGTCTGCGCGGAGATCAACCCCGGCGTTGAAGCCTTGGTTCGCCGCTGCCACGTCTGCCGTGCATGCACCGGCGACGTTGCAATCCGTGTGATCGGTGTACGCATCGATGTTGTTGCCCTTCGTCTCGGTCGCTCCGGCAGGCAACCACGGATCCGGCATGCCGCTCGGGTTCGTGTTGAACCCTTCCATCGTCACGAGTGACGGCGCCGTGAATCCCGGTATTTGGTTGTCCGGAGCGCCCGTCGGATGCGGCGTGAAGTCTACGAAAGGACTGTCCTTCGGCGTATGCGGCGGCATCTCGTCCGCCCACACGCGGTACTGGAACGCGTCGTACTCGGTCAAACTCTTGCGCAAGAGCACTCGGCCATCGTTCGCAGCAATCACGTGGGCGAACACGTCCGGCGTGACCGTTCCCGGCGCAGACACCTGCACTTCGACGTAATACGCCGGCACGAGCGCGTCGGGCATCACGTAATACACCTTCTTCGCGCGCGCAGGCTCCACGAATGCGCGCTCGGACGAACCCACTTTGAAGGGCGCCGTGAGGTCGAAGAGATCGTACCCAGACTTCTTTGCCGTCTGCGCTCGAAGGCTCGACGCAGATAGTTTGACTCCGTAAAGATCTTCGAGCGACCGACCAATCGCTGCATCCGGCGCGACCGCAAACGGTCCCCACTTCTTCGCCGTGCCCGCGATCGCTCCTGGATGAAGCGCGCCACCGAGCGCCACGAGCTTGCCCGAACGCGTGAGAAGCACCTTCATGTCGCTGTGGAGCAGCTCGACTCCATCGACAGATTGGCGGAAGACGACGATGACGCCACCTCGCCCCGTGTCGTGTTTCATCACGACCTTGGCCGTCTGAAGCGCTTTCGGCGTCAAACCATACATGTCCGCGTGCGCCGCGAGATGATGACGCGCGATACGTTCGGGGCTCGCACCGATGAGGTTCTTTGGGAAGGCGACATTTCGCGCAGCCCAGAAAAACGTCGGCGTGCCGCGTTTGTCATCGACCGATGCGACAAACCCACGCGAACCCGCAGGAGCGGCTACGACAGCGGCTGGATTTGCCTGCGCGTACGCGTAATACGGCTCGGCTTCTGTCGCTCGCGCGTCGTTCGTCGCAAGCAATGCAAGGGGGAGAATGGACAAGTAGCGTGCACGGCGGATCATTCGTTCGTTCTCCACGGGGCGAGAAATTGACCAGGGCGGCGATGTTACCGTGAAGAGCCTAGGCGCTGTCGAGCAAAAAGCTGCTCGGACCCTCCGCTGATTGCCCATACCGCGTGTTGTCGCAGCACCGTGCGCCAAACCGTTTCACGTCGAACAGTTGGCCACGCTGCACCGCGTAAGTAGCCTTGGAACACCTATGAATAACGTGCTCGACAAGCTGCTGGGACGCACGGATCCGTCGGCAGACCTACCTCTCGCACACCGTATCGAGACAAACCCTCCGCAGTCGATCAGCGACGTCATCGCACTCATGAACCAAATCGATGTCGCCTTGCCTGATTCCGATGGGCTCAAGTGGTTCAACAAGCTCTACAACATGGTCACGCAAGCCGTGGCTCGTGAGATCGATGCGGGTAGGTTCGAAAATGGCGCCCTCATCGCAAGGCTCGACGTCCTTTTTGCGCACCGCTACTTCAACGCGATCGTGATGAATGCCAAAGGCGCCAATTGCCCGCGCGCCTGGCGCCCGCTGCTCCAATTTCGGACGCGTCCCGGCGTCTCGCGCGTCCAATTCGCGCTCGCCGGAATGAATGCACACATCAACCACGACCTGGCCCTCGCCGTGGTGGATACCTGCATCGAAACCAATGTCGTCCCAGAGCGGAAAACCCCGTTCGAAAACGACTTCTTGATCATCAACGACATCCTCGAAGAAGCCGAAAAGCACGCGACCCCCATGCTTCTCACAGGAGCGCTCGGAACCATCGAACGCAGCATCGGCAACGTCGACAACGCGCTCGCGTTGTGGAGCGTCAGGCACGCGCGTGATTCCGCTTGGACAAACGCCGAAGTCCTGTGGTCGCTCAGGCACAACCGCACGCTGTTCAATTCATTCGCCTCGACCATCGACGGCATGGCCGGCTTCGCTGGTCGCGGACTGCTCCTGCCCGGTGCGCTCGAAAAACTCGAACGAGCGTAACTGAAGCCTGGCCTGGATTTGGACGCTCGCTTCGCGCGCGTGGGACGCGCGCTTCGCGAGGCTAGTTTACGATGGGGGGGCCGAGGCTCGCCTCCCGGTGCTTTTGCTTGCGCAAAAGCACGGCGAGGCTCGGCCCCCCCATACCCCCCCAAATCAAACCGGAACGTCGTTCACGCGACTTCCCCCTCGACAATTGTTTCAGGATGCGATAGTTCGCATGCGAAACATCGTGGTGTGAGGTAATGGCTGATGGCGAACGAGCTTCGATACGATGGGAAAGTGGCGATCGTCACGGGCGCGGGCAATGGTCTCGGACGATCCCACGCACTATTGCTGGCCAGTCGTGGCGCCAAAGTCGTGGTCAACGACCTCGGCGGCGGAAGACACGGTGAAGGCAAAGGCTCCGAAGCGGCCGACAAGGTCGTCGCGGAAATCAAAGCCGCCGGCGGCGAGGCCGTCGCAAATTACAACTCCGTCGAAGACGGCGACCAAATCGTCAAGACGGCAATCGATGCGTTCGGACGCATCGATATCCTCATCAACAACGCCGGCATCTTGCGCGACGTGACCTTCCAAAAGATGACCCAGGAAGACTGGGACCTCATCTACCGCGTCCACGTCCTCGGCAGCTTCCGCTGCACTCACGCCGCATGGCCCTACATGCGCGACCAAGGCTACGGGCGCATCGTCTTCACGTCGTCCGCGGCGGGCATCTACGGCAACTTCGGTCAAGCCAATTATTCGATGGCCAAACTCGGCATGGTGGGTTTGTCGAGTACGCTTGCGCTCGAAGGCAAAAAGCGAAACATCATCGTCAACACGATCGCTCCCATCGCCGGATCGCGCATGACGGAAACGGTGCTTCCGCCCGAGATCATCGATGCGCTCAAGCCGGAATACGTGAGCCCGCTCGTCGCGTACTTGTGCCACGAAAGCAACAGCGACACCGGCGGCCTGTACGAAGTCGGCGGCGGGTTTTTCGCCAAGCTTCGCTGGGAACGTACCGAAGGCAAAACGATTCGCCTCGGCAAACAAATCCGCATCGAAGACATTCAGCGCGACTTCGGAAAGATCACGAGCTTCGACAAGGCCACGCATCCGACCGACATCAATCAGTCGATGGGCCCCGTTATGACGAATGTGCAGGCGGGTCCGGCGAAAGGCGGCAACGAGTTCATCGATGTCGACGAGGCGCTCGGCTACGAATACCCGCCCATCCACTCGTCGTACGACGAACGAGACCTCGCCATTTACGGCCTGAGCGTCGGCGCCGCGGAAAACCCGCTCGATGACAAAGAGCTACGTCACACGTACGAGATGCACGGGCAAGGGTTCGTCCCACTCCCGACTTACGGCGTCGTGCCTGCGCTTCGCGCGCTCTTGGACCTTGCGCGCCAAGGCAAAACCGCGCCAGGCATGAACTACGGGCTCGATCGGCTGCTCCACGGCGAGCAGTACATGGAGCTCACGAGGCCGCTGCCGCCGACCGCGAAACTCACGCACAAGGCGAAGGTCAAGGACATTTTCGACAAAGGCAAAAACGCGCTCATCGTCACAGAAATCAAGAGCTACGACGAAGCGGGCGAGGTGCTCGTCATCAACGAGAGCACGGCGCTCATTCGTGGAGCTGGCGGTTGGGGCGGTGATCGAGGGCCTTCGGCGGACGTGAACGTGCCGCCCGAGCGCGCTGCCGATGCGACGATCGAGCAAAAAATCCCGGAAAACCAAGCGCTTCTGTACCGCTTGAACGGCGACTGGAATCCGCTGCACGCCGATCCCTCGTTCGCTTCGGCGTTCGGTTTCTCCAAACCCATCCTGCATGGTCTCTGCACGTTCGGCTACGCCGCGCGGCACGTGATCCGCACGTTCGCCGATGGTGACGCGCGCAAGTTCAAGAGCATCAAGGTGCGCTTTGCGGACAGCGTTTTCCCCGGCGAAACGGTGATCACCGAGATGTGGAAAGAGAGCGACACGCGCATCGTGTTCCGCTGCAAGATCAAGGAACGCGACAAGGTCGTCATCTCGAACGCGGCGATCGAGCTTTGGAAGGAAATCCCGCAACCGAAGGCGAAAGCAGCTCCCGCAGCAGCAGCAGCTCCGGCGCAAGCCGCGGCGCCTGTGGATGATCCGAGCGGCGACGTGTTCATCGGGATTCGCGACTATGTCGAGAAAAATCCTGCGCTCGTCGAGAAGGTCAAGGGCATTTTCCAGTTCGACCTGAAAAACCCGAACAGCACTTGGACCATCGATCTGAAGAACGGCAAAGGCGCCGTGTTCGAGGGGGCGGGTTCGGACAAACCCGACACGACGCTCGAGATTACCGCCGCCGATTGGCTCAGCATGGCGACGGGCGCGGCGGATCCGCAGAAGCTCTACTTCGAAGGCAAGCTGAAGATCGGCGGCAACTTGATGCTGTCGCAAAAGCTGAACTTCATGAAGAAGATCGACCCGCAGCAAGCGATGGCGGCGATCGCGGCGCACAAGAAGGCCAAGGGTGGTGCAACTGCGGCGGCTCCCGCCGCGGCTGCGCCTGCGCAAGAGACGCCTGGTTCGATTGCGGCCGACGTGTTCATCGGGATTCGCGATTACATTGAAAAGAACCCGCAGCTCGTGGAAAAGGTCAAGACCATTTTCCAATTCGATCTGAAGAGCCCCGACAGCACGTGGACGATCGATTTGAAGAATGGCAAAGGATCGGTATTCGAGGGTCCTGGCGCGGAAAAGTCCGACACGCAGCTCGAAATCACCGTCGAAGATTGGCTCGCAATGGCATCTGGCAAGGCGGATCCTCAGCAGCTCTACTTTGGTGGCAAGCTGAAGATCAGCGGCAATCTGATGGCTTCGCAGAAGCTCAACTTCATGAAGAAGATCGACCCCGAGCAGGCGAAAGCAGCGATTGCGGCGCACAAGGGGAAGGCGGCGACGAAGGCCGAAGCTCCGAAGGCAGCGGCGCCGGCGGCTTCGGCACCGGCAAAGGCGGATGCGGGACCGGGCGTGGTGGCGGTCTTCGATGCCCTGAGGGATCGCATTGCGAAATCGCCGGAGATGGCCAAGGAAGTCGACGCCGTCGTCGAATTCCGACTCACGGGGCCCGACAGCGATTGGCACGTCGACTTTGCGGGTGGTCATACGACAGTTTCGACAGGTCGAGCCAAAGAACCGGCGGCCGTCATTACGATGTCGACCGAAGACTTTTTGGCCCTGGTGCGCGGAACCGAAAGCGACGCGCGCCTGTTCCAAACGGGCAAAATGCGCGTCGACGGCGAAGTTCGCATTGCGTCGCATCGGTTGGGTTTCTTGAAAGGGTTGCTCGGGCAAGCGAGCTAGGCGGACGGAACGGAAACTGAAGGAGGCTGACAATGGGCAGAAGAGTCAATGTCATCGGCGTCGGGATGGTGAAGTTCCAAAAGCCTGGCGCGAGCGAAGACTACAACGTGATGGCGGCGAAAGCGGCAAAAGCGGCCCTGGCCGATGCCGGCGTCGACTATGGCACGGTCGAACAAGCTTATGCGGGCTACGTTTTCGGCGATAGCACGTGCGGGCAGCGAGCGGTCTACGAAGTCGGTTTGACCGGCATTCCGGTCATCAACGTGAACAACAATTGCTCGACGGGATCGACGGCGCTTTACCTTGGAAGGCAAGCCATCGAAGGCGGCCTTGCAGAATGCGTCTTGGTCGTGGGATTCGAGCAAATGGAAAAGGGCGCGCTCGGATCGAAATGGGGCGACAGGCCGAGCCCGATTGACAAGCACGCCGACGTCATGCAACGCGTGCAAGGCTTCAATCAATCCGTTCCGACAGCGCAAATGTTCGGCGGCGCCGGGCGTGAATACCGCTGGAAGTACGGCGCGAAGCGCGAAACATTCGGCAAAGTGGCGGAAAAAGCGCGCAAACACGCGAGCAAGAACCCGTACGCGTTGTTCAATGAAGTGCTGTCGCTCGAGCAGATCATGGCTTCGCCCGAAGTTTTCGATCCGCTCACGCGATTCCAATGCTGCCCGCCCACCTGCGGCGCAGCAGCAGCCATATTGTGCTCCGATGATTTCGCCAAAAAGCACAACATCTCGAATCCGATCTACATTGCCGCGCAAGCCATGACGACGGATTTTGCGTCGAGCTTCGGCGACAGCATGATCAAAATGATCGGGTACGACATGGCCAAAGCGGCGGCCGACAAGGTCTACGCGCAATCGGGCATCGGACCGGAAGACGTGCAAGTCGTCGAATTGCACGATTGTTTCACGGCCAACGAAGTGGTGACCTACGAAGCGCTCGGCCTTTGCAAAGAAGGCGAAGCGGAGAAGTTCATTTGGGACGGGCAAAACACGTTCGGCGGTAAATACGTGACCAATCCTTCCGGTGGGCTTCTCTCGAAGGGTCATCCGCTCGGAGCGACGGGTTTGGCGCAATGCACCGAGCTCGTTTGGCAGCTACGAGGCACGGCGGACGCGAGGCAGGTGGAGGGCGCCAAGGTGGCGCTTCAGCACAACCTGGGCCTCGGCGGCGCGTGCGTCGTCACCATGTACCGGAAAGATTGATAGGCACTTCTCAGGGATTGAAGGGAAAATCGGGGGGTTTGGGGGGCCGAGCCTCGCCGTGCTTTTGCGCAAGCAAAAGCACCGGGAGGCGAGCCTCGGCCCCCCAACGTAAACTAGCCTCGCGAAGCGCGCGTCCCACGCGCGCGGAGCGAGGGTGCAAATACTGGCTCGGTTTCAAACCAGTTATGTTCTAGGTGGCTGAGGCGCGTGGTGCCCCAATCACGCCGCATTTCGCCCGCGTATCGGCCCAATACAATCTTTCAATCCATGCTTCAAATTGCGTAGCGTACGCAAACTGCCGAGGTTTACACCAAGGTCGACGAGCGTTTGCGCAACGCTCGGTCGGATGCCGGTCAAGACACACTTTGCGCCGAGCAATTCGACGGCCCTGACGATGCGAACCAAATGGTCGGCGATGGCCGTGTCCACGGTGTCGGTCCCGGTCACGTCGATGATGACATATCGACAGCCGCGCTGACTCACTTCGTCGAGCAGTCGTTCCATGATTTGATTCGTTCGGCGCGAATCGACGACACCGACGAGAGGAAGCGCGAGTACGTCATCCCAAACTTCGAGAATCGGCGTGGAGAGTTTTTCCACGGTCAGTTGAAGCCGTTCGAGCGTCGCGGCGCGCTCGCGTTCGGCGTCGAGCTTCCTACCCAGCTCTTGGACGAGCGCAGCGATGTGATCGGTCTGAATGGCCGCAACGTGTTCCTGCGCGTCGATGAGCTTCTCCAAAGCCTCGAGTCGCTCTTGAAAGACGACGTTGAGCGAGCTCGACGAGCGCGCACCGTCGGTGTTCGTTTCATGCGACCGTTGCGTCAGCGCGACTTGACCAACCCGGAGCACGGCCAGCTTCATTCCAAGCGCCACGGTCTTGAAAAGTTCGCACACGTCGCTACGAATCGGCACCTTGGAAAACATGAGCATCGTAAAGATGTCGCCATTCGGTAGCGCCCCGCCAAACCCGAGCACCGAACGAATGCCGTATTTTTTAACGAAATCCTGCGCCGGAATCGATGGTGCGCCACGCGCTTCGGGGACGTGGAAAATCCCCAAATCCCCCTCGACCAAACTCACGCCAATCTCCTGATCGGCCCGGAAGATCTTCGCAAGATCCACCCCGAGCGATGCAAGTAAGGACCGCACCATCGGCAGCCCCAAGACAAACTCGGGGCTCGGAAGCGGAATGGCCAAATGCCCGCTCGATGTGCTGGGAGCGTTCCAGTTGGGCTCTTCTCCGGCCGTCGCAAGCAAGGACAGGCATGGCGTCGCATCGGTGATACGCGCATCGCTGCATAACTTCGCGGCAAACCGCTGTCTGTCGTCATCCAAATGCTCGAACGACGTCAGCACATAAACGCGCACGAGGGCACAACACCGAGCTCCCGTGGATCCCTCGCGCAGTTGCTCGAACAGAAATTGCACCACGTTGTTCGTCACATCGGTCAAGTTCGACGCTGAAACGCCGAGACGACGTAGCTGCAAGCTCAGTTTGACCGCATCAGCCGACGAAAATCGCTCGAGGTCATAACCCATATGTCACCTATGAACAGTGGAAAGAAGGCAGGCAAGCACGAATTGGGCGCAACCAGAAAATAGTTTGTCGCAGGTCCGTTTACGACATAGGGACACTGACAGCTTTGCGCTGGTGTCAAATCGAGTGCTTTTTTTGACGAGAGTTTTAACGAGAGAGGGTGGGTCCGCGCCGCTTATCGGCAGCACCGGAAGCCGATGTTCGGCAAGAGCGTTTGCTCTGCGGCGCGTGCAGGCAATTCCATCGTGCACGAAAGACCGAGCTGCGGTGAAAGATAGGATCCGCCATGGAGCTGGAAGATTCGATCGGGCGCCGAAGCCATGTTCGTTTGCGTGCTGGTCCATTCGGTGACGTTTCCCGAAAGGTCGAACGATCCGCCCATGGCCGTGCACATTGCCGAATTTCCGGTCGGCCGTGCCTGATTCATTGCGCCCGCGTTGTCCACGCCATAACACGCCATGGGGTCGTACATCATCCCATATGGATAAAGCATTCCCATGCCGCCACTGCACGCCATCTCGAGCTCGGCCGCCGTGCACAAGCGGAATCCCGCTCCGCGCGCCGCACATGCCGCTTCGGCCTCGGCATACGAGCCCCCCGTCCATGGCAAAACCCCAGCCTTGCTGCAAGAAACCGTTTCACGAATGCCTGCCGATTGCATCGTCGCATCAGGTCGTGAAGCTTCGTAACGATCGACGTACACGGGAGGATTCGAGCCAGGCACCAGATCCATGTCGAATGCCATTGGATCGATGTCCTCGTCGACGAAACCATCGCAATCGTCGTCGATGCCATTGCACAATTCCGGCTGCGAGGGCAGTGGAGCCGGCGGCGCGCTCAAGTCGCAAATGGTTTTTCCGCTATTTTGCGGATCACAAATGATCACGCCCATGTCGACGCATTGACCAAGCGCACTGTCTTTGCACGTGGTGCCCAGATCCTGAAACCATTCGTCGATGCTCCCGTCGCAGTTGCCGTCAATGCCATCGCATCGCGTTTCCGTCGTGCGCACGAAGCCGGATACCACTTCGACTTCCGGCGGGTACACGCACGACCACCCCGCAGAACCATTACAGGCAACCGTCGTCGCAGCACACGGCGTGCCCGGCGTCATGGTGCACAAATTCGCGGGCGGTTCGAGGTCCGGATCGGCCGAATCCACCTTGCCGTCGCAATCGTCGTCGATACCATTGCATTGCTCGGGACCGAGCACGGGCACGGGGCAGGTGTATTCACAGCCGGTCTTCGCATCTCCATCGACATCGTACGTGCCGGCAATGCACGTATCGACGATACACGCACCGTCAACACATTTGGGAAATGCGCTCGGCAGCATGCATCGATTGTCGCACGCGCCGCAATTGTTCACGTCGTTCAATAGGTCAGCGCCACACGTGTTCATTCCGCCGGTGCCGCTCGCGCCAATGAATCCGCCGCCATCGCCGCCATCGCCGCCACCCATGCCTGCCATGCCGCCCTCGCCAGCCATTCCGCCAGCCGACGACGCTGTGTCGCCGCATTCGGCAAAACAGAATGCCGAATCGGTGCAGCCGCTACCCAGCACGGCTCCGAAGACGCCCGTGACGAGCGCGACGAGAAGTCCCAATCCGTGGGTTTGTCTGGGGCTCATGATGCCTCCTTGCGCCCACGCGAAAGGCGCCTTGCTCGAGAAAGACACGCGAGTGCCATGATGGCCGCGACGAATGGCGCGTCCCGCCGCTCATCCGATGCAATGCCACACTTGCATCCACCGCCGCCCGTGGCCAATCCGTACCGCCCGTCGTCAGGCTCGCCGCCGCTGCCACCGGTCTCCGCAGTGCCGCCCATTCCTGCAGCGCCACCCATGCCCGCGCTTCCCGCCGTGCCGCCAGCACCCGCAATGCCGCCCGAACCACCGCTGCCGCCACCGCTCGACGAGCTCGACGACGAATTCGGATCATCGACGCACATGCCGTCCATGCACACTTGACCCGGTTCGCACGTAATCTGATCGCACGTCAGCTTGAGGCAATAATTGTCGGGGTTGCAGTAAAGGCCCGGCGGGCAGGGGAATTCGCCATCCGCGCAAGGAATCGCGCATTGCGCTTCGATGCACATGCTCTCTCCGGGACACGGCGCCATGTTGTCGCCGATTCCATCGCAATCCTCGTCGAGCCCATTGCAGATTTCTTGCTTCGGACCCACGAATCCGACGCACACGGGCTTTGCGTTGATGCACAGCACCGTTCCAAGCTGACATGGCGCCTGATCGCTCGGTGCCGTGAGCATCCCGCAAGGAACACCATAGACGTCCGGTTGGTTCGTCGATACGTCCGGCTCTTCGTCGATCATGAAATCGCAATCGTTGTCGATTCCGTCGCAGACCTCGGGCATCGGCATGCAGTTCGGACAATCGAGCGGCAAGCCCATGTCGTCCTCGTCCACGAGACCATCGCAATCGTCGTCCATGTTGTTGCAGATCTCGGCCATCGGTGTCGCGCCCGGATCGGTAATGACACATTCCGTGCCCGTTCCATCCGCTTTGCACAGGTACGTGCCAATGCCCATGCAGGCGCCGATTTCCCCGTCCGTGCACGGTTGCCCTTTTTCGGGGAAATCCTCGTCGATGAGGTTGTCGCAATCGTCATCGAGGCCATTGCATAGCTCGAATTTTTGGTTTTGCCCGATGATTTCTGCCAACGCATTGGCCAATTCGCTCTTCGACGACACGAAAAATGCTTGATTCGTCCCGCCTGCCATCGCAATTTGATTGAGCTGCGCCTGCTCGCTCGGAAGAACCGAAAACCCAATCACGTACGTCGGTACCGGCTTGCCATTGATGCCGGCCAAAAGCGCCGCTGCTGCCGCGGCCGGATTGCCCTCGCAACTCTCCGCGCCATCCGTCAGCAATATCGTCGCATATGACCTGCACGCGGATGCGCTGTCGCACGTCACTACCGGTGTCAAGTAATCGTACGTCGCCTCGAGCGATCCGGCCAACGGCGTCGGCCCGGAGCCTCGAACCTCGCAATTGCCCATGGCGCAATGATTGCCCTCCATGATGCTCGAATCGAACATCCCGTCGGCATCTTCGACTCCATCCAGCCATTTCAGATATTTGCTGATGGGCTGATTGAAGCCGACCAAGAATTGCGCCCCGCGCCGAGGCGGCCCGCACGAGCCTGCGTAATTGATGCAATCGGACGTCGGGGTCATCTCCATGGCTTCAGGCGGCCAACCAATCGGCATGTTCCCCGTGAAAGACGCATTCGCCGGATATCCCGCCGTCGGATAAAGCTGCGACAAGATGCATTGATTGTCCGGATAGACCGCAGGGTAGGGGGGCGGCAAATTGTTCGACGGATCGTCGTACGAACAGCAGCTCTGCGCGCATTCGAAATTCGCCGCCGCTTGGCAGCTTCGATTCACACCTACGTCTTGATAATATCGAGCCAGCGCATAGTCGCTTTCGGGGAACGCGCTGAGCACCTGCGTGAGCGCTTCTTTTGCCACGAACAGGCGCGAATTGTTGCCCGCGACCATATCCGGGTCGCTCGACGTGTCCACGCCGGGATGATCCACCGAACCGTCACCGAACGTCGGATTGCCGGAGAGATCGTTCAGCATCGAGCCGGACGTGTCGAGCACCAATGCGAATCGCGGACGCGCATCCGACGCAGGCACGGCGCACTTGGCAGGATCGTACGAACAAATTTGCGGAACGCCGTTCAGACACGCGGGGATCATCGTCATGTCGGGGCAGGTGATCATCCCGAGGCCTTCGTCGACTTCGCCGTCGAAATCGTTGTCCCAGCCATCGCAGATTTCTCCAACGTACGCGCTGTCGATTTGCAATTCGCCCGCGCCACCTCCGGCTTCGCCCGCGCAAATGGGGCAAATGCCGCCATTGCCACCGCGAACGTCGAAAATGGCTTGCGGATGAATCGTTCCGACGCGCGATTGCACGTTGATGATGCCGCCCCCACCGCCACCAGCGCAATCGTCACACGTCCCGCTGAGCTGCGTGCCTTTGCACTCGTTTTCATTGTCGACCGGATCGAACGGCGTGCATTGGTTGTTGCTGTCGGCACAAACCGAACCGAGCGCGCCACCCAGAGGTTTGCACGTCTGTCCAAGCAGCGCATTGCATTGCGCATTCGTCGTGCAGGGCGTGCAGTTGCACGGTCCACAACGACCGGCCACGCACGTTTGCCCCGATTGACATTCGGCGTTCGTCGTGCACGTCGTGCATTTCGGTTGCGAATCACCTCCACGGCCACCATGCGCGCTGATGCGCGCCGTCTCGGCAATCTTCACAGTGTCGCCGATGATGAGAATGGATCCACCTGCGCCTCCGCCCGCAGAGTCGTTTCCCGACGAACACCCGCGATGCCCGTCCGCCGTCACGCCGCCTGCAATGTCAATCATCCCGTCTTGGGTTGCCGTTGCCGCAAAAAGCACCACGCGCCCGCCACCTCGACCAGCACGAAGCGCCGTGTCATAACCGTCTCGACACCCTTTGTCGCCGCCGGCAGCACCGAATTCGATTTCGTATACGCTGTGTCGGAAGGGCAATCCAGCTACGGTCGGGAATCCATCGGCCGCACCATTGGCATTGAAGACGGTTCCATAACAAACCGCCTTGTTGGGATCCGTGGCCGCGACGCAAGCGTTGTTCACCTTGTTGCCGCAATCCTCCTCGTATTCGTTGGGGAATTCGCAAGCCGTCGCAGATCCGAAAACGAAGCAATCTTTCGTTCCGCGGCCGCCTTGACCAAAGTGAGCGCCGCCGCCGCCCGAATCGAGCACCGAACAGCCGCCGCGTCCGCCCGAAAATGGCGCCGTCAAAGGACCTTCACCATCGTCGCACACGAGCCCTCGATACCCGCTTCCTTTGGCAACGATCCGCGACGAAGCGTCGATGGTAATCGTATTCGCCTTGAGAATGAGGTTCCCCGTATTGAATCGGTCGACGCCGTCATACGGCCCGACGCAGACGACGGCGCCATTCACGAGCGACACGTTGCCAAATGTTTTCTCGCCGCCATATCGACATGCGACGTTGAGCGCCGTATTGGCGTTTACCTGACAGGTCTTATCGACGGGCGTCCCGCCGTCTGGACACATGGCTGGTCCCGCGGCGCTGCCATCGAGAATCAGGTCCGCGGCGACAGCTCGCGTACCGACGATGAGCATGGAGGTCAATACTGCGAATGCAGGTGCATAAGAACGAAGGGGCCCTCGCGCATTTGTCGCGCCGCACTAACCGAATGCTTTATTCACATGTGCCCACGCAACAGCCGGGGCCATACGGAGATGTCGCGGTACCTTGCAACACATCACCGAGCGCCTCGTGCCTTTTTTTTGATCGGCCCGGCGCGTAGTGGGGCCCACGGCGCCAGAGCCGATCTCGTGCTCCGGGGCACGTGGACGTCTTTCGGCATCAAGCGGCATTCATGCTTGCCTTTGCCATTTGCCTTTTCAAACCCCCGGGGGGCGGCCGCCGCCCCCCCCGCCCGGCCCCCCCGGGGCGCCCCCCCCCCCCGCCGGGGCGCCCCCCCCCCCCCCCGGGCCCCCCCCCCCCCGGGGGGGGGGCACACCCCCCCGCACCGGCCCCAACCCCCCCCCAACCCCCCCCGCCCCCCCCCCGCGGGCCGCCCCCCCCCCCCCCCCCCCCCCCACCCCAAGGCCCCGGGGGCCCCCGGCCCCCGGGGGGCCCCCCGGGCCCCGGGGGGGGCCCGGGGGGGGGGGCTGGCCGGGGGGGGGGGGGGGGGGGGGGGGGCTGGGGGGAGGGGGCGCCGCGCGTGCGGGGGGGGGGGGGGAGGGGGGGGGGGGGGGGGACGGCGATCGTCTCACGGGCGGCTGCATCGAGGTACATGGACGGTCTCGATGTATTTCGCAAGCTCGGCGTCGCTCTTCGACAACCGTTCTATCTCTTTTGCGCATGCGGCAGGCCCCGCTTGCGCATCGCATTCGCCGCAAGCGCGCACTTCCTTGGCTTCGGCGGACGTCATGTTTTGCCCGCGTTTTTCAGGCGTCTTGCCATTGCATGCCAAAAACCCTCCCATGATCGGTATCTGCGCCCGCTCACTCCCGCACGTGCAAGCTCGTTCGTGCGCAGCTTGCGATTCTGCTTCGTTGCCTTGCTGAATCGCGTTTTCGGCACGCGTGAGGCACATGTATCCGTCGTCCGAATGCGCCGCATCCGCTTTGCAAGGCCCCTTGTCGGCGCATTGCATGGCAAATTCGGCGTGCGCCACTCCATGGGGGCTCTTGGCTTGCAGCGCATCGAATGCTTGCCGAGCGTCCGCGTCGCTGAGCCTCCGCATGTAACGTTTCACGATGGGATCCTTTTCGGCAAGCAATGCATCGATGCACGCAAAACCGAATCCTCCAAGGTATGCACATGCATCGAGCCCTTTACGATCCGAATTCTCCGGGCGCGCTCGGACGAATTTCGATAGTCCCGTGTCCGCCGATGCGTCCTCCCATCCAGGGGTGCTCGAGACCAATTCTTCATACACGATACGCGCTGCACCATTTTTCACGTTGAACCGCATCACCTTCGGCCCATGGTCGGCATAACGCGGGTTTTTCCAGCGCTGCGTGAACCGCACTTCGATCATGTCCGGACCCACGGACGCGGCTTTCGGCGCATCTGCGGCCACCGTGACACCGGTGCCGAACATGCGCGAGCGCTCCTGTTTCCACGCATCGAAGTTTTGCTTTTGCTCGGTGCCCGATGTCGTGCGCTTGATGCCTTGAAAGGACGCCGCATCGTATAGACCGAGATACCCGTCGAGCTTGTTTTGGTTTTGCGCATCGACCCATTCCTGAAGGGCGCCAAGCGCGAGTTTTACCATTGCATCATCGGCAGGTTTGGCGGCAGCCGCCGCATTCACGGTCGGCGTCGTGCTCTTCTCCTGCACTACCGTGCCCTTCGTGTCGGACTTCGACGAGTTGCAACCGCATGCGATCACGATCAATGTCAGCGGGACATGACGGCGGAAAAATTGTAGCATGCCACCTAGGTATCAAATGTGCGGCCGCATGAACAGCGAAAAATAGGAGCGTCAACGATGACTTTCTCACCCGACACCTACAACAAAGCCCTCGAAGTGGCTGCAAGCGCACATGCGGCGCAGAAAGTGCCCGGCTCGAGTCATCCCTACGTGATTCACGTCGTCGCCGTTGCAGCAGAGATCCTCGCGGTCGCGACGCAGGACGCCTTCGATGTCGACTTTGCGGTGACATGCGCACTTCTTCACGACACCATCGAAGACACGAACATGCTCGAGGAGGACATCGCGCGGCTCTTTGGCGCACCCGTGGCGCGTGGCGTGCGTGCATTGAGCAAGAATGCGCAATTGCCGAAACACGAGCAAATGAACGATTCACTTGCACGTATTCGAAACGAGCCACGGGAAGTGTGGATGGTGAAATTGGCCGATCGCATCACGAACCTAGCTGCACCGCCAGCGTATTGGTCGCGTGAAAAACGCATTGCCTATCGCGAGGAAGCCCGCACGATCCTCGCGGCGCTCGGCAGCGCGAGCGCTCCTTTGGCAAATCGCCTTGCCGCGAAAATCGATGCGTACGGGGCGTTCATCGATGAGAGTGGCGTGCAATGATATCTTCGACTTGCATGAGCGGTTCATGAAACCCATGCCACGACATGCGCCGACGATTGAGCTCGACGGAGCGCGCCTGCGTCCGCTCCGTGAGACCGACGCTGACGCGCTTTATGCTTACCTGCGGGATCCTGCCGTGACGGACCTGACCAGCTATCCCGATGTAACGATGTCTTTGGTCGAAACAATGATTGGGCGGTCATTGAGCCGTTGGGCGGCGGGCGAGCCATCCAGATGGGGGGTTGCGCTGCATGATGATCGGCTTGTTGGCACGTGCGGTTTCAATGACTGGTCCCCGGTGCATCGCTGGGCGGAGCTGGCGTTCGACTTCGCGCAGGTTCATTGGGGCAAGGGGCTGATGCGCCAAGCGGTGGCCGCGGCGCTCGAGTGGGCTTTTCGGCAGGAAAAGGTCGATCGGGTGCATGCCTTCGTCAGGGTCGACAACGGGCGCTCCGTGGGCTTGCTCGAGCGCAGTGGATTCATGCGTGAGGGGTGCTTGCGGGGATATCGCGTGTGTCGTGGAAAGCGGCATGATTTTTACATTTACGGATTGCTGCGCTCGGATTGGGAGGCTGATCAATGAGGGGGTGGAGCGGGCCCTCAACGAGCGTTCGGGAACCGGCGTTCGAGCCACGCTTCAACCTCTTCCGGGTGAAACTCGAACGGTCCCATTCCGCCCTTGTAGACGATCACGCCCTTCTCATCGACTACGTAGAGCCGCTCTGGCCAGCCGGCATAAGCTGCATTGGCGGGGTTTTCGATGGGGTCGACGAGCAGTGGAATGTCGTATTCGAATCGTTTCACGAAGTCCGCCGCAATGGCCACGCGCGCCTCGGTGCTTCGAGGTTGCGGATAACAGACGTTGTGTTTTTCGTTCACGTCCATTTGCCATTCGTCGGTCGGATGTGCCTCCTTGATGTAAATCGTAAGAAACTCGGCATCCTTGCTGAACCGCTCGAACATTGCCCGAAGACGCTCGACCGAGCGCCGAAACGGGGGTCACGTGAAGCTGCCGAAAATCAATACGAGCGGCTTCGTTCCGACGCGTGTAGAAAGCTTTTCCTGCCGCCCCTCGGCAAGCGCGACGAGCGTCACGTCGGGTGCGGTATCGCCGACCTTCAATCGACCTTCATCACGTTGATCATAACGCAGCATGCCGATGACATTGCGGGGACCTATCATTCCAACGCCGACCGCGAAAGCCACGACGAGCAGCGCGGCGATGGCCACGATGACCTTTTTCGTACGCGTCATGGTTCGCACGTCTACCACGTCGGCGCTGTGACAGGAAGTGTGTGCTATGGAAAAAGGGGGGGGGGAGCGTCTGAGACCGCGTTTCGGCCGGGGAAAGACGGTGCGGGAGTGGCTGGGGAGGGGTTTTGGGGGCAGGGTGGGGGGGTGTTGCAGGCTCTGGTCCGCTTCTGGTAGAGTCGAGATGAGGCCGAAGGAAATGCGCAGCTACAACGCCGTGCTCGAGCGGGGACGCTCGGGGAATTCGGCGATGAAAACGTACCGCATTCTGTTCGCGGGCCCGGGGCTGTCGGGACGATCGACCACGATCACACAGCTCTACGACTTGTGTCCAGCCGCAGCTCGCGTGACAATCCGCAACATCTCGATTTCGATGCCTCAAGGGCGGGTCATCGAAGCCTCGCTTCAATACACCGGTGCCAGCGTCGCATTGTCCCTCTTGGCGACGCCGGGCTCGCTGTACAACTCGCCACTGTACGAGCAAGTGGCGGCTGCTGCAGATGGTATCGTCTTCGTGATTGACTCACAGTTCGACCGCCTGGAGGCAAGTGCGGAGGAGATCAGGCGTAACATGGACCGGGTTCGGCAGGCGGGGCGTGATCCGAGTCGCATTCCGTGCGTCATCCAATACAACAAGCGTGACCTGTCCAGGATCGCAAGTATTGCGGATCTCGAACGAGACGTGAACGTGATGCAATGGCCGTATTTCGAGTCGATCGCGACAAAAGGTCACGGGGTGGTAGCCCCAGCGGAGCACGTAGCCCGCGCCCTGACGGGCTGCGGGCTGATCGGTTGACGTGCCTACCCTTGCGCGAACTCGTTCATTCGGGTAAAACGCGGCCGTCATGACGAACGTCAGCGACGGTCATCTGGTATTCCACGTTGAACCGCCAAGTCGAATCGTCTACAAGAGCATCTGCCTGACTTTGGAGCCGATCCATGAACGATGTACGCACGGCGCTCGATATGCAGTTGAATATGGCGTGGCAGCTTTTCGAATACCACATGACCAATCTGAGCGACGAGGAATGGCTCTGGCGCCCAGCCGCTCGCGGCCTTCACGTCAGCGACGATAATGGAGTTTTGCGCGCGGATTGGCCAGAATCAGAATCGTATGACATTGGTCCCGCGAGCATCGCGTGGCTCACCTGGCATATCGTCTATTGGTGGTCGATGGCGCTGGATCATGCGTTCGGCAATGCCGAGCTTCAGCGAAACGACGTCACGTTGCCGGGCAGCGTCGACGAGGTCAAGCGGCGTATTGGCGACTTGAAAGAACAGTGGGTCTCCAAGCTCGCCGCACTCGAGGACGCAGAGCTTGCTGCGACAAAGCTGACGAAATGGCCGTTTACGGACAAGCCGTTTTATACGGTCGCCGCGTGGCTGAACATGGAGCTAATGAAAAACGCGAGCGAAATCGGCTACTGCCGGTTCCTGTACGCGACGCGGTAGGATGCATCGTCTTCGCACAACTGAATGTAACTGCTAGCGCAAGAGAGTATATACCATGACCATTTCCCTCCTCACCTCAGATCAAATCGCCGAACGTACAAAGCGCGTGGTTGCCGCGGCCATGCAATGCGGCAAAAACCTCGGGCTCGACGTCTCCGATGCCGAAGTCCTTTACGATGCATTCTCGGTGGTCGTTCGGCTGGCACCCGCCCCCGTGGTCGCGCGTGTCCAAGTCGTTTTGCCCATTGGACTCGACCTCGGCGCGCAATTGACACGTCAAAAGCGAGAGCTTGCCGTGGTTCGGTGGCTTCAAGCGAAAGGCATTCCCGTCGCGCGACCGAGTGGCCTGGTACCTTGCGAGCCAGTTCATTGCAATGGATTCTCGATGACGTTCTGGGAGCCTTTATCGGTCGACCGCACCGCCGTGCCGGACTTCGTCGCAGACGCGCATTACGCAGCAGAATTGCACGCAGCCTTGACCGATTGCGACGTCGAGCTGCCGTTTCTCGCGCCCCTTGCGCACACGGTCCCCAGTTGCCTCGATTATCTTGCACGCAATCCGAGCTTGGTCGCGGCAGCGGACCTCGAACGCGCGCGGGCCGAATGGGACCATCTCGCGCCACACGTCAGTTCGCGCGAAGCGTTCGAGCGCGTCTTTCCCGGCATTACGACACAGGTCATCCACGGTGATGGCCCCGTATACAATATGATTCGCACGCACGATGGCCCCGTGTTCGCGGACTTCGAGGACACGACTTGGGGGCCTGCCGAGTGGGATATGGTCGGGTTCGACGCGGATGCGATTGCACGATACGACGCAAAGGCCGCGACGCTCGGGCTGCGACCACTCGACAAGGATGTGCTGCGCCTGATGGAAACAGCACGCGCGCTGCAAGCCGTGGGGTCGCTCGCGCTCACGCCGCAGTTGCCGCAGCTTGCGGAGTGGCTCGATTCGTGGCTTCAGAAGTGGAGGGAATCGCCGTTCGTGGGTGGTTTGACGCTCCCGAAGCGCCCCTGACCGATTGCTCATTTTGTTTGCATCGTTTGTCGAAGATTGCTATGCCGGCAAAACCACGACCATGACCGTCAAAGAAATCCTCTCGCAGCTCGAGGCACTCGGAAACGACAAGACACGGGCGCACAACACCAAGTTCGGTGCCGGCGACAATCAGTTCGGCGTCAAACTCGGCGACATCCGCGCGCTCGCCAAAAAGCTCAAGACCAACCACGAGCTCGCCATGGCTCTCTGGGATACCGGAAACGCGGACGCCCAGCTCTTGGCGACGCTTTTGATGAAGCCCAAAGACTTGTCAGCGAAAGACATGGATCGGATGGTACGATCCGTTGCTTTTTCACAGGTTGCGGACTGGTTCAACGGCTATGTCGTCAAAGAACACCCCGACAAGGAGACTTTTCGCCAAAAGTGGATGGCGACCGATGACCGATGGGCTGCGCGTGCCGGATGGAGCCTCACTGCGGAGCGCGTTGCAAAGAGTCCCGATGGGCTCGACGTAAAGGCGCTCTTGGATCGCATCGAGTCCGAAATGGGAAAGGCCGATCCCGCAGTGCAATGGACGATGAACACCACGCTTGCGACCATTGGAATTCATTTCCCCGCATTGCGGAAGCGGGCCATCGCCATTGGAGAAAAATTGGGAATCTATCGGGATTATCCCGTTTCCAAGGGATGTACCTCGCCGTTCGCCCCCATTTGGATCAACGAAATCGTCCGCCGTCAGGGTTGAGCGAATACCGCGGGATCAACGCTGCGCACGTCGAACGTCTCACCCCGCCCGAACGCGCCGCCTCTCAACCAATTCCACCTCTGTCCCTCGCGAAGGCGCCAGCGTCAGCGTGCGTCGAACGACTTTGACCGGCTGCGTGAGCCGCAATCGCGTGCGAGCCAGTATCGTCGCGAGCACCACCTTCATTTCGTACAGCGCAAAGGCCATTCCAATGCACCGCCGAATGCCTCCTCCAAACGGAAACCATCGATACGGATCCGGTTTTACTCCAATCCAACGTTCGGGAAGAAATCGCGTCGGATTCGGGTACACGTCCGGTTGCCGGTGCGCCAAATAAATGCACGGCGTCAGAAAAACACCGAGCGGTAGGTCGTATCCCGCAAGATTGTACGGGACGCGCACTTCGCGCACGACGTCAGGCACGATGGGCCGAAGTCGCAACGATTCTTTGACGACCGCGTCGAGGTATTCGGCACGCACGACCGCGGCGACGTCAATCGACCCGTCCTTTTCAATGAACGGAGCCAATTCCGCTTCGAGACGCTCGAGCACTCCGGGATTTTCGAGCAAACAGGCAATCGTCCACGAAAGCGACGTTGCGGTCGTTTCATGCCCAGCCACGAGCATCGTGACCAATTCGTCGCGAAGCTCCCCACGTGTCAAAGGTTTTCCCTCTTCGTCCCGAGCCGCCAAAAGCAAAGCAAGTACATCGGTGCGCGAATCGTCGGGATGTTTTTGGCGTTCGTCGATCAGCGCATAAAGCTCGCGGTCGACGGCTTCACGCCGGCGCATGAAAATGCGCATCGGCGACAGCGGAAAGTCCCGCTGAAGCGCGGGTAAAAATGCAAAAATAGCCGGGGGCGGCTCCATGAATTTCGTCAGCAATTCGGAGAGCCGTTCGAGGCGTGAACGCTCATCCAGGCCAAACACCGCCCGAAGAATGACTTCGAGCGTAATGGCTTGCATGTGCGGGTGCAGCGAGAACGGCCGGCCGCTTGGAAAACGCTGCACTTCTTCGTTTGCAGCCTTTGCCATCGTTTCGGCATATGCATGCATTCGCTCGCCGTGCAGCGGGGGCAGCAAGAGCCGTCGCATGCGCAAATGCTCGGCGCCGTCCAAGAGCAAGAGCGACCGCGGGCCGGTGACTGGTTCGAGTATTTTGTTTGCGCTGCCCGACGTGAGGTCATTCGCATCGGCTGTGAAAACCTGTTTGAGGAGATCCGGGGCCGTGACGAGAACGAACGTCCCAAGACCGGTAAGGCGCAAGGTGAACGGATCGCCATATCGAGCGAGCGAATCCTCGAAGAATTCGAGCGGCTGGAAGGTGAATCGTAAAAGCTGTACGAAGGCGGGTTCGCTCGGGCCGGGAGGTAATGCCATGGTTGACCTCGGTTGCCGAAATATCGCATGATTCGGGCAACGTGACAACCATGGGAATCGATTTACCTGCGCCGCTCTTTCCTCGACGCGCGGCGCGAGCGTGCGATTGCAAGCGCAAGCAGCCCAGCACTCAGCGCCATGCCAGAACCGTCGCCGCGTGCTCCAACGGCGCTGCACTCGCAGCTTCCTTCTTCCACGGGATCAGGATTTCCGTCGCATTGACCATTGGCGCATGGATTCGTGCAGTTGCTCGGTTGTCCCTCGCAAACCCAGCCGCCCTCGACCGCGCAGACGGCGGAGCAGCCGTCTCCGCTCGCCGCATTGCCATCGTCACAACCTTCGACGGCCGCGATGGTTCCGTCGCCGCATGACCCATTTTGGCACGAGGAAGGCGATCCGCCGCATGTCCAACCGTCTTCGATGGCACAGGAAGCGCTGCAACCGTCGCCATCTTTCATATTGCCGTCGTCGCATGCTTCTTCAGTGACGAGGAATCCATCGCCGCACACCGATGTACACGTGACGCCGTCACCATAATAGCCGTTATGGCACGTGCACGTGAACGATCCCGGCGTATTGGTGCACGTCGCAGGTTCGGCGCAATTGTCCGCGCCCGTAGCGCATTCGTCGATATCGGTGCACGTCACGCCATCGCCCTCATACCCAGGATCGCAGCCGCACGTAAAGGATCCGGGCGTATTGGTGCAATCCGCGTCGGTGTGACAATTGTCCGTACCGAGCAAACATTCGTCGACGTCGCTGCATGTGACGCCGTCGCCACTATAGCCCATGTTGCATGTGCAGGTGAATGAACCATCGGTGTTGGCGCATGTGGCTTCGGTATGGCAATTGTCCGTACCCGCCAAACATTCGTCGATGTCGGTGCACGCGAAACCATTGCCCTCATACCCGGTATTGCAAGTGCAGGTGTACGATCCTGGCGTATTCATGCACGTCGCATTCGGATCGCAATTGTCGGTTCCGAGCGTGCATTCGTCGATGTCGGTGCACGTCACGCCGTCGCCTTCATAACCGGCATTGCATTCGCACTCGAACGTTCCGGGCAAGTTTTCGCATTGCGCGTCGTCGTCACAATTATCGGTACCGAGCGCGCATTCGTCGATATCGTTGCAAACCATGCCAGGCATCATGCATTCGTAGCCAAGCTCGATGAGGCATCCGCTGGAACAGCCATCACCGGCCATCGTATTGCCGTCGTCGCACGATTCGCCCATTTCGAGCATTCCATTGCCGCATACGGCGGTAGGCTCGCATCCGGGCGCGCCGGTCGGCGTATACACGCACGATCCGCTCGAGCAAGCATCGTTCGTGCAGGGATTGCCGTCATTGCATTGGGAATTGTTCGCACACATCGGCGAGTTAATCGGAACGCCGGCCATCGTCAGGTCGAATTCGCACAATCCACCCGACGCGTGGTAACCGCCTACGCGAATTCGTTGGCTCGTGGCGCCAAGAGGTAAATTGAAGCGGCTGAGATCAACGGGAACCGCGGCGAGCGTTTCACCTGCGCAGCCAAGCCCCGCACCGATCACGAATTGCTCATCGGCGGCCCACACATGATACTCACTCCACACGCCAGGCGCGACTTCGACGGCAATCTTTGCCGCATCTGTCGAAAAGCGCGAATCGAACACGACGAGATCCACGCCCGGTTGGTTCACGATGGTCGTGTTGCCGAAAAACACCTCGATGTGGTTGCCAGGAGCACATTCGATGTTGGCGCCGCATACCGTGGGCGAGTGACCGACGACATTCGATGCGCAGTTGCCGCCGGGGTATGGGTAACAGTCGCCGACCAGCGACGCAGAAGTGGCCCAACTGTTCGCGTCGAACGTGTAGGGCCCGTAGACTTGCGCCTGCGCAGTACGTGCAGCACCTAGCAACATGAGCGACGTCGCTGCGACGCTCAATCCAAGTTTGAATCGCATGGAACACCTTTCTTTTCGATATTCCCGACGAGAATAGCAATCAACGCGACGCAATGACAGCACTTCCGTATGCATTTTGCTCTGCCCCAGAATGTAATCACACCAACGCCGACGCTGAAGACTTGTCCTAGCTCGCAAAGAGTGCTACCCGATGGCGCCTCGCATGAAGATTGCCGTCGATTGCCGCTACATTTGCCAAAGACCCAGCGGAATCGGCGCGTACGTGCGAGCTTTGGTGGAGCGAGTCCCACTCCTTGCCCCCGATCTGTCGTTTGTATTTTGGCGGCATGCGACTGCGCCAGGAGGCAAGCTTTCTCCGGCTCCCAATGTAATGGAACATGCATCGTTCGGCACCCCGAACGAGCCCATATCGCTGCTATTTCCGTCGTTTTTTGGCCCAACGGATGGCGATGTATTTCATTCGCCGCACAACATTCTCGGGCGCGGAATCGGACATCGTTCGGCCGCCGTAACGACGGTGCACGATCTCATGTGGGTGACTTCGCCCGAATTATGCGATGATTTCGCATTACGCTGCGCCATTCGTGCGCCGTTTTTTCAAGCGGGAATCCGCATTGCCCTCGAAAAATCGACACGCATTCTCACGGTGTCTCGAGCCAGCGCCGATGCCATCGTACGGCATGATCCATCGGCACACGGACGCGTGGTCGTCACGCACAATGCGGCCGATCCGTGGTTTCGCCCGACGGGCGATCGAGCACACGCTCAGGCGGAAGCCGCAAAAATCATCGGCTCGAGCGCCCCGTTCTTCTTGCTCGTCGGGCAGAATGCTCCAAGCAAGGGCCACGCGCTCGCCATTTCCGCATTTGCCCGAGTGTCCCGTCCTGACGATCGGCTCGTCCTGGTACAACGCCTGTTTTCCGGTCGAGGTCTCGACAAACTCGCACAAAAACTCGGCGTCCGTGAACGGCTCATCGTGCTGCCTGCATTGAAACAAGAATCGCTGGTCACGCTGCTTCACGCAGCTCAGGCACTCCTGCAACCATCGTACGCGGAAGGTTTTGGCATGCCTGCGCTCGAAGCGATGGCCTCGGGCTGTCCGGTCATTGCAAGTGACATTCCGCCGCTCGTTGAAGTGCTAGGAGGGGCCGGATTGCACTTCGCATGCGGCTCTGCGGAAGATCTCGGCCGCGTCATGCGTCGATTGATGGATTCGCCAAACCTCGCGGACGAATTGCGGCATCGAGGGATCGAGCGCGCAAAGGCATTTTCATGGGATGCGACGGCAAAAACGACCGTGGAAGTGTATCGAGAAGCAGCGCAGCTCGGGCCGAGACGAATGAGTTGAAGCCAAGAGTCGTGTGTACTGGACAAACGGCTTCGCCCAACCGTCACACGAGACTGCCTGGTGATGGTTTCCGAATGCTACGAATGCGTACCAACGTCATCGCCAAAGGCGCTCGAAACGTCATCCGCGTGCCCTTGCTTCAAAGGCAAGGCGCGCGCGAACGTGCTGCGGTAGGATGCGCACATGGACGTCGCCGAGCTGCTCGCCGAGTTGATCCGCCATCCAACGCACAACCCAGGCGGAGACGAACCAGCGATTTGTCGGACGCTGGAGCGAGCGCTGCGTGATCGAGGCGCCGACGAAGTGCTCGTCGCGCACGTTCCTCGAGAAGAACCAAGCGCGCAAGCGGGCGCGTACGTACTCGCGCGCTGGGGCGAACCTCGAACGGTGATCAACGCACACATCGACACGGTGCCTGCGAACAGCGGATGGACGGTGGATCCATGGGCCGGCATCGTCACGAGCGATCGTGTGATCGGGCTCGGCGCAGCCGATACGAAGGGCGCGATCGCCGCGACGCTCGCAGCACTCGAGTCCGTCAAACCTCACAATGTTGGCGTGCTTTTTTCGGGTGACGAAGAGCGCACGGGCACGTGCATCAAACACTTTTTGGCAAGCGATTGGGCGCGTGTCATCGAGCGAGCGATCGTTTGTGAACCAACGGGTCGAACGGTCGGCGTCAAACATCGCGGGTGCAACGCGTTTGTCGCGGAAGTCGAAGGGCGCGGCGGGCATTCGTCGGGAGCTGATCACATGCACAGGCCCATCGTGACGATGGGCAAGCTCGCGGTTTTACTTGACGAACTTGCTACGCGATGGCTCGATCGCGGCCCGGAAGACATGAAGGGACTGTGTCTGAACGTCGCATCCATCGAAGGAGGCGTTGCGTTCAATGTCGTGCCGAATCAAGCGTCGTTGACGTTCTCGATTCGTCCGCCGCCGGGGTTCGACCTGCAAGCGTTCGAGGCGGAAGTGATGGATCACGCGCGTCGCGCGCATGACCACGTGCGCATGCGTTCGGTGCTGTCGATGGTGCCGTTTGCAACGCGCGACGCAGCGCCGTTCCGCAAGCTGCTCGGAGGTCTTACGGGGCCGGAAGCGACGCTGCCATTTTGGACGGAAGCTGCCGCATTTTCGCAGGCGGGCATTGATGCCGTGGTGATTGGTCCGGGGGACATCGTGCAAGCCCACGCGCCGGATGAATTCGTTACGAAGAGCGACTTGGCGTGGGCTGTGGACGTTTTCAAGCATGTGCTCGAGAGTCACGCCGCCCCAGGTTAAAGAGGCTGTCTCATAACTCGAAACCCCCTCCTCAATGCACGCACGCGCGGGGTTGAAGAAGCTGTCTCAAAACTCGAGCCGTAGTGTGTCACCGAACGCCCGCGCGGGATTGAAATCCCGCGCTACACATTCAAAAGTCCCTCACTACCGTTCGGGACTGGCCTTGTGGAATTTCGGATCGTCATCGAGAATCCTCAACGATTTCGCATAGATTACAGGCCTCGCTATGCAGCCATGACGTCAGTCCGAGCGCGGTAGCGCGAGGACTTCTTGTCGTGTAGCGCGGGGTTTCAACCCCGCGCGGGGTGCAAAGGGGTCAAGTTAGCGCCCATGGAGTAGGGGCGAGCTAATCCACCGCGCGCATGCGTGCGCCGACGCGAACACGCACTCCGCTGTCCGGGGCGGCTTCTTCGCCGCATTGATTGGACGGTTTCGGCGCGATTTGCGTAATGGTTGTGACCGGTTCGAGCGCGTAGCGAACATCCCGCGTCGCTCGGGAAAACCACCACCACGTCGTGATTCCTGCTGAAACGAAAGCGGCAACGGCACTCAACACAACAACATCCGACAAAGGGAAATTCATGGAAAAACCTCCCGTCACGCGCTGACAAAGTCGACAGCACGTCCGAATACACGCACGCCCAGCCTCGATCCGGAAGTCAATCGAGGTGATAGGACTGGGAGCCTCGACTATACGATGGCGCCCATGAAAAAGCTACATCTTTTTACACGCGGCAAACTTGCGACAAAACCGCCCCAATCCCGCGCTCGTCGCGAGCAACCCACGCCGAAAAATGGACGCGTTCCTTCAGGGCTTCGACGTCCCGAGCGCTCGATCGACCGCCTGCAAAAGCGGCGCTGCGCTGATCGGTTGACCCGTCGCGTGCTTCATCCACAAGTCTGGCAAGACGCACCCATACTTCGTCATGCGCTCGAAGTCCGGTCCAAGCTTGCCACTTTTGCGCACATGCTCTTCGATCTGAAACGCAATCAAATGCCCCATCGGATAATCGGGCAAGTAGAGCGGTATGCCGATCATGTGCGAATAAATCCCGAGCAGCGCGGAATCAGGCGCACCGAGCACGGGTGCATAATATTGATTCCAGTATTTTTTCGCAATCGACACCGTCGCTTCGCGAAGCTCCTTCGCCGTCGCATTGGGGTGATCGTAGAGCCAATGCCAGATGTCCGTCTCGACGAGCGCCACGCCGGCAATTTCCCACGTCGACCAAAACGTACCAAGCGCATGCATCCGCTCGGCGTCGGCGCTCGGTTTGCCCAGCTTCAATAGCTCCATGTCTTTCGCTTGGAACGTAAACGCCAAAGCCTCGGTAAACGCATTGTTGGGCACGCCCGCCAATAACGTGTGGTCGACGTCGTAGAGCGAAAAAACTTGCTCGACGTTATGCCCAAGCTCGTGAACGGCAATGTTGTAGCCCTTGTAATTCATGCCGTCTTTTTCGATACGGGTACGCAAACGCGCCTTGCTTCCACGCCTCCGCGGCTCCATGGCGTGCCCCGCTCCGCGCGAAGGATCGACCGCAATGTGCTCGGCAACATGCGCCGCTCGATCCCTGGGAAAACCCAAATCCTGCAAAATGCGCGGAATGTCCGCCGCAAATGCCTTCGCGTCCGGATATTTTTTGCGCGTGATCTTGTCGAGATCCGCTTCCTTTTGCCCCGCTCGAGCCTTGAACCCCGCATACCAAAGATCCTGCGGACCCAGTTTGCGACCGAGCCGCTTTTCAATCTCAGCCGCAACCTTCGGCACGGCGCTCGACCCGAGCACTTCCAATAGAAGCCCCCGCACTCGCTCCTCCGAAAGCTCACGCCCGAGCTCGAAGCGCCGTTTGATGGCCGTTTCGACGCCCGGCGAATATGGATCCGCTTTTTGCGCCGCCCGGAACGACGCGAGGAGTTTTTCATAACGAACATCGGGCTCGGGCGTCGTATTGATCGGCGGCGCCGCACGCTTCGGCGCCGACGCCTCGATTTCCGCCTCGGGACTCGGTTTTACTTCATTCGTAAAAGGGTTCCAATCGACGCGCGGATTGTCGATCACCGCCGCGGGAATGGTCTGCGTCACGATACGCTCCATCACCTGTACGATCAAGCGCTGTTTGTCCAGGCCGCGCGGATCGTCGTAATCAGCCTTCAATTCATCCCGCAAATTCCAATGGCTGATGAGCCTGAGGCCCGACGGGAATAGCCGCTCGCCCTTTTCATTGACGAGGTGATGCATCCAAATGTTGTATTCCGCGATGTACAGGTCGCCCTCGGTTTGCGTTTTCGCAATGCCTTGCTGCACGTCCGCAGGAATTCGCAATTGAAAACGCCCCGTGAGCCGCTCTTCCGCCCAGCGCCGGCGACTCCAATTCGCACCTTCGGCGTTTTTCACGGCCAAGTCCGAAAGCGGAAAGTTCAATAGCGCAACGAAGGCAACCTTGCTCCGGAACAAATCATCATAAAGATTCGCCGCAGGCTCGTACGCTGCAAACAGCGGATCGACCTTCAGGAGCGCGCCACTGTCGATGTCCGTCTCCCACCGCAGCTCCATCCCCATTTCGTGCAAGTGCCCCTCGAGCTGCTCCAACATCCGTTCGAGTCGCGCAAACGTGGTGTCGAGCGACGCTTGATCGGCCAGAAAGTGTTCTCGGACAAACACCGCCATGTCGCCATCTTCCGCGCGCCACCGAGCCGCGACTTGCGCAAGTCCACGCGTGATACGCGCTCTCTGCGCTTCACCATGCTTGGCAACGAGCTCGGCTTCGAGCGCCTTCGTGTCGACAGGTTTGGCAGCGTTCTCCACAGGCATGTCCTTGGGTGGATTCACGAGAAGCGGAACGGTCGCGCGGGACGACGTAGCAGCCGCAGGCGGACACGGTTTGTCCTGCAAGGCCGGCGTGCAGGACACCGAGACGATTGAAACGATGAAAGGCCCAAGAAATTTTCGCAGACGCACGAAAGCTTTCAAACCCCACCGTTGCGCGTGCGTCAAGGATCAACGTGCAACGATCGCGGCACGCTGTTCGAGCAGTTTCAAGCGTCGAGACATTTCGCTGTCGAAATATCCAAACAAGTCCGCTAGGCGCAGTTCGGCTATACCTTCGGTTCCCGTAAATGCCGAAGAAAACGCGCGAAGTCGTTCGTGCGCAGCAAGCGTCGCGTACAGCACGAGCCCCGGTGCAGGCCCCGTAGGTCGTACGGATTCGAACGAATGGTCGGGCAAGAGGAACGGTTCGTCCAGCAGATCCGCTTCGCCCGAACGCATCACTTCGAGCGCATCGCGCACGGTGCGAACCGCAAGCCCCCGCATGCCGGTCTCGGCCGCGAGGCGCGCTACCGTGAGCAGCCGCGGCACCGTCGCCGATTCGTTCAGCCGTTCGAGCGCAAGCGAAAGCGCTCGTTCGAGCGCCGCCCATCGCTCGGCCGCCGGCGCGCGCTCTTCCTCGTGGGCATATGCGTGGAGGGCAAGCGCCGTCCACAAGCGTTTGTCCGCGGACGGCGCACCTTGCCAACGCGCCGACAAGTGCCGTGCGTACGGCAGTTTTTCCAGACGAACAGCTCCGCGATCGAGCCCTACGTCCGGCACCGTGCCGAGTTTGTCAGCCAAAACCCCACGCTCGGCAAGCTCGGCCGCACGCGATCGCGCCACGGCAAATAGGTTGAGCTGGTACGGATCGACAAACCCATCCAGGGCAAACGGGACGAGCACATCGAGGCCCGGGATCTGTCTGTAGGCGGCAAAACCCGCATCGGCGAGCCATTTGGCCACGCGCAAGTCGACCTTCGTTCCTACTTTGATTTCATGCAAAATGACAGGCTCGCTCGCCGCGAGAAATTCACGCGCCCCACGCAATACGGCTTCTTCCGCCCCTTCGACGTCGATCTTCAACAGGTTCGTCCTGCCAAGCCCAAGGTCCGCATGAACCGCGTCGAGGGTATTGAGCGGGACAGACACGCTACGCGCCGCGCCGCTCGTGGAATGCGAGAGCGACGCGAGCTCGGTTTCGTCATCGAAAAAGAGCTCCGCCCGCCCAACGTGATCCGAAAGCGCCTCGGAACGAATGACGAGCCATTCGAAACCATTTCGTCGTGCCGAAGCTTCCAGAAGCGACCGAGCCTCCTCGGTAGGCTCGAATGCGACGACGCGCCCCGTAGGACCCACGAAATGGGCGGCCGCAATCGAATACACGCCAACGTTCGCTCCCACGTCGACGAACGTCGCGCCTGGTTCTAGCAGTCGAGGCAGCATGGTCATTTCAGATTCGAACCATCGGCCTTGTTCGTGCAGTACCCACGCCGTGATGTGGTCGCTCCTGTCCCAAACGGCCATTTCGCATCCGGGCCAGACGCGAAGGAAAAGCGGCGAAATGTTCACTTTGCACCTCGAAAACCGATGGAAACCGTATCCGGTTCGGCCGTGACCGAACGGCAAAACGATTGCCACATCGCGCGGTACGCGGCTTCCACTTCGCGCGCAAAATTCGCATTGTTACATAGAGACGACCCCTGGAGCCTCGCGCGCATGCCTGCACGAAGGTCCGCGAGTTTTGCACGATTTTTCGCCAATTCGAGCGCTATCGATTGCACTTGTTTCGGCGTCGTACCGACGAGTGAGCCCAGCCCGACGCGCTTCAAAAGTGCAGACGTGACGCGTGAAGCGTGAAGATTGCCCTCGAGCGATACGACGGGCACGCCCATCCACAATGCTTCGCAGGTCGTCGTCGTACCATTGTAAGGGAAGGGGTCGAGCGCGATGTCGACTTCGGAATACCTCGCCAAATGCGCCGCCTGGCCACTCGTACGCCCTTCCAGCACGAGCCGCGACAGATCGAAATCATGTTTGGCAAACTGTTGCTTCACGTAATCGCAGACGGCCGGATCGGAGAGCGGATTTGCTTTGAGGAGAAGCCTGGCATTGCCTGCTTTGCGCACGATGCGAGCCCAAAGCTCGACCACTTTCGGTGTCATCTTCGCAAGCGTATTGAATGAACCAAAGGTGACGACGTTCGAGCTCGCCGAAGGCAAAGGGGCAACGTCTGGCGCATCGGAAGGCGCTTCGTAACAAAGAAACCCCGACGGCAGCCGCACGAGCGTTTCGACGTAATGGCGATCGACATCGCCCTCGGGATCGACGAACGCATCCGTGAGCCGATAACGAACGGCCTCGAGACCCGTCGTTTGCGGATAACCGCACCAAGCAACTTGTACCGGCGCCGGACGGCGATCCAAAACCATCAATCGACTGTCGCCCGTGTGTCCGCCAAGCTCGACGAGAATGTCGATCTTGGCCGCTCGAATGGCCCGTGCGGCATCGTCGTCGGAGAGATGCGTCACGGGAATCCATTCATTGCAAAAACTGCGCAATCGCTCGGTCACGGCGTCGGTACGCTTCACCGAAGGAAAACCAATCACGTCGACGACGTTTCGATCGTGTGCTTCGAGCAGGGGCGCGAGAAAGTGCGCAACGGAATGACTGCGCATGTCGGCCGAAAGGTATCCAACGCGCAGCTTTCGATCGGGATCGGGATCGTTCGGATGGCCCACCAAGCGATAGAGTGGATTGGATACTTCCGCACCGAAGGCTCGGTGTTCCTTGGCAAGGTCATTTGCCGAATATCCTGGCAAAAAGTTCAATTGGTACAGGATGTTCGATTGAATGGGAATCGAACGTTCGACGTGCAGCGCTTGACGAAGATGCGCAATTGATTCGCCCACCGCCCCCATGGACATGAGGACGTCGCCCAATGCCGCATGCGCCGACGCAGACATGGGATCCATTGCGAGCGCCACGTTGGCCTGCTTTTGTGCTTCGGAAATGCGCCCCACGGACGTCAAACATATTGCGAGGTTTGCGTGCAGCGTGGGGCTACGAACGCCGGCCGCAATGGCCCGCTCGAGCAGCTCGATGCCTTGGAGCTGGTTTCCGCGCTCGAACGCAATGAGCCCTGCGAGATGCGCCGCAGGGCCATTCGTTTTGCCGGGGGCATTCAGCAGGCGTTCGCAAAGCTCGGCAGCTTCATCGAGGCGCCGCGTTTGATAGAGTTGCGCCGCGCGCTCGATCGAATCCGGGGCAGGGCGAGTCATCGTGACATTCGATTAGCCCAGCTCGTCACGGATCGCAACGGCCGATGCGCGTCCTTGCGAAAGAAACGGCATTATCGTCTCGACCATTCGATCCGGCGTGTCGACATGCGAAAAGTGCGACGATCCGTCGAGCCATTCGAGCTTGGATCCTCGAGCAAGCCGGTGAAGCTCTTCACCCACGCGTGGAGGTACGAGCGGATCCTGACGCGCGTAAACGAGAAGCATCGGAACGGGAAAGGGTGCTTTTTTGATATTGCGGACGAATGCTTCGAATCCCGCAGGATGCATCGTTTCGCGGAGCAATTTCAAAAAACACTCCATGCCGTCGGTCGTGGCAAGTGGCGTGCCGTATTCGTCGAGCTCTTCGATCGATTTGAGCGTCTCGTCGTAATAGTGCACATTGCGAAATACCCATTTTCGTACATCACGCTGGACGATGCGACGGAAAATCCCACGCACGATGCTGCTCGAAAGCAAATGGCGAAGCGCCACGTAACGCGCATCGGGAATGCCCGGCGCGTGATTGACGACGAGCTTCGATATCGCCGCAGGATCGTGCAGCGCCAGATGCATCGCAATGTAGCCGCCCAGCGAATTGCCCATCACCGCACAACCTCGAATGCCGAGCTCGCGCTGAAGTTCGCCCAGAAAAACCCCGAAGTTGTGCGCCGAATAATGCGGCGATAGTGGTTTGTCCGACCGACCCGATCCGGGCATGTCGAGGGCAAACACTTGAAAGTGCTTGCCGAGCGGTTCGAGCACGTAACGAAAGGAGTAGCTCGACGTCATGAGACCATGCACGAGCAGAAGCGGCGAGCCCTGTCCCATCACGCGCACGTGCACGCGTACGTTGCCAAAGACGCTGGATCTCACACGCACATCCCGCGCTTCGGCACGATGAAAGGCGTGAGGAAGACGCGGCAATGCAGGAACGTCGGCGTAGTTGGGACGTTGAAAGGGCCTTGATGTCATGATGCGAGTTTCTGTTCGGCCTTGTGCACGAGCGCTTCGATGTCGTCAACGGACGGCAAGAGAGGACGCTCGAGCGTGATCGTGATGGAGCCCGGAGCTCGCTCGATGCGCATGTCACCGTCGGCAACCCCCGGCGCAAGCTCCGCGACCCACTCGCGATCCGCCGCAGCTTGGCGTCGCGCTTCGGTTCCAAGGCGATCACGGATCCACCGGGACAAACGCACGAGACTCGACGAGGGCGGCGGTTCGATGTCCGGCTCGTCGGCGTTCACTTGCACCAAGATGCGCGAAGCGTTTTTTCGAGGGCGAATTTGCACGTACGCAAAGCCTCCACGCAAAGGCAAACGCACACCGAGCCCATCGGGATCACGGGCCGTGAGCGCCGCTGGTTGACGATACGTCGATTCGGCCCAGCCCGAGGACAAACGCGCGATGAGCGCCGCTGCTGCTTCACTGGCCGTACTGTCCATGTCGTCGCAAATGACGGGAGCAATCGGCGCTGCAACGCGCACGGCTCCGATGCCAGGACCATCGGGCTCGCCGCTTCGAAGCGTGACCGTACGACTCTTCGGCTTGCTCGAAGGCGCATCCTGCGAGTTGTCGGTCGGCGGAGGCTCGTCGCTCGCCACGATCATGTCACCGCTCTCGGCATCGCGAAGCCAGATGGCTCCGCACCACCACGCAGCGATCGATCGGCCATCGGGCAAAAACGCAAGCGGCCCGGGACTCGCAGTCCACAGCGGGCGCCCAAGCGTGCGACTGAAGATCTGCGTTGCGCCCGTGCGTCCGCGCGCAACGACGAGCGCGTCGTCGGGCGAAAACGAGAGCGTGTCGATGCCACGAAGAAGCTTGCGACCGTGCTTCACGCGCAGCATCACGATGTCTTCTTCCGCGCACCCAGGCGTGAAGAGACGCACGCGACACTCGGCATCCGCCGCCGCGACGAGCGGCCGTTGCCATGCATAAGCCACCGCCGTATCGCCATCTCGAATGCCTTCCGATTTGCGAACGGAAAAGTCATCCGTCGACCACGATACGACCGGAGATGCCCCCGTTGCCGCAACGAGCCACTTGCCGTCGGGACTGAAGGACAAACTCCGGAGCGGAAGCGCATTCGGCAGCTCGAGCAGTCGTTCGAGACCGCCATCGGAGAAGCGCATGATCAGCACTGCCGTCGTGACTCGATCCGCAGCAGCGGCGATCCATCGTCCGTCCGGTGAAACCGCGATGGGTGCCTCGCCAAACCACGGCTCCGGCGACAAACAGCGACCCGTGATCAAGTCCCACACGCGCACGGAACGACGCGCTTCGTCTTCGATGAGGCGCGTCGAATCACGCATGGATTCGCGGCTCGAGTCACGCGAAGAGTCACGCGATGAATCACGAGACAACTCACGACACGAATCCGTCGATGGGATCTCACTCACGGGCGCTGACGTCGGAGCCGAAGAAGGAACATCGCCACTCGGACGGCTCGGCGCAGCCCTTCGTTGTTCCGACCATGCCGAGACGAGACGAACGCCGTCCGGGTGAAACGCAAGCGCCGTCGCGTTCACGCCAAACCGAAAGAGCACGCGACCAACACGCACGTCGTACACGACGACTCGGCCCAGCCCTACGGCAGCCGCGGCCATTCGCTTGCCATCCGCCGCGATTGCGATCGCAGTCGCCTCGTGCGAAAGGAGAAACTGCCGCGGAACCGGGCGAATCACGTGCGGAAATCCTACCCCCATCGGCCCCGCGAGACGATGCTCGCGGTTCCCAAGGCGTGATTTTGTCGAACGCTCTACGCCAACTTACCCGACTTTCTAGCGATCACGAAACACATTTCGGTGTGTCGTGTGCCAGTCGGTACACGTTACGCTTTCACCGCTTCCGTTTCTTCGAGCCAGATCGTGCCACGCGGTTGCTTTTGGAATGAAAGTATTCTTCGAGCACGTCACGTCCGACGATGTTCGCTTTCGTCCGCCACGTAATGTCGTTGGCGAGCATCACGACCACGGCGATCTCGGGTTTGTCCGCGGGGGCAAACGATGCAAACCAGGAGAACATGCGCGCAGGATGACCTCCAACGAGCGTGCCGGTCTTTGCAGCGACGGCCATGCCGGGAAGCGCTCGCGTGCCGTCGGCGTGACGAAACGCTTTCACGCACGTACCTCGACGCGTCGTGACTTGCAGCATGCGATTGAGCGTGCGCGCGATGCTCGGACGAAGCGCCTGACGACCGCCGTGTCGTGCGACGGGTCCGCCCGGATCACGCAGAACGAAGCTCACGCGCTCACCATGGTTGGCGATGGTCTGCATGGCAAAGAGCGCTCCGAGCGGTGAGAGTTTGCCATTCCAGAACCCCGCTGCGGCACGCGCCATGCCGAAGGGGTCTTCGGGGATTTCCACGCGGCCCGGACGAACCTCGATGTCGATGGGAACGTCCCCGGAAAAACCGAGCGTCCCAGCCATGCGGCGCAAATCGCCAGCATCGAGGTGTTTTTTCGCCATGCGGGCAAACACCATGTTGATGCTCTTGCCAAGCGTTTCGCCAAACTCGGTGCAAGCTCCGCCGCGCGCTTCGAGGTCCGCGGGACGAATGCTCCGCTCGCCTCCGCTCCAGCACACCTTCGTGCTTTCGTTCGCGTAGCCGCCTTCGAGCAGCGATGCGGCCGTGACGATCTTGAACAGGCTCGCGCTGGGTGCGTAAGGTTCGGAGACGAAGTCGCGGCTTCCGCGACTCGCCCACGCGAGGATTCGTCCGGTGCGCACGTCGGATGCGACGATCGCGCCCTCGGGTGCACCTGAACGATCGAGCAGCCTCTGCGCGGCCCGCTGGAGCTCAGGATCCAGCGTGAGCTTTATCGGTTTGCCCTTCGATCCGATGCTCCCGTACACGCCATCGTTGGTCACGCGAACCTGATGCAGTCCGGCGGCATGAGCATCGTTCGTCGAAGAAACGACGAGCGCAGAAGCGAGCAAGAGGGAGCTGAAGAAGGCGCGGATCGATGTCACCACGAGCCGATTTGCGACTCCTGGGACGTCAGGGCCAAGTTTTCGGTGAGGGCTGTGTGGGGCCTACTTTGAAAAATCGCAACTGCCGCCCGTGCAGCCAGATGGCACGGTGATTTTCGCTTGACCGGCCCAGACGCTTTTGACGAACGAGGTGATTTGTTCGCGAGCAGCATCGCCAGCGGGGCCGCTGCGCGCGGCGAACCCGTGCACGTCGAGCGCATCGCCTCCAGCAACCTTGTATTGCGTGAGCGCGCTGCGATTGATTGCTTCGGTACCCGTTTCGATTCCCGTCACCGGCGCGAGCACCGCTCCGAGATGCAATGCATCCGCTGCAACGGAAACCATGTCCGTACCTTCGTTCGGCAAAACGGGATCGCCCATGCTTTCTTGCACGAGCAAGATGGATGGGTCGCCCGGAACTTGCCCCGTCCATGCGCCACCGTCGATGTTGTCGAAATTGGTTTGGCTCATCAAGAGCCCGTGCAAGACGTCCATGTCGCCGCCGTAAGTCCCGCGCAAGAGGCCTCGAATCGTCGAATACGTCTGCGCTCCAGGAATGAAATGCGTCCAGCCCGCTCCGGGCACGTTCAGCACTCCATATCGCGTCGCGGGATCCATCGATACGTACGCGAGGCCCATCGTGCCGCCAAGCGAACCACCAGCCCACACGGGAATGCTCGCATCGGGCTTTCGACCCGCGGCGGGATTGTCGAGACCATCGATTTTTGCGGCGGAAAGCACGTCACCCAAAATGGAGCTCATCGAATGCTGAACGGCTGCCGCCGCTGCGACTGCGTGCATGCCGAGCGTCGCGATGCGATGTGATGCTTCGGCCGTGCGCACGAGCGTCGCGAATGTCGTGACGAGATCTTTGTCCGTCCACCCGTCGAAACGAATGCCGACTTTGCCAATGCCTTCTTGGCCCAAGAGCTCGTCGAAGGAATCGTCCGTGAAATTTCCTCCCATGCCATGTCCGTACAAGACAAACCGATAATCTCCCATGCCTGCTGGAACGACGGCGCGAAATGGAGCTTCGCGCGTTCCTGCTTTCATGATTTCGCCTTCGCCATCGAGCGCCAGATCGCCATCCGCTTCGATGAACGATGGTAGTCCCGTGAGACGTCCTTCGACGGCCATGGCCAACGCTGCATTGGGCGCGATCTCGACCTTGTCCACGACGACTTGCACTTCGCCGGCATCGACCGCGGCGATCGATGCTTCTCGAATGGCGGACAACTGATGAATTGCATCGGCGCCCGAGCGCGTCGTGAAATCGAAGACGCGCAGGACGCTTGCGGCATCGATGCCCGCATCCGCCAAGAGTTTTCGCGCCGGTGCGTGATATCCTCGCAAATCGGCTTCTTCTTGCGAAGCTGGTTCGGCGCGACCAACCGATACTTCGGTTTTCCGCGTCGGCTGAAGTGCGGCTCCTCCTTCGCCGCGAAGCTGGTTCGTCACGACAACCACGTAATCCGCGCCGGGTTCCAGTGGGCGCAAGGGATATGCTGCAACGAGCGTCTCCGTCGTGGGATCCTCGCCCGGCGTCAGCGTGATGCGCACGGGTACCTTTTCGCCTCGTCGCGGATGATCGTGCTGCGCAAGGAGCAAGTGCACGGGGCCATCACTGGACGCTGCAATGCTGCTTGGATCGATTGCCGCGCCAAACCCTACCATGATGGGCGTGAGCCGAGAAAAACCATCGGCGAGAGCATACGATCGAGGATCGTCGTCGACCTGCAAGCTAGATGTTTGCACCGACAATCGAAGGCCCGTCTCCGTCGTCGGATCGATTTCCGTGTAAGCGCTGGACGGCCAAGGCAAAAGGCACCGAAGCTCGCCGGGATCACCACACGCCGCCGTTTGGGGCGCACGCGCGCTTTCAGCTCGATCCGGCGCGGTGAACGTAGGGGATTCTTCGCCGCATCCGGCGAGAAAAACGGCAGCAAGCAAAGACAAACCAATCGACGTAAGCGGTTTTTTCATGGACTTCCTGTGGGTTTGGGTAGGTCGTGGAGCGAGTTTTTCCGCCGCGCATCCTCGTAAACGACGGGGATGGGGTATTTCGGACGGAGTGTGATGCTGGCAAAAAGCTTGATGGGAGCATCCGGATTCACCAATCGAATTCGATGACGACCCATGAGCGTGACGAGCGCCAAGATCGCTTCCATCATGGCGAAATGATTGCCAATGCAAATGCGATGACCACCCCCGAATGGATAATAAGCAAATCGAGGCAACGTGCGCTCGAGATTGTCGAGCCACCTTTCCGGGCGAAATCGCTCGGGATCCGGAAAATATCGAGGATCGCGGTGATTCACCCATTGCGACATCCACAATTGCCCGCCCTTGGGAACATGATATCCGGCCACGGTGACGTCTTCGAGCGCTTCGCGACCAATGGCCCACGCGGGCGGATACAATCGCATCGCTTCGAGAATGACTGCGCGCGCATAAGGCAGGCGCGACATGTCGGCCGATGTGGCACGCCGATCCCCGAGAACCGTCGAAATCTCCTCCCGCAAACGGCTCTCTGCGTCGGGATTTTTGCCGAGCAGAACGACTGCAAACGTGAGCGCAAGAGCCGTCGTTTCATGACCGGCCAGGAAAAACGTCATGAGATGATCACGTAATTCGCGATCGCCAAGCCCCGTTCCAGCATCGTCTCGCGCAGCAAGAAGCATCGACAAAAGGTCGAGCCGCGCACCATTGCGCGATCGTGCTCGACGAACGATACCCATGAGGACATCGTCGAGCGCTTCGAGCGCCGCATGGGCGCGCCGATTCGATGCCAAAGGCAATCGCTCGATCCACGGAAAAAGCGAAACGAGCCCACTACCAAAATGCTCCATCAGTGCATGGATGGCTGGCCCAACCTTCGACGCTTCGGATCCAATGTCACTCGCAAAAAGCGCGCTCGTCACGATGTCGAGCGTGAGCTGTGTCATGTCGGCATGCAGCTCGCGCTGCGTTTCGAGCTCGATCCGCTGCATCTGACGCTCCGTGACCTCCACCATGATGTCGCCGAGTCCCGCAACGCTCGACGGCTGAAACACGGGCGCAATGAGTCGCCGATGGCGAAGCCACGTATCTCCCTCGGTCGTGAGCAAACCGTCACCAAGGATGCGGCGCAACTCGCGCGTCATCGCATCCTTGGTCAAACGCTTGCTTTCACCGACGACAAGTCGCTCGATGTCCGCCGGTTCGCGCAACAGGATGGCCGTCAGAGGCCCGAGACGTACCTCGACCACAGGCCCCCAAGCTGCAGCATATTGAAGAAATTCGAGGGGACCGCGACTGTACGTATAGCCGTGACCAACGAGCGGCAATGCACCGGGTGCGATCGGAATACGTCGCTGTCGAGGGTTTGGGGAATGGCTTGGCGTTTCCATCGGCGCCGATGGTATCGCGAATCGAGGCGAGGGAATCGAGGAGAATCGTTCGATTACGCCCGACCGTCAGCCAACTGCGGCGGAGGCGGGGCAAGCTCACGATCGCGCGCTTCCGCATCGCCATGGGCATCGATCGCACGAGCTGCGGTGAGCAGCAGCGCCGCCTGAGCGATGGAGACGCACGCGTAAATCGCAGGAAAGAAGACCGCGTCGTTCGTATCGACGACGTACACGGCGCCGAGCGCCAGGAGCAGGACGACGTTGTGAATAATCGAGAAACGTGCGACGTTGCGAGCTTTTTTAACGGCGCCGTCCGCTCGCTGCAAGAGCGCCAAGCCGACATCGAGGAGTTTGCCGCCGATCATCAAACCCGTCGGTGCCGAGAGCGTCAGGAGCACGATGATGGAATCACCTGAAGTATGCAGGCCGCGCGAGACGACTTCCAGGGCCACGACCAAACCGATGAGCGCCGCGAGCGCTCCCGGAACGACCATTTGCCCAAGGATGAAGCTCGAAATTGCGGCGAGATGCACGGAAAGCGGCGGTTTGCCGGCAACCCATACCGGAGATACGTGCGCCCGGTACGCGCCGGCACCGTGTTTCTCGTATCCGCGAAGAAAAAGTCCCCATACGTTGCGACCTGCAGTACGCCCGGCGATGTACAACGTCAGGGGGACCGTAACGACGAGTACACCCGTTACGAGCAGAAAGAGGGATGCGAACATGGTGGTTTCCTCGCACGCATGGACGCTCGACGGGGCTACCGCATTTCAACTATTTTGTGGAGACTCGGCGCAAAAATGGTGCAAGTACAACCCGTTAGGGTTTCGCCCATGACGCTCCGGTCTTGTAGGCGTCGAGCGATTCTGTGATGACTTCGAGCGCCCGGCCGCGGTCGTACAAGGTATCGACCTCGCTGATTTTGCCCTCGAGCACCTTGTAGTCTTGGAAAAAACGCCTCAGCTCGACGAGAACGTGCGGAGGTAATTCGCCGGAATCGTTGTAATGGGCGTAGGCGGGATCGTCGATAGCGACAGAAATGATCTTGTCGTCGACGCCTTTGTCGTCGCGCATGCAAAACCCACCAATCGGTCGCGCTCGAACGATGGTGAGCGGATGCACAGGCTCCTGCATGAGCACGAGGATATCGAGCGGATCGCCGTCGCCGGCATGCGTTTGCGGTATGAAGCCATAATTCGCCGGGTAATGCACGGACGAATAAAGCACGCGGTCGAGCATGAGCAGGCCGGTGCGTTTGTCGAGCTCGTATTTGAGTTTCGATCCTCGTGGAATTTCGATGACCGCAGGGACGAACTCTGCAATGGATGTGGCGGCAACGTGAATGTCGTGCAGCGGATGCATGGGTGGTTTCCTAACGTGCAGGGGGCTCGGATGTGGCCCCAAAGATGCGGCGCAATTTGGCAATGGCACGAGCGAGAGGGCCCGGGTCTTCCGCATCGGGCAGTTGATCGGCTGGTCCGAGCGCCACGACTTCATCGAGCACGACGGACGGGACGAGCACGCCGGAGCATTCCGCACATCGATAGACGTGAGGTCCCGTTTCGTAGAGCCGTTCCGAAGCGAGCTCTTTGCGGCACCGGGGGCAAAGGTGTTTTTCCGAAACATGGGTCGGGATTGTCTTGACAACCTCGACTTCGCTGGCGACGGTGGCGATGTCGCCGTCGAACCAATCGAGCCATACCGCGTGGCACTCGGAGCAAACATCGACGACGGCATCGGCGGCCGCTCGATCCTCCATGACGCCGCCGCAAAGCGGGCAGGGCGGCTGCGTGGTGCGATAACGATTGCTCATCGGGCTTCCTTTGCAGGTGCTGTAGCGGCGGATCGTCGCCCGTAGAGATCCGCAAAATCGCGCAGACGAGCGGCGTATTCGGGGCGAAACACGTTGCCCTGCAGAATGAACCGCCAGTTGCCCTTGGTGGTGGCCGGGTTGTTCATTCGCGCGTCGGAACCGAGCGACAAGACGTCTTGCATCGGGATCATGGCCGTACGGGCGACCGAAGCAAATGCCGCGTGAATGAAGTCCCACGCAATGTCGTGCCCGTTTACGCGCAGATAACGCTGCACGTGGACGCGCACATGAGGCTCCGCGGACCGGAAAAACCCGACGGTCGTGTCGTTGTCGTGCGTGCCTGGATAAACGATGTTGTCGGGTTCGTGGTTATGCGGCAAATGCAGATTCTCTGCGTCACCACCGAATCCGAATTGCAAAACACGCATTCCGGGCAAACCCGCACCTCGACGCAAATTCACGACCGCATCGTCGATGATCCCGAGATCTTCGGCAATGAGCGGCAAGTCGCCTCCATGGCGCTTCAGCGCATCGAAAAACGCCATGCCTGGCCCTTCGATCCACTCGCCACTGCGCGCATCGGGCGCGCCAAAAGGAATTTTCCAATACGCCGCAAAACCTCGAAAATGGTCGATTCTCACGACGTCGGTGTGCGCAAGAACGCGACGAATTCGCGACCACCACCAGCCAAAGTCGTCCTTGGCCATCTGCTCCCAATCGTAGAGCGGATTGCCCCAGAGCTGCCCGAGCTTGCTGAAGTAATCCGGTGGAACGCCCGAAACGCCGAGAGGAATACCTTCCTCATTGAGCTGGAAAAGTCTGCGATGCGCCCACACATCGACGCTGTCGCGATCGACGTAAATGGGCAAATCACCAATGATTCGAATGTTTCGCGCTTTCGCGTATGCTCGCAGTTTACCCCATTGATGCTCGAAGAAAAACAGGACGGCAGCCTGAACATCAATGTCCCGCGCGTACTTTTGTCGGAATTTCTCCAAAGCGCTCGAATCGCGATCGCGGAGTTTTTTATCCCACTCCCACCAAGCCTTGCCCCCATTTTTTTGCTTGATGACCCAAAAGAGCGCAGCGTCCTCGGCCCACTCGGCTTCCGCTGCACGAAACGATTGGTACTCGGCGTAAAGGGGATGCTTGGGACTCGCGAGGAGCTTGGCCGCTGCTTTTTCGAGACGAGGTTCCTTGAATGCGTGAACGGCGTCGTAATCGATGAGGTGCCCGTGCGGCAGGCTCTGGGCTACGTCGGCTTTGTCGAGCAGCCCTTCTTCGGCGAGCCCCACGAGATCCACGAGGAGCGGATTGCCCGCAAACGCCGACCAAGCAACGTACGGGCAGTTGTTGCCCGTCGGGTTGAGCGGCAAGATTTGCCATGCGCCAAGCCCCGCTGACTCGAGCCAGTCGATGAACTCGCGCGCAATGGCTCCAATGTCGCCCATGCCATGATGACCTGGCAGCGACGTCGGATGCAGAAGGATGCCTGCGTCGCGGTGGAGTTTGCCCTCGGTGTTGGTTTGTTCGGTCGGTTGAGCCATAGGGTTTTCTCGGACGAACTCGAGTCTGCTAACGCGGAGTCGCGCAAAGCCTATCACCGCTTCGCGCGAAGTGCGGATACCCTTTGCATTGCCGCTGCGACGGAATCTTTTGCGACCCGTTCGGCATCGGCCGTGCCAATCGATCGACGCATGGCCTCGACGGCTTCACAAGCAGCCGCGTCGGTCTTGGGGAGTTTTACGCAAAAAAGATCGAATGCACTCGACGCGGCTTCCGCTGCGCTCGGCTCCTTGGCCAAAATGGACGCTGCTTGCGCAAGCACGACGGCAAACAGCGCCGCTTTCGGATTCGTGTCGAGCCATCGCGATACAAAGGTAGGGTTTTTCGCGAGGCGTCCGAGGACATCCCATCTTTGGCGTGTGACCCCAAGTTCCGCGGCAAACAGAAGTAGCGTCAGGTTGCGCCCTCGATCGGCCTGCATGCTCGTTTCCGTATCGACGAGCGCAATGTCCGCAAGCGTTGCGTCGTCGAGAAGCGAGCAATTGATCGCGACGCTCAGAACATCGGCACGCAAGCTGCGCCCGACCGCGGGTGAACGACCAACGGTGCGCGCAGCCGTCACGAGGCTTGGATTGCAATGCGTGGGTTGTCGTTGTCGAGCAAGAAGCACCGCAGCGTCGTAAGGGCGACCGTGCGAGACGAGCTCCGAGACGGCTCGCGTGAATGCATCGGGGTCGTAGCCGCCCTTTTCGACGCCCACGAGAAACGTATCGACCGCCGACAAAGACGCTGGGCACGCTTTGCCCGCATCGCGCCTGAGGTGCGGCAATTTGCGCAGAGCACCGCCCGCACGAAGCGCAAGCGCAAACGGGTACTCGTCGCACGCCGGTGCTTCGTACCCACCGAGCTCGACTTTTTGTTCGGTGCACGCAAGCGGCTCCGCGACGACACGCAGTCCGCGCTTGGCTCGTTCGAGGGGTGGTTTGGCGGATGAAACTGCAGAGAGCGCAATCGGAAGATGGCCCAGGATTTCCTCGATGGCGCGATCGTCCGCATCAGCGTTGAGCGTCGTGCCGACGAGCGACCAAAGATCGCCCGCGAGGAGCGGCATCCCAGCATCGGCCGCAAGGACGGCAACGACCGCGAGCACTCCGCGAGCATCTGCGGCCATCTTTTTCGGATCCGCCGCGCCGAGCGTTCGTCCGCCGAAACGCGCGCCGAAAAATGCAGCGTCAATCACGCGCGCAGCCGTCGCAGCGCCTCGGTCGGGATCGCCATCGATGAAGTGAAGCAAGCTCGCCACGGCGCCGACGTGCACGTAGTAACGCACGACTTCGGAATCACGCTCGGCGTTCGCGGGCATGAGACGCGCGACGAGTGAACCTTCGGGCCTCCCTGGCGAACGCACGCCCAGGCCAACCTGAAATTGCGAAGAACCCTCGATGAATCCGGCACCGAGCGACACTTCGAGGCTCGTCGAAAATACCTTCGTTACCGTTTTCTCTTCGTACCGGTAACTCATGCGCGGCAGCGTGAAACCTTGCTCTTCGGCCTTCGTGAGGAACTCGTCGAGCAGGGTGAGCGCTTTCGTGCGCTCACCGGTAGATGCGAGGCGAATCGCGTCCATGACGCGAACGACTTGATCGGCAATGGCCGGGTCCTCGCACGATCGCGCAACGGCTTCGCGCATGCCTTTGGCGTATGCCGATGTCTCCGGTGCGGAACCTTTACGAGCTCGAAAGACCTCGCGGGCAAACCGAAGCGTCCAGCCAAGATCCGAAGTGGCTTCGTCGGCCGCGCTGATGGCTTCTTCGTGCACGGCTCGTTCGGTGACGACCGAGACGAGCATTGCACCGAGCAAACACAGGTCAGCCTGATCGGGTTTGCCCAGAGCGCGAAGCGTGCGGGCGTAGTCGGTCAGAAGCAGCTCGATGGGTGGATCCGCCGCGCCATCGCGAGGACGTGACGATGCAGCGCGTGCGAGCGCATCGAACAACGTGACGGACGTTCCGGTGTTTTCGTCACGAAAGAGCGATGCGAGCGACTGCACGAGCTTACGCGCTCGCTCGACATCCGAGCCAGCCATGCCCTTGGATCCAAAACCGACGAAGGCGCGGCGAGCGATGCCGTACCCTGAGGAAATCGCGTCGGCGATGGCGCGTTCGTCCCACGTTGCGAGTGCATCGGCGAAGGCACGTTCGGCGTCGGCATCCGAGATCGTGAAGGCGACGGGGCTGTCCTTTTTCTTGCGGCTCGCGATGTCGATCGCGTCGGACAAGACGGTCACCGCAAGGCGCAAACGACCCACGTTCGCACCTCCTTTTGCGAATGACGGATTCGCGAGGACTTTCCTGCGCAGATCGCCAAGACGCGCGAGCACTCGACGCGTTGCGGGGCTCGGGCCTGCGTCGGACGAGGCACAAACGGGTCCAGAACCCGAGGGTTTGTCCTGAAGAATGGCCGCGAGCGCCGTCATCGTTTGATCACCAAGCATCGCGACATCGTCGAGCAAGCCTGCGGAGACCGGAGCAGATGGGTCCGACAAACCTGCGATGGCTTCACGCAACGCATCACGCGCGGCCTTTCGATCGGCTGGCCATCGCGCAGGATCGACGGCGTCTGGATCGAGCTGTCGATTCACGCCCAGGGCCAGGTAACGCGCTGCCGCAGATGCTAGGCGCCCGAGCGGCCGTTCGGGCAGCGAAGGGTCTCCGAGCGCGCGCGAGATTTCGGTCGCAACAGGGCTGAGATCCGGCGGATTGCCAGCGAGAAAACCGGCTGCCGCATCCGCCGCGAAGAGTCCCGCGACGCCCCAACCCGTTTGCTTCGAAAAATCTTTTTGAAGTTTGTCGTGGAACGCACTGAACAACCCGCTGTACACGGGACCTTGGATCGCCTGCGGATACGCCGTTGCGGCGAGAACGCCCGCGAGACTCGCTTCGAAGAGAGCCGATGCATCCGGCGCTCGTGTAATCCTTGTTTCGACGGCGCGGCGGAGCAGATCCACGAGCGCATCGCGCAGTGATGGAGTCGCCACGATTCCACGCGCATACGCCAGCGTCACGATGCTCATCAGCCGCACGCGTTCGGGGTAGACCTGGACGAGTTGCGAGAGCCCTGCGAGGTGAGCCGTTACGAGCGCATCGACACGGCGGTGTGTCTGCGTCGTTGCGAGGGAAATGCCAACGACTTCTCCACGCTCCTGCGTGAGCGCAAACGCATGCGCCCACGTCGTGCGAGCATCGTCGACGTTGCGCACCAGCGCTTCGTACTTCGGTAGCCACGTCGTCAGTCCGAGACCCGCGCTCGGCGATGATCCCGATGCAGCCAGCGATGGCGCGAGCCTTCGTCCCACGGAGTTGGCCAGGAACAGATCGTCCGGCGCATCGAACGTGTCGAGCGGCACTTCGAGGCACGCCTCTTCGGGCGCGTAGAGCGCTCGCATGGCGGCGCGTTTGTCTTCCGGAAGCGCCGCGACCAAACGTTCGCTCACGGCCTGAAAAACGGCTCGATCATCCTTGGCTGCTCGCACGCGAAGCAGATCCCCATACGGCGTCGTCTTGGATGCATCGGGGAGCTTCGGGTCTGTCGCAGACGCCGACGACAAACTTGCTGGAAGCTCGAGCGCGATGCCGGCTCCACCCAGCAGCGAGAGCAGATACTTTGCACGAAGCGAAGGCTCGGCGTCGGCATCACGCGTTCCCAGCATGTCCTGGATACGCTCCGCCTCGCGCGCTGCATCGACGTAGCGAAACGCAGATGCATGATCGACCGCTGCACGAATTGCCGCGGCAAGCTCGATGTCCGCTTCGACGTGCGTGATGGCATCGTCGCTACGCACGACGGGGGACAAACCCGCCATGAAAGGCGCAAGCGGATCGTTTGGAAAAATCTCGGTGACTTCCGGCGGAAGGCTTTCACGCATTGCCTTTGCCGAAGACGGGCGAACACGAACGATCGTGCTCCAACCAGCGGATTCACCCATCGCTTCGAGCAGCGCATCGGCGCTGATGGATGCGGGTGAGGGGAGGGGCGCCGTCTTCACGACGCGCGTTTTGGCGGGAGCTCGATCGGCCGGAATGCCAGCCCCTTCTTCGACGATGACGACGGCTTGACCGGACGAACGTGCGTCTTCCAAAGCGTCGCCCAAGGATCCTTCGCACCACGAGCTTCGGCATAGGCATCGAGCAGCGGTTTCGTGTCGCGGCCTTCGCGCATGCTCGAGACGATCGCTCGCTCACACGCATCGAGCTTTCGCGCATCGCAATGAACGGCTGCATTCGACGAATCTTTTACGTGCGTGGTGGTCGTCGGTCCGCAGCCCCCCAGCACGGCCGAAAGGCATAAAGCCACGAGGCCTACCCGAGACGAAAGCTCGGCCGCCTTGCGCCGGATCACCTGCTCGCCTCGCACGAAACGGCCGTGGTGATCGTTCGGGTCGCGACGAGCGGTGCGCCATCGGCATCGAGAATCGGGTCGCCCGCGTCGGTGACCGCTTCAATCTTGATGAGAAACTCACCGTAGCGATTGATGACGCTCGACAGTTCCCAGTCGATGACGTTCGTCGAGGAACGTTGATAGAGTTTGTCGTTGGCCCACAAAAGAAGCTGCCCGCACTGCACCGCATCGCCGCAAATGCCCGGTGGACGCAGATACAGCGCCGATGTCTTCAGGATGAACGGCAAGCGCGTATCGGGGTCGTCGCCAATCGCTACGCAAGCACCTTCGACCGGGCTGACGAGCTCCATCGTTGGAGGACCAACATCCACGGTCTCGGTGGTGTCCGTCGTGTCGTCTTCACAGCCGCACAGAAACGCAGCCATCGTGGCGGCGAGCAAGCAGAGCCCAAGGCGTCTCATGCGCGACGTTGTATCGCACGCAGAGCGAACGAGACAGCCGATCCTTCGATCACGCACTTGCACTTTCGCACGCTCGGGCCGAACGCGATAAGCTCGGCGCGTGACTCGCCAAGAGAGAATTCAGGACAAGCTCGCGAAGGGGCTCGACATCGTGCACCTCGTGGTCGAAAACGAAAGCCACATGCACAGCGTTCCGAAGGGCTCGGAAACGCACTTCAAAGTGCTCGTGGTCAGCCCGATGTTCGAAGGACTAGGAGCCGTCGAGCGCCACCGGCGTGTGCACGGCGTCTTGTCGGACGAGCTGCGTTCGGGGCTGCATGCGCTCACGCTGCGGGCGCTCACGCCGGCGCAATGGGAAGCCGAAGGCGCTCAGGGATTTCAGTCCCCGGCGTGCCTTGGCGGCAGCAAACACGACGCGAAAAGATAGGTCGCGGAAGCTCGAGCGGGTTTGGTACTGTCGGCCGCGATGGAGATCAAAGCCGATATCACGCTGCCTCATCCGCGCGAGCTCGTCTTTGTGACCTACCGTGATCGGCTGGATGAGCTGACGGATCATCTTCCCAACATCCGCAGCATTCGCGTCAAGGATCGCAAAGAACGCCCCGATGGAACGGTGGAGCTCGTGAACGAGTGGATCGGCGGAGGTGACATTCCCGCCGTTGCACGTTCGTTCATCAACGAATCCATGTTGAAGTGGACGGACTACGCAACGTGGCGGCCCACGAGCTTCACGGTGGACTGGTACACGGACGTGCACGCGTTTCCCGGTGCGATCAAGTCGCAGGGCATGAACAAGTACCTGCTCGCGCCAAGCGGCATGAAGCTCGAGATCCGTGGGCAACTCACTTGCGATCCCTCGAAGATTCCAGGTGTTCCGCGGCTGATTCACGGCACCGTGGCGGCCGCCGTGGAACGAGTGCTCGTAGGTTCCGTTCAGACAAACCTGGTCGCCGTCGGCAAGAGCGTGGGAAAACTGTTGGGAAGTCGCTAGCGCTCGGGCCTGCCGCAATGCGGCAGACACGAAGTGACCGAACGCTCACCATGATTGTTGTTCCCAGGAAGAGAAATTCGTAGACTGCTGTCCGAATGCGAGCGATCGCGGCTGGCTTGTCGGATGTGGGCAGAACGCGCGAGCACAACGAGGATCGTTTCATCCTCCTGCCCGAGTTCAATGTGTACGTCGTCGCCGACGGAATGGGTGGACACCAATCGGGCGAGGTGGCGAGTCGCATGGCTGCGAGCGCGATTGCCACGTACTTTCGCGCCGAAGGTGATCGCGCCGCGGCGATGAATCCAGGGCAGCGGCTGCGCGACGCCTTGGTCGATGCCAACAAGAAAATTCATTCACGCGCGGATGATTCGCGCATGCATCGCGGCATGGGCACGACGGCGGTTGCGGGCGTGTACTCGCCCGAGGATCGCATGTTTTTCGTGGCGCACGCAGGAGACAGTCGCTGTTACCTCGTGCGAGGTACGCACATCAAACAGCTCACGCGCGATCACTCGCTCATCGCCGAAGCGCTTCTGGAACGCCCGGACCTCAGTGAGACCGATCTCGGTTACCTGCCGAAGAACGTGATCACGCGGGCTCTTGGGATTTCACCCACCGTCGATGTGGATCTGTGTGCCGAGCGCGCGCAGCCGAACGACGTGTTCTTGTTGTGCTCCGACGGGTTGCACGGCCTCGTCACCGACGAGCAGATCGCGACGATCATTCAGAAGCACCAAGTGCTCACGGATGCCTGTGCCGAATTGGTTCAACGAGCCAACGAAGCCGGAGGGCGGGACAACATCACGGTCGTGCTCGTGCGCATCGAGCCCGAGGAGGCTCCGTGGAGCAAGCCCCCGCGCGAGTCCGAGCGCGGCCGCGCTCAGTAGCGGTTTGCGAACGGCCCTGAGCCTTTCGACGCCGTCAACCTTCCGACAATGACGGGATTCGTTGCGACTGAGAAAACGCGCGACGCGCGCCGGCCATGGCTTGTCGAACACGCGCAAAAAGCGAAGGCTCGGCATTCATGCGCTCGCGCCAAACCCGCTCGATGCGTACGAGCGACGCTTGCGGAACGTCGAACTCGGCGAGCACTTCGTCCAAATCGCCATGCTCGACGCCGATCATGAGCCGCACGTAATCGATGACCTCCAACGGTCCTCGTTCGATTTCGAGCTGGCAGACGTAACTGCGATCGTACATGGCGCGCAATTCCGAACGCCCTTGTTCCGTTTCTGCACGAATCGCAGCGATCCAAGTTCGTTCTGCCGAACTGAACATCGATGGAGACAACCCCAATTCTTCCAAAATCGCAGATCGATCTGCGGGGCGTCGATCGATGCGCGCAGCAACAGCGGCGCAAACGTCGATGGGTACATCCGCGATGGGCATCGGCATCATCGACGCACCCATCGGGGAACGCCGCGCATCGCCAGACGGACGCACGGTCTCGACTTTCATGGATGAGGGTTTGGCCGAGCTGACCGCAGAAACCGAAATGGCAACGCTCTCGGCCGGAGCATGGCTGCTCGGTTGCCCACGCTCGGTGGCAGGAGCGACATCGACCGCCTTGCGCTCAGCCCTGACAGCGACGATGACGTGCGTCGGGAGCGTCGCCGGCGGCGGTACCGTGCCCGCTTTCGGCGTCCCATCAACACCAGTGCTGAGCGCGCCTGGACGTTGCGTCGCCGGCGCTTCGTCCACGGCCGCAGCTCCAGTTCGTGCAGTCGGCGGAGGAGCATCGCTCGCCGCGTCGCCATGAATCGGAGCGCCCGTGCGAGGCGTTTTGGGGCCCGCTGCAGCGTCGCTCGATGCACGCCAATCCGCATGCGGCTCCCACACGCCTGGCGCTGCAGAGAACTGCACGGCGTCGGGCGCTCGAAGCGCTCCGTCGGGCAAATGCTCCGCCGAGGCTCGCCCCGCAAGCTCGGTGGGCTTCGGCAAGATCTTGCCAACGACGACGGTGGACGCGCGAGCTTCGATGGGCCGCTCGCCGGACGGTGGAATGGGTGTCGAACCGTCGAGATGATGCGGCGGACGCTGCGCAGAAGGCGGCAGATCGGTCGAACCTTGGCGCGCAGGCTTGGTCGGCAAGAGCGTGTAGCCTTCGTCGTCCGGCGCTTCGCCTTCGAATGGCCTTGGCAAAACAGGCTTGATGTTCGCGTCGTCGTAGTTGAACGGTGGCGACTCGATGTCCTCGGGACTCACCATCATCTCGGGACTCTCGGCCGCAACGACGATTTTGGTGAGATTCACGGTATCGAGGTCGGCAACGGGCACCGATCCACGCCATGACAAGACCGCAACCATGCGCACGCCATCGATCCAGATCGTGTCGAGACGCATGTCGACTTCATCCGTCGACGAAGAGCCGTGCGGCTTGAGAAACGCGCGTGGTCGGATCGCCGGCAAGCGAGTTTCGAGGCGCGGAGATTTGCGGCCGAGGTGCTCGAGCACGATCGTGGGGGCGGGTTCGATTTCGTCGAGCTGCTGTTCGATGGGAGCGCAGTTGAAAACGGAAAACGGGAAATTCGGCGGAGCGACCGCGTGCTGTGACCGCATGCGACGCACGAAGGCGTACCCCGCGTCGCTGAGCGCGTGGCTTTCGGCGCGCCACCGTACCGGCAGCGGTCCGAATCCGGGCGTGAGATCGCGCCCCGAAGGTGCATCGAGCACTTCGATTCGTGGCAGCGGCCAACCAGCGCTTCCCAATTGCTGAATACCGCTCCGATTTTCGCCCTTCATTGCCGCAAGCTCATAACGCAGCGGCGCCAAGGCAAATCGTTCGGGGACGCTCGGTCCAAGCCCCGCTATTCCCTCCATCCACACGCGCGGCCCGCATACTCGAAGCGATTTGCGCAGATGCCCAACCTGCAAACGCGGCGCAAGCGTGTCGACGGGAACGCCTCCCGGAGCGAATGCACGTCCCGAGAAAATGACATCGATCTTCGGCTTGTACGGCACGAAGTCGCTCGGCGCGAAGAGCGACGCCTGGGGATTGTGATCCCACGAAATGTCGCCATGCACCGCGTCCTGCTGCGGCGCGATCGTCGCATCTCCGCGGTGCGTCAGGACAAACGTGCCCTTCACGCTGATGGTGAGCCGATGCCCCGTCGGGTGCTCTCCCCACACGACGGTGGCGACACTAAATGGGCAGAGGCGGATGATCTCCAATACGGCAAGGCTAGCGCAGCTCGCTGCCGAGAGGAAACTTTTGATCGCGCTTTCCAGCCGAGCTCGCCGCGACAGTTTGGCTTTTATGTAGCAAACACCACCGGCCGCACGGGAACCCTCGCATTGCGTCAGAACGTCGTTGTCAGGAAATTTCGGTCAGGCGGTTCGGCCAAGCGAACGCGAGGCTAGGATCGGCCGCGCCCGGGCGATCGCACGAATGGGCTCGTCAGCGGCGTCGAGATTGTCTAGCGTTGGCGCAAAGGAGACATCCATGTTGAAATATTCGCTCGTTGCACCGCTGCTCATTTGTCTCGGAGGCCTCTTGCCCGCATGCGGCGGAGCCGAGATTGGCGAAGCGTGCGAAACGCGTGGCTCGCAAGACGAATGCGTCGACGATGCCATCTGTGACCTGAAGGGCACCGATGAAACCGAGCCCGTGTGTTTGAAAGTTTGCAATGACGCAAGCGAGTGTGCGGCGACGGAGGACTGCAATGGCGTTTCCGGCTCGAATATCAAGGCGTGCACGCCGAAGAAGTGACGAGCAGCGTTTTGATTAATCCAAGACCCCGGCAGCGGCGCGATCGAGCAATTCATCCAGCGTGCGGAACAAATCTTCATTGCCGTCTTGGGAATACCGCTCGAGATTTCGCTTGCATTCCGGGATGGCCTTGATGAAATCCCACACCGCTTGCGGATCCGCGAGCGATTCCGCAGCTCGGCCAAAGCCTTCGCGCTGCAAATATCGAGCATTGAGCACCTGCTCGAATTGGCGCCCCACCGGTACGGCGAGCATTGGCTTGCGCAAATACACGGCTTCGCCCATCAGCGTAAAACCGCCGCCCGCAATGACGCCTTTGGCCGACGCGAGGTCCGCGATGAACCTTTCCTCGCTGAACGGCCGATAACAAAGATTTCCCTCGACCTGATCTTCGGTGATCCCGCGGCGCATGCCATAAATCCGGCAAGGCAAGCCGGTTTTTCCGAGCGTCTCGACGAGCGCTTCATTACCTTCGGCGGTTTGGTAGACGAGCAGGTGGTCGCCTTCGCTGCGTGTTGCTTCGAGAATTTCGGGACGCAAAATGGGTGGGCAAAGCGTGGTTTTTTGCTTGCGAATCGGCGGCCGGAAAAAGCTCGTGATCACGTAATGGTTGCAAAAGGGGAGCTTGCTCTTGATGAACAGGCGCGTAAAGGTGAAGTCCGCTTCGTGATCACCAATGATTTCCGCATCATGCGTGCAGCGATTGATGATTTGCATGTTGTCCACGGAAATGATGGGCAAACCGTGGGTCTTGGCAAAAAGATAGGTCCACGACTCAAAATCGCTGATGACGACTTCGGGGCGGAATTCGCGAATCAGCTCAAAATAGGCGGCAATGTTTTTCGGCAAACCGGTCGCACTTTGCGCTACGTTCGATAAAAGCGTTTTTCCACGACGAACCCGGTTGTCCTCGTAGATGATGTGCAGCCCATGAATTCGATTCACCGCCTCGAAGCGGCGCTGCAGAAATTCCACCGCCCGCCCCGACGCCATGATCTCCACTTCGTGCCCTTCGGCAACCAAGTGTTCCAGCACCACGCGCGAACGCATCGCGTGGCCCATACCCTCCCCAACGACACCGTAGAGAATCTTCATGGGCCGGCAGTGTAGCGATTCGTGCAAGTTTGGTCGAGCATGGAATCGCGGGCACACCCGAGATTTGTATGAGGACGAGATCGAGCGTGCGACAAGCCAAACTTGGATCTACGATGGCCAAAAATCATGCCGAAACCAGCCATCGTACAAGCAGGTAACATCGTTCTACGCGCTCGCGCAGCGGAAGTCGATCCGAAAGCCATCACGAGCGCCGAGATGCGGTCGCTCGTTCGGAACATGGTGGACGTGATGCGCACCGCCCCAGGCGTGGGACTCGCGGCTCCGCAGATTGGCGTGGGTTTGTCGGTGATCGTGCTCGAAGACAACGAACAACGCATGTCGAAATTGACGAAAGACCAACGCGCAGAACGCGGACGAACGCCATTTCCTTTGATGGTCGTGTTCAATCCGCAAGTACGCGTGCTCGGCGATGAAAAGGCAACGTTTTTCGAGGGGTGTTTGTCCGTGCAAGGCTACATGGCCATGGTGGAGCGGCATCTCGAGGTCGAAGTGACGGGGTACGACGCCGAGGGCAAACCATTACGTCGCGAAATGCGCGGCTGGGGAGCTCGCATCATGCAGCACGAAGTCGACCATTTGAATGGCGTGCTGTACATTGACAAAATGCTGTCGCGGTCGTTTTGCTGCAATGAAGACATGGCCGCGAAATGGCTGGACCTTCCGGTGGACGACGTGAAACGGGCGTTCGGGATCGAGTAATTGGGACGAGTGCGCGCTTCTGGTCTGGCGGGGCAACTTGCATCTCGGGTGCCACACCACCACGTTCTCCAGCCGAAATGTGTCACATGTATCGTGACCCACGACGCGATTGCTTGACATGTCTCGACGGCTGGGCAAAAATTCGAACGCGGATTCGTTCCGCGGTCCTTTTTCTTTCTTGGAGACAACCATGCTCACGCGAATTTGGAATCGCTTGCGATCGGTCGTCGCTCCGGCTTTGCTGCTATTCGCAGTAAATGCTTGTGGAGACGCGAGTTACGGGGCGTTCGATAGCACGCTCGGAGCCACCCCCGGCGGAGCGCAAGACATTGGAAAAGCGCGCGCGGTCATCAACGGCGGCGGCATACCGACTGCAGAGGATTTCACGCCGGAGGGGCTTTATTCCGAGCACGACCTGGTCATCGCCAATGCGCCTCCATGCGGCAAAACGCTCTGCGTGAACACCGCCGCGGGCCTCGAATTCGGGATCGACGACGAAAAGCGCGACATCTTCGTGCAGCTCGGCATGCAAAGCAGCATCAGCGCGACCGAATTCAAGCGCAAACCGCTCAATCTGGGCATCGTCATCGACACGAGCGGTTCGATGAGCGGACTGCTCGATGAGCTCAAGGCGGCATTACGCACGCTCGTCGACAATTTGAGGCCCGATGATCGCGTCGCCATCATCGAATTTGCTTCGAGCGCCAATACGATCATTTCCTCGACGCTCGTCTCCGACAAGGATGAGCTGCATTCCGCGATCGATGATTTGGCGACGGGCGGGTCGACGTCGCTCGAGGAAGGCATGATGCTCGGATATGGCGAAATCGACGATTTCGTGGATCCAAAAACGTTGTCGCGGCTGATGGTGTTCACCGACGCGATGCCCAACGTCGGCGCGACCGACGTGGGAAGTTTTCAATCAATGGTCAAGGCGGCGGCCGCGCACGACATCGGATTTACGTTCTTCGGTTTCGGGGCGAGCTTCGATGCCGCATTCGTCGATCAGATTTCACACCTGCGAGGCGGGAATTACCGGTTCGTGGGCCCCAAAGACGTGAAACAAATCTTCGAAGAAGAATTGGACTTTCTCGTGACGCCGCTCGCTTACGACTTGCGCGTTTCCACGAAAGCTGCGGAAGGTACAGCGCTCGCGACGGTGTATGGCGTGCCTGGAGCGGAAGATCACGTAAATGGCGCACTGATCGATGTGACCACGGTTTTTCTGAGCAAACGTAAAGGCGGCATCGTGCTCAGGTTTGACGGGACGAACGTGGAATCACTCACGAATGGATCCATGTACGACATCGGGTCGGTCGATTTGAGTTACGAAACGCCGGAAGGAGTGGTCGAAATGGACACGCTGCCGATGACGCTGCCCTTCGTCACGCCTCCCTTGGCGACCGAAGCGCTTTATCCGAACGCCTCGATGAAGCGTACGGTTGCTGTGACAAACCAATACTTGGTGATGAAAACGGTGTGCGAAGCGTATCACACTGGGTCATTTGACCCGACCGACGCGATGGCGCGCCTCGACAAGGTCATTGCTGCGCTCACCGATGCCGATTCGACGCTGAATGACCCGAACCTGAAACGGGAAATCGCACTGCTACAGAAGCTGAAATCGAATCTCGGTTTGTCCGGAGGCGCGCCGTGAGCATCCATGCGATGACAAAATGGTTTGTCCTGGTCGTGCTTTTCGGCTCAGCCGCGCTCGGGTGCGACGAGCAGCGAACCTGCCCAAGTGAATTTTCGTGCGCCGAGCTCGTAAAGCTCACGTGTGGCGAAAGTGGATCATGCGCGGATGCGCAAAGCTGCAAGGCCGCGAAGAAATTGGAGACGAGCGGAGATCAGGCGGCGTGCGAATCCGCATGGTGTACGCTCGGTGAAACGTACCGGGAATGCGAGTAGTCGGGGCGCATTCAACCATTACTGTTGTTCACAATAGGACAACGGCCCGGACGTCGCGGTGCATGTCTCCAGTGCAGGGCAATCCACTGGCGTCTTGCAAACCCATTTTCCAAGGCACTGTGATTTGCATTCCGCGCGTTCGCCTTGTAGGCAGCAGCGCTCGCCCTTGCCGCAATCTGCAGCGTCGTCGCACTTGAGGGCAAACACGCCAGGACGCGGACAAAATTCTGCATTGTGACAGAGGCCATCGGCGTCAGGTTCGTCGGCAATACAACAAACGGTAAGCCCCGAAGTCTCGCAGGGCTCTTTGGGATCACAAGTCTCCACCAGAGGTCCCGATTGCCCACCGCCGCCGCCTCCCATACCTCCACTTCCGCCTGCGCTGTTGCCGCCACCAGCACCCGCCAGTCCACCACCGACGCCACCAACCCCACCAATGCCAACTCCACCTTCACCGCCAACCAAACCCATGCCGCCCATGCCGGACGAGCTGGAGCTGCTCGACGCCTCGGTGCCTCCGTCGCCGCCCATGCCGCTCGACGACGAACTGCTGCTGCTCGTACCTCCTGCGGACGGAGGTTCATAGCCGCACGCGCCGAAAATCACGACGAGCCCCAAAAGAGCGCGAAAATCCATCCCCTTGTATTGCGAAAGCATGCGCCACCTCCCTAAGACAACGCCACGTCGGCGCATCATCGCAAAAAAAACTCCGTTACGCAATATGCAGGACGGAGCAATTATGTGCTGGAAAAATGCTCCATCGAGCGGCCAGGTGCGATGGCCCATCCACGTCGCTGCATAGATGGTTACACGTCCGAATACGCAGCGAACGGCGCGAAGTGAAGTTTACACGTCAAGGGATGATGACCGTGTCGTTGGTCATGAGGGGCAGGTTTTCACGCAAATCGCCTTCGCGTACGACGAACGAATATGAAAATGGTATTCGGCGCTCGCCACGGGTGTCTTTGCGGACGATGATGATTTCATCGGGCGCGGCGAACCTGGTAAAACCTCCAGCCAATGCAATGGCCTGCAGCACGGTGACTTGTCCGGTGGGGGTGAATTCGCCGGGTCGAGCGACTTCGCCGAGCACATAAATGCGGTAGCTGTGCAGCTCCGCGACTTCGACGGATACGACGAGCGGATCCGTGTAGAACGTCACGCCTTTCGCAGCAATGTCCGCGGCGATTTGTTCGACGGTGTTTCCGCCGCACGCAATGTCACCAACGAGCGGCAACGTAATGAAACCGTCGGGACGAACCGTCACACGACGACTCAACTGGTCGTTGTGCCAAACGCGCACTTCGAGCACATCACCGGGGCCGACCGAGTAGGTTTTCATCGCGCGCAATTCCTGCACGTAATCGTATTGAGGCCGCGCGCTGCCGCATGCGGGAAGCAAGAGAGCCATGAGCGCGGCCGCCAAAGCCACGTCCTGAACGATACCAATTCGACGCATGAATACTCCGCGGCCCGAGAGGCAAATGGTGATCCGACATGCGCATGCGCCACGCACTGCTAGATTAGCCATCAAAATGGCTGCACCGATGGTGTGCGTGCTCTGCGCGCTCGTTCTGCTAAAGCCGCAAGAATTCGTTCCGATTCTCGCCGGCGTGCCCATCGTGCATATTTTTTTCGTCCTGTGTCTCGTCGCAGGCGCCGCCGACCTCGTCCTTGGAAAACTCAAGCTGTCCATAGCCCCGCACGTGCCCATTGCCATTGCATTTTTCGTCTGGGCCGCCTTCGTGACGTTCGTACGAAGCCCACAGACGTTCTGGCAAGAAGTCGCGACGTTCGGCGTCGTTTTTTGCGTTTTCGGCGCCGTCGCATTCTTGTCGGGGACCAACAAAGGAGCGAATCACGTAGGCACCGTGTTTCTCCTGTCGACGCTGTTCGCTTCGGTGGTTGCCATCCTGCAAGCGGACGGCCCGCTCGGATGCATGATGGCCGATCCGACCGATTGGGGCGCAAAAGGCATGCTCGAGCACGATGGGCGGTCTTGTGAAACGTCACTCGACTGTCGCAAAGATCCGCCGGTTTGGAATGCCAACTATCGCTGTGAACGCATGGGGCCGTTCGGAACGTCGACGATTGGTGGACGAGTTCGTTATCGCGGAACGCTTGCAGATCCCAATGAGTTGTCGCTCGCGGCTGCCGTCGCCCTACCTTTTGCTCTCGCGCTTTCAGGACGAAGGTCGAGGTCCCGCAAAGACGGCAGCCCTGGTTCGACATCCAATGCCACTGAGAACATTCTGGGCCGCATTTTTCGCACTGCTGCCGTGCTCGCCGCGATCGCAACGATCGGCTGGATGATCGTGCTGTCGCAATCGCGCATGGGCGTGCTCGTCTTTTTGATCGTTTTGGGGGTGGCTCTTCTTCGACGAGCGGGCACGTGGGGCGTCGTTCTCGGGTGCATATTGCTGCCACCCGTGCTCATGTTCGGCGGTCGAGATGGGGCGGATGCCGACGCGTCGTCACACGAGCGCCTCGATCTCATGGCGGATGCATTTTCCATGATTCGCCAAAGTTACGGAATCGGCGTCGGTATGGGTCGATTTGCGCCAGAATCGACGACGGGGCTCACCGCCCACAACAGTTACCTGCTCGCTGCATCCGAAACGGGACTCGTTGGAATTTCTCTTTTCACGCTCATGCTTTATGCGGGCATAAAAGTACCGCTTTGCTTATGGTTTGGCGAACACGAGCTGAGTCCGAAGCTTCGGGGTTTGTCCCCGGCAATCGCCATTGCGCTGAGCGGAGCGTGCGTGGGCATTTTCTTTCTTTCGTGGACGTACAAGGAGGTCTTGTATGTGCTGCTCGGTTTGTCGGCAGCCCTTTATCAAGCGGCGCGCGCTGAAAATCCGCGCGTGCACGTCACGCTCGGGGCGCGCGAAGTCGCCATTGTCGTATGCTTTGCGCTTGCCTTGCTGCCATTCGTCTATGCTGCCGTACGCATCCTGGGTTGACACGATTTTTGCCTCGGTTCATTGCCGGCTTGACTCACGCGGAAACAAGTGACGCTCGAAGGGGGACGGATGACGAGCTCGAATACGCAGAGTACACCCAAAGAGCGGCTCGAACGATTCGTCGTGCTCATGAAGCGGTCGCGCAAGTATGCTCGAAGCACGGCCGCCATTGCTTTCGCCTTCATGGTTCTGGCACTCGTTTTGGCGCTCACGAAGAAACGCGTTTATCGCAGTGAAACGACCGTGGTGTATCGCGATGCCGTACGAACGGGCCGAGAAGAAAGTCCTATGCAACGCGCCGCTCGGATGGGCCCACGGCTCAAAGAATACGTCTATTCGCGCTCCCGGCTGCAATCCATCGTCGAACAATACGGCCTTTATCCGAAGCTGGTCGAGAAGTCCATGTTCGACGCATTGGAGGAAATGCAAAAAAACATTTCGTTTCGAACGAGGGGTCAAGACACGTTCGCACTTTCATTTGCGCACGAAAATCCGGAAACGGCTCGAGCCGTGACGACTCGACTGGCCGAAGCGATGATCGCCGATTACACGTCCGACAACCTGGATTCGGCGCTCACGACACACGACCTTTTGCGAACCGAAACGGAATCGGCGCAGAAACACGTCGAAGAGACGAGCCGCGCGCTGGCGAGCTTTTTGGCGCAGCATCCTCAATTCACGTGGGGTTTGGGCGATTCTCCCTACGCCACCGGACAACAACTCGGCACGGGCCAAGAGCCACAATCGAGCGGATCGCGCGAAAAGAAAGAAAAACCGATGCACGATAGCGTGCTCGGCCAGCTCGTCGAACAATTGCGCGCCGTGGATGCCGAGCTCGCGGGGGCCGACGTCACGACGATACCCGTCATGCCAACGGCGAGCGAAGCGCAAAAGCAACGCGATACCGCCGCCGCAGCACTCGCCGCGGCCGAAGCGGACCTCGAACAAAAATTACGCAAAGTCACCCCAGCGCATCCGGATGCAATGGTTGCGCAATCACGCGTAGACCGGGCCCGCGCAGCGCTCGCGGCCGCCGAAGCCAATCTCACGAAATCCATTTCCGGTTCTCCGCCGCCACCTGCCGAGAATGCATCGCTCAGTCCCGCACGTCGTGCAGAGCTGCAAGAGCAACGCAAATCGCTCGTGGCACAAATTGCTGCTCGGCGCGCAGGACTAAGAAAAGCGGATACGCCGGCCAGCAGTACGCCCACAATCAAAGTCGACAAACCGGACCGCGTCGACCTCGAGACGGAATGGCACAAACTGCGCCTCGATTTGGAACGAGCCAGGGATGCATTTCGCAAAGCCGAAGACAAGGAGCGAGCGGCGCGTCTTTTGGCAACCTCGGCGGAGCGGGAAGTTCAGGAATCGCTGCTCGTGTCCGATCCGGCCTATTTGCCCGTTCACCCCGAAAGCGGCCGCGCGCGGGTTTTCCTGGCCGGATCGCTCGTCGCCATATTTCTCGCATTGGGTTACGCCGGCGCACGGGTGCTCTTGTGCGATACCCTTTTCGACGAAGGAGACGTCATTGCGCTGGGCCATCCGCCACTGCTCGTTTCCGTGCCACACATGCCCGAATCGTTGCCGCGATTTCGTCCGAAAGTACGCACGAATCTATCGTCGAATACGGAAATACGATCCGAACCACCGCGCGGACCGGAAGAAACGTTATCCGAACCAATCGACGAAATGCCTGCGAGGCACGTGTTGGCCGTCGTCGCGAAACCGACCGAGACGTCGCTCGCACCTCCGATTTCGCTTCCGTCGAGCGCGCTATATTCGTACGTTGAGCACGAGACGCCCGATGTGGTCGTCATTGGCGTACCGTTCGAGCCATCGCACGCGCCAGCGGACGAATTGGTGCGCGCTTCGCCAGCGCGCGTCATGGGAGCGCTGCGCGTTTTGCGTCATCGATTGGAACAACGTCGAGCCGACGATTCGCTGGTCGTGAGCGTGCAAAGCGCGGGGGAAGGCGAAGGAAAAACGACCATTGCAGCACGCCTCGCGCTGACGCTTGCCGAATCCGAACGAGCGCGGGTGGTCATCGTGGAAGGCAATCTGGCGCGGCCGAAACTCGCAGCAACGCTGGGGCTGAGGTTGCCCGATGAATTGGGTTTGACCATGCAAATTCGCAAGCGCATGGGCGGACATGCTGGTCCATGGAGCGTCGTGCGCATCGGCCCGTCGGTGTATGCGCTCGCGGAATCCGCCGAGGAATGCGCATTTCCAGCAGCACTACATTCGATGTGGTTCCGCGCCGTCATTCAATCCTTGAAAGAAGCCTACGATTACGTGGTGCTCGATGGTTGCTCCGTGCTCGACGCCGGTGACGCCAACGTGCTCGAGGAAGTATCGGATGCCGTCGTGCTCATTGCGCGAGCCGGCGTGACGAGCGGAAGCAATGTAATGAACTCCGTGCGCCAACTCGGCGAACGGAGACTCTTTGGCGTGGTGCTCAACGATACACCATCGAGGCAATCATGATGAACAAAATCGCGCCTTGGATGCTCGATTGGGCCTTTGATCGAGCCGTGGCGAAGCTCGATCGGGCGGTATTCAACAATTCGCGCAATCCCGAACACGTGCTCATTGCCATATGTGATCATTTCGAGCCTGGGTGGACGGGAATGCGCAACGCGCCCGGACAAGCTCCAGAATTCGTCAGTCGTCAGCGTGTTTCAACATGGCGCGAGCGTTATCCTGTATTTGCCGCAAACCTACGCGACAGCTCGGGCAGGCCACCTCGGCATACGTTCTTCTATCCGGGCGACCAATATGATCACCGGCTCGTCGAACCACTCGCGGAGCTCGTTGCAATGGGCCTGGCGGATGTGGAGGTGCACCTGCATCACGATCGAGACACGCGCGCGACGCTTTCGGAAAAGCTCGAATGCACCGTCGACAATTTGAACGAACACGGGCTCGTCCCACATGTGCGCGGAGAGCCGCGTTGGGCATTCATTCACGGCAATTGGTGTTTGGCCAACTCTCGAGCCGACGGCGCTCATTGCGGTGTCGACGACGAGCTCGATTTGCTATATCACCTCGGATGTTATGCGGACTTTACGTTTCCATCCGCGCCGGATCCGACGCAACCACGCATCGTCAATCGCATGTATTATCCGAGCGGGGACGTAAAGCAAAGGCGGGCGCATGAACGAGGGGAGCCGGTGCGGGCAGGTGACGGGCCAAAGGCGCGCCTTTTCTGCGTGCAGGGGCCGCTAGCGCTTTGCAGGCGGCAAGGGCAGGGTTTGCCCGTGCGCATCGATGCTGGAGCCCTCACGGCCCGAGATCCCGCGACGCTCGAAAGATTCAAGACGTGGGCAAGTCAAGGCATTTCCGTCCGTGACAGGCCGGAATGGGTCTTCGTGAAATTGTCGACGCACGGTGCGCCCGAGCGTGAGGCGTCGAGTCTTCTCGGGTGGCCTCAACGCCGGTTTCACGAATCTTTGTCGTGGTGGTCGAAGCGCGCCGGGTTTCGATACCACTACGTGACGGCACGCGAAATGTTCAACATCGCTCGCGCCGCAATGGACGGAAAAGTCGGAGATCCGTCCCAATATCGCGATTATGAGATTCCGCCCGCGCCGCGCGCGCGTCCGGCATGAGTATTCGTTCAGATATCGATCAGTCCAGCGCGAACTGCGAGGCGGGTCAAGTCAGCGACGCTATGGGTCGCGACCTTTGCGCACAATCGTGCTCGATGCGTTTCGACGGTCTTGACACTGATTGCCAAATGTGCAGCGACTTCTTTTGCCGAGCTGCCCATCGCGAGCAGGCGCAACACTTGTCGTTCTCGTTCACTGAGCGATGCGACCATGTCGCCGCGAGTGCTTTCACGTCGTTGCAGAGCACGCACCATCGCTGCGCTCACGTCCGAAGATACAGCAGTTCGCCCTTTGGCCACCGTGCGAATTGCTTCAGCGAGCTCCTTCATGCGGCAGCGCTTGGATAGATAGCCGTCGGCACCGGCGCGCATCGCTTCGCCGACACGGAACTCGTCTCGAAACGTGGAGAGCACGAGCACTCGAGATTCTCCGTAGGACTTGAGCTGGCGGATGAGCTCGATGCCGCAACGATCGGCGAGCGACAGTTCAATCACGACGACGTCGAACGATTGCTTGTTCTTCTGCGCAAGCGCGTCTTTGGCGCTCTCCGCCTCGACGACGAGCGTGACGTCTGGCTCGTCACGCAAAGCTTTGGCGAGCGACTCTCTCACGACGTTTTGATCATCGACGAGCAAAAGTTTCATGGTTTTCCCCCTGCGCACACCCATACCGCACGGAAGGCGGCACGAAAAACCCGAAAATCGATTAAGGTTTCACCTGGATACGTGGAAAAACCCCTGTTCGACCGTGACGATTTGGGTATTTGAAAGCCGGGACGGGAATCTGAACGCTCGCTTCTCGAGCGCCTACCCATCTTTTACCGAGACGCCTTGACGAACGGCCTACCGCTGCGATACGCTGCAATTCTTGGCTCGGCGGAATCGCTATTTCCTCATATTTTTCGCCTTTGCGCTGATGCTCGTGAGCTTCGAGGCGCTTGCGGGACCGCACGTGCTCCGCGCAGGACGGGAGAAAGACGTCCTCGCGCTATTTGCTCCATTCAGCCTCGGTTCGAGCGTCGAGGGCGGGTGGAGGTTATGGTCCGTCTCGATTGAAGCAAAACAAATCGTCGTAGGTCTGCGCGAATCGAATGGACGGGAAGAACGTTTTACATTGGTGCATCCAGAGGATGCTCCGGACGTACCGGACCACTCACAAAGCTTTGCCCTCGTGCGTTCGTCCTCGCGGAATCCATCGAGCGACAAAGCAGTGGGCGTGCTTTTCGAGACCGTGGATAAACACGACACGGGCGGGTTTTGGGAAGCTCCCGTGCAGGATCAGCGAAAAACGAGCGAACCGACAGGCGTCGCAGCTCGCACGCCGACGGGACCGAAAGCGGGCATTGCGATTTCCAAGTTTGCAATCGATGGCATTTTAGGTATTGGGCTCATTTGGACATTGGGGATTTTGCTGGCCGCGCGCCTTCTCAAAGAAGCTCCGCGATGGATGCGTGTTGCATTGCCTGCAATTGTGCTGCTGGGAATCGTCGTGCGCCTCGAATTTGCGCCACCTGCTCTTTTGGGAGCGTGGCCTTGGAGTCGCGTGTGGCCGAATGTACGAGCGGTCTTCGAAGGTCCAGGGCTTGCTGCGTTATCGACGAAGTACGGGCAAACGTTTTACTTGACAGACGTCATGGGATGGACGAATTTTGCTTATGCGGCCGCCATGCCGCTCGTTCTGTTCTCCCATGCGACGTATTTGCTGCGCGATCCGCGAGCTGGCATTGCAGCGTCGTTTGTTTTGGCGTTTTTGCCGCAGCACATACGTTTTTCGCGCTGTGAAGACGCGTTCGTGCCGTCGCTCGTGCTCACGTCGCTCGCTTTTGCGCTCATCCACGCGTGGCTGCGCGATCCATCGAAAATCGTGCGAGCGTTGGTGCTCGTGGCAATGCCCTTCGTGCTTTATCCAGGATATTTGCTGCGGCCGCTCAATATGCTCTTCGTCGGCGTCTACGTCGCGGCCATAACGCTCCTTCACCCGGAAACGGCGCCCATGAAGCGGCGCATCGTTGGTCTCGTCGTCGCAGGAGGGGTCGGCATTGCAGCATTGCCGTCATTCGTTTCGACGAACGAAGCTGCCTTGGGCAATGCTGCCGCGGATCTAGGTTGGCTGGGACGAACCCTGACCGTCATGTTTACGCCGCATCTGTTCGTCCTGACGGACTTGAACGTGACGCCGCTCGTGCTTCCCGTGCTTGCCCTGATCGGAGGGGTGTTTGCGTGGCGTCGAGGCGAAAAAAGGCTGGTCATTTTTCTTTGTGGATGGCTCATGCTGTTCATCACGGCGCATGCATTCGTCGTCGAACCTGCCATGCAGCCGCGATACCACATGCACCTCGTCGTGCCGTTTTTGCTGCTCGGCGCCGCGGGGGTGCCGCAGTTATGGCAAAAAGCTCGCGCTGGGCTTGCAGCAGCGTGCCTCGTGCTTCTAACCGCGCCATTTTTGCATCGACATTGGATACGCGATTTGCATTATTCGGAAATGCAGGAATATGCGTTCGTTCGGCAAGCGCGAGACATCGTGCCGGATGGATGCACGGTCATCGAATACGTCGGCACGGACCATCGAGCGATGGAGCTACGTTTTGCGCGCATTGGCGAAAGTGTGGCGTCCGGCGGTCCGCATCGTCGGTACGACGTGGTGCCTGCATTTGCTCCGGGCATTGCGGGAGAAACGAAGCAATCGGTCGACGAGGTATTGCAAAAGCGTCCGGCGTGCTTGTACGTGTACGAGGGGCTTGCGTGTAGCACCGACCCGGCGGGCGATGCATGTGCGGCATTGCGTAGGAAGATACCGGGGCCCGTCGTCACGCAGGTGGAAATACCGATCGAGCTTTACGACAGGCGCATGGCTGCATCGGCGCCGCGCACGGGAACGCTCGTGCCGCTGACGCTGCGGCGTATCGAGGTTATGCCCGGACGTGAAGCGCTTCGAGGCCTCGAATGATGTAGCCAGGTTTCCACTTGGGCTCGGAGACGAGCTGCAGTCGTGGCATTCGACGCAACACCGTATCGAATAGGATCTGCGCTTCGAGCCGCGCCAGCGCTGCACCTAGACAAAAATGAATGCCCGCGCCAAAACTCACGTGCGGATTCGGGTCACGAGCTACGTCGAATGTGTCCGGCTCGTCGAATACCTCGGGATCGCGATTGGCCGAACCAAAGAGTAAACCAAGCTCGGCGCCTTTCGGCACGCGCAGCCCGCAAATCTCTACGTCCTCCAGCACCCACCTTTCAAAAAGTTGCAGCGGCGTATCGTATCGCAGCATCTCCTCGAAAGCGCGCGGAACGAGCGAAAGATCGGAACGCAATCGCGTAAGCTGTTTCGGGTGCCGAAAAAGCGCCCACAAGCCATTGCCTGCCGCATTGACGCTCGCTTCGTGCCCTGCATTGAGCAGCAGGACGCATGTGCCAATGAGCTCGTCTTCGGTCAACTTGTCGCCTGCATCGGCAACTTGTGCAAGCGCGCTGATGAGGTCATTCTGTGGATGAGCTCGTCGCTCACGGGAAAGATGCCGCAAATAGTCGCCGAATTCGATGCACGCGGCGACGGCACGCTTTGCGGTCTCTTCGGACGGGCGCAATTCGTACATGCCGCAAATGTCCGACGACCATGGTCGCAATTGGTGGCGGTCATTTTCGGGGATGCCAAGCAATTCGGCGATCACCGTGACGGGCAATGGTTCGGCGAGCGTCGTCAAAAAATCGAATTCGCGTTTGTCGAGGGCAACGTCGACGAGACCATGGACGATGTCATGAATGCGCCCGCGGAGTTGTTCGACGGTGCGTGGCGTAAAGGCTTTCGATACGAGGTTCCGGAGGCGCGTGTGATCGGGCGGTTCCCGGTCGAGCATTCCGTTGCGGATGACGTGCCAAAAGGGAGCGTGCTCGGGCGGTTCGTCGGGACGACCCATTTCGGCATGCGTCGCGATGTGTAGGTACGTCCGGCCGAAGCGGCGATCGCGCAAAAGTGAGGTTACATCGGCATGGCGCGTGATGAGCCACAAATTGGAGCGAGCGTCGTAATGAATCGGGCCAAGGTCTCGAAGTGCCGAATAAACGGGGTAAGGATTGGCGACGAAGGCAAGAGAAGATGGGTCGAACGAGGCGAGCGCGGAGTCGGGGGTCATGTCGCCGCATGTCACGCCGCGCGTTGCTTTGTTCGAGGCTTGAGCCATGCGGCAAGCTCTTCACGCGACAGGTCGAGCACGACATCGCCGACTTGTTTGGCGCCATCTTTCTGCAACCGAGCCGCGACTCGAACCTGCTCGCGCTCGGTCAATGCTCGCCCCAGACGCCTCTCGAGCAAGCTCACCAGGAGCGCGAGTGCTTCCTTGCGGCCTTCCTTGCGCCCTTCCTTGCGACCTTCTTCACGCCCCTCGTCACGCCCGAGTCCCATGCCGCGAGCCAAACCAACTTCGTAGAACCACTCGTCTACCGTGAGTTCTTTGGGCATGACCGACTTTACCACATCTTCGAGCATGTGTGCACCGTTCTTGATGTTCGCCATCGCAACCATCGTCATCATCAAGTGGGCAAACTCCTGACGGTTCGTCCGCGCTTGCATCAGCCGGACCGTGCGTTCGAGTTTTTCTTTGTCGACGTCCACGGCGAGCGGGACGAACACCAGCCAGAAAACACTCCCCATAGCTTCGATTTCGGCCACCGTGCGCTGATAGATGGCTTCAATCCGATACGTCACTCCACAAAATGGCGTCCCATCCGGTGAAGTCCGATATTCGCCCTGCCTCGGCAATGGTTCTTTCCGACCCGTCAGTATGACGACGACGCTCTCGATGCGTATCGGCGCGGCTCCTGCCATACCCAACGCCCGCTTTGCCTCCGCATCCACCTGCGCCGCGACCGCCGCAAGCTGATGATATTCGTATACGCGAAATCCAATTTTTACGTCGAATCGCAAAACCCACTCGATATGCAACAAGCGCGATTCGTCTTCCGACCTCACCAAGAGTGCCCGATCGAGTCGCCGCTCTCGCTCCGCCACCTGCGTTTCGACCCATTCGACATGCCGGATCGGGTACCTTGTGGTCGCCCACGCCTGTGCCAGCGCCTCCGGATGCCTTCGCGACAAGTGACGCAGCATCAAGTCCACCGCGGCCCGGCGCTTCTGTGTGCGAAATTGCTTACGTTTTGCCATGGTTCCTCACAAACGCAGGCGCATTGCCCCTACATCACATCCATCGTTCGGGGTGGGCGCGAGTTGCGTCGGAGGACCAAAAAAACTGACTGCACATCAAATTCAGCTGAATCGCTATGCCGCATCCATGTACCGTTCCCCCATGTCGCTTCGCTCTTGCGCCCTCTCGATCGCTCTCGCAGGCTCGCTCCTTCTGCCCACGACCGCCCTTGCCGCCGATCCTCCCGTCGATTCGCGGCCTCGTTTGCAAGTCAATTTCCCGGTCGACTTGACCATCACCGGCGCGGGCGCCGCCATTTGGCTCACCACCGAAATCCTCAAGGGCAAAATCGCACCGTCCACGTGCCGCTGGTGCAATCCACCTGCCGGAGACCTTGCCGTCAAAAACGCCCTTCGCTGGGACAACACGCGTAATGCCGACATCGCCAGCTACGTCACCGGGTTTGCCCTCGCACCCATGGCAGCCCTCGGACTCGACGCCGCCGTCGTGTATGCCTCCGGCGGCAGCTTTCGTGAATGGGGCGAAGATGCGACCATCATCATGGAGTCCATCGTCATTGCGGCCAACCTCAATCAGCTCGTCAAATTCGTCGTCGCTCGTGAAAGACCCTTCGTCCATGACCTCGATCCGAATGCAAAAGGGCGTACGAGCTCCCCGGGCGACAACAATCTTTCTTTTTATTCGGGCCACACGATGCTCGGGTTCGTTTCGGCCGTATCCGCCGGAACGATTGCATCATTAAAAGGTTATCGTGCAGCGCCTTGGATATGGGGCACGGGGCTCACGATTGCAGCAGCCACGGGATATTTGCGCATTGCCGCGGACAAACATTACTTGAGCGACGTATTGACGGGCGCCGTCATGGGCTCGGTCGCCGGGTTTCTCGTTCCGTGGCTCCATCGCCCGCAAAATTCCGCGGTCCAAGTCACCGGCATGAGCGCCGGATCCATGGCGACAGGAGGAACGATCATCTCGTTTCAGGGAATCTTGCCCTGACGCCATTTCATCGTAGACAACGAACCACCAAGCATGATTCGAGCGTCCATGCCAAACGCATTGCACAGCATCAAGGAAGTCTTGCGCTTCGATTCCATCTTTTGGCGCAAATTCATGGCCGCCGGGATCAAGCACGGACCCGAAACATTCGTCAAATACAGCCCGCCCGTCTTCGGAATTGCGATTGGGATGGCTCTTCCCGAAGCTCGGCGCCGCGTGCAATCAAGCCTCGAATTCGTACGCGGTCCGCGTTCTCCCGCCCAAGAAGCGGTCGAAGTGGCCACGGTTTTCGCGAACTACGCCCACTGTTTGACCGAAGCGATGCTCATCGGCGCCGACCGTGGTTTCGCCCTGCACCCCTGCGTGCACAATGCCGAGCATTACTACGAATGCATTGCGGCCGGACGCGGGGTGATCTTTGCCACAGCGCATACGGGTGGCTGGGACGTGGCTGGCGCGATGTTCAAGCGCAATCGGAATCAGCAGGTGTACACGGTGATGCAGCGCGAACGCGACGAGAGCGCTCGGGCGCTGCAAGACGAGATGCGAGCGAAGGCTGGCGTGAAGATCATCCACATCGGAGACTCGCCGTTCGATGCTCTGCCGCTGCTCGGTTACTTGAAGAACAACGCCGTCGTGGCGATGCAGATCGACAGGTCACCGAGCAGCATGCGTGCGCGCGAAGTGATGCTCCTCGACAAACCATGGCGCGCGCCAGAAGGTCCGCTGCGCCTCGCTGCAGCGAGCGGCGCGCCGCTCTTGCCCGTGTTCATCCGAAGGCTCGGCTTCATGCAGTACGAAGCCATCGTGCATCCACCGGTGCGTCTGCCACGAAAGCCGACGCCTGCGGAGCTCGATCAGGCTGCGCAACGCTTGATGGACGCGCTGGGATCGTTTCTTCGACAGCACCCGACGCAGTGGTTCGATTTTGCGCGCGAAGATCCTTCCGCCGTCAAAGCGGGCCCTCGGTGAGCCCATGGACGAATTGGCGCACGACGGGATCGTCGCTCGCCTTTGCTTCCGCAGTCGTGCCGTCGAACACGAGTCGCCCTCGATGAAGCATGCCGATGCGATCGGTCACCGTGAGCAACCTGTCGAGATCGCTCGACACCATGATCACCGTGGCCCCTGCAGCTCGTTGCTCGTCGCGCAAGAGCTCGAAGATGCGTTGTGACGTGACGGGATCGAGGCCTGCGGCGGGTTCGTCGTACAGAACGATCTCGGCGCGCGTGATGGTCGCTCGCGCAACGCCGACGCGTTTCTTTTGCCCCCCGGACAAACCCGCAGGCATGCGCTCTTCAAAGCCCGGCAGCGATACCACTTCGAGCCGTTCGGCAACGCGCTCGGCGATCTCTTCCTCGGAAAGGTCGAACAGACGCCGAAGCGGGAAGGCGATGTTTTCGCCGACGGTGAGGTAGTCGAAGAGGGCGTTGTTCTGAAAGAGCATGCCGAAACGAAGTCGAAACTCTTGTAGCTCGAGGTCGTTCATGGCGTGCACGTTGCGGCCATCGACCAGGAGTTTGCCCTCGTCCGGTTGAAGGAGGCCCGTGATGAGCTTCAAGAGGACGCTTTTTCCAGACGCGCCGGGACCGATGAGCCCGTAGAGACAGCCGCGTGGGATGTCGAGGTTGACGCCTCGAAGCACGGTGCGGTGTCCGAACTTTTTGCTGACGCCGTTGATTTGGATGAGCGGTTCGCCCATGGAGGGCCTCGCTTCACTGCGGTGCAAACGTCGTACGCGATACGTCGAGGCGCGGGTGAGCAGGGAAAGACAAACCTCGAACGGCGCCGGCCACGCATGAGTTGACGCCGGGATTGGAAGGTCTGGTCGTGACCGTGACGCCGACGGCGCGGCCGTTTTGGACCGCGGCGCAGATGTTGACTTCGGTCGATGGAGGCACACCGCACGCGTTCAGGTAGGTGCCGCGATTGAGCACGTTGCCGTACGCGCCTGCGGTCAAGTCGGGCGGAGCATCCTTGCTGTAGTCCTCGACGTACTTCGCTTGCGCGCCTTCGCAGCTCATGCCGCCTGCGAGGACGGGCCTGCCGCCGCTGTTGAACGAGCCGCCGCCCGCATTGGGTCCGCCCGACTTGTTGCTCCCGGACAAACCACCGTCGACGTCGACAGTGACGACCTTGTCGCCTTGTACGACGGTGTTTTCCTTGCGAGATCCGCGTTTGCTCACGAGCCACCCGGCAAACCCTGCAACGAGGACGCCGACGACCGCAGCTCCAATGAGCGCTTTGTATTGCGTGCCTTGTCGCTCTTTGACGACGACTTCTTCGAGCGCTTTCTTCTCCTGCTTGATGTCGCGATTGAGCTTGGCTTGTTCGGCGAACGGCGCGAACTGCTCCCAGTCCTTGATGAACTTTTCATCGTTGACTGCCGTGTCGCGCAGGATGTTTTCCCCGACAAACGTGTTGGTCGCGATCTGCTGAAGCATCTCGACGGCGTTGAACGGGCCGTGGTCCATGCCGTCCTTGATGACGACGTACCGAGGGCTCGGATCCGACTCGAGTCGCGCTTTCAGATCAGCGAGGCGCTGGGTGGGGTTGTCCGAACGAACCTGCGGCGCTTTGACGACCGCGATCGGAAACGGGCTGCTCAGTTGGGGCGCTCGAGGAGCCGGCGGCACGGCGGTAGCGACGACATTGGCTCCGGCGACCGGCGGGGGAGGCAGGCTGCCAAAGTCGAGCTCGACGGCGATGCTTTCCAGTTTGGGTCGCGCAGCGGGAGTCATGTCTTGCAGGGCTTGCGCGAGCGCGCCGAGGTCAGCGGGGCGACTGTCGGCCATGGCGACGAGGGCTTTGCCGAGGACCATTTCGAAGTGCGGGGGCAAACCCGCTACCGCTTCGGACGGACGGCGCATGCCAGGACCAACGCTGCCGCCGGTGAGCATTTCATAGAGGATCGCGCCGACGCTGAAGACGCTTGCGCGCGCATCACCCGGGCTGCCCGAACGTGCTTCGGGAGCGACGCAGGCGATGTCGGCGGGTAGGGTTGGAAGAACCTCGGCTTTGTCTTCGAGCAGGCTTGCGGCAGAGCCGGTGAAGAGGATGGCGGACGGGTGGACGAACAGCAGTTTCCCGTCGCCATGGATCTGCTGAATTTCGGAGCAAAGCGGTACAATGATGGAAAGCGCTTCGGCCAACGAGAAAGACCGGGACGAAGCTCGACGCGCCTCGAGCTCGGCGCGCAGGGTGCCGGGAGTGATCGACATCGGCGCCACCTTAACGCTGAATGACCCCAGTGCTCAATAGCTCGGGAGGGCAGGGGGGATTAGGAAATGGCGGACGGTGGTGTTTTACCGCCCTGGGCACGTTCTTCTTCTTGGAGAACGGTGAAAACCAGGCCTGCGCCGATGATTGGAACGAGCCAGATGAGCTGAGCTTGTAGAACTTTCTGTTTTCGCTCGAAGACGTTGCTTCGGAATACGCGGTAAGTGAGCCAGGATTGGAATGCGACGATTGCGAGTAGCGCCGTAGCGAGGATGCCGTCGAACAGGTCCATTGAGGTTCGCGCAACGTATGCCCGAGTTTGCGGCGTGCAAGGGGCCGAGCGACAAAAGGTCCGAATGCTCCCGATGGACTGCTACCTGAGCATCTGACTAGACTGCGCCCCGTGCAAAAGCGCCGCATCGTGATGCACGCCGGGTTGGCGGTCGCTGCCGCGGCGCTTCCGCTCGCATTCGTGTCCCTTGGTGGAGGATGCAATGGTGGATGCAACGCGCTGCCGAGCAGCAGCGTCGACGGTGGCGACTTGCTCGGCGCATTCGATCGCGACGCAGCCGCCGTGGACGCAGCGAATGACGCAGGGCGCAAGGCGACATCACGCAAGGAGAAAGATGCGGGATCGGTCGATGCGGCGGCACCCGTCGTGACGACGCCGATTACGCGCCCGCCCAACGAGAGCAGTTGCGTAACGCCGGAGGGGCAGGCGGATCGCGACATCAAGCGCACGTTTGGGCGCCCGGTTTGTCCTGGTGCCGAAGTGCTCGAGTGGAAAGACGAATGGGGCGCACCGAGATACGCGTGTGTGGTCGTGCCGCGAGGCATCGAAACGCGTGCTCCCTTGCCGCTGCTCATCTTCTTTCACGACGCTGGCAAGAGCCCTTCGAGTGTCGACAAGGAAACGTCGCTGCGTAAACACGCAAGTCGCTTCGACATCACGGGAGACGCCGCGCATACGGGCTTCGTCGTGCTTGCACCTCAAGGTCGTGCGATCCGGGGCAATCGCGATGGCGCGATGTTCGACGTCGAGTACGTCGCCGAAGACAACGTCGATGTGACCACGACCGATCACTTCGTCTCGGTGCTGACGGCACGCGGCATCGTGGATCGAAGGCGCATCTACACCGTGGGCGCAGGCAATGGAGGTTTGATGGCTGCGACGTACGCGATGATGCGTGCCGATCGCGTCGCTGCATTCGCTACCTTTGGCAGTGATGCTCCTCGGGCCGCATGGTCCTGCGCTGGCCCGCCTCCACCAGCGTTCGTCCTCTACCGCGCATGCGATCGGATCACGCCTTGCGCTTCGGTCGAGCGATGGCTCCGAGCTCGCGATGGCACTGGCGCCGAAACGACAGGCGTACGCCTCGACAGCGCAGGCCGAGACGAGCCCAATTGCGCGATCGACAAGAAGTGCACGCCCATCGTGGGCACTGCGAATCATCGCCGGTGGCCGAAGACACGCGAGAGCGACATGCTTCGTTTTTTTGCGCGTCGAGCTCTCGCGGTTCCGCCGTGAAATCCCGAAATAACCAGCTTCAACAATGCCAAGGAGTGGTAGTTCTCGATGGCCATGGTGGGTCCATCGAAACTCGCTTCGGACATCATCCTCCGTGCGCTCGTCGATGCCATCGACGACGTCGTGTTCGTCTTCGACGAACAACTCGTTTGTCGCCACGTCGGGCGCGGGGTTTCCGAGCTTTTCGGGATCGACCCTGCGTCGGCGCTTGGACAATCACGTGCTTCGCTGCTCGAACGAATAGGCACCGCAGTCAAAGAGCTTGGTCCCGTCGTTGCGAGCTTGAACAATGGAGGCGCGGGCACGGAGCAATCCGATAGTGGTCCCATCGACCTCGCATGTTCTCCACCACGGACGATCGCCTGGATATCGACAGCCGTCGTGCACGACGGATCGATCGCGGGACGAATCGATGTGGTGCGCGATCTGACGCGCCAGCGTGACCTCGAGCGACGTGTTGCCGAGATGTCGCAAAGGCTCGAAGAAGCAACGCTTCTGGATGCGCTCACGGGTCTGGGAAACCTGCGCCGATTCGAAGAAGAATGCGAACGCGAGCATCGGCGAGCGCAGCGCGTGTGGGACTCGTATGCCGTCGCGCGTGTGGACGTGCACGACATGGCCGCGGTGAACTCGACGTACGGGCGAGCCAAGGGGGATTCGCTTTTGCGATTGCTCGGCGAACGGCTTCGCGCATCGAGGCGTCAGTACGACATCGTCGCGCGGTGGCACAACGACGACTTCGCGCTGCTCTTGCCGTGCATCGATCGTACGGCGGTGCAACGAGTGCTCGAGCGAGCGGCGAGCGAGGCAACGGCCACGGCGAAAGAAGCTGGTTTCGACATCAGGCTGAACGTGGGCGTTGCGGTGTGGACGCCGCCGTCGGCGGACAGCGCTACCGATGTGCTCGGGCGTGCAACAGCAGCGCTCGATGCTGCCAAGCAATCCGGGGCGGGCTCACTGCACGTCGATCTGGATGGCGCGACGTTCAAGAACGATCCGTTCGCATCGATTGCCGAGCCGCCCGAAAGAGTCGAGTGATCCCGAGGGGCGAGCGGCACTCATTTTTCGCGACATCCTGATCAGTCCTTCAAGTTCTTCTCGAACAATTTCTCCTTCCCATCCAAACCTACGATGGGACTTTGAAGATCAATCGCAAACTATTGATTTTAAACATTTTTCGTTCGTTGTGTGAGCCAAGAAGTCATTTCCGCCCAAACGGCTCCGGTGGGCTTGGCACGCAACCTGCTTGGGCCCAGCCATGAGCCGACGGCGTGCGCACTCGAGGCACGGGACAGCCCGGGATGTCAGTCGATTGGTCCCCATCGACGACGATCCGATCGAGGCGCTCATTCGGCGTTCGAAGCGGCAGCGACGGCGCGGTGATCAACGCGCTGCGGTGGTCTTGTTGCAGCGAGCGTGTTCGATGGATGAGTGGCGCGCGCGAACGTTCACGCTGCTTGGTGCGCTACTCAGCGAAGTGGGGCGATGCGACGAGGCGGAGCGTGCGTTTCTGCATGCTCGGTGGCTGCGTCAACGTGCGGGGGAAATGTCGCGGGCGGAAGTCACGATGCGGCTCGTCGACCGCGTTCGAGCGTCGCGCGCGGTTCCGTGAAGCGCGGATCAGACAGCGCGCATGGCGCCGACGTGGAACGAGCGAAGGGTATTGCGACCGCAGAAGGGGCATGCCCAACCGACGTCGAAATGCTCGTTCGTCGCAGCCATGGTGTGAGCGGGGGCGACTTCGCGTGATCCGCCTCGAGATGCGGCTCCGGCGATGACCGTGCGCTTCTCGTCGAGCGTCGCCGTCAAGATCGCCTGGCATTCGCATCGACTGTTCACGGTGTACTGGCTCATGAATCTCCGGGATCGATCGATTGTCGGGACAATCGGCTAAAGAGCTTTCCGCCTGCTTATAAGGCGTGGCGCCGTAAGGCTCAAGGGAGTTACTTCGGAACGCGGCTCGTCACAACTTCTTGACTTCGACCGCCTGGATGGTTGCCGAGCCTGGCCCAACGAGGCCGATGACGAGGCTCGAGTCGTCGGTGAATTTCGCGTCGAGGGACCGGCCGCCATCGAGCGACAAGGTGCGAAGAATGGCGCGATCGCCTGTCGAGTCACGAACGGTCATGAACAGATGGGCGCGGGGGCGGCCGATGGTGATGGCATCGATTGAAGCAGCCGGGCACACGAACGATGCCTTGCCGGATATCGGTTTGGCCCCGCCGATGGTGCACTTCGTTTCGACCTGCAGTTCGTTTGGCGCTTCGGCGAGCGCTGAAGCGATGACGGATCCACCACGCACGAGCTCGACGTCATCGAATTCGAACGCGGCACTGCGACTGCCGATCCCAACGTAAAAGCCGCTCGATCCAGGCACCGCCGTGAGCGTGACTTGCTGCTCTCCTGCGCCTGCTTTGGCGATCGGAAAAGTGGACGTCGTATCGATCGCGTCGGGGTCTTCGAGCGACCGGAGCGCTACGTAGAACACGTCGCCTGTCTGAGCTGCACGGTACTTGAACCGAACGGTCAGCTCGTCTCCAGGCTTGATGAGCGGTGGAGTCGACGGCGAGTAGTTGCCGGTCACGTGGACCAGGTATCGACTGCCGCCACTTGCGTGAAGCTCGGCGAGCCCCGCGCGCAGAACATCACGCGCACCGTCGGTCGTCGCGGAGATGGTGATGCCGCCAGAAGCCGCGGAGAACGTCAAACCAGCGCCTTCAATTTTGCCGAGTTTGTCTCCTAGAACCTTGACGGAGGTCGGCTTGGCGTCGGTGACGGTTCCTTGGGCGTCGACGGTTTTCCCATCGAGTTTCGCGGAGAGCGTTTTGACCTGCGTGTGGAGCTGACCGACGCCTTCGTTGTCGAGGAACTTGCGCTCGTCCCAGAGCTTGATGAGCGACGCCATGAGCTCGGCCAGCCGCGCGTCCTCGGCGTTGTGATCGGCAAGCGTCATCTTGCACGCGTTGTATTGAGCGCAGAGGTCGACGCGCCGATCTTTGAGTGTTTTGGCGAGATCGCCGGCTGCGTGAATCGCTTCGATCCGTTCTTCGGATCCCTTGCTCGACGAAGCAATCCTCAGGGCGCCGTCGACGCTGAGCGCGCCGAAGTCTTCGGCGATGTCGGCACAGTTTTCACGCGGGATGGTCCCAATCGGCGCAGGGCAGGAGATTTCGCCTCCTTCCGCTCCGGCTGCAGTTTCGGCGCTGCCCTGGGCGCCTCCGCAGCCGCTCATGAGGGCAAGAGTCATCCAGGGACAAACGCGGGAGAAAATCGATCGCGCGGCGGACACGACGACGAGGATATGCCAGCTTGCGCCGTGCGCGGCAGGGAACGTCGCCGGGGGCTTGCCAAACGCTTACGACTCCGCTAATCATGGCCTCGCAGTTCGCGGGACTAGCTCAGTTGGTAGAGCATCAGCTTCCCAAGCTGAGGGTCGCGAGTTCGAGCCTCGTGTCCCGCTCCGAATTCAAAATCGCGCGTATGCAGACCCAGCGTACGCAGACTCAGCCATAAAGCTGCCGTGTGTCGCGCCCAAGGCGACGTCAGCCACGGAGATGCATCCAAGCCAATGGCCGTGATGAGCGGTCATGCGGGCGATGCGAATCGCGTAAACGTCTTCGACGGCTGCGCGATCCGAGTGTCGTGCCGGGGGGACGAATTGGATGCTTCAGACCCAGCGCGTCGCGTGGAACGCCGTGTTGATGCTCGCCAAGCAGGGCGTGATGGCGGTGCTCAGCGTCGTCTTCGTCGGCTTTCTTGCGCGCAGCGTGGGCGTGGCTGCTTGGGGAGAATTGCAGGCTTCCATCGCGCTTTGCGCGATGGCGTCGATCATCGCAGGGCTCGGCGTGCGTGGCTACGTCGCGCGCGAAATCGCCGTCCGTCCGGAGCTTGGCCCTCGGCATTTGGGTTCGGCGCTCATGATTCGCGGCCTGATGGGCGCCGTCATCCTGTCGATCATCGCGACGGCGACGTGCTCGATGCATCCGAGCTCGGAAGCACGGTGGCTCGTGCCCATCGCTGCAGCATCGCAACTCGCCACGTTGCTCTACACGACGATGTGGCTGAGCTTCGAGGCGCACGAGCAGTTCAAGTACATCCTGTACGTCGAGCTCGTTGCTCGCCTGTTCGTCCTGGCGTGTGCGTCGATCTGCGTTGCGGCAGGACTTGGCATCCTCAGCGCGGCCATCGTTTTTGCGGTCGGCAACGTGATCGAGCTCGTTCTGACGTACTACTTCCTGAGCTCGCGTCTGTATGCGCCGCGTTTGTCGGCGGACTTTTTCGAGCTGTTGTCGATCGCGAAGCGGAGTTTGCCCATTGGGTTCGCCGGTGCGCTCTTTGGTGCGGTTCGTCAATCCGATCGAGTGCTCTTGCGATGGTTCGGCGATGAAACGGCGGTCGGCATTTTCAGCGCTGGATACGTGCTCGTCGAGCAACTAGAGCTCGTATCGGACCTCCTCTTCGGTGCAGCATTTGCAGCGGGTATGCGCCTGTATGCGCGCGATCGAGAAAGCTTTCACGAGCTTTACTCGACGGCGTTCGTGGTCGCCGTAGCGCTCGGCCTTCCCATGGCTGCGGGGGTTTGTCTGCTCGCACCGGACATCATCCAGCTCGTGTACGGTGGGCGCGAGTTCGCTGGGGCCGTACACGCTTTACGGATACTGGCGTGGCACGTGCCGACGATGTTCGCATATCACGTTGCGGCGATGCCGCTTCTCGCGGGCAAACGCGAGGCGCATCTCGGCGCGGTGCTCTTGCCGGCACTCGTCGTCATCGTCGGCATGGATTGGATCCTGGTCCCGGCCTACGGAGCCGTTGGTGCAGCAACGACCGCGCTCGTCGTTGCGACGGGTGTCTTGATTGCGCTTCTAGCGATCACGCCATCGTGTGTTCGAGTGGTCCCGGTGCAGCGAGTTCGTTCGGCGATCATCTCCACGGTGCTCATGGCGCTGGTGGTGCACTTCGTACGCGAACCACTTGGGATGTGGGCCGCGATCGTCGCGGGCGCATCGACCTATGCTGCGCTGCTGTTCGCTCTGCGTGTCGTCACGACAGACGATGTTCGCGGGCTCGTTCGACCAGCGACGGCGCAGTTTCATCGGGACGAACCGTGTGAAGAAACTGCAAGCAAGCGTGCATAACTAGCTGACGAGCGAGCGAGCATGCATCAAGCTTTCAGGGTGCCGGAGGGGGGAGCGTACAGAGTGCGCCGGCGACGGCGCGAGCTTACTTCGAGGTTGGTTCGCACCGTCGAGCGGCGAGGGCGTCCGGGGCCGCCTAGGGCGACACGTTGGCCAAACGTCTCGCCCGCGCCTGCGGTGGCCAAGCGCTTGGATGGTGGGATCGAGCGGCTTCCGATGGGAACGGGTGGTTACGACCTGGTCACGCGCCTTGGCGGCGGAGGCATGGCGGACGTGTTCCTTGCGCGTCGTCGGGGGCTGCATGGGATCGAGCACGACGTCGTGATCAAGCGGCTGCGTGACGACGTTCGAGCGTTGCCGACGATCACGAAGATGTTCACGTGGGAAGCGTGGATCTCGTCGCGGCTATGCCATCCGAACATCGCAGCGTTTTACGACTTCGTCTCTCATCGTGGCCGGGATCATCTCGTGCTGGAGCACGTACGCGGGCCGGATGTTGCGACGATGATTCGAGCGCTGCGCGACGCTGGTCGAGCATTTCCCGTACGAGCCGTCATCGATGTCGGCATTGCAGCCGCACGCGCGCTTGCTCATGCGCATGCCCTTGCAGATGAGGATGGGCGCATGCTGGGCCTGGTGCACCGCGACGTGAGCCCACAGAACATCCTCGTGTCCGTCGATGGCCAGGTAAAACTCATCGACTTTGGAGTCGCGAAGACGACGAGCTTGCACGTTCCGCGTGAATCCGAGCCTGCGCTCGTGAAAGGGAAAATGGGGTACATCGCGCCCGAACACCTTCGCGGCCAGCCGCTCGATGCGCGCAGTGACCTCTACGGTTTGGGAGTCGTCCTCTTCGAAATGTTGACGGGCACGCCGCTGCTTCGACGCAGCGAGGACATGGAGATGATGCGTGCGGCGCTGTTGCTCGAGGTCCCGCAACTCACGGCAATACGCCCGGAATGCCCATCATCGCTCGACGCGCTCGTTCGTCGTGCACTCGCTCGGAACCCCGACGATCGTTTCGAGAGCGCGGGAGCCATGGAGCGTGCGCTGGTCGAGGTAGCATCGGGAGTGGACGAAGAAGTTGGAGCACCAACGTTAACAGAGATCGCTCGAAGCGTGTACACATCGCACGACGGCCGGCACTTGAACGAACTGCGGACGAACTTTCCGCACCTGGTACCTGCGGCGCCCGTCGTCGCACACGCACAGCGTCGACCCAGTGCGGAGGAGCCGAAGACGCGTCCCGAAGGGGTTCGACGTGCAGAAGCACCCGACGTCGGCGCAGCGCCTCATGGCGATGCACCGGTGAGCAGTTCGAGCGCACAAGAAATCGTCGCCGCGACGACGCCGCCACCGAAACGACAACGATCTCACGCGTGGTCGAAACGCGCGGTGCCGCTTTTCATTGCGTTCGTATGTGGCGTGATCATCGCGGCAACGGCCCTCGATCTCGCGCGAAAGAAAGAAGCTTCATCCAACGAACCGACGCACGGCTCCGCGGCGCCACGATTGTACCCGCAGCCTTAGAACAGCGGAGCCAGGCGTCGAAAGATCGGCCAATTCACAGGGATCACGTGTCCATGCGCTTCCCGATCGCGAGGTTGTAGATCCCGAGCAGCACGACGGCACCGAGGATGGACATGAGAAATCCGGCCGGTGACGTGTTCGTCGTGGCAACGCCGATGAGGCGGCTCAAGAAACCACCGACGAGCGCTCCGCCGATGCCGAGAAGAACCGTAACGGCGAAGCCGCCAGGTTCGCGTCCAGGGGTCACCAACTTGGCGATCACCCCGACCACCAGACCAAACAGTACCCACAACAGAACCGACATCATGTTCAGCCCCCTTTCGCTCGCGCACACCTGTGCGACGCGTCGCCCAAACGAGGTGACGTGCTGCAAGCCGAGACGCCGCAGCTCTGTCCCGTCCGAACGCTCGCGTTGCAGAGGCCGTGCCGGGCGGAGCGTGTACCGCCTCATCACACGCCCCGACGTCGAGGCTCCACGCTCTCCAGATCATTCATCCACGTCGTTATCGGTTCTGTCAGCGAAGATCCGACAGCTCGCCGAGCTCGCGGACGAACCTCACGCCGAACGACGTTATGGCTCATCAGCCCATTCGCTTGTTCGAGTTGGCTCATGAAGTTGGAGGTCCAACGATCGAGCGATACTTCGCTCACGACGCGCTTTAGCTCTGCCATGCGTGCGGAGTCGGTGGACGTCTCCGCGGACAACGTCGCTGCAGAGAGCGTCGCTTGGAGAGCGTCTTCGTCATATGGATTGACGAGCCACGCGCCACGCAAGACGTCTGCCGCTCCCGTCATCGTGCTCAGGACCAAGCGTCCGTGCGGGCCCGGCCTCGTCGCGACGTACTCGAAAGCAACGAGGTTCATCCCGTCTCTCATGGGCGTGACGAGCGCGACGTCGGCAGCCAAGTAAAACGCTGCGAGCTCTTCCGCCGCGTAACTGCGCGCGAAGAAGTGCACCGGCCTTCGGGTTGGACTGCCAAACCGGCCCAAGATACGACCGACCGCTGCCTCCACGCTCTCTCGTAGCGCGCGGTACGCCGGAACCATCTCTCGACTTGGCACGGCGATCTGCACGAGCGTCGCGTGCTCGCGTGCTTCGCTGCTTTGTTCGAGCATCCGTTCGAACGCTTCGAGACGTTCGACGATCCCCTTGGAGTAGTCGATGCGATCGACCGCCAAGAGCAGCCGTGATCCGCCTAGGTTTGCGCGCAGGGCGCTTGCGTTTGCCTGAACGTTTGCATCGCGGCCCAGCGCTGACCACGCACCGACGTCGATGCCAATGGGACAGGCGACAACACGAGAAAGCCGACCATCGTTCGCAACGAGTAAGCCGTCACCGTCGCCTTCGTACGGTATGGCCAGCTCTTGCAGCGCACCCGCGAACGCTGTCGCGTAACGAGGTACGTGGAGACCGACGAGGTCCGCGCCGAGCAGACCTTCAACGAGCTCCTTGGACCATGGCAAGGTGCGAAAAACCTCGGGGCCTGGCCATGGAACGTGCCAGAAGAACCCGATCGTGAGGTCTGGGCGCCGCGCGCGTACGAGCGCGGGCACGAGCGCAAGTTGATAGTCGTGAACCCATACGGTTCCTCGAAGCGGTGCCGTTGCAAAGACGACCTCGGCCACGCGCTTGTTGACGTCCAGATACGCACGAGCTTCGTTGCGACGAAAACGACAGCGCTCGACGAAGCCGTGCGCGAGCGGCCAAAGGGCTCCCGTCGATGCCCCCGCGTACCATGGGCGTCGAACCTCGCTCGGGATCGATACGGGAATGACTTGGAAGTCTGCGTCGCTCGTGCTCGTGGCGTCCTGGTCATTTCCCGCAGCGATCCAGGTACCTCGCGCACGTTGCATCAGTGGAAGTAGTGCGGAAACCAGCCCACCCGGAGCGCGAGAAACGTTTTCGCCTCCACCGGTGAACGGCGCCCGAGCGCTCACGACGATGAGCCGACCGGCTTGCTTTGCCATAGCGACTCCGTTCATGCGAAAGTGATGCCGTCTTGGGCATGCCGCCGAAGCCCTGGACGAAATCGGCAAGGCGCCATTCGTCCTGCTGAAGCGGTGCGCGCGCTGTTTACACAGCGGAATTGGTTGCTGTGACCGCGTGTGTTACGGTCGAAATCCGGAGGAGAATCCCCACAGTGCGGTTCAATCGCATCGCTTCGCTCGTCACCTTCACGCTGTCTTTGTCCGTCGCGTTTCCATCGAATGCGCAGACTGATGAAGAAAAAGCCGCCGCTCGAGCTCTGGCCATTCAAGGGGCGACCGCGCTCCAAGAGAACAAGTTTGCCGAGGCCATCGATCTCATCACGCGTGCCGAAGCAGTCGTGCACGCGCCCCCGCACCTGCTCATGATCGGTCGAGCTCAGGTTGGTCTCGGCCGACTGGTCGCAGCGCGCGAGAGCTTTCTGAAGGTCATCCGTGAACAGCTCCCGGTCACCGCACCCGCAGCTTTCAAGAAAGCTCAGCAGGAAGCCAAGACAGACCTCGAAGCGATCGAACCTCGTATCGGTTCGTTGCGGATCGCGCTCACGGGGCCGGGGGCAGGCGATCCTTCCAAGGTCACCGTGAAGCTCGACGATCAACCTGTCACCACCGCGCTCATCGGTGTGCACCGGCCGATCGACCCGGGCAAACACGTGGTGACCGCTTATGTCACCGGCCGTAGCCCCGTATCGCAGGAAGTGAGCCTCGGAGACGGCGAGAAGAAAGAGATCGAGCTTTCGGTCGAAACCCCGGCAACGCTCGTTCCCGATGAAACACCGGACGAAACTCCGCCTCCTCCGCCGCCTCCGCCTCCTTCGGGCATGAGCCCGCTGCGTATCGCGGGGATTGCTGGCATGGGTGTTGGCGCAGCGGGGCTCATCGTCGGGGGCGTGTTCCTTGGCCTCCAAGCGTCGAAGCAGTCCGAAGCGAACACCTTGTTCGATACCTGCAAGGCGCAGCCTGGAGGCTGTACGCAGGCCGAGCGAGATGACGTTGGCGCACTCGATAATGCGGCGGCAACGCGTGGAACGATTGGCATCGCGAGCCTCATCGGCGGTGCCGTACTTGCTGGTGGTGGTGTCGCGTTGTTTCTGATCGGCGGCAAGAAGGCACAGCCCAAGCCCACGAACGGCTTCGTCATGCCGTACGTCACTCCAAACGGCGGCGGACTGGTCGGTCGGTTCTAGAACCTCGTCACAATCCGATTCCGAGATCAGGCGTGAGGCGCGAAGTTCGGGCAAACCCGCAACGACCACGCTTCTACGGAGCTGCCTTTCCGCTCAGTACCCCAGATCCACGCCGCCCGGCTTCTTCGTCTTGTTCGTGCTGCTGCCGCCCGGTTTCGGGCCCGAGAAAGTCTTCGTCGTTGAACTGGCAGCAAATGGAAACGGTGTGCTCGCCGTCGGTGCCGCAGCGGTCGCAGGTCCTGCGTCCGGAGAAATATCCGCCGTGGGAGGTTCGTCTAGAGCAACCTCACGTGCTGATGCATCGGCAGACGGTGTGGCCTCGGGAGGCGGAGCTGCCGAAACAGGCGGCGTCGCGGATTCGGGAGGGTTTGCCTGTGGAGCGTTCGTCGCCGAAGTGTTTGTCGCGGAAACCGCGGGCGAACTATTGGCGTTCGAATCTTTTTGACCGAAGACGAAATACCCGGCGACGCCCAAACCACCGAGCATCACGGCGGTGACGAGCACACCCACGAGCGCTCCCGACCGTGACGACGTAGGAGCTGGCGCGGGTTGAGCCGCTCCCGAAGCGTTTCCCCATGCGTTTGCAGTTGCTTGCGATCCGTCAGTTTGTCCAGGAATCACTGGGCCCGGACCGACGCCCGAAATCATGCCCGGCGGCGGAGTGTGCACGAGCGGCCCCTGGAGCATCCCCGGCGGCATCGTGATGTGGCCGGGTCCCGTGACGTGCATGCCCGGACCCGTCGCAAAGCCATAACCAGGTGTGGCGCGAGCTGCTTGCCATGCGAGCAGCGCGTCTTTGAATTCAGCGCAGGACTGGAAACGATGCGGCTGCTCGCGAGCCATCGCTTTCTGAATGATTGCGGCAAACTCGGGATCGAGATCCGGGACGAACTGTTGCGGGGGCGGGGGCAGCTCGAGCGCGATCTTGAAGAGCAGCTCGTTGAACGTTTCGGCGCGGAACGGCACTTGTCCGGTGGTGGCTTGATAAAGCACGACGCCGAGCGCGTAGATGTCGCTGCGCGCGTCGACTTGAGCCATGCCGCGCGCTTGCTCCGGCGACATGTAATACGGTGTCCCGACCACGGCGCCGGCCCGGGTGACGTTCATCTCTTCGCCGCTGATCTGCGAGAACTTCGACACGCCGAAGTCGAGGATCTTGATGAAGTCGGCGCGGCCTGCCTTGTTCGGCAGGATGAAGATGTTGTCAGGCTTCAGATCGCGATGAACGATCCCGGCAGTATGAGCAGCGCCGAGAGCATCGAGCACTTGGGCCATGAGCGGAATGCTCTGCGCAGGAGCGAGGCGCCCGTTTTTCTTGATGCGCTGGCTCAGCGTCTCGCCATCGAGATACTCCATGACCATGTAGCGCGAGCCGTCGGGCAAGACGCCGAGATCGAGCACTTCGCAGATGTGCTCGGATCCGATGCGGCCCGCGGCCTGCGCTTCGCGTTCGAAGCGCGCCACGTTGTCGGCTGCGCTCGAAACGCTCGCATGGAGAACCTTGATCGCTACGCGCCGCTTGATGCGGAGGTTTTCACCTTCGTACACGGCCCCCATTCCGCCTGTGCCGAGCAAGCGGAGAATTTGATACTTCTCGTCGAGGACTTGACCGGGATTGAGGCTCATGAGGGCGTCGCTCTGGTGAAGCGGAAGGAATCCAACGGGCTCGATTCTACCACGGGTCGATATGCCAGGCCCAGAGGTCTGTTGCGGATCCGTCATCAAAACCGCTCGGAACGCCCTTCACACCGGAACGAACGAAAGCCTTCATCAGGCATTGCCCGATTGACGGGCTCTTCGTGCTAACGTCGGCCGCGTATGGCGCTCTACGAGCTGTCGATCGACGACGCACACCTTCGCGAAGCCGAGATGCTCATTTCGCTCGAAGGGCGAAGTTTCCCTACGCTTGCAACGCGATGGGAATCTCGCCTCTTCGATCAGCCTTGGTCCACGACCCTGGTCCTCGACTACACGATTCCACTTCCGCCGCTGCCTGCCGGACAGGCGTCGTTCATCGAAGTGAGAATCGCCGCGTTCACCGGCGGTGCCCCCACGAAGTTTCTGTACTTCGGCACCGAGATGAACTCGAGCGTGCCGCGCGTCGGACCGGAGATGGAAAATCAGATCGGGCCCGCGAAGATGTTCCAAGAGTTTCGCCTCGACGAACACAGCTCGCCCGTCCCGTACCTGAAACTCATCCAAACGACGCCCCGCATCTATGGCGCAGGCGCGCAGGACTATTACAGCCCCGCGATCAAGATCGAACGTTACGACGGCGTAGCATCGAGCGATCAGCTCGCTGACTTGTTCCCGACGGTCGTCGCCAACTTGCCGTGCATCAAGGGCCACTTGCTCACGGACTCGACCGGTGGCTTGTGGACGGGTGCGCGGTACATCGGACAAACGTCCATCGCCATCTTGCGACAAGGCAAAGTTGTCGGTTTGCATCGACGCATCGGACGCAGTGATCGCGATGCAGTGCCTCCCGAAATCCGACGTCGCGATCCCAAGCTCGACACGCTGAAGGAATGGGTCTCTATCGACCTTGGTGCTCACTCGACAGTCGTGGCGTTGCGGAGCGATCGCAGCTCGCCCGAGCTCATTCGAATCGGCGCGACGACGCCGCCTGTCGTGTCCGCGGACTACGAAAACCCGAGCGAGATCCACTTCGAACAACTCGCAAAGACGCTCAAGGCGTGGCGCGATCGCGTGATCCTGCCGATGACGCGTTGGGGCGAAGTCACCGTTGCACACGCCTCCCGCGCCCTTCGCAAACGAAGCGCCGACGACGCCGCATCGCTTGCCGCATCGACACTCACGAACTTGCCGCTGCTTCGCGAACGGGTCGAGCTGAAGGACAAGATTGCTCTGCGTGGTCGTGGTGATCCTGAGTCACAGGAAGTGCTGAAGAAGCCCGCGCCGCCGATCATCGACGAAGAGGGCATCGGTGCACACGACCCATTCGATCCGATCGAGTTCTACGCGTACTACATTGGTTTGAACGTCAACCATCGGACGCGCGGAATCCACACGCGGTACCTCGTCGCAATGCCCTCGGGCTGGTCCGACGATCGCCGCAAGAGCGCGCTCGTTGCGGTTCGTCGCGGCATCTTCCGCAGCCTTCCTGCGGGCATGCTCGAGTACCACGACCTCGAAGGACTCACCGTGCTCGACGCAGGCCCAGCAGCGATTCCCTTCGTCGCTCATGCGTTCCGTGCATTCGCGATCGCACCCAAGCCCGATCCGGTTCCATTCTGTGCCATCGATGCCGGCGCGAGCGAAACGGGGATCGCTTTTGGTCTGTTCCGTAATGCCAAACTCGACGAACAATCCGAGGGTTACGAACGCATGATCGAATACCTCGAACCGACGAGCATTCCTTGGCTCGGTGGTGAGAGGCTTCTGCATCGACTCGCGTATCGCGTTTACGTCGCGGCTGCGCATCAAGCGCTGAATGCGCGCGTGCCGTTCGATCGACCCGTGGACGAACCTCCGTCACCGGCGCTCGAACATCTGCTTTCCGCATCGCCGTGGGCACGGGCAAACGTCGAGCTTCTGAAGGATGCCATCAGGCCGCTGCTCGAAGGTGGAGACACGAAACTGCCGAAGTCCGTAAAGCTTGCGACGGCAGAAGGTGAATCGTTCGACCTCACGCTCGATGTCGATCGAGAAGCGATTTCGGGCGCAATCGAGAAGTGGTTCTCCGAAGGCGTCGCAACCATTTGCGCCGGGCTCGAAAAGGCGCTCGAGAAGATTGGCCGCGGGCCGGATCCCTACGAGGGCCTGCGCGTGATGCTCGGAGGCCGCATGAGCATGCATCCGATCTTCTACGAGAAGCTCGTCGCGAGCTTGCCGCGCAACGTCAAGATTCACCGGTTCATCGAACCGGATCGCCTCAACCTCGGCGCACCGACGGTCAAGACCGCGTGTGCTCTCGGGGCACTCGCGATGCGATTCGAGCGCATTGGGGCCGCTCTACGAGCCGAGAAACGCGATGCATTCCGCTATCGCGTCGGACGCAATCGCCATGGCCAACTCGCCGACGTCCTCGATCCCACGGTCGAGTACGACGTGTGGCGCGAGATGGGCGCGTGCACGAAGCCCAATGTGGAGATCTTGCACATGCGCGCCGAAGACGATGGCGAAGTCGCGGCCGATGATCCGCGCGTCGAAATGGCCATCTGCAAGCTGGGTGCAGGAGCCGTTGGACAACGCGTCTACCTGCGCGCCGTTGCTCCTGCGCGCATCGAGGTCAGTGCTGGACCACCAGGCGGCGATCCCGCTCCTGGAGGCCCCGTTTGGGCCGTCGACCTCAAAGAAAACATCGCGCGCCCGAAAGCTTGAGGGTGGGTCACTCCTGGCCTGGCCCATCCGGGGGTATGGGGGGCAGAGCAGTCGGCCCGTGTTTTGTCCTTTGGCCAAAACACTCACAGGGCCGCCTGCGAGCCCCCCATCGTGACTAGCCTCGCGAAGCGCGCGTCCCACGCGTGCGGAGCGAGCGCGCGGTTCCTGGCCCGGCACCAGATACGACTAGAGACTCCGTCTCGAGACGAAGAAAAAGTCGCGCGGCGATGGGTCGCGCACGTAGTCGTGCGAGCGATAGTCCACGTGCGGCACGAGCGATAACACGGCGCGTCGCTCCGCTCCCGGTGGATGATCGAAGAAGATGAAACGCGGGTAGGCGTAGTTCACGTCGAGCTGAGCGGCGTCACGCGCACCAACGGCTTTCATCGCTTGGCCAAGCGATTGCGCAGTCACCGCTTCCCCGAGTGCGTAGAACAAGGTTTTTCCTGACGCATCAATTCCAATCGCCGACCTGCGGATCACCGTTTCTCCGCTCACGGTTGCGCCCCAGTTCTTGGTCGACTCCGTGAGTTTGTCGTTCAGTACGCCCTGTTCGACCAAGCACGGCGGGGTTTGTCGGTACGCAACCATGTCGGATACAGTCGACGAAATGTTCGGCCACGTCCGAATGCGCACCGACCCGTCTCGATACAGGCCCACGGTGCACGCGATGTCACGCGGCGGCAGGAAAATCTTGCCGTCGAGCATCATCCCGTACTGACCATGAAGCGCCTTGAATCCACCGTTGAACACCGCGATCAAGTTGGGACGCTCCGCAGCAGGAACCGTTCCCGGACGTTCGGCAAGTGAAACCTTTTCCGACACTGGCTCCGTCGTTCCCGCAACCAGCGTCAACGCAACGCGCGACAGGTCCATCGCAACCACGGCCACCGCGGCAAACCCACGCTTCTTGTCAGGGTGCACGACGCTCTTTACGAGCAGGGGCGGGTCACCGTCACGACGTCCTTCGGCGAGCTCGATCCAAACACCATCCGCTGGCGTTGCGACGTTGGGAAAAGGCGGCTCGAAGCGAGGAGGCGGAAACGCTGGCGCGATGGGACTCGGCGGAGTTCCTGCATCGGCCGACGTGACCGAAGCGGGCACGGTGGTAGGCGGCTCTGCGGACTTTGCAGGTTGAGCACTCGCAGGCACTTCCCAGAACGTTCGCGGCGCTTCGTCCTGGTGACGCCACACGTTGATCTGATCCTCGATGCCGTACGCAGTGTCTTCGATCCACGCCACGACCGACGGACCGAGCACTGCGCGCACGCCATCGGCGAGAGCTGGGCCGAACCCTGGAATGTTGTGGATCCCGTACCAAACCCCGCCGATGCCAACGGTCATCACGGCCAAACCGATGGCCAAGCGTCGCGGCCAACGCCGCTTTTTTTCCTTAGCCACAGCCGGCTTTGCTTCGTCTGCCACGCGGGCGCGAGGGTAGCGCATTCAGCGCATACGCCAAAGTTTCGATGCGGAAACAGAACCTCAGACCGTCTGGCCGTGCGCCATGGTCTTTGGACCATCTTGAAAAAGGATCTCGACCTTTCCACGGTCGATCACCCGAGCAACGACGCCATCACCGAACTTGGGATGCCGCACGAGCTCGCCCGTACCGAGCGTCAACGTGATGCGGTACGGCTTGAACGCGCTCATCGGCTGCCCAGCGATCGCATGCTCCCACTGCGAAGTCTGATCGCGCTCGCGTTGTGCGGCCGCGGCAGCTTTCGCGCTCACGGGTCGCTTCTCGCGCTCTTCACTTGCGCCACCTGACTCACGCTTCGAAACAAGCTTCGCTTTCGCGGTAGAAGCGATCAGCTTTTCACTCTTTGGTCGGCGATAGAGGTGGTGAGAACCACACGTCTTGCACTCGACCTTCTTCACCTCATCACCAACCATGGCGATGATTCGATGCGTCAAGTCGAGCTTGCACTTCGTGCAATAAGAATCGATTTCGCCACCAGTCTTCGGCTTCTTCGTCGTCACGTCCCCTCGCGTCTCTTGCGCTCGCGCCGCGCGTCTTTCCCGCGGTCCTTGATCGTCACCTGCGATGAAACCGTGGGCTTGGGCAAACCCTGAGAAGGTGCAGCGGACGCACCTTCGGTGTCGCTCCCAAGCTCCCCGTCGCCCTCTTCGTCTTCGTCCTTCGACTTGTCGCTTGCTCGCGAATCATTTGGAACGAAACGAATTTCTGTTTTGATCTCAAACGAAAGCTTCGTGAGAACTTTCGTAATCTCATCAGCGAACTGCGTGTGTTCGATGACGTCGCGAATCTCTTTGGCGACCACGCGATACAGACCGGCCTTCGTGTCGTCGATCTGTTGGTACAGGTAGTGCATCGCTTCTTTCGGGAGCTTCATGTCACCCACGAAGTTCCTTAGGCCATCGGGCCCTTCGCTCAACTTACCCACACCCGTCTCGACCGCTTTTTCCACCGCGCGCTTCAGCAAGTCCGGGATCGCGCGGTCGAACGCACGCCGCCGCTCCCCTTCGGGTTTTTCCACTTCCGAAGTGTCGTCGCGATGCGTCGTGTCGTCGGTGTCGCCCATCCGTGCCGCTCAGTAGCGACAATGAACGCGAACGTCAATCGGGCAGTGCCGCACGCAACAGCCAAACTTCGGCAGCCGCGCGTCCTTTTCCGCGGCGAGCGGTCAGCTCGATGGTCATCGCATCATTTTCGAGCGGACAAAAGGGCCGGTCAGGCTGAACGATGGGCCACCTGTCCTCGCCGTGATCCTGCGCAATCGACGCGCCACGGCTGGATCGAACCACGACGTCCAAGTCCGTTACCGACGCTTCTGCAACCGCGAACACTCGATAACAAAACCCACGCTTGGCTTCGAGCGGCATCGTCACCGGACTGCCACCCTCGACGACATCTCCTTCGACAGGTTTTTTCGAAAGCCTGCGCATCCCATTGGGGGGACCACAGAGCATCGTCAAGCGTGTGAGGTCGGCCAAGAGCGGTCCTTCGAGGCGAAAATCTCCATAACAGCGCACCCATGGACCACCGACCCGCACGGGTGACGGCAGAGGCTGTTCATCTGGTAATAGCGGGCCGGCACTGCCACTCGGCGCCAGCGATGCGGCCTGGACAAACGTCGGCGACAGCAGCGGCTTCGACGTCGCGCTCGGCCACGGCGGAGGAGGCTCCTCGCCCGTTTGCTCCCACGGCCGTTGCTTTTCACGACACCCAACGACGAGCATCGCGACGAGCAAAAGCGCAAACAGCAAGCCCACTCGATGCGATAAAGTTCGGGCGTGATGAACGTGTTTGCCGATCGCCGCAAAACGCTGCTCGAACGTCTCGATGGCGCGCTCGTCTTGCAAGCTGCGCCCGAGGCCGTGCGTAACAACGGGGTTCACCACGAATACCGTCAACACTCGGATGTCCACTACCTGACGGGTTTCGACGAACCCGGATCGGTCCTCGTCGTCTCGCCGAAGCATCCCGAACACAAGTTTGTCTTGTTCATCCGCAAGCGCGACCCCGAGACCGAAGTTTACGATGGGCCGCGCCCCACTCCCGAGCAAGCCAAGGAAAAATACGGGGTGGATGCGTCATACACCATCAACCAATTCGACGAGAAAATTGTCGAATATCTGACGGGACATCAGCGCATTTACTACGATCTCGGAACGAATCGCGCCTTCGACGAGCGCATCTTGCGCGCCATCGGAGCCGTGCGAGGCAAAGGGCGCCGAGCGAACAAGGTTTGGCCGAGCGAAGTCGTCGAAGTCGAGCGGAGCGGCCTGCACGACATGCGCCTCGTCAAGTCCGACGTGGAGCTCGCGATCATGCGAACCGCTGCGTCGATCACACGCGAGGCGCATATGGCCGCGATGCAGAAGGCCGCGCCAGGTTTGTACGAATACGAGATCGACGCGATCATCCGCGCCATCTTCATGCATCGCGGATCTGCGCGCGTTGCGTACACGCCCATCGTCGCATCTGGTCCAAACGCGACGATCCTGCACTACCACGGCAGCCGCAGGCGAATGGAAGCGGGCGAGCTACTGCTCATCGATGCAGGGTGCGAGTACGAGTTTTACGCGTCCGACGTGACCCGCACGTTCCCGGTGAGCGGGGCGTTTTCCGCGGCACAACGCCGCATCTACGACATCGTGCTGGCTGCGCAGATGGCGTGTATCGACGCGGTCAAACCCGGCACGAACGTCGACGCGATCCATCAAATTGCCCTTAAAATCATGATCCAGGGGTTGCTCGAAGAAAAACTACTGACGGGTAGCTTCGACGAGATCATCGAGAAGGAAACGTACAAGCGCTACTGCCCACATCGCACGAGCCATTGGATTGGCATGGACGTCCACGACGTTGGCTTGTACTACGTGAATGACAAACCGCGAACGCTCGAGCCGGGGATGGTGTTCACGATCGAGCCGGGGATTTACGTCGCTCCGGACGACACGAAGGTGCCTGCCGAATATCGTGGAATTGGCGTGCGCATCGAAGACGACATCCTCGTGACGGCTTCTGGGTATGAAAACCTCACGGCCGCCATCCCCAAGCTGCCCGACGACATCGAACGCGTTTGTCGCGACGCTCGATGAAGAAGAAAAACCTCACGACATCCGAAGACAAACCCAACGTTCTCGCCCCGGCGCTCGTGCGCTGGTTCGACAAAAGCGCGCGGAATCTTCCTTGGCGCAGGACGCGCGATCCCTACGCCATTTGGCTGTCCGAAGTGATGCTCCAACAGACGCGTGTAGAAACGGTGATCCCGTATTACGAGCGCTTCTTGGCTCGCTTGCCGAACGTACGCGCGCTAGCGAGCGCAGACATCGACGAAGTGCTCTCGCTTTGGAGCGGCCTCGGGTACTACCGCCGAGCGCGCGAGCTGCATCGGTGTGCTCGAGAGGTCGTCGAAAAGCACGACGGCGCGTTCCCTGCGGACGTCGAGGCTTTGCGTGCGCTGCGCGGAATCGGCCCGTATACGGCCGGCGCGATCGCCAGCATCGCATTCGACAACCCCGCAGCGCTCGTCGATGGAAACGTGGCTCGCGTGCTCGCGCGCATCTTCGCCATCGAGCTCGACATGAAGAGCACCGCGGGCATGCGCGAAGCGTGGGCCACGGCCGAACGCATCGTTCCAAAGGACGAACCAGGCAAGTTCAATCAAGCGCTCATGGAGCTTGGTGCGACCATTTGCCTTCCTCGCGATCCCGGATGTTTGGTTTGTCCTGTGCGCGAACACTGTGTTGCGCGAGCACAGGGCAAGGAACGCGACTTGCCCGTGATGAGCGCGAAGCGAGCGTCTCCCAAGGTGCCGCTGGTCGCTGCGGTTCTCGAGCACGAAGGTTTGATCTTGTTTGCCCGTCGCAAAGAAGGCGGTCTGTTCGGCGGCTTGTGGGAACCGCCCATGGTGCCAGCAAGCTCGATCATCGATGCACGATCTGCGCTCGAAGGAGCAGGCGTGGAATCGAACGTGCGTTTGTCCAAGGTAGGTCGAGTGGGTCACGTCCTGACGCACCGCGAGCTCGACGTGATCGTTTGTCGCGGCCAAGGGCGACCCGTCGCGATCCTCGATGCACCAACGACCGAACCTTACGAAAAGCTCGCATGGCTTCCGCGTGAACCCACGGGCATTGGCATCTCCACGCTTGCCAAGAAGGTCCTTGCCGCGGCTGCGCCTCGTTCGAGAACGGCCTCGCAGCAACGCAAAGAGGGCGCGTAGACACGCCAAAATTCTGCAAGCGCCCATTTTGCGTGCGAACGGCAAGCCTGCCGGGTTAAGACCCGTCGGCGATTCGCATGCGCCACCGATGCCTCCCGAAAGCCCTCGCGACGATCGGGTTTCTCCTGTCGATGGAGTCGAACGCCCATGCGGCTGATGCGGCGTCGACGGATCCCAAACTGCTATCGGCGGTGGAGCGTGAGGCGCGCTTGCGGGAGCTCGACGCACCGGTTCGACGTTACGCTCGCGTGCTTGCAGGCATTGGGTTTGGCGGCGGATTGCGGTTCAACAATCCGTATCGATTGGCAACGCAATTTGGGACGACGGGTGAATCGCTGAGTGCGACGGCGCCTTACGTCACGCTGTCCGCTGCAGCTACTTTCGGAGCTCCCGACGGGCTTCAGCACGGCGGCTTCACGTCGATCAGCTTTGCCCTGACGGGCGTGGATCAAGCGGTGCTCACGCCCGGTTACATGCTTCTGTATCGAGGGCCCTCGCGCTTGCTCGGGTATGCGCGCGTGGGACCAGCGTTCGTTCTTTCTCCTCAAACCAACGTAGGCGGAGAGATCGCGGTGGGAAGCGTCTTCTTCTTGACCGGGGGGCTCGGTGTCTCGCTCGATCTTGCGGGAAACATCTTCTATGGCGCCAGTACGTGGGAGAAAAAGTACCCGGTTTACCCAATCGTTTCGGTAACCGCGGGCTTGGTCGTGGACCTCGAGGTTTTGCCGTGAAGGTTGGAGATCAAAGGGTTCGTCACCGCGTCGCAGTGCTAAACCTTGCCGCCGTGCTCGTGCTCGTCGTTGCTGCACCAACGGTTGGCGACATCGGGAGTTGCGGCGCCGAGCCTTCGGATCTCGATGCAGTCACGTTCTTCAAGAAAAAGGCCGAGCTCGATTGTGCTCGGTGTCGTGAGTGCGGATTCGTCACGGCTGCTTGCACGCGCGCGTGCGACCCTACACAAGCCCCAACGGCGTTTCCGGAAGGATGTTTTCCCATCCAGCACGATGGTGACGTTTGTCTCCGCGCACTCGAAGCGACCGCATGCGATGGCTATGCGACCTTCGTCGCTGACCAAGGTGCGACGACGCCGACCGAATGCAACTTCTGTCCGGTCGGAGGAGCTCCATGATGCGCGGCCCTTCGTGGCTCGTACGGGTGTTTGTCCTGGCGATCGTTCTTGCGAGCGTGGCGTGCGCACCTCTTCGGCCAGTTGCGACGTCTCACGATGAATGGATCGCGTATCGAAAAACGCGGACGTCTCCAACGCTCGAAGGCCGCATCGTCGCCGCAGCGAGATACCTCGCACGTTACCCGGATGGCGCGTTCGCTCCGGACACGCGCAAGTTTTACCAAGTTGCAGAGCCGCTTTATTTTGAGCACCTACGAAATGCTCACGACGGCCTCTACACGTACTTGGCCGCGCTCCCTCGCGGCCCACACGCGGACGAAGCCAAGCAGCTCCTCTACAGGCAAAATGAAAAGCCCCGCGGCCCCACGGGTTTCGACAGCGGATTGATGACCGTCGATGCTCAGATTGCCGCAGTCGCGGCGCAGCGAACCGAAGCGCGGGAAGAGATTTTGACAGCGGTGCGCATGTGGCTCGATCCGGCGGCCTTCGACAAACCCATCTCCGAGGCGAAGCCGACGCTCGTGATTCCGTGGAGTTTGTCTTTGCCACAGGCGCGATGCGGCAGCGTCGAAGAGCCGAAGACCGACGTGACGCGTATCTGCGTGAAGCTATTGGAGAAAGTTTACGAAGCGACGAACGGTGAGGGGCTCGAAGAACGACAGGCAACGGTCGAGGTCGCAGTGTCTCAGGATGCGAACGGGCGCCCGCGCAAGGTGAGTATCGGCGGTCCGGACTTGTTCGTACGGCTCGAGGAAACCTTTGGAGGTCGTACGATTGCTCCGGACGACACGCGCGGACGCGCTCTGGGCGTATCGCGAGCAACCGATGTTCTGCGGCGTGAGTTCAGCGTGAACGTGTCGGATGATCCTGCGTGCCGGAAGCGCCCAACCGGAGCAGCGGTGATGGAGCTTCGATGCAAGGGAATACGTGTCACCGTCGAAGCGGCTCTCGATGCTGCAAACGACGATCGAATCGTGATTGAGCCCGCTGGCGGTTCGTGAGTTGCCACGAGCCGACGCTGCCCTCGATGTGATACCTGATCGAAGTGGAAGTCGGTCGCATCCTCGCCGATCGTTACGAGATCGCACGGCCATTGGCTGATGGCGCCATGAGCACGGTGTGGGTGGCGGTTGATCGCGAGAGCGGCGCCGACGTTGCGATCAAAGCGATATCGCTCGATGCAGCAGGCTGGCGCGCCGAAGTGCGTGATCGCTTCATGAAGGAAGCGCGTCTTCTCACACGCGGCAAGCACGAGCACCTGGTCGGTGTGCGTGCCGTGGGCGAGACCGAAGACGGCTTTCTTTATTTGGTGCTGGATTTGCTCGAAGGCGAGACGTTGGCAGCGCGTTTGTCACGTGAAACGAAACTCGAGTGGCAAGAAGCAGCGGCACTTGCACTCGGCATCACGCGTGGTGTTGCGGCTTTGCATCGCGCCGGCATCGTGCATCGTGATCTCAAGCCGGCGAACATCGTGCTGCACTGCAGGAACGCAGGCATCGTGCCCACGATCATCGACCTCGGCATCGGAAAAGCAGCCGCGGCTTTGGGCGATCCGGAATTGTGCGCGACGCTCACGGCGACGGGGCAGGTGCTCGGAACACCGCAGTACATGAGTTACGAACAAGCTTTGGGGCAGCGCGACATCGATGCTCGCACGGACGTGTGGGCGCTCGGCGTCATTCTCTACGAGATGCTCGCGGGCACGCGACCGTTCGAGGCTCCAAACACCAACGCCGTGCTTGCGGCAATCCGGCGCAACGCCGTCAAACCGATACGCCAAGCTGCGCCGAATGTTCCCGACGCCTTGGAGCGCATCGTCGAACGTTGCTTGAGCACCGATCGATCGGCGCGCTTCAATGATGCCGAAGCGCTCGCACGAGAGCTCGAATTGGCCATGAAACAACCGCAAACGGTGGCGAATGCGCGTCCATCACGCAGCCGACGCGTGTTTGTCGTGGCACTCGCGGCAGCAGGCGCGGTGTCGACCATCGTCATGTTCGCCGTGGTCCGAACAACGACGGATTCCAATCCTTCGGCGCCCGAAATTTCTGCAAGTGTCAGCCAAGCGTTGACGTCGCACCCGACGAGCAACCCGTCGTCGAGCGTGCCTCTCGCAGTTCCAATCTCGGAACCGCCGCCTTCGAGCACGCCTCCCACCATTGTTCCAAGCGCACGCAAGGTGCCAACTGTGCCGAAGCGAAACGGCGCGCCTGTCACTCGAGTGGATGAAGCGGGCTTTTGAGGATTCGCGCCACTTCATGGACATCAAGGCGCGCGAAGCAAGCTCGACGATAACCGTGCTAGACAGCCAAAAAGTTATTGCCCCTTGGAAATGAGCCGTGACTGAATCTACTGGCCCGAAGCTTCCGTCGACCGAAGTCGCGCCGCGCCCAACACGTAGTGGCGGTGAGGTTGCACGTTTGGTCGTCACACAGGGTGCGAGCGCAGGAAAGATGCTGCTCGTCACGCGCGCCCGCGTGACCGTGGGTCGTCATCCGACCAATGATCTCGTGGTCGTCGACCCTCGCGTATCCGCAACGCACATCGAGATCGAACGTCGGCCTGAAGGGCGCATCCTCGTACGTGACCTAGGAACGACGAACGGCACCTTTCTAGGTACGCATCGTGTGATCGAATGCGAAGTTGGTCCGGGCGCACTGCTCAAGATGGGTGATTCGCTCGTGCGAGTCGAAGTCGATGATCGCGCTGAACCCGAACGTGGAAGTGATGCGGTTCGTTTTGGCGGACTCATCGGCGTGTCGAGCGAGATGCGGGAGCTATTCGCAACGCTCGAGCGAGTCGCACGAACCTCGCTCACCGTGCTTGCCCAAGGCGAGACGGGCACGGGCAAAGAGGAACTTGCTCGAGCGATCCACGCAGCATCGTCGCGCAATGCTGGCCCCTTCATTGTGCTCGACGCAGCCACGCTTCCACCAACGCTGACGGAGAGCGTCCTTTTCGGGCACGAGCGCGGTGCGTTCACGGGTGCGGACGCGCGTCACATCGGTACGTTCGAGCGGGCGCACGGCGGGACGTTGTTCATCGATGAGATCGGCGAATTGCCCCTGGATGTGCAGCCCAAGCTGCTCCGCGTGCTCGAGAGCCGAAGCTTCACTCGCGTGGGCGGGCACGAAGTCATCCCTGTGGACTTTCGGCTCATCGCAGCAACTCATCGTGATCTGCGCGCCGAGATCGATGCTCATCGATTCCGCGAAGATCTCTACTTCCGTTTGGCCGAGGCACGCGTCGTCTTGCCGCCCTTGCGAGCTCGCCCCACAGACGTCCCGATCTTGGTGCAACACTTCTTGGAGGATCTCTCCACGACTGAACAATCGCTCACGATTTCCGAGGAAGCCCTGCGCAGTTTGTCTCTACGTAAATGGCCCGGAAACGTCCGAGAATTGCGCAACGTCATCGCGCGTGCGGCCGCGCTCTGTCAGGACGAACAAATCACGGAACAGGATCTCGCGGGTGAGGGATTCGGCTTCCGTGGAAGCGACGCCGAACGGGAACCGTTGGACCTCCAAGGAACGTTCGCCGAAGCGAAGTCTCGCGCGGTCGATCGATTCGAGCGGGCGTACCTGGATGCGCTCGTTCGTCGTTGCGGCGGCAATCTATCGAAGGCGTCACGACAGGCGGATATCGCGCGGAATCATCTTCGCGCGCTGCTCAAGAAGCGCGGGCTGTACGACCCGGGCGACACTTGAAACCGCTCAAATCGTCAGCGTTTCGATGTGCTGGCCCCACACGCCACGAAGCACATCGCTGATTTCACCGACGGTCGCTCCACGTTTTACCGCGTCGAGGATCGGCGGCAGGAGGTTGTCCGAACCACGTGCAGCACGATCGACGACACCGAGCGCTTCGCTTTTCTCGGGGCGATCGTGCTCGCTGCGCCATTGCCGAGTGCGCTCGGTTTGTTCCTCTTCGACACGAGGATCGATCTTCATCACGGGGATGGGAGCGCTTTCGCCGAGGTAATCGTTGAGGCCCACGATGACTCGCTTCTTCGATTCGATGTCGAGCTGATAGCGGTACGCCGCTGCCTGGATCTCACGCTGCACGTACCCTTGTTCGATGGCGCTCACCATACCGCCCATCTCGTCGATGCGGCGGATGTACGCACGCGCGGCTTGTTCGAGACGCGTCGTCAACGCTTCGATTGCGTAACTTCCGGCAAGCGGGTCGACGAAGTCGGCGACGCCCGACTCGTTCGCGATCACCTGCTGCGTACGGAGTGCGAGCGTTGCGGCTTCGGTCGTTGGTAGTCCAACGGCCTCGTCATAGCTGTTCGTGTGCAGCGACTGACACCCTCCGAGGACAGCAGCCATGGCCTGGACGGCAACGCGTACGACGTTGACCATGGGCTGCTGCGCCAGGAGTGTCATGCCCGCGGTTTGGCAATGGAAACGCAGCGCTTTTGCTTTGTCCGTCTTTGCGCCGAATCGCTCGGTCATGACGGATGACCATAGCCGTCGAGCCGCTCGGAACTTTGCGACCTCTTCGAGCAAGTTGTTGTGACCGTTGAAGAAAAACGAAAGCTGACCGCCGAAGTCGTCGACATCGAGCCCCGCATCGACCGCCGTTTGCACGTACGCGATGCCGTCGGCAAGCGTGAAGGCGATCTCTTGGGCAGCGTCACACCCTGCTTCGCGCATGTGATAGCCGCTGATGGAAATCGTGTTCCAGTGAGGAACTTCCTTGGAGCAGAAAGCAAATATGTCGCTGATCAAACGAAGTGATGGCCGCGGCGGGTAGATGTACGTTCCCCGTGCCACGTACTCCTTCAGGATGTCGTTTTGAATCGTGCCGCGGAGTTTGTCTCTCGGAACGCCATTCTCATCGGCAACTGCAACGTAGAGCGACAAGAGGATCGCTGCGGTCGAGTTGATGGTCATCGACGTCGAGATGCGATCGAGCGGCAAACCTGCGAGCAGTCGGCGCATGTCACCGAGCGAATCGATGGCAACGCCAACGCGACCAACCTCTCCTTTTGCGAGCGCATGATCGGAATCTCGACCCATCTGCGTCGGAAGATCGAACGCGACGGAAAGGCCGGTTTGTCCCTGCCCGAGCAAGTAGTGGTAACGCTCGTTCGACGCTTCTGCGGTGCCGAAGCCGGCGTATTGCCGCATGGTCCAAAGGCGCCCGCGGTACATGTTCGGTTGCACGCCACGCGTGAACGGCGGCATGCCTGGAAAGCCGAGATCGCGCGCCGGATCGAAGCCAAGCGCTTCGAGTGTCGAGGCATCGTAGAGGTCGTCGGCGTCGACGCCCCCAGATCCCGGTTCGCCTGCAAGCAACCCGACGCGAGGTCGTGCTGCCTTGCGTGATTTTGCAAGTCGCGCCTCGAATTCGGCGCGGTCCGACGAATCGTCTGAGCTCTTCATGTTTGTCTAGTGTGGCTCATCCACGAGCCTTGACGAGTCGGGTGAGCGCATCACCCATCGCTCTTGCAAGCTCGTCCATCCTTCTGGTGCCCGACAGCGTATCGCGAAGCTCGTCGGCAACGAGCATCGCTGCGACTTTGCCTCCCACGCGCACCGTTGCAACGGCGACGTCTCGGCTCGACGTTCCCATGACGGCGAGAAGTGCCTCGTGGGCACGCGTCTTGGGGATTGGGCCGAGATAGATGGAAGTGGCCATCGCCGTGGCCATGATGCTCGGTTGATCGTTTGGAATGACAACCTTGCGCAATGCCTCCGGTGACCCAAAAGCTTCGTTGCACATCCAACCGTGAAACGCATCGCGCTTGGCCGTGAAGAGCGCAACGCGATGCGCGAACAGCGACATGCAGCGAAACGCGAGGTCCACGATCGCGTCGCGATTCGTCACGCTCGCGAGCGCCGAGATGGTCGCCTTCACATCGACCATCGACGTGGGCGGAGGAAACTCGACGAGCGTCGCGCGCTGAGGCACGTCGTCGAAGTCGTTCTCGTTGAACGTCGGCTCAGCGGCAGGCGGGGGAACGGGCGTCACCGCTTCGGGGATCGAGTTGAGCGAGATCGTTTCGACGGTCGACGCGGAGCGCGAGGACGCTTCAGGAGGGCTTGCGTGTGCCGAGACAAACGTCGTCTCGATGTCGGTATCTTCGTCAATCGCGCGCCAGGTCGGAGCTTCGTGAACGTTCACCGACGAACTTTCGGTCGGTGCCGCAAACCCCGAGCTTGCGGCAACGTCCCGCGGCGGCGATGGGTTCGTCAAACCCTTCCATGCGGAGACTTCCGGCGGAGCGAAGCCGAGCGGCGGAGGCACGGATTCGTGACCGGGTGGCGGCGCCGATGGAAACGACACGCGTTGTGGCTCTTCTTCGAACCCCAATGTTCGATTCAGTCGTCGAACAGGAGCCGCGGTTGCCTCTCGATTCGGCACGGCGGTTCCCCATGCAGCCGTTCGACCGAGCGACGGTGATTCGTCGAGCTCGGCCTCGTCACGCATGGGTGCAGGTGCACGCGCAGGCGCTCCCCATGCAGCCGTTCGTCCGAGCGACGGTGATTCGTCGAGCTCTGCCTCGTCATGCACGGGTGCTGGTGCACGCGCAGGCGCGCCCCATGCAGCCGTTCGACCGAGCGACGGTGATTCGTCCGTGTCGACATCTTCGTGCAAATCGGCCGCAGCGTGCGCAGGTGCACCCCATGCGGCGGTTCGACCGAGCGACGCGGATTCCTCCACGTCCTCCAAACCATTCGGCAAATCGTGTCGATCCGGCAGGACCGTTCCCCAACCGGCGGTTCGACCGAGCGGGTCAGATTCATTTGAGCTCAAATCATCGACGTACGTGTCCTCGTCGTCGAGCGTCGGCGGAGCTGCGCGTTTGACGACGAGTGGGATCGGTGTGCTTGGAGCCGGAGGCGGTATGGATCCTGGCGCGCCATAGGGCAGGGCGGGTGTGAGCCGTCGTGGTCGTGGTTTTGCCTCCGCAGGTGCATCGACGGCAGCGAAATCGATGCGTCGAATCGCTTCTTCAACGGCTGCAATCGATGCGCGAAGCACGCGCACGGGAGCGTTCAGGTGGAACGCCATTTCCGTTTCGACATGCGGATCGAACGGGTCCGCAGCGGCAACATCGACGACCCCCGTTAGCGGATCGGTACGCGTCGGAAGCGCACACAAGCGCCGCGACATGCTGCGGGGCAGTTTCGCGACGAGCTCTACCGAACCTTGAACGTACCGAAGGCCTGGCCCTGCCAAACGCGCGATTTCGTCATCGAGCTCTGCTTCGGTAACGATGCCGCGTTCAATGAGCGCCCGTGGCAATGAGATGCCGCGCAACTCCGAAAGCAGCAGTGCATCCCGCACATTTTCGCGCGTGACGAGTTCTGACGCGAGCAGCCGCCGACCCAGCTCTACCGACACATGCCGCACGGTACGTGAGGCCGTGAGCCGTCGCAAGAAACCCTTCTATTGCTTTGATTTCAACGGGAAGCGGGGAACTGAAAAACGACTTCCGTTTGGCGGAGCATACCGAGGTTGTCGCGTGCAATGCGTTCGACAGCCGTGGGATCATCACGAAGGCGTTGCACTCGACCGCGCAAAGCTTCGATTTCTCGGCCAAGCTCGGCCGATTCTTCTTCGACTTGCGCAAGCTCGCGTTCGAGACCTCGAAGCCGCGGCAATCCTTCCGGTGAAAAAATCATCACCGGGGCACCAACGACCGCGACGACGAGGATCGCGAGCGGCAGGACTCGTTCGAGCACGAGCGTGAATCGCTGCATGGTCCAAAGGCGTGTGACACGGAAATCATCGGCGGGTCAACTCTTTGGCAGTCTTTTGCAGTGGGGGAACCGACGCTCGTGCCCCGATTGTTCGCGGTTTTTCAGTGACGAAGTGGGCCGCAGTTGGGGCGAGGTTCGTCCCATTTTGCTTCACACACGACTTTCTTCGCGAATTCGAGAAGCTTTGGTTAGCATACGCGCGTTGCGTTCGGCCTCAGGTTGGTCCGGAAAGACCGGCGTGTGCGTCGCTTGAGACATCTCCGAGGAAGCCACCATGTCTGTCGATGTTGTTCGAGGCGAGCTCGAGCGCCTCTTTTCGCTCGATGAATTGATCGCCCTCTCCAAGGATCTGCTTGGTCTCGATCCGGCCGTCGTTGGTGGCGCCGTGTCGAAGGCATCATTTGCCCGCGCGCTGACGGAGCGATGTGTCGCTGAGGACGCGCTCGACGCGCTCGTCGATGCGGTGCTGGTGTCACGCCTGCTCGCCGACGATCGCCTTGCGGATCTGCAAAAGCGCGGAGCGCTTCACGCGGAAGAACTGAAGCCAGGTGACACATTCGGACCGTTCACGGTCAATCGAAAGCTGGGCGAAGGACCACGAGCCGTCGTCGTCGCCGCAACTCGAAAAGACGCGCCCGATGGTCCTGCAGTCGAGCGCACGCTGAAAGTTTTCAGGCGCGATGCGGCAAGCGGGCCGCGCGCCGTGCACCGCTTCTTCGTGGCGCTACGAATCGCAAGTCGCATCAAGCACGACTCATTGCCGGCCTCCGTCGAGATGGGCGTCACGGCAGGGCATCCGTGGGTTGCCTATGCACCCATCGATGCGCAGCCGCTGGCAGCTCGCGTTGCGCGTACGGGTCCGCTGCACATCAACGAAGCCAAGGACATCGTACGCGGTGTGCTCGGAGGTTTGTCGGCACTTCACGCGGCGCGCGTTTTCCACGGGAACATCAAGCTGGAGAACGTGCTCGTCGGGCGCGGCGAGGGTGGAAAAATCCGCGCTTACTTGCTCGATGCCGCGACTGATCGACTCGGCCAGGGATCGACCGGCATCCTGGGTTTGCCCCAGCTGATGAAGGCAGTTTCTCCGGAACGACTTCGGGGCGCGGGGCCAAGCCAGCAGAGCGACGTTTATGCATTCGGCGTGCTCTTGTTCGAGCTGCTCACGGGCAAAGTACCGTTTGCCGGGGAAAACGCTGCGGACATCGCAACGTTGCACCTCAAACAAGCACCGCCGACCGCATCGACGATGGGGCCCAAAGGCTGGATCAACAAAGACCTCGACGAGCTCATCGCGCGCCTGCTCGAAAAGGTGCCCGAACAGCGACCGAACGGCAGTCGCGCGGTGCTCGATATCTTGGATCCGCCTGCCAAAGTTGCCGAAGCCGAAAAAGCTAAGTTCACCGACGAGGAGATCAACGATCTCGCAGATCTGCTCATTGCCGATCCGACGGACAACGACGCAGCAGTCGCGCTGGAAAACGCAGTGCAGCAAGGCGCTGATCCCGCGAAGGTGGGTGATGCGTTCGTCATCGCTGCAGGCGAAGTCGACGAAGGCTCGAGCGCCGGCGAGAAGATCAAAGCCGTGGAGCTGAAGAAGCAGCTCCTCATGCGCGCCTTCCGGACGTACGACAAGAGCGGGGACCTCGAAAAGGCCGAAGAGCTACTCGAACAAGTCATCCAGCTCGACGAAGAAGACGACAGCGCATTCGCAGCACTCGAAGACGTGCGTCGCCGTCGCGGCAAGTACGAGGAAGTTGTCGAGATGCTCCTCGAGCGCAACGAGAAGGCGCAGAACCCCGCAGATCGAGCGCGAGCGCTCATCGAGATCGGCAGCCTGTACGTCAAGGAGCTCGAAGACGTCGAGCAGGGCGTGTTCGCGTTTGCGCAGGCCCTTTCGATCATGCCGGAGGAGGCCGAGTACGCGCGGCAGCTCGAGCGCGCAGCCGGCGGCGACATGAAAATTTGGGCCGAAGCGCTGCAAATTCTCAGCGAAGCCACGACGAGCAAAGACTTGTCGACCGAGTCGAAGATCGCGCTCTTCAATCTGCTCGGTCATTGGTACTCGGAGAAAATCGCGCGGCCCGACATGGGCGTGCCCTGCTTCCAAGCGGTTCTGTCCGCCAACCCCTCGCACGACGACGCAATGGAAGGTTTGGCGCAAGTCTACCGCCGTGCGCAGCAATGGCAGGAGCTTTGTCAGGTGCTGCAGACGCGTGCAGATCGCGCGTCGACGCCCGAAAAGGCACGCAACATCCGCGTGGAAGCGGCCGAAGTTCTCGAAACGAAGCTCGACGATCCGTCACGAGCCAGAGACCTCTTCGAACACGTGTTCCTGGAAGATCCGAGCAACGACAAGGCTGTCGAAGCGCTCGGCCGCATCTACCGGCGCCTCGAAGACTGGGTCGGTTACGCGAAGATCCTGGAACGACGCGCCGACGCGCTCGGCGGGACGGCTCGCGTCGAAGCGCTCTGCAAGATTGGCGAGCTCTACGAGAAGGAGCTCGACGACTTGGCTGAAGCGACGCGACGTTACGACGCAGCCGTCGCGATCGATCCCAAGTCATCGTTCGCTTTGCGCGGCCTCGACCGAATCTACAACCGAACGGGCAAGTACCAGGAGCTCATCGGGAACCTCGAGCAGCAAATCACGATCAGTGGTACGCCGCGACAAACCATCAACCTGTACCAGCGGCTCGCCAAGATTTACGACGAGCAGTTCCTCGATCACCAAAAGGCAGCAACGGCGTACGAAGCCATTCTGCAGATCGATCCGGCGCACGAAGAGACCCTCACGGCGCTCATGCGGCACTACCGCGCGCTCGAACGATGGGAAGAAGTGTCGTCGCTGTACGACCGTCTCTTGCGGATCGTCACGGACGACAAGCGACGCATCGAGCTATTGCTTGCCCAAGGTCGCGTGCTTCTCGAGCAGCTCAGTTCGCACGAGCGTGCATCGAAGGCGTACGAGAAGGTCATCGAGATCGATCCGCAACATGGCGGTGCGCTCGAATCGCTAGCGAACGTGCGAGCTGCGTCGGGCGATGCGCTTGCGGCGCTGTCGGCCATCGAATCGTTGGCGCACAAAGCGACGACGCCGGATAGCCGTGCAGACCTATGGATGCGCGCAGCGAAACTGCTCGACGACAAGGGCGATCGTGATGGTGCCATCGAACGCTACAAGAAGGCGCTGGATGCCGTTCCAGGGCACGTTGGAGCAACGGGCGCACTACGAGCGGCGTACCTCGCACGCGGTGACGCAACGAGCGCGGTGGAGCTCATCTCACGCGAGATCGATACGGCCGAAGGCAACCTTGCGAAAGCTCGGCTCTACGGCGAAATGGCGTTCATCCTCCACGACAAACTCAAGGCGGAAGATCGCGCGATTCAAGCCGCGACGAAGGCCATCGACCTCGACCCGACCAACATGAAGGCACTTTACGTGTCGGGTGAAATTGCCTTCGCCGCAGGCAGGTACGTCGAAGCTTCGAACAGCTACCAATCGCTCGTCAATCGCGTGGATGCGCTGCCGACCGACATCGCCAACGACGTCGTCAGTCACTACATCGACTCGCTCGCGAAGATCGGTTCGACCGAGAAGGCAGCCGTCGCTGTACCAACCCTGCTGAAACTCGCTCCGGATTCCCCGGATGCCATTCGACGCGCAGCGAAGGTTCGGTACGACGCGAAGCAATACAAAGACAGCGTGGAGCTGTTCGGTGATCTGTTGAAGCGTTTCGGTGACGACTCGAGCGTCGAGGATCGAGCGGACGCGATGCTGCACCTCGGTCAAGCGCGCCTGTCGCTCGGCAATGTCGAAGAAGCGGTGCAACCGCTGCTCGATGCCGCCGACTTGATGCCCGAAGCGCCCGAGCCGATCGCTGCGCTCGTTCGTCTCTACGAAGCGAAGAAGGACTGGGAAGAAGTCATTCGCCTCAAGATGCGCAGGCTCGACGTCGTCACGGGCGACGAGCGTGTGGCGCTGTTGCTCGAAGTCGGTGACATCGTCGCCGCGCAATTGGGCGATCGCACGCGTGCGGCAAAGAGCTATGTCGCGGCGCTCGATGAACGACCCGACGATCGAAAGATCCTGACCAAGCTGATGCAGCTCTACAGCGAGGAAAAGGAGTGGGCGAAGCTCATCGAGGTCGTCGTCAAGCTCGCGAGCAAGATCGACGACAAGCGGCAGAAGGCCAAGTACATGCACACCGCGGCCATCGTGAGCTTCAGGCAGCTCGGCGATGCAGACAAAGCGGTCGAGTACTACGACACGGTCATCGAGCTCGATGCGACCAACGACAAGGCTCTCAACGAAGCCATCGAAGTGCGCGAGCAGAAGCAGGATTGGGAAGGCGTCGAGCGGCTTTATCGCACGGACCTCGAGCGAGCGACCGAGGCGAACGACACGGCGCGCATGCTCACGACGATGGGCAAACTCGGTGCACTCTACCAGGACAAACTGGGCAGCATGGCCGACGCGATTGACGCGTACGAAGCGGCGCAATCGCTCGATCTGGAAAACGAGGAGCGCAACGAGCTACTGGCGAAGCTCTACATGAGCGACGCTGCGCAATACTTCGACAAAGCGGTCGAAGCGCAGGTCGGGTTTCTCCGGAAGAACCACACCCGTCCCGAGCCGTACAAGGCCCTCAGGAAGCTCTACACGGAGGGCAAGCGTGCGGACTGCGCATGGTGCTTGTGTCAGGCGCTTGCTTGCATGGGCTTGGCGGAAGCGGACGAGGACCGGTTCTTCAAGCGCATGCGATCGGACACGATGGCTGCGGCGCAAGCACCACTCGTCGAGGACGACTGGCAGAGCAGCGTGATTCATCCGGATGCAGATCCGCTGCTCACGGCGGTATTTGCGGCGATTCAGCCGGCCGTGATCATGAAGAACGGCAAGCCGCTCGAGCAGCTCGGTTATCAGATGGCGTACGCGATCGACTTGTCGCGCCATCCTTATCCGATGTCGCAAACGCTCTTTTACTCGGCAGGCGTGCTGGGGTTGGAGTTGCCGGTGAGCTTCCAAAATCCGGCAGATCCGGGCGGTTTGAGCTTCTTGCACGGCCATGTGCCTGCGCTCGTGCTCGGCGCCGCGGCGCTCGCCACCGAAGTTCCACCGCAAGTGGGCGGATTCATCGCAGCGCGACATCTCACGTACTACCGACCGGGGCTGTACGTGAGGCACCTCGTGCCCACGGGCACGGGTCTTCGCGCATGGCTCTTTGCAGCGATCAAGTTGATTTCGCCAAACTTCCCGATTTCCAACGACATCCAAGGTCCGGTGAAGGAAAACCTGGCAGTCATCGAGGCGGCTGTGACGGGTGCTGCGCGTGATGAGCTGGCCAGTGCCGTCACAAAGCTGCTTCAGGCAGGCGCGATCGACATCAAGAAGTGGGTTGGTGGCGTGGACCTTACGGCGGATCGAGCTGGCTTCATTCTGGCCGCCGATCTCGAGATCGGTCTCGAGATCATCAAGGCGGCGGACGAAAATCAGGCGGGAGTTCCGCAAAAGGATCGGCTCAAGGAGCTCGTGCTCTACTCGGTCAGTGAGCCGTATTTTGCAGTTCGCCGTAAGCTGGGGATCAACATCGACGCTTGATCCGCATCGACAAGCTCGTCTCGACAAGCTACCTGGCTGGTGATCTTGATGTTCGTCGCGACGTTCGTGACGAACACTGGTTGACGTGCAAAATCCTGGGTTGCTACCCTCACGCCCCGTCGCGCGGGCCGTATTGGCTCGACAGACCTCATTGCGCGGTGTTGATACGGGGATGAGTTCTCCGTTCGACTGTTGGAACAACGCCCATGGCGGCCAAAAAAACCCGTAAACTCGCTAAAACCCCGAAGAAGAAGGCACCTGCTCGTTCCAAGCCAGCCAGGAAAGCCACACCTGCTCGCAAGAAAGAAGCTACGAAGCTGAAGAAAAAGCTGCGTGCTCCGGCGGCGAAGCGAGGTCGAGAGACGGCGAAGAAGGCCGCACGCAAAGCGGCGCCTGCGCGTGCCGTGGCGAAGAAGAAGGCTCGGCTCGAGAAGCGCAAAGTGGCTGCGCCGAAGGTGAAGAAGGCCGCCGCGCGCCCGGAGAAGAAGCGAGTCAAGGCCGCAGTCGTCAAGAAGGTCAAGACCGTCAAGAAGGTCAAGAAGATCGCGCGCAAGCCCGAGCGCGTGGTCGAGAAGCGCGAGCTGCGCAAGAAGAAGCTCGAGGCGAAGGCCAAGAAGGCCGAGCGTGCCGAGCGCGCAGCGCGTGCTGTAGCGCGTGAAAAACGCGCGGAGAAAGCGGAGCGAATCCTTCGCAAGAAGCTTCTCAAGGAGCGCAAGCGTGCTGCGGAAGAAGCGAAAGAAGCGAAAGCCGCGAAGGTAGCGAAGCGTGCTGCGGCGGTTGAAGAAGAGCGACCGAAGAAGAAAAAGAAGAAGAAGGTCGTCGCTGAAAAGGCCGTCGCTGAAGCCAAGCCCCCGAAGAAGGCCGAAGTGGCCGAGGGCAAGGTCAAGCTCAAAAAGAAAAAGAAGGTCGTAGCGGCCGAAGCTGTCGAGGCACCGCGGAAGAAGGCGAAGCTCGAAGAGAAGGCGCCCGAAAAGAAGATCAAGGCCAAGGGTGCGCCTGCCGAGAAGGTTCAGGAAAAGGTCGCCAAGCCGGTCGGCGAGGGGAAGGCGAAGGCAGCGCCGGTTGCGGAGAAGGTCAAGGTTCGGGAAGGCGAGAAGCCCTCGAAGATCGTCGGGAAAGCAAAGCCCGAAGAGAAGGGCGCGCCGGTCAAAGCGGAGAAGGGCGCGCCGGTCAAAGCGAAGGCGACGGACGGCGAGAAGGCTGCCGGCAAGGCCGAGAAAAAAGCGCCTAAGCTCGAGAAGCCCAGTGCAGGCGAAGGCAAAGCGAAAGAACCGCGCATCATGGCGGTCCGCGAGCCTGCGCCACGCATTGCGACGATTCCGCTGCCGCTCTTGGCTCCGCCCCGAAAGCCCACCATCGAAGAGCGTTCGGAAATCATCGAAAAGCGGCTCGACTCGCAAACGGAAGAATTCCGGCGCGCGTATACCGATCGTTTCGATATGTCGTGGATTTTCCACGACAGCGCACTCGAAGGCGTCGTTTACACGTTCGAGGAGCTGCGTTCGGGCCTCGGAAGCATGGCGTCCCATTATGCGGATACGGGCATGCAGCCGACGTACGACGACATTCGGCGGCACAAGGAAGCCATCGACTTCGTGCGCGATTACGCCAAGAAAAAGCTACCGATCACGATCGACGTCATTCGGAAGATCTATTTGATCCTGCATCCGGAAGAGGGCGATATCAAAACGGTGAAGTACCGGAAAGACATCCCGCAGCATCGGCTGTATTTCCACGAGTATTCGCCGCCCGACAAGATCCCCTACAAGGTGCGGCAAATCGTAGATTGGTTGAATGACCCGGAGACCCGCAAGACGCGTAATGCACTGCGTATCGCCGCTCGTGCTCACTACGACCTCTTGCGTGTCTATCCATTCCAGAGCGACAGCGGCAAGGTAGCGCGGCTTTTCATGAACCTCCTCTTGATGAGGTCGGGTTTGCCGCCGTCGATCATTCATTCCACCGAGCGGCAGCGTTATTACGAGGCGCTCAAGGGATCGGCCACGACGGTGCTGCAAATGGTGCAAGAAGCCGTCGAAAACGCGCTGTCGAGCGTAGAGAAGCTGCTCGACGAATACGAAACCCGCAAGCGCGCGTTCGTGAGCTGAGGAGTGCCCGGCAAGAGCCCGTTGAGTCGTCGTTCACGTAACGGTTCAACGGGCTGCTGAACGGGCGCGCCAAACCCAGTCACCAAATCCAAACAATTCAATATTCGTACGAGACGAACTGGGTTCGTCGCGGTAGACTCGGGCCACGTCCATGGCCACGAACTCGACCACCGCTGCACGACAAAAGGCTTTGGCCATCTACGATCGGCTGCTTCGGATTCATCCGGATGCGCATTGCGAGCTCGAGCATGTGGACCCGTTCCAGTTGCTCGTCGCGGTCGTGCTGAGCGCGCAGACGACCGACGTGCTCGTCAATCAGGTCACGCCGACGCTCTTCGCGCGCTGGCCGGACGCGCGGTCGCTTTCGACGGCGTCGGTGGACGACGTATCGACGGTGCTGCGCACGCGTCTTGGCATGTACAACCAGAAGGCCAAGAACATCGTTGGACTAGCAAAGAAGCTGGTCGAAAAGCATGGAAGTCAGGTTCCTCGAACGCTGGAGGAACTGGTGGCGTTGCCAGGGGTGGGTCGAAAGACGGCGAACGTGGTGCTCGGCGTGGCGTTCGGCATTCCGTCGGGCGTCGTGGTCGATACGCACGTGCAGCGTTTGTCGCAGCGGCTTGGTTTTACCAAACAAACCACACCGGAAACGATCGAGAAGGATTTGTCGGAATTATTTCCGCGCGATCATTGGGTGATGTTGGCGCACACGCTCATTTTTCACGGCAGGCGAGTGTGTTTTGCGCAGCGTCCGGCGTGTGCGGCGTGTGGTGTCAATGATTTGTGCCCGAACGCGTTTCGAGCGGAGAAGGTGGGGCGCAAGCCGCCGAGGAAGCGAAAGGTCATCGTCGCGGAGCCTGAGGTAACTGGGGGACGCGTGGCAAGGAAACGTGCTGCGACGTCAACGAAGAAAGCGGCCGCGAAGAAGACCGCTGCGAAGAAAGCTACGTCCAAGAAGACCGCTACGAAGCGGGCGCTGTCGCTGACATAGCCCGGTCGTGTTGCGTCATCTTTTGTTAAATCATCCCCCAATTCCAACCCACTTTTCTTGTGGACAGTGCAGAGACCACGTCTTTGCGCCTCTGCGTCTTTGCCCCTTTGCGTTGTTCTTCGGGGTTGAGAACGTATCCGATGTCTTGACGTCGCCAGCGCGTACGTCGACACTGTTGGGATGACGAGCGAGACCGACGGGGCCGTGGAGCATTTCGATGTATTGATCGTGGGCGCCGGGCTGTCGGGCATTGCCGCGGGCTACTACCTGCAAACGCGTTTGCCAGGCAAGCGGTACGCCATCTTGGAGGGGCGAGGTGCGATTGGCGGAACGTGGGACCTGTTCCGTTATCCCGGCATCCGATCCGATTCCGACATGTTTACGCTCGGTTACTCCTTCAAGCCTTGGAAGAACCCGAAATCGATTGCGGACGGGCCGTCGATTCTTGCGTATGTGCGCGAAACAGCTCAGGAATATGGCATTGATCGCCACATTCGATTTCATCAGCGCGTGCAAGCAGCGTCGTGGTCATCGAAAGAAGCGCGATGGACGGTCGATGTCACGGTAGGGCCCGACGCGACGCCTTTTCGTTATACGTGCAATTTTCTTTATGCATGCGCCGGATATTATCGTTATGAGGAAGGATATACGCCCGTTTTCCCTGGGCGCGATGATTTCGAGGGAATCATCGTCCACCCGCAACATTGGCCCGAGGACCTCGATTATCGCGGAAAACGAGTGGTCGTCATTGGCAGCGGGGCGACGGCAATGACGCTCGTGCCAGCCATGGCGCCGACCGCGGAGCATGTCACGATGGTGCAGCGATCGCCCACGTACGTGCTTTCATTGCCATCCGAGGATCGTATTGCGAACAAGCTGCGCGAGGTATTGCCGGAGAAAACGGCGAACACGGTCGCGCGGTGGAAAAACGTGACATTCGCGACGGCGTTTTTCCAATTGTGCCGAAGGGCGCCCGAGGCGGCGCGAAAGCTGTTGCGCAAAGGCGTCGAAGCAGGGCTACCGAATTTCGACATCGATACGCATTTCAATCCGCATTATTCGCCGTGGGATCAGCGGCTCTGCGTGATACCCGATTCGGATCTTTATCGGACCATTCGAACAGGCAAGGTGTCGGTCATTACGAATCAAATTCGTACGTTCACGAAAAAAGGCATTTTGCTCGAATCGGGCGAAGAATTGCAGGCCGACATCATCGTGACGGCGACGGGATTGCAATTGCTCTCGTGCGGTGGGATTCGTTTCGATGTCGATGGGCGTGACGTCGAGATATCCAAGACATTCGTGTACAAGGGATTGATGTTGAGCGACGTGCCGAACTTTGCGCTTTGTGCGGGCTACACGAATGCATCGTGGACGCTGCGTGCCGAGCTTTCGACACGTTATGTGTGTCGGCTCCTCGAACACATGGATCGCAAAGGCTATCGGCAATGCGTCGCGCATCTTCACGAAGGTTCCGTGGAGACTCGGCCGCTGCTCGATTTGACCGCGGGGTACGTGCAGCGAGCGATTGAAAAATTCCCGAAACAGGGCACGAAGGCGCCGTGGTATTTCCCCCAAAACTATTTCATCGATTCGGTGATGATGCGGTTTGGGTCGGTGGACGACGGGGTGATGACGTTTTCGGGGTCCTGAAATGGTCGAGCCGAAAGCGGTAGCCCTTGACTTCATGTTCACAAGAAATCTGTCGTGTTCCTAGAAATTGGCACGTAACGAGTTGTGAATAATGTGCTTGTGTTCGTAGCTGCAATGCACGTAGATTCGTTTCCGTAGGGGAAACGCGTGGCAACGGACATCAAGCTTGACGAATCGCAGGTGATCGTCGAAGCCCACGGGCTCGAAATCACGGGACCAGACCTCGAAATCGACGCAGCCGAACGGCGCGCAGGTGCGGGCGGTACGAACCGCCGGGCGCTCGTGCATGGTCCGGGCGACGCGCTCGTCGTGAATTGGGGTCAAGATTATACAGGTGGCGTGTATTTGAATGGGCTCGTGCGGGCGCTCAACGACGTCACGGTGCCTGCAATGGCATGGCCGTCGCAAATTCGAGCCAATGGGCGCATCGAACCGCTTGGGGTCACGCCAACCCAGGTCGAAACGGTGGCGGTCGGCGCGGAAATCACGCGATTGCGTGGTGAAATGGCGGTGCTTCGCGAGCATGTGGAATTGCTGCGCATGCAGGCGTCGATTCGCGCGGACGCGTCGCATTACACGCAAGATGGTTGGCGCTGGTGTTGCCGCTGCGCGGGACTCGTTTATGGAACGAATGTGACGCGTAGCGTTTGTCCGGCTCCGGGTGGAGGACCGCACGATACGAGCCAAAGCGGTGAATACGTGCTGTTTCCGCATAAATCTCGTTATGCGGGTCAAAGCGGTTGGGGATGGTGCAACAAGTGCCAGGGGCTTTGTCACGGCTCCGCCGTGCTCAGTGGCCATTGTCCGGCAGGATCCGCTCATGATCGCACCGATTCGCCCAATTATTTGATTTGGGCAGCCGAAAATCCGCAAGGCAGCTCGGCAGCCAAAGACTTCCCCGCGCAAGACAATTGGCGCTGGTGCAGTCGCTGTTATGGCCTGCTCCATAGCGGTGGCGGTGTTTGTCCGGCCCCGGGAGGCGGCCCGCACACCAACCAGAGCTGGAATTACCACTTGCAAACGAAATAAGCCGCGGCGGAGGCTACGATGGCCCAACCTCTCTCGACGCTCGAGTATTTGCGAGGTGCTGGTTTGTCCTCGGACGTGCCCATTTCGCTTTCGCAAACGCTGAATCTCGCGACGGGCTCGCGTTTGCGCGCGGCGATCGAACGATTGCGAACGACGTCGGTTTTCGAGTTTCGGGCGAAGCTTCCTCCGGGAGCCGTGGTGCTCGCCGTCGGCGTCGACGAATTGCAGCAAGCCGTGCTCGAACGAATGGCCGGATCGCAAGAGCCGCGCGATATCATGGTGTGGTCACGCGATGGCGCCGAAATGCTGGTGCACGTGCCTTGCGCGTTGCAATTGACGGGGGGATATTTGCTAGCGCATTTCCACGTCGAAACGGTCGAAACTGGCCCCATTGAATTGAAGCTCGTGTTTTTCCTGGGCAATGTCGATGCTGGGGCGGGCAAGGCTGCGAGCGTGACGCATTCGACGGATGCGCCAGACGCGATCATCGACGCATGGGGCGATACATTGCGAGCGGCGGTGTGGGAAGGCGTGCTCGATATCATCGAAGGTGCGGCGGTTCTGGCAAGTCAGGCGGCGGGCGATGTTCCGTTGCGGGTTCTCGGCTTCATCGGCGGCGAAAATAGGATATTGATTGCAGTGGGGGCCTGAGCGATGTCGACGAACGGCGAAAAAAAGCAGACGCCCGCTAGCTCCATCTTGCTCGATGCATCCTGTCGGGCGCTTGGCATTTACAAAAAAGTGCCGCCCGACGACAAGGTCGAATACCAATTCCCCTGGTTTCTCAGTCCGCTGGGCAGTTCCAAAACGGCACTCGCCACGCAAGCTCAAAAGCCCATCGTCGATGCATTGAAGGCGATCCTGACGCTCGATCCGCCCGGCCAAACGACGTCGCCATGGTTTTTCCGGCTGCACAAGTGGGTACCGATTTGGCTCCTGGTGAACGAATTACCCAATGCCGGCCCGCTGGAATTCGATGTGGTGGCGCAGGTGCCGCGTCCTGCAAACCCGACGGCGTTTGCGGCAGTAGACGTGCCGAATCTGGCCGTTCGTGCGCGCTTGGTAAAACTCGTTGCGGGCGGACAAACCGTGGCCGAATTGCAGGATCCCGTGACGCTCGGGGTACGCCTGAGCATTGCCGAGGCCGATCCAGCGCTTACCAACTTGCCGCTGTTTGCAATCTTCGACCTTCAGCTTGCCATGAAGGATCCGCACGAGCTGACGCTCGAATTGACTGACAGCTCGTTTTTGACGACGTCCAATCCAAAGACATCGAGCGAGCAGGCAGCGACACGGTCGGTCGTGTGGAAAACGAACGATTCGCCGGTCTTACCGCTCGTGCACACGACCCTTTTGGTATTGCGCGCCTGGGTGGTGAAGTTATGCAAGACAAACCCCGAGCCGCATATCGCGTGGCGCCTCTACAAGCATCTTTTTCCGCTGCTCGAGGGAACGAAGGGGCCGCAGAATCAAGAGGTTTTGCCCGCATTTCCAATCCAAGCCCTCAAACCGGATTTGTCAGCGCTGAAGCCGTGGCTCAGCAAATTCTTGAATCCAAACGCGGTCATTACGGCAATTTATCATCTGCGGGGACTTCTCACGGGGAAGGACTCGTGGGGAACCGCGCCCGGTTCAGCCATTGCATGGTTTTCTGCGCCGCCGAACGTGGATCAAAACGATTACCACCACGAACCTCCGCAACCTTACGATTTGGGTTTGGTGGTTCGTACCGACGGCGACGTCAATGAGGGCAATGCGTCGCTGGGCTTGCGCGGGCAAGCGTGTTGGGACGTCGGGGACCAAACGACGCGAGTGGGCTTGGCGATTGAGGGCGAATTGCTGCGTGCGGCATGGGAAGGGCTCGGCAGCTTCGACCCCGACAATCCCACGACGCTGACGTTGCCAAGCGGCGCCAAATGCAATGTGACCGCGGGCGAGCTGGCGCTTTTTGTGGTGCTCGAAAAAGTAGTAGATCTTGCCAATACGAACGCTTCGCTCGTAACGGTTGCTCCGTTTGGCGCGTTGAAACGCGTCGAAGTGGGCGCTCGATGGCGCAACGGCGCGATGACGACATTCGTTCGCGTAACGACGACGACTAATTTGGTGCATTCGTTCGCGCAGGCGAGTCCGCAAGCGATTGCTACGCTGGCCGAATTGTCGATGGTTCCCGATGCGGTAAAAACAGCGGTGACGGGCGATGCTGCGTCCTTGCTGAATGCGGTCATCCAATGGGCGAAGGGTCATCTTGGGAATGCCTCGATCGAATTGGGCGGCTTCGCGACGCTTGGCTTCAGCGCAAACGACAATGCCGTAAACCTCGGTATCAATGACAATGCATTCGGCGGTCCTGTTCGGTTAGCGAATACTTCGTTCAACGTGTCGAGCAGCGGCGTGTCGATGACGATGGGCGTGCAAGCAGCTCCAGAATTGGGTTTGTCCACGTCGCCTTCGTTGCAGTGGACGCTGAGTGACGGCACGCCCGATCTCACAGTACATTACGGCAATGCATCATTTTCATTGCTCAATCCGAACGTCACGGTAAATCAAATCGCCAAGGACGTTTTGCGGCCCATGGTCGCAGGGCTCGCCAATGACGTTTTGAATCAAGAGATCTCGAGCGGATTCACCATTGGTGATTTGTTGAATCTGGTTGGGCTCCAAGAATCGGGTTGGGCACCGCCGTCGCCCGAAGTCGTGCTGAATCAAATCCTCACGACGTTCAACATTGCAACGCCGGTCAATGGATCGAGCCCGCCTCAATTCAATCTGACCTCCAACCTTGGCTTCAGCGACGGCGATGTGCGGCTGAACGTCGGCGCCATCAAGCTGGGCATTTTCGACAATGGAGCCATCAAGCCGACCCTGGAGATCGCAGATGTGGTGCTGGAAGCAAACAGCGAACTAGGAAAACCGCTGTATGCGAATGATTGGTTCTCGGTTGGCAAGCTGGGCATGGGGGCAAGCGTCGGCGTCGCAGAGCTGAAACACATTGCATTGCAAGTGCACGACGTGCGATTGCCGCTCGGAAGCGCAGGCGAGTGGTGGTGCAGGGCTTTTGTCGACCGGAAAAGACAATCCGGGCTTGGGTATCGAGCTGCGTTATGAAAATGGCCTCAGCGCCAAGTTTTTGGATGGAAGCCAGGAAATACGCATGGCCATCGATCGCGTCATTGGGCCGATCGATGTGCAACGAATGCGCGCTTCGCTTGCAGGGCAGGGCGAAGCCACGACCGCGTCGATCACGTTCGATGCGGAATTCAAGCTGGGCGGTGTACGCATTGCCCCGCAAGGGCTCGGCGTCTCGATTCCGTTGAAGCACGTCGCCGAACCGAATCAATGGAGCGCAACGCTCGAGGGGCTCGCGCTGTCGTTCCGCGCATCGGGCATCAGCCTCTCTGGAATGCTGGCGAAAACCGATACGGGATTCGTCGGTCAAGCGGCGCTCGATGCATTCGGCTTTCAGCTCGGAGCGCTCGCGGCCTACGAAAAAGTCGCGCCGGATGACGTTGCATCGCTCGTGGTGTTCGGCGTGCTCGACGCAATGCTCGGAGGGCCTCCGTTTTTCGTGGTGACTGGCGTTGCGGCGGGCTTTGGCGTCAATCGCGCATTCGATAGGCCGAAGCGTACGGCGGATCTGAAAAAAAATCCATTGCTCGTGACAATGGACGGCGAAGCGATGGATCTGGCGAGCTTCCGCTCCAATTTGGCGCCGAAGCCTGGAGCGTATTGGCTGGCGGCCGGTGTCAAATTCGTGTCGTACGGATTCATCAAGGGCCGCGCGCTTTTGTACGTGCTTTTCGACGGCGGCTTCGAGCTCGGGCTGATTGCACTTGCAAAAATGGAAATCCCTTCGCTGGTCTTGGTTCAACTGGCGATTGAAGCGGGCCTGAGCACGCGCGAAGAACCTACGCTGTATGCCAAGGCCGCTCTTTACGATAGCTGGCTCTTGCACGAAGATTGCAAATTGACTGGCGGATTTGCATTGCAAGTATGGCCGGGGCTGGGCGATGCGGTGATCACGCTGGGCGGTTATCACCCACGGTTTGCCAAGCCAGACCGCTACCCGGACGTGGATCGAATTGGTTTTCGGTGGTCCCTCGGAAGCGCCATTTCAATCAAGGGAAGCTGCTATTTCGCGATGACCCCACGCGAAGCGATGGGCGGCGGACGGCTCGAAGTCGAAGGGACGTGGGGACCACTTTCGGCCGGATTCCGCGCAGCCGTCGATGGGCTCATTCAATGGGATCCATTCTATTTCGATGTGATGATCGACGTGGGCGTCTGGCTCGCCATCGATACGTGGCTCGGCAAACTGCGATTGTCACTCGGTGTTGGCCTGCACGTGCATGGGCCTCCCATCGGTGGAACTGCGACGATCGATATCGCGGTCATTTCAATCGACATTCCTTTTGGCGACCAAAGTTCACCCAATACAGCGGCTTTGCCCGTTGCCAAGGTATTGCGGGATCACCTGCAGGTGGCATTGCCTGCGGGCACGGCAGAAAATGCTGGCGTCGTGCGCTGGAATGCCCTGGATTTGCTCGCGTCCGATGCCAAAGCGCCATTGCGTGTGAGCGTCGCGTGGGGGCAAGTCGGGAAATCACAAGAACAATCGAGTGCGCCGCGAAAGCTACGACTGGCGAGCGAATTCAAATTGCGCATTGAAAGCGCGGTGCCATTGACGGAGGTTCGATATACCGGAAATGCGTCATCGCTGCGAGATCCCAACGATCCGCTATACTTGACCCTTGCCAAACAGCAAATTCAGCGCGCAGCGCTCATCTTCGACGGTGAAGGTAGCTGGCACCAAGGCGACGTGGAAGGCGTGTTCGGCGAACGGCCAATGGCGCTGTTTGGCCCGTCGGACGCTGCAGGCGCAGTTGGCGACATGACGTGCGAGGTCACGGTCGAAGTGATCTGGAACATGTCCGCCATGCTGCCAACGGCATGTGAAGTAACAAATCTCACGCCCGAGTATTCGACGGATGCCGAGCGATGCCCGTTGCCGCTCGCGCGCGCGCAAAGTGCTGATTTTGCTCAGCAATCCGCCCTGCTTGGCGGCGGCGGAACGTGGGATTTGGCGGGCCTTCAGGCGGTTGCACCGGCGCTCGCTGCGGAATTGAATTCGATGGGGCGGCCATTGCCACGTAAAAACGTGCCTCTGTCGATGCTCGCCGCAGTCGAGCCGGCCGCGTTCTATCGGCACATGAGCCATCCTTGGAAGCGCCCGCGTGTGACGCATGCCGCCGAGGTGCCGCCGCAATTGCTGGAGCTGGCGTACATGGAGCTGCCCGCGGCACCCGTGGCGTGGTCGGGCGCAACGAGCGTCGCGCTGGAGCATGCCGCCGTGCCGCGAGTGACCTTGCCCATGAGCATTCCTCGTTCACCGCTGCTCGCGGGCGTCGAGCTGCACGTGGTGACGCCGCGCACGCGCAATGTCGCGGTGCCCGCAACGCCGCTTGCGCCGGCAACGATGTTCACGATTGATGGCACAATCCCTCGGAGCGCCTCAGCACCCGCGGGACCCGCGCGGCGAAAGCCATTGGTGATTGACCATTCTGCGTTTACGGGATTGAACGGGCACATCCACGAGGCGGACTTGCGCACGGGCGAAGCGTGTGTGGTGAACCTTGCGCCAAAAGGTGCACGCAAAACGGCACCATGGCGCCTTCTGGCAAATGGCGGGCAATCTCTGCGCGTCGTCGCGCTCAATGCGGTGGATCAGGTCGTCGACGACGTGGACGTCGCATCTGGCGAACAAGCATTCAATTTACCACCAGGTTCGCGGCGACTCGCGCTGGTTGGGCTCGGCGTGAACCCGGGTGCACCGAATGCAATTGGATTCAGCCCGGGAACGACGCTCGTGGGCGTTGGCGCTCGAACTTTCGTCGGACCCGGTTGCGTGCTGGTCGCCAGCGAAGGACCGATGCCCCTGCGTACGCCGCTCGGATCGAGCCCCGCGGCCAAGCTGCTCGAGCACGTGACGCGCGTCGATGTGCGATTGCGTGCGGCACATGGAATCGTTGGCGTGCATGTACAAGCATTGCGGAACGACGCACCCATTGACGCCATTGAATGCTTGGTGAACGGCGAGCAAGTCGCGCCGCAATCCGCTGCCGTGCGTGGCAATTCAATGGTGCTTGCGTTTGCCGCGCCGCCGCTGGTCGCCAATGTCTCGGTGCGCGTGCCCGACGGCGTGCGTATCGTGGGCGTTTCGCGCTGGCCTGCACGTTTCGAGCTGCCAACCAATGTATTCGATGTGGCGATTCATCACGTCGTCCGGCCTCGTGCCGACGCCACACGCTTTCGCCTGGAGGTTATGACATGACGACGTTGCTACCGGGCCAATTGCGAGTGTTCGACAATGCGCTACCGCGGCTACGGCCCGATGCCGAGCGCAATTTTTCCATTGACGTGAGCCTCGTCGTCGAGGGCAACGCCGGCGCAATCGCCGAAGTCCAGCCGAGCACCATTCCGTACGAGCTGGTCGATCCCGGCGCGAATGCGCTTTCCGCGACCGATGTGCTGGCCGTGTATCCGCCCGCGGGCGCTGAAGACGCGACCAACGTAATGCTGCCGCATATCGCGCTCCGCGCGCGCACATTGCCGTGGGCAAACTACGTCGGCGGCGGGTCGACCAATTTGCCTTGGATTGCATTGCTGCTTTTCGTGGGCGACGAGGCGACGTTCGTCACGAACAATGGACGCCGATACGCCGTCGTGTCGAATGCGACGCTTCAGGCGCTTTTGCCTACGCCGGCCGAACGCGAGCTGCTTTGCCACGTTCGCGAGCTGCCGACCGATGATCCCGTGGCCGCCAAAGACGACGATGCCTTCGTTGCCATCGTCATTGGAAACCGCCTTCCGATTGCCGAAAAAACCAATCGCGCTTGCTTGGTCGATTTGCGTAACGTAAATGCCTCGGCCGACCCCAAACAGCTCCCGATTCTCTACGAATGGAGCTTCAAAGCCGGGGATGGCGGCGACTTCGAGGCGTATTTTGACCGCTTGCGCAACCCCACGCCCGAAAACGGAACCGGCGGCGTCGTCGCTTTTGGCATTGCGACGGACGGCCAATCCATTACCAATGACGACGGCGAGCTCGAACTCGCGGCGCCCACGCATGCCGACGCGCAACGCAAAGTCAACTATGCTGGTCCGCTCGTCCCGCTGCCTCGCGCATTGGATGATGCCAGCGTTTGTTCGGCCGACGAGGCGCACGCCGTACGCGATGACGGCCGCGAAGTCGCCACGTACGCGACGGCATTCGAGCTTGGGCGGCTGCTCGCATTGTCGAATGCGACCGTGCTCGAAGGGCTGGTCCATTATCGCGACCACCAATTCCGCCGCAAAGTCGACATCGTCATCGATTCGATCACCAACGACATTCCCCAACATCACCCAGCATTTCGCGGTTCGTGGAAGGACGTCTTCAATGATATTTGGGGAGGTCCGTGGATGCCGAAAACCATCGACACGTTGTGGAGTGGCGGCGCCGATCCCACCGGCCTGCGTTCGCTCGTGGGCAAAATCCCCGGCTTGGATCAAGTGCAAGTCGAGCAACTTGCTCAAATCGGCGGCAATTTTTTCGAGCTTGCATTGACCCGCGTCTCGATGCCCCAAGGTCAAACGTGGCATAGCGCTCCCATCACCATGCCGAGTATCGCCATTGGCGACTTATCCGGGTCGAACGTTGCCGATATTTTGGACAATCGCATGCCCGACCTCCGCGCCAGCATCGCGACGCTCGGTATCGACCAAGAGGGATTGCCATGAGCTTTCGCATTCAATCGACCTTCGAAGGACTCGTGGCCCCGCCGCAAGGCACGCCCGATGGCAAAATCGTCGCCGGGCTGCCGCCCGAAGTGCAAACGTGGCTCGAAGATCTGATGCTCCTGCGCGGCGTGCCGCTCCATTACATCGTGCCCGATCCGAGACTTTTGCCCCCGGAATCCATTCGTTTTTTCCACATCGACCCCACCTGGACCGCGCGCCTCGTCGACGGCGCCCTTGCAGCCGCGAACGTCGGCGGATCGCGCGTCGCGCTCAGCAAACCAATGCTCGCGTACGTGCGCAAAATGGTCGCAGCAGGGCTCGCGCAGCGGCTCTTCGGCAACCAAAACGAAATTCACTTGCCAATGCTTTCGGGCATGTTGATTCGCTCGGACTTGGTGCGTCGCTGGCCGGGCCTGAACGTGACCGCATTGGAAGGTAACCAAGCGCTGACGCTGGCGCGCAAAGAGCGCATTGCATCGGGGCTCATGATCGTCATCTTCGCCGGCGTGCCCACGCGCGTGGAGATTGCCGAACCATTCGAAGGAACGCGTTTCGGCGTGGAGCTCAAAGGGACCGCGTTTTCCATCCAAATTCGCCAAAACAATGGCAGCTTCGTGATGGAAAACAATATCCCAAAAACGGTCGCGGTGCAGCCTCGCACAGGCAGTAGCGGCGTGCTCGACATCCAACAACTCGCCAATGCCGTGCACACGGCGCTCGGCTTGCCCGCGTCCACGCCGCTTGGCGCAGCAATGCTCTCGCTGAGTCTTCAGCAGCAACCTTTCGTGCAGGTATTCGCTGGCTCGGATACCGTCGAAACAGCGCGGCTTCAACGAATTCAGCAGGTGCTCGCGTCGCTCCAAGCTGGCAATGGAGGAACCTGATCATGCCGCGTTCCCTCTACCTTCCCGTACACCTTCACGCCAAACTCGTATTGCCCGGCGCTCCTGCGACGAATCCTCCAGCCTTGGATGGGGGCGTTTTCAACGCACCTGTCGGCGATGCATTGGCCCATGGAGTTCATCTGCATTGGGCACTCCCCGATGCGCTCACCCGCGGGCACATCGACGGAAATGCCCTGCAATTTCCTGCTCTTCCGGATCGCTGGCTCGTCATTCGTTTCGCCACCGTTTCCACGTCCCCGCCTGCTCCCGGCACCGCTCCCGCACGACGCTCGTGCAAAGCCTTCGTCCTCGATGCGAAAGTGCCTGGCACCTTGCAGCCCATCGGAGCCCATTCTTTTGCGCCCGAACGTGAATCTCGATGGCTCACGGCCCTCGGCCTTTTGCCCGAAGGCAAAGCCATTGGCGAAGGCTCGGTGAGCGCGCAAAAGCATCTCGAAGCCGCTTATTACGCAACCTCCAAAGGCCGCTTCGGCTGCCATGACGACCTCGCCGACCTCGGCGCAATCGATTGGACTTTGCTGCACCTCTCGTATCTCGTCATTGGCCATTATACGGCGCCCAGCGAAGATCCGCTCACGCGGGCAGCTTCCGATACCGCGCGTAATGAATGGCTCGAACGCATGCGATTGCACGTCGACCTGTCCGAGCGGTTTCTCCGGCGACAACCCCCACTCTCCACAACGGTGCTCGCGGCGCAACGACCACTTCACCACAGCAACGTGAGCATTCCGGATTTCCAAGGATTTCCTACATCAATCGACGACGGGTACTTTGCCGACGCGGTCGGAGGCATTAGCCAAGGCCCACGCATGACGAATGTCATTGCGCGCCTCGAGGCCAACGAGGAATCCACGAGGTTCTGGAGACAGCAGGTTTCGCTGCAAGTTAGCGAATCGACGTCTGCCATCCCCATGCAATCCGAGGATACAGATGCCGTGCCTTCGCGGCTCGTTTGCCATGGCTCTGTCGTCGACGTGGGTTCTGGTGGCGCGTATTGGACGTCTTCCAATACTGTGGGCCAAAGCGTCAGCATCGTCGAAAGCGTCAATGCAGCCATCGATAACGCGCTTTTGAACATTGGCGGCGCCGAAGTGCTCAGTTTGCTCCGCGAAGGCCTCGATGGAGACGTGACATCGCCTGCTGGTCGCCAGGCGCTCGGGCATTTGCTGCATGCTTCGAGCTTCGATGGCGCACCGGATACGATATCGCCCGCCGAATACGATCATTCGCTCGTCATTCGCGACCCGAACGGCGCAGCCGCGCCCCCATTGCCGCAGCTTCCGCCGCAAACGCCGGTGCGTATCGTCGATCGGCGCACCATTCCCGATGCCAAGCTCCCGCTCGGTGTTCTTGCCGCAGACATTGCTGCACTCGTCGCGTCGCTCGGCAATTCGGTGCGCGTGGAAATCGAATCGCGCTTGCGCAGCCATCCTCGTTGGTATCGCGCGAGTAGCCCGATCGTGCAGCTCAGCGGTCAAGGCCGCGGCTTTCGGCACGGTCACGACGGCCGCATGCGCCTCGACGGCCGGCTGCTTTGTCGCGCCGGCGGACAAGCCGTATCCAGCGTGGCGCTCGAGGTCCCTGACATACCGAGCAGCCGGTCGCGCATCATTGGCCAATCGCTCGTCGACCTCGGCCTGGAGCTATCCGTCGAGCCTGCATTCGTGCGCGAGCTCATTTACGAGCACGTTTTGCTCGATCCGACCAATGCGCCGCAAGCCGCTGCAATGTGGATGCTCGGCGCGGTCGATCAATCGCAATATGCAGCGAACAAGGCCCACGAAGCATTTCGACGGGCCACCGAAGGCTGGTGGGCCGCGGCCGATCCCACGTTGACCACGAGCCCACCCGCGGCAGCCGCTTTCAATGGCACATTGCCGGCCCCCATTGCCGTGACGCCCTGGTCCGATCCGTGGCTACCGCTTTTTGCCGATATCGAATACAAATTCACGTCCCATTGCGCCAATTCGAACAACGTGGAGCTCGGGCCGGTCGATACACAATTGGTTGGAACATCGTCGGGGCCGTCCATTACGTTGCAAGCGCGTGAAGTGTTGTCGTCGGCGCTGTCGACGAGCTTGGCGAGCGCCATTGATAGGCTGAGCAAGGAGCTCACGACCACGCCTGCGCAGCTTCAAAAGCTCGGCGAATTGGCTCGTAGCTTTGCGAACCTCGATTTGCTCACCATTGGTTTCGGCGATCTCGATCCCACATTGCGACAGCAGAATCACGCCTATCGAGGCGGCGAGCTTTGTATCAACAAGCTGCGCCTCGTCGATGCATTCGGTGTCGTCCGTACGCTCGTGCAGCCGGGCAGTCCGCACAAATGCACGTTGCCGCCGCGTCTGACGCATTGGGCGCGCGTGCAAGCGCGCATGAGCCAAGCGGATGCCCCCATGACATCGACACCTGCGCCCGATGCGGATCCCGTCCGATCGCCCGTTGCAGGGTATCTCGTGTACGACGCCGTCGAGCATGCGATCGAGTTTTTCAATCGAAATGGCGAACCGCTCGGGCAACTTCGCCACGATCGCATCACGAGCCAAGCGAAATGGGAAGGGGCGCCTGGTCGCAGCAATGTGACGGCAATCGATCAGCCCATTTTGGCGACAATCGACCAAGCGCTTCGAGCTGGCCCCGATCCTGGCAGTCTTTCGACCGAAACGGCGCTCATGGCGGCGCTCAGCGTATTCAGCACGGCACGACAATCAATGGCCCCGCGTCAAGCGAGCGACGACCATCTCGCCATGCTTTGCGGTCGTCCCATCGTCGTATTGCGTACGCGTTTCGATTTTCAGCTTGCCAATACAGGCGCGAGCGATCAGCCCGCGGCGGGCAATCCAACCGCTTCGCCGGGCAACATTCGTATTCGTCTCGGGTCGCTCGATCAGGCCAACGACGGAGTGCTTGGCTTTTTCTTGAAGGACCCTACAGCGGGATGGCGGCTGCACGTGGTTCCCTACTACGCCAATCAAACCTGGAAGGACCCGTATCAGGTCGTGCATCCGCTCATTTGCAAAGACACGACCTTCGACCTATCGCCCAATCACCCGCGTGAAGTCATTCTGCTCCTGGACGGCATTTCGGCATTTCATGTGCAGACGGGTTTGCTCCCGCGCAAGCGTATCGATACGACCGAGCTCGTTCCTGCGCGCGTCATGTCGAAACTATTGCCGACGTTGCGCGTAGGTCCGCTATTGCTCAGCGAAAGCATGCCGCGCATTGCGACGGCGAAATTCAACGACCGTCGGTGGAGTTTCGTCGAGCTCACCGAGCGCAATGAAACGAAAGACACGTTTCGCATCACGCCGCTCGAAGCGTTTGCGCCTTCGCTTTCGGAATTGCCCGACGCGCCATTACGCATGGCCGACGGCTGGTTGCGACTGGATGGTGAGTGACAAGGCGCTTGATCAGCGCGAAAACGCGGCAAAAATCCCTCAACATGGGTCGTGCAGCTGCTGCAAGGGGTGTGTTGACGGCTCGACATGGGTCGCGCAGGCCCTGTACGACCCATGTTCACATGTCAACAAGGGGCGTGCAGGAGCTGTTGGCACCACGTTTACCGCTCGACTTGGTGCATGCAGGGCCTGTTCGACCCAAGGTGACGCCTCGAGATGCCTCGGACAGCGCCTGTATGCACCAAGTTGACGCCTCAACACGGGTCGTGCAGGCGCTGCAAGGGGCATGTTGACGATTTCGGTGCCGTTGTCAGCGGACGTGCTCACGCCATTGCGAAATGCGGGGCGAACGTTTTTCTTGACCAATGGTTTGTCCGTGGTAGAGTTCGTCCGGTGCGTTTGGACGAGCTTGCTGACATGCTCCACGGAAAAGCAAAATTTTACGCTTCTCAGCCATCGCCAAGCGTGGTAAAGGAGAGACATGACCACGACTGCTCCAGGGTCTCAAATGGTCAATTCGCAACGGGTCAAACGTCTCCGAGCTTCGGCAGGCGAGGTGCCGTTCGACGACGACCCCACCGAGTATCCTGAAAGCGAAGTCATGTGCCGGGAGCCGGTCGAGACCGAGATTTGCCTGCAGCTCCAGCCGGTGTTGCGCCGGTATCTGGCAGAGCGGGGGATCGTCGCTTTCGTTGGTTCGGACAATTTCATTTATTGGGTCAAGGGGGACATCAAGGCGTGCGTATCGCCGGATCTCTATGTGCTCCCTGGCATTGCCCCAACGAGTCGCCCGACGAAGTGGGCGGGCACCAAGGACGAGCAGTGTTGGAAGACATGGATTCATCAAGTGGTGCCGAGTGTTGCGATCGAGGTAAAAGCGCGGCACGTGCCGCGCAAGGATGAGCTGCAATCGCCGTCTCGCCACGATGCTTTGGGGACCAAGGAATTGATCGTCTTCGATCCGTTCCACCATCGACGCAGATCTCCACGAAAGCGTTTCGCCGTCTACCGAAGGGACGCCGTTGGCAAGCTCGTGATCGTGCTCGAGACCAATGACGATCGGGTGCATTCCGAGCAGCTCGATGCATTCGTCGTGGCTCAAGATAAAGGGGACGACGCACTCTTGCGGCTTGCCGTCGGTCCGAACGGAGAAAAGCTGTTGCCATTCGAGTCGGAGCTCGTGGAGCTGGAGACGCTACGTGCGGATGAACAAACGCGCCTGCGGCAAGAAGCAGCGCAACGGGCGAACGAAGAAGCGCGACGGGCGAACGAAGAAGCGCGACGGGCGAACGAAGAAGCGCGACGGGCGAACGAAGAAGCGCGACGTGTAGCGGAGCTCGAAGCGGAGCTTGCCCGCCTGCGAGCGAGCATGGCCGAACGCCCCAAACGGGGTGCAAAATCCAAGAAGTAGGCGCACGCGCCAACGTCGAGCCTCGTCAATCACCCCCGATACCACAATTACGACTGTCGAAACCATCTGCGCCGGAAAAGCCAGTACTCCGCGCATTAAAACGCGATGCACGATTCGACGCAGAGCATCCACTGCGTTTGGCCCCGCCTTCCGGCCCATCTCCCTGCAATTCTCCGCGCGCCTCCGCGGCCTCAATCATTCGAGCTTTTTCGGCGGGCGTGAGGGGCCGCTGCGAAGCGCATCCGCAGAATCCCAACATTCCAAGGAAAAAACATGCTGCAATTCGCATCGTACTCGCAATGTAGCACGCATCAAATGGGCCGCCCAGCCACGAACGCGCGAAGGTGAATGTCGACATCTTCCGGCGCACGCAGCGGCAAATCCAGCAGCAATCCGAGGATCCGAATCACCCGAGTCTTCACGGATCCAAAATCAATTCCTGTGACTCCAGCCGGCGGCGCGGCTTCCAGCCTTTCGAGCATTTGATTGACGGGATGCGTGACATGCCCCGTGCCCGAAAGCCATGCACTGAGCACCTTCAGGCCATCGATTCGTGCTCGCTCGGGGTTTTCCGCATGTTCGATGCGCAGCCGAGCAAATCGGAAAAAACTCGCCGCATGCCGCGCTTCGTCTCCGGCAATGTTCATGGCAATCTTTGCCAAGACAGGCTCGGCTGTGGTCCTTGCAAGCGTGTGATATGCATGGGCCGCAGTGACTTCGGAAATGACGTTCGTCACGAGCGTGCCGATGCGCGACTTCATGAACGGCGTCGAAACCCGAGCGCGCTGCACGAAATCGTCGCCAAAGGTTTCTCCACAATGGCTGAGCCATTGCATGAGCACATGCGGGTGCCGTGTTTCTTCGTAAAACCAAATGGCAACCCAACGCGTGATGTCCACGTCGTCGTAAAAATCTTGTAAAAATCGCTGCGTTGCCGAATATGTCGCGTGCTCCGAAAATGCCATCTCGCGCACGAGCGTGCGAACATCCGGCGTCACGACGGACGGGTTGACCTTGTCCCATGCAATGTCGCCCAATTTCCACCGAGCCGCCTCGGCTTCGATGGCGAGTATATCAAAAAGGTTTGTCGTGGATTCGATCGGTACAGATAGGTCGGCTTCGACCGATTCACTCTTCGCGCGAATGGCGCTCGTCGGACAATTCAAAAGAGCAGCTTCGCAACGGGAAACCTCGGACACACGAGGCTGACGTACGACACGACTCGGCCCGTCTTTCATCTCGAATATGCCGGGCGCGAGGGAAGTGCACGCAGCGCACCGAATACAACGCGATCCTTCCACCAAAAAACGCCGCTCAGTGTCTGCCATGTTGCGCTCCAAGATATAGCTCGAGCTCCGCAGCGACCCACGTACCAATGGCTTCGCGAGAATTTTTGTAAAGTCCGCCGCCAAAAAGTTCTTCGCTGTCAAAAGGCAATTGTTTTTCGCCGTCCATGATCATCGTCAATTTGCGCTTGGAGAGCGATCCGACGAGCGCCGCCCAATGCCGACCATCTCGACTGAAACGTAGCGATCCATCGATGACGACATCATAATGATGGCGGGCTTTGTCCACGGCAATGACGGGCCCCTTGGCATCGCGGTACATGAATGCAATACGTTTGCCCTGCGTATCGAACGTGAGTGCAGTGACAGGGCCCGTTCGCGACCAAACGACCTTTCCATCCACCGAAACGAATCCTTCGGCACCGACGCGACCAACGTGCCCCACATGAAGCCCGTCGCCGGAAAAAACCGGCACCTCGACGGCGTCGTACGGGCGACTCGCAGTACGTGGTTCAATGGCATACCAGGTAGCGTCGCGCCTTGCCGTGTAGGCAAAAGCCTTTCCTGCGGGCGCCCAGACGAATGCGGATATTTCATCGAATGAGGGCTGAGGATTGCCATCGACGACGAGATGATAACCAACTCCGAGAGGCTCGGTTTCGGCAATGACCGCCCAATGCTCGCCGGTGGAATCGGTATGGAGGGACCGAGCATAAACGAAATTTGCAGCTTCTTTTCCGCCAATCAAAAGTCGCGCGGGATGCTCGCCGGACTTTTCCACGACGAGCGCGATATCATGCTCGGCTTTTCGTCCGACGGAAAGACCAATCACGCGGCGATGACAATCTCCGGGGTTGTCCTCGATGACTGCACGCGCGCATTCGCCTGCGCCGGCTACATAGCCGAGGCGCTTTCCATCGGCACTCCAGGTCATCGATGCAGGATCAATCCATTCGAATACCGGCCCCACTTTGCCATCGACGACGACGTGCCAACGTTTTTTGTTTTCGGCAGCATAGGCCAAGTGTGCACCATTCGGAGAAAAAACGAGCCCTGCAAGACCATCCCAAGCGGGGCCTTCTTTGAAGTCGCTAACGACATGCCAGCGCTGCGCGCCGTCTTTACCAATGCGAAGTGCCGCAACCGCCGTACGACGACCTCCGTCGGCAAACGCAAATGCATGCGTCGCAATGGCGTCGTATTCGGCGCTCTTTTGGTCGCCCATGACGAGCCACTGTTTTCCGTGGCTTTGGCGAATTTCGATTCGTTTCGTTCTATCGGGCGTATGGCCGTACCAGGCAAGCGCAGACGAACAACCGCAGGACAAACCTACTGAAAGCAGCGCCAGGGCTTTCAGCGCCCGCGTCACAACGTCAAGCCTCCATCGACGACGAGGGCCTGACCAACGATGTAACTCGCTTCGTCCGACGCGAGAAAAAGCACGGCGCGCGCCACTTCGTCGGCATAACCAAGCCTACCTGCCGGAATGCGCTTGCGTTTTTCGTCGAGAAACCGGGAATCGACCTTCGTCGTCATTCCCGCATCAATCAAACCAGGCACGACCGCATTGACCCGAATTCCCTTGGGCGCAAGCTCGGCGCCGAGCGTTCGGGTGAGCGCGATGATTCCGCCTTTGGACGCCGCGTAATTGGCCTGCCCAGGGCTCGCCATGGGCCCGGCAATGGATGCAATGTTGACGATAGCTCCTTTTCGAGCGCGCCACATGGCGCGAATGCCCGCTTTGCAGCATCGCGCCGTGCCGTTCAAATCGGCGTCGATGACGTCGATCCATGCACTTTCATCCATGATCGCAAATGGCCCGTCGCGATTCACCGCAGCGTTGTTCACGAGCACATCGAGCGTACCGGCATCCTTGATGACCGTGTCGAAAGCTTTTTCGACGTCTTCGGGGCGGCGCATGTCGAAAGCAACGCATTGGGCTTTTCCGCCTGCTTTCTCGATACTCGTCGCCGTCTCCAATGCTTCATTTTCGCGCACGCGGTAACCAATCCAAACGCTTGCCCCCTCGGCGGCAAACGCACGCGCCATGGATGCGCCAAGTCCGCGCGAAGCGCCGGTCACGAATACGGTTTTGCCTTCGAAACGCTTCATGGCAAAACGATGGGCGGAAAGGTGTCGGCTCCGCGCGTGCGGTACGTGTGACGATGAGGATCCACGTGCAAGCTGCGGTTGTTGATGAGGGGAGGGGTGCGCGATTTGATCGAAATCGCCGCACCGCCACTTTCGACGGTGAACGTGACGTGAGGATGTGCGACGCTTTTCGCAATCAATCCAATGCCAACCCATTCGTTGCGAACGATGGAAAAAGCGGCAAACAGCACTTCGCCGACCGTTTGACCATCGAGCAAAATGGTTTGCCCTCGAACGATTTCCACATTCGACGTGATGCATGTCGCGCGCACACGCGGGCCGGCCGCACGACGCGCTCGCAATGCTTCCGCTCCGACAAACGTTCGATCGTAAACGATTCGAGATTGGAGCTGCAATTCGAGCGGCGTGAGCGCGGGAGCACCCGCTGCTTTCGGAAGTGTTCGAATGCAAAAATGCCAGTTTTCGAGCGAGCATTGATCGAGCGCCGCGAGACTGACTTCTCTGAGGTCGAGGGGCGCGCCGATGTCCGCGAGGCGCGCGCGCATCGATTCTACCGATTCTTTGGGCACTAACATGTCGTACCCGAATTCGCCTGTTTTTCCGCTGCGAAAACACCGGTACGGCTCGCGATCGAGCATCGTCAAATAGGGCATGCCCAATACGAGCGGCCCGACGAGCGTCGCGACGACCTCCCACGCGTAAGGACCATCGACGCCCCACAATTCATGCGTCAGAGACAATCGATCAATGGTCATCGCAGCACCCGAAACGTACGTGTCGCGCACCATCTCGAGGTACTTTACGAGCTCGTCTTCCGTCGGCCCTTCGGCAAACACAAAATATCCTTCCACGCTGCCGCAGATGTATACGTCTGCGAAAATGCTCGCGTCGTCGCGCAAGAACAGCGTGTGCCACATTTGCCCTTCACGCACGAAAAGTGCGGCAGTGCTCGCATGATCGAGCACCGCAAAAGCATCGGGGCCTCGCACGAGCAAAAGCTTCACGTGGTCGCGCCGCTGCAAACCGGCCGCTCCGCGAAGCGCTTCCATTTCAAGAGCAAGCGTCATGGAAGCCTCCCTTGCTGCCGCATGATGAGATCCACGAGGGCTCCGACGCTGCGCATGGCCGACATCCGTTCTTCTTCATTGGGAAATTTTATGCCAAACTCGACTTCGACGCCAATGACGACTTCGACGACATCGAGTGAATCGAGGCCCAGGCCCGTGCCGAAGAGCGCGACGTCGGGATCGATTTCATCCGGCGATCGATTGAGGAGCGCATGCTGAATGAGCAGTTTGCGGACTCGATCGAGGATGTCTTCGCGCTGGGAAATGTAATCCGCGAGCGGCGGTTCTACCGATACCGAAATGCTTTTGTCACTATCCAATACAGGCGATGCGGTCATACGGTTTCCTCATTGGCAAGCAGGAGCATTGCAACACTGGCCGACGTGCTGCGCGAAGTCGTAACGAGCACGGATTTCGCTGCGCCTTCGCGGATCAAAGCGCAACCCAAGGCAAAAGCAAGGGACGAACGGGAAGCTTCGGCGGTGCCCCAAATACGCGAGACATCGACGAATCCTCGAGGCAATCGGTTGGCATCGGGTATTTCCGGCGCAAGGCATTCTTTGGCAAGCTCGCCGTCGCCGATGACGGCGTCGACCGATTCGCGGTCGCCCATGGCTTGACGGGCCGCAACCTGCATTTCGTTTGGTCCGGCAATTCCCAAACCACCGATTTCGATGTACGAACCTGGTTTCTCCGCGAATGGCATTCGGTCGAGCAGTACGCAAAGCGCGCCTTCCGTCGCATCGGCCACACCGAGCTGGCATTCGTCGACGCTGCCCGCGACGAGACAATCGGTATCCGTTCGACGCGATAGCCACTCGGCCGCAAGCGCAATGGCGAGCAAACCGCTGCCTTCGCCCATGGAAACCGTCGTCGTCGGGCCCAGCAGGCCGAGCGCTCGCGCGCACGCTCCCGCGGGCGCATTCACGGACATACGCGCGAATGCTGCAGCGGACGATGCCATCAAGCCGTGCCGCTGAATGCTTTCATGACACCGATTCGCACTGTCCGCAGGCATTCGAGTCGCAGCCAAAAAAAGCCCGGCACGCGACCGCGCATTGCCCTGCAGAACGCGCTTTGCATCTTGCAAACAAAGCGCAGCGGCTGACGTGAACAAATGCGCCGATCGGTCGAGCCTCCGAGGGTCGAAAACTCGTGATAGCTCACGAAAATCGATGGTACCAATTTGACCAGAATGCGCTGCGGCGAGATCACTGCTCGATGGCGCTCGCGCAAGGCCTCGAGGACCCACCAAACCAATGCCTCGCACAACCACGGAAGCATTCGTTGGCGATGCGCTTTTCGATGACGCATCGACCGCGCCATACGCAAGGGCTGCGTTTGCCCCGCCAAACGCTGCGCTGAGCTTCAACGCGCGTTTGACCGGGTGCGGACGAGGCGCATTTCCTGCAGCGGGATCCGCTGGACATCCGGGCCGCGGCCCTGCGAATCGCAGGGTAGGGGGCACGGCTGCATCTTGCATGCACAAAAGGGAAGCAATGAGCTCGAGAATGCCTGCGGCTCCCTGCGCGTGTCCAAATATGCTTTTCGATGCGCTTGCAAGTGGCTGCTCTGCCCGCGGTCCAAGGCAGCGCTCGATGGCGAGCCATTCGGCGCGATCATTCGTCACGGTGCCCGTCGCGTGAGCATTGACGTAATCGACTTCGTTTCCGGCCCAACCGGCATCATGAAGTGCACCATCGATTGCGCGAGCAACCCCGGCACCGCTCGGATCGGGCGTGGTTTCGTGAAAACCATCGGCAGAAAGCCCATAGCCAAACACTTGCGCATGCACTTGCACGCCGCGCGCGACGGCTCGTTCGAATGGTTCCACAATGACGAACCCTGCGCCTTCGCCAAGTGTCACGCCGGACGGTTCGCTGAATGGAGCGCACTTTTCTTTGCACAAGACGCCAAGCGATGAAAACCCCGCCATAACCTCGCGCAACAGAATGTCCGCGCCTCCCGCCACGACGGCGTCCGCGCGCCCTTCACGAATCAAATCGCGAGCGAGGCCGACGGCGGTCGTCGAAGACGAACACGCCGTCGAAATGGTCAAACATGGCCCCGTGATTTCAAGGTCCCGGGCGACACGTTCCGCAACCTCGTGAAATTCGCAGAATCCTTGACCAAAACAGGTTCCAAAAACGAGCGCTACGCGATTGGGCGCATGGACCCCATCGAGCCCTGCGCCACGCCACGCTTCGCGCGCAGCGAGGGTGGCCATTTCTGCAAGCGAAAAACCCGTCTTCGCTCCCTTGACGCCAAACTCGGAATCCACTTGCACGCGCCCGTCCCACGCGGGCCACGTGCCAACGATGCTCGATGCAAATGGCGAATCGGGAAATCGACTCGTCGGCTTCAAGCCGTCACGTCCGGCGCGCAAGGCGTCCACATGCGCAGGACACCCTGTGCCTAACGCAGAAACGATTCCCATTCCAGTGATGACAGCAAACGGTGCAGTTTGCCCGTCATGCTGCTGCACGCTGCACCGCACCGACGATCAGGAAAATCAGGCCGATGAGCAACAAAATGGGGCCAACGGTCACGCCGAGCACGATACCAGCCCAAAAGAGCGCGCTTTCGCCCGTAGCCAGCCCTGCGAAGATGATACCCAGGAGCACCGAACCGCCGCCAAATCCCATCATGATGCCGCCTGTCGACAATGCCCAGGCCCCCGGTTTGTCTTTCTCTGGTATGGCGGACGCAGGCGGCGGTGGGCCATATGCATTTCCTCCATTCACGACCCCCTGATCCGTCGACAGTTTGGCTTGCCAACCCGAATGCAACGATGCCAGGTGTGTTTGGTGCTTCCAGAACGCCTCTTCCCCGATACGCGCCGAAAGTCGCCGAATCTGGTCGGCTTCCGAATGGTGTTGAGCCTCGATGCGTCGCACTTTCGATACGACGTGGTCGGAGACGAGCGCCGGCGATTGCGCTCGCATCCTGTCGGAAAGCTGAAGAACGCTCGCGCGCGTTGCAAATCGCCGCTCGAATGGCATTCCATCATCCGCGGCGGGCTCCTCGATCCACTTGGCAATGCGCTCGCCGAGAAGCGGGTCCTTGCGCAACGTGTCCTGCACGCGCCGAAAATCCTCCGGCGTGGCTTTTTCGAGCATCTCCGTCATTCCAAGCACCGCGGCATCCATGTCCTTCTGTGCCGCAATGAGTCTCGATTGAACCCCCGGATGCATCTTGTATTCGTCGGGCATGTCGAGGAATCGACCCGTCAAGTACAATGACCTCATCGTTTTCCGTACGAGGGTCGATCCTTTCGCGAATTCTTCATCGAAATTTTTCGCCTTCGAAAGCTTCGCAAGAGGAGCGATGTCATCCGGCAGCACTTGCTTGTCGATCCATGCAAGGCGTTTGTCGAGCGATACGAGAATATCGTTTGCAGCCGTAGGATCGAGCCGATCGGCAATCTTGGAGAGCGCGTCGGGTGTTAGCGGAGCCTGCTGCGTGCTGCAACCAGTCGTGCCCAAACCGAGCAGCGTCGCGCCACCGACGAGCGAGCCAAGCATCCCACGGCGATCCATCTCTTGCCGATCCATAAACCCTCCAATTGCCCAGCGACCGAGCTATTCAAGAGTTGTACCACAGATGAGGCAGCTAACGTCCACGAAAAGCAGCAACGAGATCCGCAGAAGCCGTGTAAGGATCGGTCTCGCGACGAGCTACCGAGAGCGCCGCTCGGTCGATCTGCGCACCCAGATCCGCAATTGCTGCGTCGAACAGTGCGCCGCGCAACTCCGTACGCATGGCTTCGCAGAGCCGCTGGTAACGTCGCTCCTTGCCAGCTTCCGTTCCGGTGAGCCATTGCCGATGTGCTTCGAGCTTCGACAATAATGCCGCAATGCCCTCGTTGCGCGTCGCCACCGTTCGCACGACCGGCGGCACCCACTTGTCCTTGTCATGACGAACCACTTGCTGCGCAACATCCAGCGTTCCAGCCGTGTGCCCGCGCGTGTGCACACCCGCCCGCACGACTTCGCCACCAAGCGCAATCATGAGCTCCAAATCGCGCACGGTCGCATCGGCCCCATCACGGTCCGCCTTGTTCACGGTAAACGCGTCCGCGCACTCCAAAAGGCCCGCCTTGATGGCCTGCACGTCATCACCGAGCCCCGGAGCCATCACGATGAGCGTCGTGTCCGCCGAACGGGTGATCTCGAGTTCGTCTTGACCAACTCCCACGGTCTCGACAATCACCACGTCGGCACCCCACGCATCAAGAATACGCACGATGTCCATGGCCGACCGAGACAAACCACCCAACGCGCCGCGCGTCGCGACGGATCGAATGAAGACCTCCGGATCGCTCGAATGCGCCTGCATTCGAATTCGATCGCCAAGAATCGCTCCGCCCGAAAAAGGGCTCGTCGGATCGATCGCCACCACGGCGACTCGTTCGCCGCGCGCTCGAAATGCCGCGATCAAGCGATCCGTCAGCGTGCTTTTGCCCGCGCCGGGATTGCCCGTGACGCCCAAAATCCACGCGCGCCCCGTGTGCGGAAAAAGATCCACGAGGACTTGCCGATAGTCACCCACTCGATCGTCGACGAGCCTGCACGCTCGTGCAGTCGCACGCATGTCTCGAGCGATGACTTTTTCGGCGATCGGATGCATCGTGGCGCCTTACGTCAAACCCGACGCATTTCGGGGTGTTTGGCCAGCAAATGGTCGAGCCACGCATTGGATAGTTTTTCCTGCGCGCTGTTGGCTCGAAGCCGCGCCGCAAGATTGCGGAAATCCACGGAATCGATGGGTTGGTCCTGGTTGAAACACGTAAAGACGAATTGCTCTTTGCCCGTCGCCGGATCCACCCAGCGCTGCAAACACTGTGCGCAGACCTCTTTCATCATGCATTGCATCGGCGAGTTGATGCTCGCAATGGCCAGGTGCTTCGGATTCAAATGCGGCGCCAATACCCCGTGTCGAGCTTCTCGGACGGCATTCATCATGCGATCCGATCCAATCGCGATGATGCGGCTCACCTCGGCAAGCTTGAACATCTCGCCCCCAATCCGCCCCTCGGCATACGCGATCATCGCTTGCACGATGTTGCCGCGGAAATGCCGATCCACGTCGCGATGCGGCTCGATCGGTTCCCCAGCGTCGGTGCAATACACGACTTGATCCGTCGCGGCTTCGATCTCTTCACGCTTGAAGACATCGACACCATTTCGATAACCCGCAAAGTAAACGACCTTGTCGCCTCGAGCTTTGAGCGCTTTGGCGATGGAGAAAAGCACCGCATTGCCCAGCCCTCCGCCTGCGAGCAACACGGTTTCTCCCGACGGAATCTCCGTCGGTGAACCCGTCGGTCCCATCACCACGACGCGTTCACCTTCGCGCAAAGACGACAAAAGACGCGACGATACGCCCATTTCGAGCGCAATCAGCGACAAGAGGCCCTTTTCCTTGTCGACCCATGCGCCCGTGAGCGCAATGCCCTCCATCGCGAGACGCGTGCCGTCAATGACACGCGACGACGTCTCGTAGTTCTGCAATCGGTAAAACTGCCCCGGTTCGAATCGACGAGCAGCCGCTGGTGCGCGCACGACAACGTCCACAATCGTCGGCGTGAGCCGATCGACACGCACGACCACCGCGTCGAATTCGTCATCGAGCTTCGCGAAAAGCGCCCGCGCCTTCGCATCCCGCTCCGCTTGCGGCGTTTCTGCAAGATGCGCGATGTCCCGCGCAAACAGCGCCGTGACGTGCGGATACGCATCCTTCGCACTCGCCATCGCTTTGACGACGCTCCCCGCGTAATGCGGATGGTTGTCACCGTAAAAACTCACGGCGTGCCGCCCATCGTTGAAGCTCGTGAAGAAACCATCCCGCGCATTCGCCACGGGCTCCACGACGAGTTTGCCCTCGACATCGATCGTCGCCTTGTGCGGCAGAAAGTATTGACGCCGTTTGTCGTACGCGAACACGCCCGGGTTTTCTTTTTCGTACATCACGTTCGGACTCGTTCCCGCCGCAACGCACACCGCTCGCGCAGGCAGCTCGACCATCTCACCCGTGGCCGACCACGTTCCTTTGTCGTCCAACCGTTGGCGCTCGAAGATCATGGCGCGCACGTGCCCGCGTTCGTCGAGCACCGCTTCGATCGGCGCCATGTTCTCGATGTAACGCACGCCTTCTTCGAGCGACTTTTCAACCTCTTCGTGATTCAGCCTGTACGCCGGCGAATCGAGCACCCGCTTGCGATACGCGATCGATACACCACCCCACGCATCGATGAGCTTTTGCAAATTCGGCGCACGCCCCTCGCGCTTCGCACGTTCGCGCTCTTCGCGGACTTCCGCTGCATGCGCACGTTGTTCCGTGATGAACTCACGCTCTTCCTCGTCGAACATCGCCATCACGGAAGCTTCACCGCGTTCGGCGATCAACGTTGCGAGCCGCTCGTCGGTCTTCTCGACCTGCACGATGTAGTACGCGATGAGCTCGGTTGCCGTATCGATCGCGGTCAAACCTCCGCCGATCACGATCGCGGGCAAACGCACCTGAAGGTTTGCCATGGCCGAACGCTTGTAAGCACCCGTCAACTGCAAACCCATGAGAAAATCACTCGCCTTGCGAATCCCGCGAGCAACGTTGTTCTTCAGCGGAATCAGCGTCGGACGCCCAGCGCCAGCAGCTATCGCCACGTGGTCGAAGCCGAGCTTGAAAGCGTCCTCGAGATCGATCGTCCCGCCAAACCTCACGCCACCGTACGCGCGGAAATGACGATGTCGCGCGAGCGTCACGTACAGGGCCGTGAGGAAGTTCTTGTCCCAACGAACCGTGATGCCGTATTCGCTCACGCCGCCAAACCCGAGCAAAATGCGCTCGTCGAGCTCGGTATAGAGCTTCTCGAAGTTACGCACGGGGCGCGGAGGCGTGTCGAACGAACCCGTGAGCTCGACCGGAAGCGGCTCGATCTTGAGCCCGTCGACCGCCGCAACGGCAAACCCTTCGAGGCACAAGTGATGCGCCAGGGTGTACCCGGCGGGCCCGAGGCCCACGACGAGCACGTTGCGCCCGATGTAGGGGCGGGGATGCGGACGATCGATGTTGAGCGGATTCCAGCGCGCGAGCAGCCCGTAGATCTCGAATCCCCACGGGAGCGCGAGCACATCGGTGAGCACACTCGTTTCGACGTGAGGAATGTTGACCGGCTGCTGCTTCTGATAGACGCACGCCTTCATGCAGTCGTTGCAGATGCGGTGACCCGTGCCGGGAAGCATGGGATTGTCGATACAAACCAGCGCGAGCGACGCGATCGAATCGCCTTCGCGGCGCATGATGTGCATCTCGCTGATCTTTTCACCGAGCGGGCAACCATCGAGGTTCACGCCGAGCGGGTTCTTCTTGATCGCACGGGTCTTATTGTCGCGTAGCCCCTTCGAGCACGAATCCTTGTCTCGATCGTGGCAATACAAGCAGTAGTCGACTTCGCGTTCGACTTCGACGGCACTCCCGCGCCTGTCTGTCAGGACGAACCCGTCACGATGGCGTCGCTCGTGTTCGTGACCGACGAACAACTCGGGGAGTTTTTCGTCGGCGCGACGCAAGCGCACGAGGTTCTGGTGCTCGATCGGAATCGGAGCCGTAAGCGACGCCCATTTGGCGGCAGGGTCGTGATGATCGGCCCGACGCGCAGCGAGCCATGCTTCGATCGCATCGAGTGCAAACGCGACGACGCCCGCGTCTTCTGCATCGGACGGCGCGCCTGCGGCCACTGCGATGACTTTCTCGGCCACGCCCGCGAGCAGCGGATCGCTCGCAAGAGATTCGCGCACCTGAGCCGCCAGAGCATGCAGTTCGGGTGTCCAAACGGCCCCACCAGCCTTTGCAGCTTTGCGCGCGACGACGTCGACTTCGAGGAGCCGCAACGTTGCACTCGCAACCGCCAGCTCTTCCTCGAATGACCCACTTTCGATGCGGCTCGCCGGAGCCCCCATGGCCACGAGCGCTCGATGAGCTGCATGCGCCGCTTCGACCGCGGTACCCGTCCACGACTTGCCCGCGTTCGGTTTGAACACCCGCGCTTTCGCGAAATCCTTCTTGAAGGCCCAAAGAGGCGACCTCGTCGTTGCCGCTTCCCGAAGCGCCGTGACCTCACGCTCAACACCGAAAAGCCGAGCGACGAAGCGCGACAAGTGCGGCGCACCGGCAATAAGTGCTTCGGATACGGCTTCGGGCGTCATGCCTTCGCCGTGGCATGCGCGATAGGCGGAAAACCGAGCAAAACCGTCCGCATCTTCCGCTTCGAAGAACGAGAAAAATCGGTCGGTGAGGTCCGCAAGTCGTTGGGGATCAAAAAGATCCGCGTACGAAAACCCTGGTTCACCAAGGACGAGCTCGTCTGGGTTCGACGTGCCGCTGACCCAGGAAGAGAAGTCGACTTGAAGACCGTTTTGCATGACGAACTCACCTTGGTACGAATCGACGAGGAGCGTTTGGACGTGGAGAATCCGGCGTTTGGGGACGATCGGAGGCATCCGCCGCCCGACGCGCGGGCGTCTCTATAGTCCGCAGGTCGGAAAACAGCCACTTGCAACGCGCTGCGCGTGTGCGCGGCGCATGCAGAGGGCAAGCAACATGTAATGCGCCGGATCCACTGGGTGCAAGCGCAGCATTTGCGGCCGTGCGCGGCGATCGCTCAAAAACGGAAAGCTGTACGGAGGATCAGAAGCAGAGCCGCTCGATCGTGCGCGTAGACATCTTCCCAGCAACGACGTCGCGATCACGCATCAGCGCTTTGTGGAGCGGAATGTTCGTGCGAATGCCGCCGATGATGAACTCGTCGAGCGCGCAACGCATGCGCGCAATCGCCTCGTCACGCGTAGCGCCATGCGTGATGACCTTGGCAAGCAGCGGGTCATAGGCGTTGGGAACACGAATGCCCCCGTGCACGCCCGAGTCGACGCGCACATTGCGTCCACCGGGCGCGTGGTATTCGGTGATGAGGCCCGGCCAAGGCGCGAACGTGTGGGGATCCTCGGCGTTGATGCGACACTCGATGGCATGCCCGCGAAGCCCCAGCTCCCGACCGCTGGGATGATCGACGGCTTCACCAGCAGCGACGCGGATCTGACTCTCGACGAGATCGATGCCGGTGATCAACTCCGTCACGGGATGCTCGACTTGCAAGCGCGTGTTCATCTCCATGAAGTAGAGATCGCCACGTTCATCCATCAAAAATTCGAGCGTACCTAGGGACGTGTAGCCGGTTTCTTCGAGCGCCTTTTGGCACATGTCGCCGAGCGCTCCGCGTTTGTCCGGAGTCATCACGGGGCTCGGCGCTTCTTCGACGATCTTTTGGTGACGTCGCTGAAGCGAACATTCGCGTTCGCCAAAAACGAGCACGCGGCCGGGTTTGACTCCTAAAACCTGCAGCTCGATGTGCCGAGGTTCTTCGATGAATTTTTCGAGGTAGATGTCCGGGTTCTTGAAGCCCGCCATCGCTTCGGAGGTGACGGTTTCGAATGCAGACGAGATCTCCGACGCGCTACGCACGATGCGGATGCCTCGCCCGCCGCCGCCTCCCGCAGCTTTGAGGATGATGGGGTAGCCGATGTCGGCAGCTTGAGCGGCAGCTTCGGCAGCGTCCTTGAGAACGCCCGTGCCCGGCAAGAGCGGCAGGCCGTGACGTCTGGCCGTTTCACGCGCCGATGCTTTGTCCCCCCACAATCTCATGGATTCAGGCGTTGGGCCGATGAACGTGAGCCCGCACCGTCGACACAGCTCGGCGAATTCTGCGTTTTCCGAAAGAAACCCGTACCCTGGATGGATCGAGTCTGCGCCGGTCATTTCGGCAGCGGCGATGATCTGCGGGATGTTCAGGTAGCTCTTGCGTGGATCCGCAGGCCCGATGCAAACGGCTTCGTCCGCGAAGCGAACGTGCAGCGCCGCCGAATCGACCTCCGAATGGATGGCGACCGTGGGAACACCGAGCGTGCGGCATGCGCGAATGATCCGCAGTGCGATCTCACCACGATTGGCGATGAGGATTTTGCCGAACAAGGGCCTGGGCCTCCGCTAGCTGCGCCACGCGCGTGAAATCACAGTCTTCTGACACGAAAGAGCTTGGTACCGAACTCGACCGGTTGCCCATCCTGAACGAGACGCTCCTCGATGACCGCCGCATACTCGGCCTCGATCTCGTTCATGAGCTTCATGGCTTCGACGATGCAGAGGGTTTGTCCTGCATGAACCGTCGCGCCCATCGTGACGAAGGGAGGTTTGTCTGGGCCAGGGGCGGCATAAAACGTTCCGACGAACGGCGATGTCACGTAGTCGCTCGCAGGAACGTCACTCGGCAGAGGAGCTTCTGCGCGAGGCGTCGACGTCGCGACGATGTGCGATGTAGCTTCGCGGGGAGCGGACGATGGCGCACCGCGCACGAGGCGAAGGCGTACGTGTTCGTCTTCGAATTCGAACTCGGCAACGTCGCGCTTTTCGAGCAGGCGAAGCAGCGCTTGGATCTGTTTGAGGTCGATGTTCATGCGCAAGATGGCTCGATGATCGACGACCGCGAGAGCGTGTCGCGCGGTCTCGGAAAGCGAGTGGACTTCTAGCGGAAGAACGAGAAAAGGAAAGTGCGTTGTGGCGCGTCACGCGTTACGCGCGCAGCGGCGCTCGACTACGCAGATCGATGTTCGAGGTGGTAGAGCAGGCCGAGAAGTCCGAGCACGTACGATGCAGGGCCGAAGCCACTGATGGATCCAACGCACGCACCAGCGGTGATCGAGTGATGGCGAAACGATTCGCGCGCGGCGATGTTCGTGAGATGCACCTCGATGACGGGAATGCCGCTGGCGCGGATCGCATCGTGAAGTGCAACGGAGGTGTGTGAATAGCCTGCTGGATTGATCACGACACCCACGAAGCCTTCATCCGCTGCGCGACCAACGCGCGTGATGAGCTCGCCTTCGTGGTTGGATTGCATGAACTCGACATCGACGCCTTCGCTGGCTGCGACGGCTCGTACGGCTTCTTCGATGTCTGCGAGAGTCGTTGTGCCGTAGATGGTTGTTTCGCGTTTTCCGAGCCTGTCGAGGTTGGGTCCGGAAACGACGAGGACGCGTCTGAGGGCGGCTGTCAGGTGAGCTCCTTGAGCAGCAGTGGTGCGCGTGTTCGGAGCATGTATCGCGCTTTGCCGAGGTTGCCGTCCGGCCGAAGGGAGAAGGCGATGAAGTAGTTGTTGCCGAGTACGCGGATGAGGGTCGTGACCTTGGCGGCCTGGATCGCGACTTCGGCCGCATCACCTGCTTCGAGCATCTGCGCAGCTCGCTGGATGGACTTGAGCACGACGCTGAACTCGGCGCCGATGATGTTGATGTCGAACGGGGCGTCCGACTTCGAGTAGCTATCGACGGTAATGCCCTCGAAGTCCATGAGGAGGCTAGCAATGCCCCCCTCGGTCCCGTCGACGACCTCCTTGAGGACGGTTTGGAACATAAAGGGAGACGTTAGCGAACCCAGAGCGAAGGGGAAAGATAAAGGCAAGAACAGTGGCTGAGCGGCTCGAAAGACCGGGATTTGTCCGTGCGGGACGATGCGCAAACCGAGTCGAGTTCCTCGATGTTCTTTTGTCTCTTGCATCCCGAGGGCATCCGAGCGATTCCCGCACCTACGGGCCCGCATAAGCCACGCTTGACCCTCGTCCCCGCAAGCGGCTAACGTGCGACGCGACAGGATGGTGACGACTCGCGGCATTCCGTGAAGGAGATCGTCGACGCTTCCACGTCGGTAAGGACTTCGCGGTTACGGCTTCGGGCTGTGATCATGCCGTTATCCACGCGTACCCGAAACCGACAAGGACGGCCTAACCACAATGCGTGCACGAGCTGGGGATCCTCCCCGCACGATGCCTCAAAAAATCCTCGCAGGTCGCGCCACCGATCCGCAGCTCCGAGGGGATCTCGTTCAGGTCAAGGTCGACCAGATCATCCTGTCCCGAAGCCCCGGACGAACCCTGGCTGAAGCCCTTGCGCTCGGCATGAAGAAAACGCCTGTCGAGCTGGCGGTGGCCTACGAGGGCACGTGCGTCACCGACGCGCGATCGCTTGCCGAAATCGCCGACGGAGCACCTCGCGCAGTGCTGCCCGAGTTTCCCGCACACAACGTGCCCATCGCACGCGGCGGCATCGGGTTCCCCGCGCCCGTGCACCTCGAACGATTCGCCGCTCCTGCCAGGTTTGCCCTGACAGACGACATGCGCCTCGCACCCGTGGGAGGCATCGGCATGTTCGCCATGGTGGTTTCTCCTGCCCAACTCGGGCAAGCCCTCGCCACGGGATCCGTGTGGGTCAGGCCTCCACGCAGCGTACAAGTCCACCTGTCGGGTCGCGTGCGTCCGTTCGTGTGCGCGCGCGATGTCGCCCTGGAACTGCTCAGGCGCGGCCTCGACGAGATCGTCCGGCGCATCGAAGCCGAACATCACGCGCCCGTCGTGCTGGAATTCGCGGGCCCGAGCGCACGCCTCATCTCGGTATCGGATCGCGCCGTGTTTTGCGGCATCGCTCCTCAAGTCGGTGCGGCCGCGGCGCTGTTCGTCAGCGACGAAAAAACGGAAGTGTTCCTCCGCGATCAGCGCCGATCCAAAGCGCACCGAGCGCTCGTTCCTGATCCCGGCGCCCCGTGTGAAGAAGTCATCTCCATCGATCTCGCTACCGTAGACCCGCTCCTCATGGACGAGACGGGCACCGTTCGTCCCGTGCGCGATCTCGCGGGCAAACCCGTTGCGCAAGTGGTCCTCGGTGGTGATTCCGGGGTCACGCTGCGCGACATGCTCGCTGCAGCGATGCTCCTGAAGTCCAAGCGCGTGCCTCCGCGGCTGGATCTAATCGTTGCGCCTCCATCACGACAGGTTCTCGAAGTGCTCGCGCAATCGGGATCTCTCGTCGATCTCATCGCAACGGGAGCGCGCATCATCGAGCCGGATCGACGCATCACGCACGGTGATCTCTACCCGCCTCCTCCAGGTGGTTTGTCTTTGCGTACGGCAGATCCCGCGCCGCGCATCTCGGGCTCGCCTCCGTTCGTCGTCGCATCTGCAGAAACGCTCGCGTACGCCGTCGCCACGGGAGCCGTCGGTGATCCGCGCTCATTCAAGCGCCCGGTTCGCGTCACGGTACCGCGCGCGCTTCCGACAGATGATGTGCTCGTGCTTCGCGACAAGAAGGGGGAGGGGACGGTTTCTGGAAAAGCGCCCGCGCTTGCGCCAATCGCAGCGTGGAAAGGCGCCGCCACGCTCGACGTGGTCAAAGGCATCCGCCACGCGCCGGCCTTGGTTGCCGTGGGCCAAAACGCTTCGACGGCAGCGCCGCCTTCAGCAGGCATCGCGCTCGTTCTGCAATCGGTGGACGAAGTGCGAGCGGCCGCAGAAGCGATGATCGAGCTCGCGAACCTGCGCGCTGTCATCGCGCCGCTCATCCCGAGCGGCATCGTCACGATCTTCGCCAGCGAAGGCATCGCAGCGCTCGGCGCCGACGCATCGACGATCGAAGCGCTCGCCAAGGAAAAAACGCTCACGCTGCCCGAACCTGCGCAGTGGTCGAACAAGGTTCGAGCAACCGTTGGTGAACAAACGATCGACTTGGCCTGGCTCGCGATCGGTACCGAGCGCACGTGGACGCACGCGGGAACCTCGAGACCGGCGCCGTCTGGAAAAGGTTCGAAGGCGTAGGGTCTCATCCCCCAGCCCCCTCTCCCTGAACGGAGAGGGGGAGGAGGCGCGCCGTCAGGGAGTGGGAAGGGGTTTGTCCAGCTTGATCCCGCTGATGATGTCGCGCAGCCGAATCGATTGCTCGCTGACCTCGATCTCGATGATCGTCAGACGCTTGGTGATTTCACCGAGCCGCGATGATGCTTTGCCCAAACGTTCCGTGAAGTCTCGGCGCATCTTCTCGGTGTTTTGACGTGAAACCGTGTCGCGCGGATCGTCTTTGACCTTCTCGATCGCCTTCAAGTTGCGCCGCAATTGCTCACTCTCGCGCTCGAGGTTGGCCTGTTCGGTGGAAAGCTTGTTCCGCTCGTCGATCGCGCTGCGGAGCCGAGCACGCGCCTCCCACGCCTTTTTTAGTTCGGCCACGACGAGTTTGTCCGCGCGCGGATCCGCCAAGTAAGCCTTGACCGCATCGTCCGCAAGGTTCGACAAAACATCGACGTTGCGGGTAAAACTGCGCCGTTCTTCCACGTCGAGCGTGTTCGTTCCACGCTTCGGCGTCATGAATGGAACCAGCGCCGTGCCCGTGCCGATGTTGTCCTCGGTTCCCTTCGGTGGATTCTCGAGGCGCGTACCAGGATTGCGCGGATGCTTCACGAGCGTACGAGCGTCGAAGTCCGTGCCGTTACTGACGGTGTATTTCGTGTGATAGACGTAATCGCGCTCGATGTAGAGCTGCCCCGATTCAATCCTCGCAAGCCGCGCACTGAGCTCGTCCTGCTTGCGATCCGTCGTGACCGCGATGCCTCGCTCGAGCGCAAACGGAACGGTCGCGATGGCTCCCGGCGGAAGCGGATCGACCATGCCTTGACCAAGGAACGCTCCGTCGTCGAAGACCGCGATGGGGCCCTTTTCGAGCATGCCCTTCGTGGTGTTCGTAAAGCGAGCTACGCGGAACGGATGGGAGTGCGACGCCGGCACGCCGCCGTCTGGCGCGAACAAGAAGTTGGCTTCGCCTGGAACGCGTTGCGCGAGCAGCAAGACCATCGTCGCGCTCTTGTTCGGAATGTCGACGGGGAAGGGGAGATCGTACCGCGTCGTGCCGCCTTCCACGGCCACCGCAGCAAGCGCATTGACGTTGCGCGGCCCCGACGGAATGACTCCAGGCTCGGGTCGATACGGTTGCGCCGGCATCCCCGTGGCGCGACCGGCGCCCCCATAGTTCCCCGCCACGCTGCGTGAACGCTCGGCCTTCTTCATCGGTGCCGACCGAGATGTCGGAGCCGCCATCCGCGCCTCAGCCGGCATGTCGGCATCTTCGGCCTCGGCAAGCAACCCATCGAGTGTCTCGCCGCCTTCCTCGTCGCCAGCATATCCACCATAAACACCTGGCGGCGGCGGTGGAGGCGCTGGAGCCGCCGATGCGAGCGTCGTCTCGGTTTGCGGAAGTGCTCCGATGACTTCGCCCTGATCCGTGACGACAGGGCGCTGCGGAATGACGGGTTTGTCCAGGGTCGCTTGGAACGCAAGTGGCGCGCCGGCCACGAGCGTGAGCTTCACGCCTTTCCAATCCTCGCCCGATTGGTTCTGCACGATGCCCCAAGCTTGCAAATCCGCGACAGGCTCGGTTGCACCCGCTCCCGGTTTGCCGATGACGAGGCGATACGACGGCCGCCACACGGGCGTCTCCGCAACGTACCCGACGACCAAGTCATGCTCGTTCCCATCGAGCGTCAAACGCACCGTTTCACGGTCGTCCTTCTTCTTTTTTTTCTTCGGCTTCGGCGGCTGCGGAGGCATCGGAAAGCCGTAACGAGCGTCGGGCGCAGGCTCGACCTCGCTCTCGTCCGCCTCTTCCTCGTCGTCGTCGTCGCCCGGTTTCTTGTCGATATCGACGGGAAAGGAAGCGCTTCGCACGCTGCTTCCACCTTGCTCCATCACCGCGAGCGTCGCGAGAAAATCACCAATCCGTTCCGTCCGAACTTTGAACGCAACCTCGGGTTCCTCCACGTGTCCACGACGTTCGTAGTACCCAACGCCGTTGCGATAGATCACCACACGCCGCAGCGACAACGCGCTTTCCACGTCTGGTCCACGTGCGCAACCGCTGAGCGGCAACGCCGCCGCAACGAGGAAAAACCCTCCTACCAAGCCCAATCGCGAACGAAGCAGTCCGATCATCATGCCCTCGAAAACCGAAAGGATACGCCCCCACCGTATCAAACGGCGTCGTTTTTGCGGCCTTACACCACAAATGCGCTAGAACGGCGGCGCCATGCTGCTGCCTTCGATCCGTCCCTCGACAGAACGCTTGGTCCTGTTCGCAACACTGCTCGCGGCGCTACCCGCATGCTCTCAAGGCGGTGAATCGCTGCCACCGAAGCCTGCGGGATCGCCTGGAGCTGCGACATCACAGCCCGTTCCGGTCGTCGAAGTTCCACAGGCGTCGGCATCGGCCGTTGCATCTGCCGCACCCGCGGACGCACAGCCAACAGCGCCGGCTGGACCTGCGATGCCAAAGGATCTGAACATCCTCGTCATCACGGTCGACAGCATGCGCGCCGACATGCCGTGGCTCGGCTACAAGCGCGACATCGCGCCCGTGCTCACGGCTTTCGCGAAGACCGCGGTGTCGTATTCACGCTTCTACGCGATCTCGTCGTACACATCGATGAGCCTCGGAGGGTTTCTCACGGGGCGTTATCCGAGCGAAGTCGATCGCAGTGGGTACTTCTTCGGCAACTACCCCGACAGCGTGTTGATGTTCCCCGAGCTGCTTCAAAAGGCGGGCATTCGCACGATGAGCGCACATGCGCACTTCTACTTCGCACCGGAAAAAGCCGGGTTTCACCAAGGCTTCGACATCTGGGACATCGTCCCGGGCCTCATCAAAGACAACCACACGGACAGGAACATCACGAGCCCGAAGCACATCGAGCTCGCGAAGAAACATCTGTCCGACAAGGCAAACACGGGCGGCCGGTTTTTCGCCTGGTACCACCTGCTCGATCCGCACGACGAGTACATGCCGCACGAAGGCATCGGCCCGTACGGCAAATCGGCGCGCGACAAGTACGACGCTGAAATGACGTTCACGGACAAACACATCGGCGAGCTGTTCGAGTTCGTCGACGCGCAAGAGTGGGGCAAACGCACGGCCATCATCATTTCGGCCGATCACGGCGAAGCATTCGGTGAACACAAGATGTACCGTCACGGCTTCGAGGTTTGGAATGTACTAACGCACGTTCCGCTGATGATCCGCGCTCCCGGCATCACACCGCGACAAATCGACGTGCCCCGCAGCGGGATCGACTTGGCGCCGACCATCCTGGAAATGTTCGGCGTCGAAAAGCATCCGGACATGCAAGGCACGAGCCTCGTGGGCGAGATGTACGGCAAGGATCCGGAACCGCGTGACGTCATCATCGACTTGCCGCGCACGAGCGACAACGACAGGCGCCGCGCGTTCGTGCGAGGTGACTTCAAGCTCATCGCGGAAGGCGACGACTGGGGCTACCGCTTCTTCAACGTCAAAGACGACTGGGACGAGAAAAAAGACCTGAAAAAGTCGCACGCTGCCGAGTTCGAAAAGATGAAGGACGCGTACCAGGAACGCGTCAAGACGATCAAAGATGTTTGTCCCAAGATGCGTGAAAAACTGAAGGGCAAGCGAAAGGGCAAACCCTGCTGAGAGGACTTGGTCGCCTTGGAAAAACTCTCTCGAGGTGCTTCGGGACTGCGCCATCTCCGCTGGGCTCGCGAGATCTACGCGACGCTGGCCGCGCACGTGGAGCAAAGTGATCTCGCGAGCGACCGCAAGACGGCGCTGAAGAAGGAACTGGTTCGCCTCGACAAACAGATCCAGAACCTATCCGCCGCGGTAAAACCTTACCGAGATTTCCTGGAACGCGAACGCGTCAAGTACCGCGGTGCCATCCGCGCAGCGCACCTCGTCGACGACACGGTGCGCACGTCGGCAACCGATACGGTCGCAGCCCAATACGAACAGATTTTGCGGGCCGAGACGGCTTTCCAGCGCGAAGCATTACCCAAGCAACGGGCGCTGAAGGCAAACTTGGAGGTCGCCATCGCAGAGACGCGTGCGCACCTCGAAGAGATGGACATTCGCGTCGCAGGCATCACGTCGGAGAAGTTCCTCACGAGCATCTACCCACCGCTCGTCGTGGATCGATCGCGCGTCGCAGATGACCCGGACGACGACGACGACGCGTCTGGCTACGAGTGCGAGGGCCTCACCCCCTAACCCCCTCTCCGCAAGCGGAGAGGGGGAACTACGCATCGAAGATTCGATTCAAGAGCCCCAGCGCGGCCTTCTTGCGAATCGCTTCGGAGCTCGTCGCACCGACGCACATGGGGCAACCCGACGGACACGAGCAACGCGAAACGAGCTGACGCGTGCGCGAAAGGAGCTCGTGCACTCGTTCGTAGATGCGCTCGGCCAAACCCACGCCTCCAGGAACGTTGTCGAAGAGGAAGATCGTCGGGTCAAACCCAGCGTGCGCGCCTCCAGATGCTCGAGGCGGTAGCTCGCCGCTCTCGTCTCCGCCGTCCCCCAAGGTTTGTCCGATGTCCCGCGGGTCGCACATGAGCGCCAGCGTCGCGACAGTTTCGAGCGCTTTTCCAATGCCGCGCATGCCCTCGATCGCCGCAGCTCGACCCATGCCCATTTCGAGACAAATCGCCTCGGGCACCGTGAGCCAAAAACTCGTCGTGTGCATCTGCATGTCTGGCAAACGCACGTCCCCGTACCCCGTGTTCTCGTGCGTGTGAAACTTGATCTTCTTGTAGCCCACGATCTTCTCGACGATGCTCACCTCGCCGTACCCAATGTTCGCCCTACCAAGCGTGCCGCGTGAGTTTTCCTCGATGACCGTAACCTTGCGGTTTGTCATGGCCGTCGTGAAGTAGTCCGGCTCGACCTTCGCGACGAACGCCTTGTGGTTCTCGTAGTCGAGCTTCTCCACTTGGTACTGCTCGCCATCGTGCTGATAAATGGCTTGCTCGTGCAGCATCGTGTGCGTCGAACGCCAATCGAGCTCCGCCAAAACCTTCCCTTCGACGCGATCGACGATGACAAAATTGTCCCAACCCACGGTCCGAAGACTCACGTGGTTGGCCGGGTACGCATCGGTCGCCCAGTGAAATTTGTCCTGTGATTCGTGAACGACGCCGTGTTTGGCGAGGAACTGCAAAGCTTCGCTCGTGTCCCCCGGCGGCATCTCGCGATAACTCTCGCCCCGCATGAAAGGCAGCTCGAACGCTGCGCATTTCAAGTGCTGGATGAGGACTTCGGTGTTCTCCGGATCGATACGCGCTTGCTCGACTTCGCCGCGCAAGAGGTATTCCGGGTTCTGCGCGAGGTACTGATCGAGCGCCGTGCTGTTGGCGATCATCACGGCGATGCTCGTGCCTCCGCGCCGACCCGCTCGGCCAAACCTTTGCCACGTCGCTGCGATGCTGCCGGGATAACCGGCACAGACGACCGCATCGAGCTCGCCGATGTCGATGCCGAGCTCGAGCGCGTTTGTCGCGACCACACAAAGGATTTCGCCTTCGCGTAGCCCGCGTTCGACTCGCCGGCGCGTTTCCGGCAAGTAGCCGCCGCGATAACCCATGATCGCGTCCGGACCCACTTGATCGCCCACGCGATCGCGAAGGTACTTGAGCATGATCTCGACCGAGTTCCGCGATTGGCCGAAGACGATCGTGGGCACCTTGGCGCCGATGAGATCCACCGCGAGACGCACGGCGCTTTTCAGCGTGCTCGCGCGTACCCCAAGCTCGGCGTTGACCACGGGCGGGTTGTACATGAACAGCCTTCGTGCACCGCGAGGGGCCCCGGATTCGCCGATGACGACGAGTTCGTCTTGACCAACGTCGAGTAACTTGGCGGCGTGTTCAGCGGGGTTGCCGATGGTGGCCGTTGCGCAAAGAAAAACGGGGTTTGCTCCGTGAAACCTCGCCGCACGCACGAGACGCGTCAGCACATGCGCTACGTGCGAACCGAAAACGCCGCGGTACGTGTGCAGCTCGTCGATGACCACGTAACGAAGCCGCTGAAACGTGCGCGCCCAATGCGCATGATGCGGGAGGATACCCGAATGGAGCATGTCCGGGTTCGTCATGACAATCGGACATCGCTCACGCGCAGCGCGCCTCGCGTCCCCCGGCGTGTCCCCGTCGTACACGATGGCCGGGATGGTCAGGCCCGCATCGCGCACGAGCTTTTGAACGCCCGCCTCTTGATCGCGCGACAAGGCTTTTGTCGGGTAAAGGTAGATGGCGCTCGCATCCGGATCGGCCATCAAGGCTTGGATGACAGGCAGGTGAAAACAGAGGCTTTTGCCGCTCGCGGTGGGAGTTGCTACCACGACGTGCTTGCCGCGCTTGGCTTCTTCGAGCGCTTCGGCTTGATGCGAGTAGAGCTTTTCGATTCCGCGGGATGCGAGCGCACGACGCAGCGGTTCGGGCAAGTCGGCTGGAATGCTTCGGTATTTGCCTTCGGACGCGGGAAGCTCGTGATCGGCGGTGAGGCATGGGCGGACGTCGCCCGATGCGATCCACTGCGAAACGACGGCATCCACGCCTACGGGCTGCTTCCAAGGCGGCGGCGGCATGTGCGCGATACTAAACGGATGTACCGCTATGCGCCACTTGCGATGGTGAGGTGGGAGGACTTTGCGTCGCCCTGCTCAATCGCGTACACCTTCCCACCTCATGACTTCCGGCTCGGATCGTCCCGACGAAAACGCTGCAGAGACCGATGCGTCCGATGGATACCGGCCGTCCATTGCGCTGCTTGTGACCGTGACGGCGATTTCGGCGGCAGCGGATCTTGCTTCCAAGTGGTGGGCCAAGGCGATGCTGAGCGGGGCGGATAGGACGAGACCGCGAAGCATCACGGTGATCCCGAATCATTTCGACTTCATCTACACGCTCAATCCGGGGGGAGCGTGGAGCTTTTTGCGTGGTTTGCCGGAAAATTTGCGCCGTCCGTTTTTTCTGTTCGTTTCTTCAGCCGCGATCGTTTTCATCATTGCCGTCTATCGGCGCCTTCATCCCGATCAATGGGCGATGCGTTGGGGTTTGCCCCTCGCCCTCGGAGGTGCCATCGGCAACCTGGTCGATCGCATTCGTTACGGCTCGGTCATCGACTTCATCGACTGGTACATGATGTACAAGGGTCGGGAGGTTCATTGGCCGACGTTCAACGTCGCAGACATCGCGATCGTGGCTGGTGTGCTGCTGATGGCACTCGATACGTTCTCCGGGCGCAAGGGACACGTATCGACCGAAACGCCCCCGAAAGGACCGGGGAATACGCCCGAGCTTTCAAACGCTGACGGCAACTCGACGATACAATCGACGGTCATTGAACCGGCTGGCGGCGTATTGGAGCCGATGCCAAAAGAGTAGACAACCGCCGCAGCGTGGAGTAGCGGCGAAGCCCAACGCAGATTTTGGGGTCGTACGGCGAAGCGCCCCCTCGATGAACCTATGAGCGACGCGGAAACAAAAGAGGGGACAGCGCAAGACGCCAAGGACGAAGCTTCGCCGAAGACGGACGAAACGGCTGCTTTGGCGCCGAAGGCCGACGACGCTGCTGCTCAGGCGAAGCCCGCATATCGGCCCCCCTACGCATTTTTGGTCATCGTCTCCGCAGTAACGCTCGTGGCGGATCTCGGGACGAAACATTGGGCCGTGAAGAACTTGTCGGATCCCTTCGAGCGTCGGGAGATCATCGACGGTTTCTTGGGGCTCGTGCTGGCTCACAACCCAGGTGGTGCGTGGGGATTGCTTCAAAACGAGAGTCCGGCCGTACGCGTGCCGTTTTTCATTCTCGTTTCAATCGTGGCCATCGGTTTCATCGTATCGCTCTACCGCAAGCTTGCGCCGGATCAGACGGCGCTTCGGTGGGGGTTGCCGCTCGTGCTGGGCGGAGCGCTCGGCAACTTGGTCGACCGGATTCGGTATCGCCACGTGATCGACTTCATCGACATGTACACGCGTGAAGGAACGTGGCTGGACAACTTCATCGAACGGTTTACGGGTCCGACGCGCGGCGGGTATCATTGGCCGACGTACAACATTGCGGACATTGCGATCGTCGCGGGTGTGCTGCTCATGGCGGTCGATATGTTCCAATCGCGCAAAGCTGAAAAGAAGGCTGAAGCGGCAAAATGAGGCCGGAGCTTTTTCGAGTATTTTACTTCGATATCGGTTTTCCAGCCTATTTCGGGCTTCTCCTGGCCGGCTTCTTGTTTGCCACGGCATTGGGAACGCTATGGGCACGCAGAATTGGCCAGGATCCGGACGTCATCGTCGATCTCGGGCTCGCGTGCTTGCTCATGGGCGTCGTCGGTGGGCGGCTGCTCCACGTCATCGCTGACGGATACTTCTGGGATTACGTGCACTTGTGCACCGATCCGTCGAAGGTCGATTGGCCGTACAATCAGGCGCAGTGCAATCAGCTCGTCTCTCGCGGATCGGGTTTCAGCCTCGGAGGCTGGTATCCGTTTGGCGAGGAACAACGCGTGCCTCGCGGTGTGTGGGATGCGGCTCGCGGCGTGTGTCATCCGCCCGGGCAAGATTGCTTTGCGTGGGCGAAGTTTTGGCAGGGCGGTTTGGCGTATTACGGCGGCTTCATCGGCGCATCGGCCATGGCCGTGTATCTGCTCCGACGCGACCGTTTTCCGTTTTGGAAAGCTGCCGACATGGCCGGTTTTGCCGTGCCGCTCGGGCTTGGCTTCGGGCGCATCGGTTGTCTGCTCGCCGGGTGCTGCTTCGGCGTACGCACCGACAGCGCGCTAGGTTTGTCCTTCCCGCCGAACAGCCCCGCGAGCCAAGCGCAATTCAAGCTCGGGGAATTGGCGGCCGAGAATCATGTCTCGCACCCCGTTCTTCCGATGCAGATCTTCGAGTCGGCGGTTTCCTTCGCCATCGCTGCATACTGCCTGCTCTACGTGCACGGACGGAAACGTTACGACGGGCAGGTCTTCGTCACGTTCCTCGGGCTTTATGCCATCGGACGTTTCGTGCTCGAGATTTGGCGTGCGGACGATCGAGGTGCGCTCTTTGGCCTGTCGACATCGCAGCTCATTGGCGTCGTGCTGATTGGCGTTGCTTATGCGCTGCACAAACGGCTCTCGAAGCCATCTGCTCCCGTCGCAGCCGCGCCTGCCGCGTGACATGACTTCAACTCGGGCGGGCGTGCACGACGTCAGCCGATTCCCTTGCGCGTTCAGTTTTGCGGGCTTGTCGTGACGGGCGTATTCTCGGTGAATGACTTCATCGCCAGCTCGCTTCGTTCGCGCCGGTCTCACGGCGATATCGATTCTTGCTTTGTCGTTCGCTTCGATGGTCGGTTGCGAGGTCGGTAACTCCAACACCAATCCTCGTCCGCATTGTCCGCCTGATGCCGGGACGAATTGCGGCATCGTGACGACGGGAGGCTCCAACAGCGGCAGCTCGAGCGGCGATGGCGGCGCTGGCGGCTCGGCGGCGTCCAACGATGTCAGCGGAAACGTCGGCGTCTTGAATGACCTCGGTTTCTCGCAGGTCGCGCCCTACATCGGCGCTGCAACGATCTTCACCACATCGAACACGGGCTCCACGATCGACGCTCCTTACGGCGACATGATGCCCTCGTTCAGCCTGCCGTCCGTGATGAGCGGTGCGACCTGGTTTTTCGTGCAAGACCAAACGCTGGGAGCTACGGGGATTTTCTCGACGCATTCGGTGGTGAGCGTGCCCGTCAGTGGCGCAATCACGTTGCCCGTGGTCGATCGCCAAGTCATTGCCGCCATTGCTGGGAGTTTGCCCGCGCCGATCGCGATCGACGACTCGCGTGGTGTGATCGTGATGAAGATCGTTCGCAATGGGCAGCCGCTGTCTGGCGTGTCGCTGACGACACCTCTATCCGGCGCGACGATCGTGTACGACACCGGCGTTGGTTTGTACTCAAACCAAGTGCAAGAGACCGGCCCCGCAGGCGTGATTTTGGCGCTCAACGTGGACGGCCCGAGCGCGGCGGAGATTGTCGATCTGACCCTCACCGACATCGCGCAACAAGCGTTCTTCGTGCAAGTTCGCCTGCAAGCGGGTGCCGCTACGTTTGCCGGTTACGACCTTTGAACCCCGGCGTCGATTCGAAGGCGCAGGCAGCTCAGCCGGCCTTGTCACCCTTCTTCGCTTGATCGTGCTCACGCATTGCGTGTTCGAGCGCTTCGCGCGCGTCGGCAAAAGTGCGTTCGACGTCGTGCACGTGCCGCGCAACCCCCTCGTGATCCCCAGCTTCGGCCTTGTCCTCGATGGCCGCGAAGAGCGCTGCAAGCTGCCTCGCGCCCACCGTGCCGCTCGCGCTTTTCAGCGAATTCGCAACGAGCTCGACCTGCTTCAGATCATTCGTTGCGAGCGCACCGTGGAGCACCGCGATCCGCGTTGGTGTGTCGACGAAGAACGACTGCACGATTTGGTTGGCAATGCCTTCGTCACTGGCTGCCCCGAGATGCCGTAACTGCTCGATCGGCCGAGGATCGAGCACTTCCGCAGACGACACTGTCACGTCCCTCCGGCTCGAGATCCACGATGCACCAGCCTCCAGAGCCGTTCGCAGTTCGTCTAAACGAACTGGCTTGACGAGATAATAATCCATGCCTGCTTCGAGGCACCGTTCGCGCTCACCGGGCATCGCACTGCCCGTCAACGCAATGATGAACGGACGATCATTCGGCTCCCAATCGCGCCAAATGATGCGCGTTGCCTCGAAACCGTCCATGTCGGGCATCTGCACGTCCATGAGCACGACGTCGTGATGACTGCGCCACAGTGCCGCAAGCGCTTCCATCCCGTTCGCCGCAACCTCGCAGCGGTATCCCAACCGTTCGAGCATCATCGAGGCGACTTGCTGGCTGATGGCATCGTCCTCGGCGAGCAGTATTCGGAGCGGCAAACGCGCAGCGATGGGTGCAACGATTCTCCCCGACGGCTTCGACGATGACGGCCTTGGAGACGCCACCGACAGAGCCTCGTGGATCGCGTTGTACAACTGTGCTGGCTTGACGGGCTTGGTCACCACCGACATAGCGCCCCGTCGCACGCTCATCGGAGCGCGATCGAGCAGCGGAGCGAGCAGCACGATGGGCATCGCAGCGAAGGTTTCGTGCAATCGATGAATCTCGGTCGAAGCATCGGCGCCGGCTCCGTCGGGATGGTTCACGTCGACCAGCGCAAGCTCGAACGCGTCGCCGTTGTTGATGCGTGCCAACGCGTCGGCGGGTGAAGCGACCGCAACGGCCGACATTCCCCACGCATCGAGGTGAGCGGCCAGGATTTCGCGGCTCGTCGCGTTGTCGTCCACCACTAGCACTCGACGGCCCGTGAGATGAGGCTGCGCAGGTCGCACATGCGGCAGCGGCTCGGTCACGACGGCGCGCGCAACGAGCGTCACGGTGAACGTCGTCCCCCTGTCGAGCTCGCTTTCGACATCGATGGTCGCATTCATCACTTCGCAAAGCCGTTTGCAGATGGCCAGGCCCAAGTGAGTGCCACCGAATTTGTGCGCCGCCGATGCATCCGTCTGACCGAACGGATTGAACATGCGCTGAAGCCGTTCCGAAGCGATGCCGATCCCGGTGTCTCGAATGGCAAAGGTGATCTCGACGAGCCCGTGCTCACGCGCTCGCGTCGATACCGAAACGTTCACATCACCAACACGTGTGAACCTGATGGCGTTGGCAACCAAGTTCATGAGCACTTGGCGCAATCGCATCTGGTCGCCGTAAATGCGCTGCGGCGTCTTCTGATCGATCGAGTACGAAAGCTCGAGCCGCTTGCGACTCGCTTGAGGTGCCAGCAAGTCGAGCGTCTCCTCGACGCATGCGTGCAGGTCGAACACGCTCACTTCGACTTCGAGATCGCCCGACTGCATCTTTGAAAAATCGAGCATCGCGTTGACGAGGCCGAGAAGCGCATCGCCACTGATTCGAATGAGGTCGACGTGCTGCCGCTGCTCCTTGCCGAGCGAAGTGTCGGCCAGAAGCGTCGTAATGCCGATGATGGAATTGAGCGGCGTGCGCAGCTCGTGGCTCATGTTCGCCAGGAACTGGAACTTCGCTTTTTCGGCCTCCGCAATCTCGCCTCGGGCCACTTCGAGCTCGTTCGATGCACGGCGGTAATCAATCGCCAGCGCAAGCTGATCGGCCACCGTCGCAAGAGCCTCCTGCATTTCGCTCGTCAGCGGATGGCGCAAGTAAGCGGCTACGACGCCAACGAGCCTGCGATCGATGATCAGCGGATAACCACCGAACGACACGATGCCTTCGCGCATCAACCACGACCGCTCACCGACGTGCTGCTCGTTCGCGACCGCGTTCGACACGTAGGCACGCATGTCGCCTGCGATGCGGCCAATCCCGTGCTCCCCAACGTCGATACAATCCTGGGCTTCGTCCGGAAGCGCCGCCGCGCCCGCAGTTGCCCGCAATTCGAGCGCTTCGCCCGTCGCGTTCAGCCTCCAAATGCGTACGAGCGCTGCGTCGAGATGCGTGACGATCTCTTCGGCAACATGCTGGAGCAACTGCTGGGCCGGCCCAGAGCGCACCAATGTTTTACCGATGGTCGCTACGAACTTGACCATCTCGTTGCGCATCTGCGCGACATGCTACCGCCAAACTCTCGAACGTCGGCGAGAGATTGTCAGGACGTAGGCAACTGTTCGCTCTGCTTCCGAGCACGCGCGGCCCGAACTGTATTCTGCAAGAGACACGCAATCGTCATCGGCCCGACGCCACCGGGCACGGGCGTGATGTACGACGCACGCTCCGCTGCGGCCGACGTATCCACATCGCCACAGAGTTTGCCGTTGGCATCGCGATTCATGCCCACGTCGATCACGACGGCGCCGGGCTTGATCCAATCGCCGCCCACCATGCGAGCCCGCCCGACGGCAACCACGAGCACATCCGCTTCCCGACAAACCGCCGGCAAGTCGCGCGTGCGTGAATGAGCCATCGTCACGGTGGCATTCGCTGCGAGAAGCAGCATCGCCATAGGCTTTCCAACGATGTTGCTTCGCCCAACCACGACCGCGCGCGAGCCTTCGAGAGACACGCCCGATTCAGCAATGAGTCGCATGCATCCCGTGGGCGTGCATGGCACGAGCGCCGGCTTACCTGTCGACAGAAGTCCTGCATTGATCGGATGAAAACCATCCACGTCTTTCGATGGCACGATCGCCTCGATGACGCGCTCTTCGCGAATGTGCTTCGGCAGCGGCAATTGCACCAAAATGCCGTCCACCGAATCGTCCGCGCACAATGCCCGCACGCGCTCGAGCAGCTCCGCTTCGCTCGTGTCCGCAGCGAGACGATGAAGCCGCCCTCGCATACCGACCTCGTTCGACGCCTTTTCCTTGTTACGCGTGTACACGACGCTTGCCGGATCTTCCCCGACGAGCACCACGTCGAGCCCCGGAGGACGCCCGAATTCGCTCATGAACCGAGCAACGTCGGCACGAACTTCGTCGCGAACCTTTTGAGCCAAAACTTTCCCGTCGAGGATGCGTGCAGTCATGGGCGCGCAACGTAGTCGAAGCTCGCGCGACGCGCCGCACGAGCCTTGTAGCTGTGCGATATCATTCAGGAATTACCCAATGACCAATCGTCGACTTTTACGAATAGTCCGCAATGATCTCCCAACATGCCTGAGCGAATTCGCCATAAAGCGATCGGTCGAGCGTGGGCATGGGACCACTCATGAGCCCGCTGTGCTGCGCAAACAAAGGCTCCAGCGCCGACTCGATCTTGCTCGCCGTCTCCAGCCACAAGAAGTCCTCGATGGCCGCGCAGATTTGCCCGCGAATCAACGTGGGCACCTCGCGCAAGTGCACTTGGCCCTTCATTCGACGCGATATCAGCATCGCGATGTTGTCCGCATGCTCCGGCCACGCGCGCAGCGCCGCGTGAAATGTCGAGCCCACCAGCCGCAAGATTTCCTGCGCCAACTTGCGTACCCGCGGACGCTGCACGCGCTCCTCGTGCTCCGCAACCATCCGCAAATACGCATCGTCGAACGCCATCAGCAGGTCCTGCGTCAGCATGTCCTGTGACTCGTGCGTCAACTTGAGCCCTGCAATCTGCGCCAAGAACATGTCTCGCAACACACCCAGGCGCGACATGATCGTTCCTTCGGGCGTCGTATCGAGAATCGCCGCGAGCGGATCGATCAAGTGATGGCCAAACGTCGTGAGCACTCGATCCAGAATGCGCTTTTGGTGTTGCTCGCGCGCGAGCACGTTGAGCGCACGCGTGAGGACACTCGAGTTCGGCGCGTCGACGTAGACCTCGCCAGCGCCAGTGCCGTAGTCGTAGAGCCTCAGCGAGTTCAGCATTTCGCGGAAAGCTTCGATGTTTTCCGCCGTGCCGCCCTCTTCACCGTAGACGCGAATGACGAGACCCGAGCCTGCCTGCGACAAGAACAAGCGCTGAATCTCCGCCTCCACATCCTGCGCCGTTATCAGCGGGGGAAGGGCAGCAGATGGCTTCTTCTCAACCGGCGGCATCACGATCCTTTCATCTCCACGGAAAAATGATTCCCCATCAGGAATTGCAGCATCGAACGATCACTCGCGCACCAGCAGCCGTGCCGCAAAATCTCGAAGCTGCGTAGGCGTCGCGCGGTCTTGCACGATGTGGCGAATTTCGACCTGCACATCACGCAATTCCGTCGGCCTGAGCCACTGGAGCGCAAGCCGCGTCGTGTAGTGCATGTTCTTCACGAGCACCGCACGAACGATACCTGTAGCAGGAAATGAAAGTGACACCTCGATTGGCGCGAGCCCATGTACTGCAGCTCCCTCTTCGAGCGCATCATCGAACTTGCTCCGTTTCCACTCGAGAACCTCGTGGAACATGTGCCCCGCTTCGGGTGCGTACGTGCAGAGAGCATCCGGGAGCGTGATCGCGAAGCATGCTTGCGCGTCGAGACCCACGCGAGCTCCTGAATCGAGCTCCACGAGAGGAAAGAAACGCGTGGCAAAAATGGCTTCGCCGCCGCCCCCTTCAACGAGTTCGCGAATTCGCGCTTCGACCGGCCCGTGCATCGCGCCGAGTGTCGCATGAAAAGACACCGGGGCATGCATGCGTATTTCGTGCCACTCGCAACATTTCGTCGCCCACGCCTCGGTTTCCTGCGCACGCACGTTCGACAACTCCATCGCAGCGCTTCCCAGCCGCGAGAAGTTAGCCAACAATGATGACGATGAAGCCGATTGCACGACGTCACTTGATGCTCGCGGGGGCAAGCCTCGTGGGCATCGCTGCGATCGTCGTGCCGCTTCGATCGCCGTCGCTGCGCACGTCGCTTTCCGCGGCATATCGCGCGTTTCGGGATCCGGCGCTCGTCGAACGCAGCCCCATCACGGCGACGTACGAACCGTCGGGATCGCTGCCGCGGATTGATGAAAATCGGCTGCTCGATGCTGCGATCGCGCGCGATTTCGAGAAGGCGACGAACGAAGACCTCGACAATCCCGAAAGCGGCACGCTCTCGGCGCTCGCGATGCCCGACCTGCGCATCCCGATCACGCGTCGAACCATGCGTTTTGTGAAGTTTTTCTCACGAAACGACACGGGACGAACCATGTTCGGGGAACGCTTCGCACGCGGCGGGAAGTATCGTCCCATCATCGAACACGCCTTGCGGGAAGCAGGTTTGCCCGAGGATCTCGTGTGGCTCGCGGCGATCGAGAGCGGTTTCGATCCGCGTGCGACGTCTCCGGCCGGGGCGGTTGGTCTTTTTCAGTTCATGCCCGAAACAGGCGCACTTTACGGCCTCGAACAATCACAGTGGGTCGACGAACGACGCAGCATCACGCGATCGACGACGGCGGCCGTCGCGCATCTGCGGGATCTCTACGAACGGTTCCGTCGCTGGGATCTCGCGCTTGCTGCGTACAACTCAGGCGTCGAAACCGTTTTGCGCGGGATGCAGCGCGCTGCCGAAGCACGACCCAAGGGCGCCCCTGCGACGCCGATCGGGTTTGCCGAGCTTGCCCAGCAGAAGCTTTTGCCCGAAGAAACGATGAACTACGTGCCGCAAATCGTCGCGTTTGCGATTGTCGCGAACAACCGCGCACGGTTTGGCCTGGACATGTTTCACCCCGATCCATCGCTCGAACTTGGCGAGATCGCGGTTCCCGAAGGCACGCGCCTACGCACGATCGCCCGAGCCGCAGGGATCTCGACGCATTTGGTGCGCGAGTACAACCCGGAGCTCTTGCGTGATCGCACGCCGACGTACGGCGGCGACTACATCATTCATTTGCCTGGCGAACGTATCCAACAAACGCTCGCAGCGTTCCCCGCGTACCTCGAACACGAACGAGTGGACGATCCAAACGCGGATCGCGCGACCGAGCATGCCTCCGCGCTTGCGGTTCCGCGCATACCCACCGACGAAACGGACGACGATGGCGCGGCACCACTGCCGCCGCGGCCTTCGCCGATCGGGAAAAATCGCCTCCCGGCGTTCATTCTACCAGGACAAACACCAAGCGGGCTCGACATGTCGGGTCTTGGGGCACTCGGCGCGAAGTTGCCCGCGGTTTACATCGGCGGAGACATTGGTTGGCAGCGGCAAGAAGCGGGTGATCCGCTGTCCGTGCTCGCGGTGAACGATCGCGCGGCGCAGACGGCAGCCAAGGGCCTGAACGCTGCGGCGATCCAGAAGCAGCTCGGCATCGTTGCTACACCAACGAAGGCGTCGCTCGAGGATCCTTTCGAGAAGTTTGTCCTACAAAACGGCGTAATCGTACGGCTTCGAACGGATGCATCGGCTCCACGTGTTGCGATCACGGTGCGTATTGCGGAGGAGCAGGCGGGTGCCGTCGTGGGTGTATCCGATGGGCTCGATCAGCTCGGCACGGGCGAAGTGCGGCACACGATCACGGTGAGCAAGCGCGACGTGGATCTCGGCTTCGAGCTTGCTGCGGGTCGTTTGCGCTTGTTGCTGGGCGAAGCGACGGGTGCGCCGCTCGCGAGCTTGCGGCGTTTGTCCGCGCTTCCGCGGCGTCGTGCGCTGGAGCAGGCGCCGTATGGTCCGGCGTGGCTGACGCTTGGTGATGCGCTGTTTCCGCCGGGTCATCCGCTCGAGGGGCGTGTGCTCGGTGCACGTGAGGATGCGTCGGTCACGCGCGACCTCTTCCTTGCGGAATCGTTTGCGTTCGAACGATCTCCGAATCGCGCTACGATTACGGTGATTGGCGACGTGTCGCGCAAGCGCGTGCAAGAGCTATGCGATCGGCTGCTCATTTCGATGCCTACCGGAGCGGCTGGGGATGTCGGGTTGCACCCGCGCGAAGAGCGTTTGGTCGTCGAGCAGAACGTGCCCAATGTTCGGGCGCTGTATGGATGGATTGCGCCCGGCGAAGAAAACGTGAAATTGCACGCGGCGATGCGCGTGGCGATGTGGATTCTTTCGAGCTCCAAGGGTGGGCGATTGGATCGAGCGCTCGTGGAAAAGGGTTATGCGTCCGAGGTGAAGGCGCAGCTCGATGCGGGCAGTCGAGCGAGCGTGGCGGTGATCGACGTCATGCCGGCCATTCCACACGACGTTGCGGCGGTCGAAGCGCGTCTCGATGCGGAGATCGATGCATTCGTGGAGAGTGGGCCGACGGGCGTGGAAATCGCTTATGCGGTGGCGCATTTGAAGGCGGGCTTGAAGAAGGAATTGGCGAGTCAGGGCGGGGAAATCGCATACAACGCGCCGAAATTCGCGAACAGCGCGCGTATTCGTGAAGCATTCGGCCCAGGGACGACGGACGCGATTGTGGCCGAGCTCGACAAGATGAGCGTGCAAACGGTGAAGCTGGCGCTGAAACAGACGCTCGTGCGGCATCATCGCGTGGTGGTGACGACGATGCCGAAGGGGGCGGGGCAATGATCTGGGGTTTGTTACTCCTGCTTCGTTCGCAATTCAATCACACCTGAAACTACTCTCCACGCACGTCGTCCGGCCAACCGCGATGCGCGGTTTGTCCTCGGAAAAAGTTCGCGACGTATCGATCCGAAACACCACATTGCGCGGCGCTGCGACTTTGCTCCCCGTCGGCACTTCCACCTTCGTGGCCTTCTTCCATCGCTCGAGGTTCGGCAAATTGAAGATGCTCGAAAAGCTGTCGCTCGTTCCTTTGTCAATCTTCATCGTTCGCCATTGAAAGAATGCGTCTCCCCAGAAGTTATCGGACGGAGCAACGACGTGCAGTTTTTCCCGTTCGCCTTCCTTGCACTTCGCGCAATTCGTCCTGAATGCGTAAGCCAGCCCATTTCCAATGGGCATTGCATCCGCAACGATGCTCGTCGTCGCCCGGAATTCATGCGTGCCGACGCGAATGAATCCACGGTCCTCTTCCACGTGAAGTCGGCCATCCGGAAGCGGATCCACCGTTTGTGCCGTCATGTCACGCCAAACGCGCCGGCCATCCTCGTCCGGCGCTCCAATGCAACGCTCCAGCATGTACGTCATCCCCGTCGAACGCCAATCGAGCAACAAATGCGCTGCGCTGTGATGGGGAATGGCTGCACATCCTGATTTCCATACGAGCAAGTTTTTCACGACTCCGCCTTGCGGCTCCGGGTTCGTATCGACGTACTTCACGCCAGGCTCAATTTCGACGACGGGCAACGCGTCCACATCGAGATCGACCATCTCCAGCGTTTTTCGCGGTGGCGTTTGACGAAGCGCAAGCTTTTCCACCGGATTGTTTGCCACGGTCGGCAACGAAATTGTATTGGCTCGTCGAATGAATTGCCGCATCTCGAGCTCAGGCGCGGGCGCAGGGGCAAGCGATTCCATGTAGGCCACCATGGCTGCGCGCTGATCGGCATTCAAGTGCTTCGCATGACCCATTTTATCGTCCGCTTTTGCCAAAAGCTCATCCAGTGACTTGTAACGACCGTCGTGGAAATACGGTGCGCTGCCTGCAATCGACATCAATGACGGCGTATCGAAGGACATTCTTGCTTCCAGCGCCCGACCCGTTCCAATATCGTGCCTCTCTCGATCCGTGCCGCCTTCCGCATGACAAAAACCACACCCTTGAGCGACATCGTGAAAAAGTTCCCGACCCTTCGTAATCAATTCTTTGGACGCGAGGTTTGGCGTGGCCACGGGCGCCTTCATGCGCGAAATGTACGTGACTAGCGCATCCAAATCGGCGCGATCCTTCGTGTCGAATCCCTGGCCTCCCAGGCGCGAAACCGTATGCGTCAGATGATTTTGCACACTCCCATGATCCCCGAACCAACCATAAGGCGCTGCATTCGGAAGACGTCCAGCAAGCGAAATGGTTTGGCGCGGTCCATCCGGCGTCGACCAAGTAAAACCATCCTCCCGGCCATCCGGATGACAACTGGCACACGCCCGGCCATCCCTTGAAATGCGCGGTTCGAACGGATCGTGAAACATTCGGCGCCCACGCTCGAATGCTTCGTCCACTTCGCCCGAAGGACGTGATAACGCAATCGTGACGGGCTTTGCGTCGTATTCGTCGACGGACACGATGCTCACCGCGCGATCGAATTGCGACATGACGACCGCCGTGCGATCGAGCACCGCGAGCCCCAGCGGCCCCCGCGGTAGCTGCACGCGACGCCGAATGAATTGCGCCGCATTTTGCGCACGACCGTCCAATTCGACCAGCTCATCCGAGCCCAAACACGTAACGAAAAGCCGATCGCCCACCGCTGCCGCAGCCCGCGGCAACATGCACTCGAGACTGTGATTATTGGCTAGAGGAATTGGAATGTTGATTTCTTTTTTGGCCACGAGATCCACGACACCGACGAACGGTTTGATGGGATTTTCCGCGCCACCATAAGCCGTCGTAATCTTTGGCTCGCCCGGATCGACCGCAACCATGGGCGCAAATAGGCGCCCGCGTTCATTCATGGCCAGCGCAAATGCTTGCCCTCCCAGAACGGGATCGCCTTCCGACACATGACCAAAGGAACGAATGCGCTTGTTCGACAGCGTATTGACTTTGTCCACCGCGCCCGATTCGAGCTCCACGACGCTGATGTCCGCAGACACCACGTGGCTCACGAATGCATGCCCTCCGGAAACCACGACCGCCCGCGGATCCCGCGCAAGATTGACAACTCGCTCGACCTCGAACGAATTCGTATCGATGATGCCCAAAGCATGCCCATAACCACTCGTCACGACGATTCGCTCTGCATCGTTCGTCACGACCGACGCCAATCCCACGGGCTCGCTCGCCACATCCACGCGACACCGCGTTTCGAGCTCCCCAGACGCGTCGTCCTTTGCCTCCAGCAGCAGCACTTCATTTCGGTCCCGCAATGCCACGGCAAGCCGTCCATCCGACAAGAACACCAATGCCGAAGGTGATCCCGGAAGCGGCGTAACACCCGTTTCGTCACGTTTGTCCAGGTCAATCGTATGTATGGCGCCATCGTCCTCGTTCGCGACGAATGCGAGTGTCTTCTGGCCGCGCTTGGCAAGCACGACGCGATCACCGCGGCCCGCCTGCATGGGCCGCAATGCGGCTTCACGACGCGCAGCACACGGACTTGCATTCGATGGAGCAGCCAGCACGCCTTCATGCGCGATTGACGTAGGCTCCGCAGCGCTCGGCAAAGGCGCCGAATACGATCGCGGCGAAGCGGTAGGAGCGCTCCCGCAGCCAGCAAGAATCGACAGAGACGATGCGGCAAAAATGAGCGAACGGCGACGTGACATGCGAGCCTCCACGATGACGGCCCGCGTCTGGCACGAACCGATCCAAGCGGGAATCAGCGCAATACCTGCAATTGCGGAAGGTGGAGCGTTCGACGAGTGACACGGCGCGTGGGCGACGAACCACACGGCGCGTGAATGCTTTTCAGGTCAATCCGAACATCCCTTTTTCGCAGCCCAGTGAACGTCTTCGCGTTCGCCAACGGGGAGATAGCGAATTTTTTTGCTCCCTCGAGGAGCCGCCACGACGATTTCCACGGGTTTGTCGAAATCAGTATCGAATTCACTTGGCAGCTTCGACGAAAGAACGATGGCGCCTTCGACGAGGCCCGCGCGCGCCGCCGCCGATCCCGCCACCAATCCTCGAATCATTTGCGGCGTGCGTCGCATGCTTTGTCGATCGAATCCGAGCTCGAATACCTTCGTTTTGGTTCGCGACCTGTGAAAACACTTTCCGAATGTATCGTCATCGAGCCGAATTTCGCCGTGGCCTTGCACCATGACCCAAGACAATTCTTCACCTCGACCCGGTCCCAATTCTTCGGCGACGAGATCTCGAAACACGTCGACCGGCACGCTCGTCGACGCTTCGGACGAACGACGGGAAAACAGTTTTCGCATGAGATCATCGAGCGAACGTTTACCCTTGGACGATTTTTGTATGGCCGCATCGATTTGCGCGGCATAAAGCGCGCCTCGTTGATACGCTTCACGCGACCGAGGAATGGGGTGCGATCCCAAATCGCTCACGCCTGGTCCCAGCGTTTTTTCGACGTCGTCAGCAAATTCATCTGGATTGACGAGTTTTTCCGCGAGGGCCACTTTGCGCGCGTAATGAACGGCAAACCCTTCGGAAAACCATGCTTGTTCGTCACCACGATCGCTGACGAGCCGCACGGCTCCGCCAATCCAGGCATGCGCAAGCTCGTGCGTTGCAGCGATGATCCTCGATGCATCGAAGGGAGCTTCACTGCCCATCCACAATCCAAACGATTTGCCAAGAAGCGCTCCGTCGTGTCCTTTGCCCAAGCCCGGTTCGGTCATCACGATATAAGAAAAACGCTCCGGTTTTTCCTCGTGCACCGAGACAAACGTACGCTCGAGCGCTCGGTGCGCCTTGGTAATCGCTCGATGAGCCGCGTCCGCGTCGAATGCGGGCCTTCCGAGGAGCACGAGGCGTCCGGCATTCGGCCGCTCGATCGCGCGCAAACGCCCCGATGCATACACGCCATGCGCAATTTCCCGCGACGTCGCCGAAACTTCGATTTCGTCTCCCGTACCGAACGACGTCGCCCCCGATGCACCCGAAGCAAGCGTGCTCGAACGGATCTGCAAATGAACGGCAGCGGGTTTGTCGAGGCGTGGCAATAACAAGAACGTATGCCCCACGCCGGAAAAACGCTCGCGATCGACATGCAGCGCAAATCGCGGAGCATTTGCCGGCGCCGACGCGACGGAATAACGAATTTCCACGTGTTCGAGCAGGGGTGAACGTTCTAGCTCGATCGTGCGATCGGGCCCCGCATCGGGCCCAGGACGCGTCGCGATTTCGCCTCGCGCATCACGCACACGCAAGGCTCGAATCGCAGCAAACCCGTCGATATTCGCCCACGCCCTCGCAATGACCAATTCTTTCATCGCCGTAGCATCCGGCCCCACGAGATGCATTTCGACATCGACTCGAGCTTGCTCTGGACGTGGCGTCAAACGTAGGGTCAAACCCGCAGGCAGATGCGGAAGAGCTTCGACCTGCATTCGATCGCTCGTTGCCTTTTCGGTGGGCGATGAACGATCGCGGCAAGACAAACAGCTTGCGGACAGCCCCAAAAGGCAAACTACGCGCATCGTCCATGCGTTTTTCCAAACAGACAACGAAATCATGAAGAGGAAAAACGAATGGATGCGGTAGATTTCATGAGCCGAGTTTTTCTTTGACAAACGCGCCAGCGCGTTCGATGGCTTCTGTGGCTTCGGGAACGAACGTGGGAAACGCCTGGAAAACGTGCGTCATTTTGTCCCAAGCTTCGAGCACCACGCTTCCGCCTGCTTCTTTGTAACGTTCCGCGAGCTTGCGGGAATCATCGAGAAGCACTTCGTGTTTGCCGGCTTGGACGAGGAGTGGCGGCAAATTCGACAGGTCTGCAAAGAGAGGCGACGATGAAGTGGGATCCTGACCATTCAAGATCATCTGTGAAAGCTTGGGGAGCAGCCTCGCATCGACCATCGCGTCCCAGTCGGCATTCGTCTTGATGGATTCGCCCGAGACTGTAAAGTCGACCCATGGCGAAAAACACACCAAACATCCAGGTTGCGGAAGTCCGCCTTCCCGAATGCGAAGCGCCGCGGACATGGTGATTCCACCACCGGCCGAATCCCCGGCAATGGCAATGTGAGATGCCGCGATGCCTTCGTTCAGCAGGTATCGATATGCATGCAGAACGTCGTCGATGCAAGCGGGGTAGGGGTTTTCAGGCAAGAGTCGATAATCGACGGACAACGCACGTGCCGATGCCGCTTTTGCAAAACGATGCACCATTTCGAGGTGCGTCGCGGGCGAGCCGAGAACGTACGCACCGCCGTGGCAGTACAAGATGACGCGCCCAGCGTCGGCGCCCTCGGGATTGATCCACGAAGCCGGCACGGGACATGTGGAAGGTTCGAGCTTTGCGCCGTCGGGAATGGGCGTGACGGCAATGAGCTCCAAAAACCACGCCCGCATGTCGGTGGGTGCAGCGCTTTTGGGTGGCTGGGCACGTAAGTAAGCGTTGAGGCGTTCGATTCCAGTCGAGGTCATGCGTGCTCAATTCGCTTTGCGCTCGGGCGTCAAGGCCATTCGAATCGTATCACTTCGGCAAAAAACCAATCGTGTTCTTGCCTTGTTCGTCTTTGCCAATGGCCTCGACATAACGCTTCCAGTCCGCTTCGCCCGGACGGATGATTTGGCTGCCATCATCACGAGGGTAGGGGTCGAAAACGAAGAGTCCCCGAGCGTCACGGCCCACCATGATCCAATGATCCCCGTCGGTACCAAAAATGGATATCTTGGCAGGCCAGCATTGCCCCGCTTTTCCGATGGTGCGTCCGATGTCGTCGTCATTCATCGTGCTGGGAGCCACAAATCCGGCGCGATCCATCAGGTGCTGCAATTTTCGGAAATCCATACCGCCGTCCATACCTCGATAACGGCGGTAGATCAAAATCGCGTAATCAGCGAGCACGCCGAATGTAGCGCCCGCTCCACCCGCGCCGATTTCATCCGCGAGCCGTTCGAGCGCGTTTCGCGTGTCGTCGGAGAGCTCCTCCGCAATCGCATCGACCAAACGCCGCAATCCGGCATATCCGTGCACGGCGAGCGTCGCGCCGACGAGCGACACGGCACCGCACGCGTGCGCTCCTGCCGACGTGCTCGACCCGTTGAGCTGCGTGAGTTTGTCGAGGGCAGCCATTGGATCGGCTGGAAGCTGCTCCTCGTCGCCGACCACGGGCCAATCGACGTGTAAGATACCGTCCGGATCCGACGACGTTACACTCCCGCTCGACATACGGTCTCCCCGACCTTTCGTAGCTGAATCAATCGTATTTCACCGCCGCGTGAAGTGATCGGCAATGACGCTCGCGACGCATGCGGTGAGTTTCTTGCCATAAGCGATGTGCAAGAATTCGTTTGGACCGTGCGCATTCGATTGCGGCCCGAGCACGCCAGTGATGAGAAATTGTGCTTCGGGGAATTTTTCACCGAGCATACCCATGAAGGGAATGGTTCCACCTTCGCCAAATGCCATCGCCGGACGGCCAAAAAACGTACGCGACGCATTTTGCATTGCTTTGTCGAGCCAATCGGCGAGCGGCGGGGCATCCCAACCTTGCGCAGGACTCGACGCGGCAAACGTCACTTGCGCCCCGTACGGCGGATCTTTCTCGAGTGCTTCTTTGAGCGCTCGCGTCGCTTTATCCGGATCGACCCGCGGAGGAATCCGCATCGAGATCTTCAGCTTCGTCGACGGGCGAAGCACGTTGCCAGCGCTCGCAAGAGGCGGCAAACCATCGGCGCCAATCACCGCCATTGCAGGACGCCACGTGCGATTCAAGAGCAGCTCCTGATGGTCCTCGCACACGGGACATGCGCCATCGACCCACGGCATTTCCAGGTAACACATCGACCCGAGCACTTCGGCTGCTCGCTGCGCTTGCTCGACGCGCCCTTCTGGAATGTCGGTGTAGAGTTCTTCAAGTAAAACCCGGCCGGTTTTCTCGTCCTCTACGCGCGAAAGTAGCTGGCGCAAGATGCGGAACGTCGATGCGACGATGCCGGTCGCTGCGCCCGAATGCACGCCTTCGCGCAGTATTTTGACTTCGAGCGTGCCACCGACGAGTCCACGCAGACTCGTGGTCGTCCAAAGCTGCTCGTAATTCCCACAGCCCGAATCGAGGCACACGACGAGGCTCGGATGACCGATGCGGGGCGCCAGCGCATCGATGTATGCGGGCAAGTCGAAGCTCCCGCTCTCCTCGCACGCTTCGATCAAGATCACGCAGCGCGCGTGCGGAATCCCCTGTTCTGCAAGAAGTCGCAGCGCCGCGAGCGATGCGAACGCCGAGTACCCATCGTCGGCGCCGCCGCGTCCGTAGAGTTTGTCGCCTTCACGCACCGGTTGCCAAGGTCCTTTGCCTTCGTCCCAACCGATCATTTCAGGCTGTTTGTCGAGGTGACCGTAGAGGAGCACGGTGTCGTCGCCCTTGCCGGGCAGCTCCATGAAGATGACCGGAGTTCGTCCTTCCAAACGCACGACCTCCACGGACAAACCCGGGATGGGCTGCTTTCGACACCATGCCTCGATGAGCGCAACGGCGCGGTCCATGTGGCCATGTTCGCGCCAGTCGCGATCGAACGACGGAGACTTGCACGGGATGCTGATGTATTCGGTGATCGATGGAACGATCTCCTGCTCCCAGATGCGATCGGTGAAGGCGTTTGCGTGCGTCGTATCGAGCTTCGTGGTCATGCGATTCCTCGGAAGGGGCGGGAGCGTACCGCGCTTCATACAATCACGTGAAGCGCCAAGCACTCGTTTTTTGTGGCGAAAGCCTCGAGCGCTCGGACCCTTCGTGTCGCAAGCTTGTGCACCCTGGGCCGAAAGTTGTAAAGGATGTTTGCGGCATGGTGGGCGCCTCGAGCGACCCAACTGCCCTAGCTCGCGCGTTTCAAAGGTAGAGCACGTGCAACGTCATCAGGGATTACCGAGGCGATTTTCCCCCTTTGCCCTGCGACCATGCAGCGCGACGTCGCGAGGTTTGGCGTGAAGACACCCCGCATGGTCGAAAGCTCGCCCGAGCTCGTCGACGACCCGATCACGCAACGCGCCAAAGCTCGCGTTGGTGCAGTTTTACGCGGCAAGTGGACCATCGATCGGTTGCTCGGGGTCGGTGGCATGGCGGCCGTTTACGAAGGCACGCACCGCAACGGCAAACGCGGCGCGATCAAGATGCTCCACCTCGAGCACTCCACCGACGCCGACGTTCGCGCACGATTTCTGCGCGAAGGCTACGTCGCAAACACCGTGAATCACCCGGGTGCCGTCAGCGTTTTCGACGATGACGTAGCCGAAGATGGATCGGTGTTCATCGTCATGGAGCTGCTCGTCGGCAAGACGCTCGAGGAGCTCTCGCAGGAGCGTCCGGACAAACGCCTTGGGCTTCTGGAGACGATGCGTCATGCCGACAAACTTCTCGACGCACTCGCGGCGGCACACGACAAAGGCATCGTCCATCGCGACCTGAAGCCGGACAACATCTTCATCACGGACGACGGCAACCTGAAAGTGCTCGACTTCGGAATCGCACGCATGCGCGAGGTGCAATCGTCCGCGAAGATGACGAAGACGGGCAGCGCGATGGGAACGCCGGCGTTCATGCCGCCCGAGCAGGCTTTGGGAGAATGGAATCGAGTCGATGGGCGAAGCGATCTTTGGGCCGTTGGTGCAACGATGTTCAGTATGATCATCGGGCGTCACGTGCACGAAGCGGCAACATTGAATCAGCTTCTCTTGAAGGCGATGACGCATCCGGCGCCGCCCATTCGAACGGTTTTGCCAGGTCTTCCTGCCGAAGTCGCCGATCCCATCGACAAGGCGCTCGCGTTTGATCCGAAGGATCGTTTCGACGATGCGCGTGCAATGCAAGCCGCCGTGCGCCGCGCGATTGCGTACCTGGAAAAACACGGCGAGCCGCAGAACCTCGTTCCAGTCGGTCGACCGTCTTTGACGAGCGCGGCGAGCATCAGCGACTTTGCGCCCACGGCAAAGCGTTTGTCGACTGCGCCTGCACGATCGAAAACTCCATTCATCATCGGCGGAATTGCGCTCGCGGCCGTTGCTGGCGGCATTTCCGCCATCATGGTCGGCTCGACGGAGACGTCGTCGACAGTTGCGGTCGCGAGCGATAGCGCGGCGTTGACGTCGGCTCCCAGCGTCTTGCCGGCAGGCCCGGTGGGCGCGCCCAGTACGAATGCATCGGCCACGACGCTCCCCGCCGTAGCAGCATCATCCGCGCCGGACGCATCACCGCCAGCTACATCCCCTGCACGCGATGCAGGCGCGCCAGTTTCGCCGTCCAAACCTCTCGGCACGAACAAGACCGCCCCGACAGGCACTTCAACGACAAAAATTTTCGGCGGTTTCAACTGATGATGCCCCTCATGCACCGCTTCCGTCTTGGCGTATCTCTCATCGGCACGGTCATCGTGCCGATCGCGATCGGGTTTGGCGACGTAGCCGCGGACGAACCCGACGCCAAGACCCGAGCGCAAACCTTGTTTCTCGAGGGACGCAAGGCAATCGACGGCGGAAATTGGGCGGGCGGCTGCCCCAAAGTTCGTCAGAGCCTCGAGCTCTTCGCCGTTGCGAACTCGCACTTCACCGTGGCGCAATGCGACGAACGTGACGGGCGCATCGCCTCTGCGCTCGAACACTGGGAACGGGGCATGGCGCTCGTCGATGACCCCGCCGACCCTCGCACCAAAGTGGCCAAGGAACGCATCGGAGTGCTCGATCCGCGGGTTCCGCGCATTCGCGTGGTGACGCCTGCAGCGAGCGCTCGAGCAGCCGTGATTTTCGACGATGCCGAGCTTTCTCCTGCGGAGCTCGTCAGGCCCTTGCGTGTAAATCCTGGCAAGCATGTGTTCGTCATTCGGGCGAAAGGGAGGCAAGACGTTCGCCGCGAGATCACGATTGCCGAACGAGAGCGCACCGAGTTTGTCGTTACGATCGGTGCACCCGTCGCATCCGTGACGGGTTCGGCAACGGCAGCGCCTTCCTTGGGAGGCCCAGCGCCGCCGCCTCCACCGCCTCATCCGCGCCGCGTGGCGGGGTTTGTCGTGGGAGGTCTCGGGGTCGTGGGTCTGCTCGCGAGCGCGGGGACGGCGTACGGGGTCTCTTCGGCGGACGACGAGATTGAGGCGTGCGGCGATGGTTGCAGCATGGCACAGCGAAATGAGAAGGTGTCGCAATACAAGTCGCTTCTCGTAGCGAATACGGTGACGTTTGGCGTGGGTTTGGCCGGGATAGGCGCGGGGCTCATTTTGGTGCTCACGGCGCCGAAGTCGGCGACCGAAAAGCCCAAGGATGCGGCCGTCGTACCGCTTTTCATGCCGGGTGGCGCAGGAATTGGTTTGTCCGGGAGGTTCTAGTGGATTCTTTTAACAAACTTTTGATTGGTACGTCCATTGCGATGCTCGGCGGCTGCATCCTCGCGTATGACTACGACAAACACGATGGGCAGGGAACGGGCGGGAGCGGGGGAGAAAATGCGGGCGGCACTGGAGGTGGTACCGCTGCGACGGGTGGCAATGGGGGCGAGCCGGCTGGTTCGTCGAGCTCGAGCGGAATGGGTGGGGCGGGCGGAACGGGCGGAATCGGAGAATGCAACGTATCAATCTGCAATGACCCTGCACTTGCCAATTGCAATGCGGGTACCTGCATGCAGCTTGCGTGGGCCAAACGGTTTGGGAGCCTCGAAAAGCGACAGGAAGTTAATACGGTAGCGCTCGACAAGAACGAAAATATCATCATTGCAGGCGCTTACAGCCAAGACGCGTTTTCGCTGGACGCGGTGCCACTCCCGCCCGGTGCGTCCTACCAAAGTTTTCTCGCCCGGATGCATGCGGGCGGCGGCGTAGAATGGGCGCAGCAGGGTCCTTCAGGCGAGTACCTTGCCGTCGCAGCCGATTCGAAAGGCGACATCATTGCTGCAGGCTTTTTGAAATCTGGCGAAACCGAGTACTCATACATCGAAAAGCGCAGCCCTTCGAATCCAACCGCTACGATATGGAACATATCCAGCAGCAACGCCAATCAATATGCAAGGATTACCGCCATCGACGTCGACGCATCCGACAACATCTATGCCGTGGGCACCACGACGAGCGGCTTCAACATCGAGTGCCCTGCGGGATCAGGGACCATGGTGAACATCGTCACGGGGATGTTCATCATAAAATACAATGGAAACGGTGCCTGCCAATGGGCTCAGACGTACAGCACTGGTGCGGGTAACGTCAAGCCGGTGGCCATGCGTCTCGACAACGCTTCCAATTTATGGATCACCGGGCAGTTCCAAAACATTTTGTCGAATTCGGTGGTCAACAAGGACGCCGGCGCTGGTGCCGACATGTTCCTCGCTCCACACAATACGGAGACCGGGGCACCACTAAACCTTTACGTCTACGGACAAAGCGGCGGCGGAAGCGGGTCGATCGAGCCTGCCGCCATCGAAGTGGATGAGACGGGGAATGTCGTCGTCGTGGGGCAGGTGAATGGGCAAACGGTCTTCGAACCGGGGCTCGCGTCGGGACAGCCCGCAGCATTTGTGGCGCGGATTCGCCCAGCCGATGGCGCCCCAAACGCGATCGTTCTTCCCGGTGGCGCGCAGGTATTCGAAGGGACGCGAGCCAGCGGCGTCGCCCTGGGCGCTGGGAAACTCTTCGTCTCGGGTACGTTCGCGACAACGATGGCGGTTGATCCCGCTCGGCCCGATATCGTCGGGCCGGTCGCACCAGGCGGCGGCGCAAGCAACACAGCTTTCCTTGCAGTGCTCGACCCAGTGGTTTTCAAACTTCTTTCATTCGAATACTTCGCAGGCCACGGGGAATCGTTCACGTCGAGACACGTGCACGTGGCAGTAGCACAATCGAGCACGATACTCGCAGGGGGCTGGACCAAGAGCCTCGATTTTTCGAATGGTCAGGGCGGGCAGAATTTTCTCATGCAAGATCCCAGTTCCACCGAAGCGGATATCTTCGTCGCGAGGTTCATCGCTGGGATTCCTTGATCGGCCCCCGGCATTCCTGAATCACCGCGCCGCGAACGTCATGTTGAACGCGGGCATTTCCTTGTCGCCATCTTGCAGTTTGACCGTGCGCCGCGTCGAATAGAGCGCATCGAGCACCGCTACGATTTCCTTGAACGGCGTCCGATTGTCGCTGTGCAATATCGCCTGATCGAGCTTCTTGTCGCTCGGATCGCGGTGATTCGCATTCTGCTGCCACTCTTGCTCGATCCGCTTCGCCAATTCCGGATAACGCACGATATCGCTGCCTTCGCCGGATCCCTTCGGGATGCGCACCTCGCTCACGACCGTTGCGCCTTGTTTCCACACGAGACCGAAATCGGTTTCTCCAATGTGAACATTGAGCACTTTTTCAGGAGGCACGACCGTCGGCGGGTCGGGGCTCGGCGGACCCGGGACCTGAGCATCCGCGTTCATGCGCGAATTCGTCACCCACACGGCCGTAATGAGCAGAAACGCGATGGTACACATCAAAAGATCGATGAACGGAACCATGTTGATTTCCGCATTCGTTGCTTTCTTCTTCCCACCCTCGCCGCCAACGTCCACGCCGCCCATGGTGTGCTCCTTCCACGATATCCCTCGCAAACTCTCCACGAGTAAGCGGGTCACGGCGCGGCTTGACAGACCACTGCATCAAAGGTTCCGAACTTTTTCGAGCCGCCTCCAAATTTATCCGAAACCTCTGGCTTTTACGCATTTGCGAGCATCGTCCAAACGTCCCCATGCGCCGGGCCAGTCGACAACCGTTACCGCGCGATTGTTCCTTTCCGTTTTCAGCGGCCACGCGTCGCGATGTATGCCTCGAGGTCCCGAAGCCCAGCCTCGGAACCTATCTCGTGAAATCGCTCGGTCGCCAAAAGCGCCCGCAATTTCCCAGCTCGCGCAAGGTCTCGCTGCACGACCGCCAAGTCCGACGGTCCTTCCGGTAGCCCAGCTATGACCTCGCGCCGCAACGCGATCGCTCCGTAATCGATGTAATCGAGCCGCGGGTCACGTGGACTTCCAGGCGGGCGTTTTTCATACCGAACCACCATGTCCCCTGAAACTTCGCAATTCGAACTGTCCCAGCGATCTTCATTATGAAACACGCTCATCGTCCCGAGCACCTCGGGATGCGTATTCAAGTCGTCGAGCGGCAATGCATAATCGAACGGAAGATACGAATCGCCATACGTGACGAGGAACGTCGAATCGAGCAGGGCAAGCGCATGACGAAGCGCGCCTGCCGTTCCGAGGCGCGTGGCTCCTTCATCCGATATCACCACGCGAAGACCGAATGAACGGCCATCCCCAACGCTGTCACGAATCGCATCTCCAAGATGCCCTGTGCAAAGAACGATATCGGTATACCCCGATGCCGCAAGTCGTTCGAGCAAGAGATGGCCGAATGGACGGCCAAGAACAGGCAAAAGAAACTTGGGCACGTGGCGCGTGCGCGGGTACATGCGCGTAGCGAGACCACCAGCCAAAATGACAGCCTGCCGTGAAATCTGTCGTGGCAACGGAGCGGTCATGACGGGCGCGAGTGTACCGGGCGGATGCACTTCACGCAATGATCTCTCGCAAGCGAAAGCACAATCGAAATCCTTTCGATGCTCTTGTCATGCGCTCGGGAATTCGTTAGTGTTTTCCCATGCGCGCGACCATCTTTTCTTTCATCGGCCTGTCCTTGTTTTTTCTCTCGGGCTGCGGCAGCGACGACGTCGACGCCCAAAAGACGGAACCCTCGATGGAGGAGCTTGGGCTGGAACCGGGAGCCTGGACGAAGGTGGAGCTTCCCGGCACGGTCTGCGCGAATGGCAGTCAGTACAAGTTCTTCGTGAATCCGTCGCTCGTCGGCAGCAAGGACGTGCTGTTCATGTTCGAGCCTGGTGGGGCATGCTGGGATTACGACAGTTGCGCAGGAAAAACGGGGCTCGGAGCGTCCAATACCGAGGGGATCACGGATGGTCACATCCTGGGTTGGCAACTGGTCTTCCCGTTCTTGAGGCGCGCCGACGAGACGAATCATTTCCGGGACTGGAACTATGTTTATCTGCCGTATTGCACGGGCGACGTACACATCGGCAACACGGTGCGAACGTATGTAGATCCGCTTGGCAAAGATCCGGATCTCGAATTTCATCACAATGGTTACAAGAACATGGTGGCTGCCGCGGAATATACGGCAACGATATTCAAGAATACGTCGCGGCTCGTGGTGGGCGGCTGCAGCGCGGGTGGAGCAGGATCGATCGCGGGGCATTGGTTCGTGCGAAATGCGCTCGCGCCCGAACGTGCGTATTTGATCGACGATTCCGGCCCGCTATTTCCCGGGTCCGTGCATTCCAAACCGCTTTACGATACCATTCGACAAGCCTGGGATCTCGATAGCGTCTTCGAAACGGTCCCCGTCGCGTACGACTCGAACGACATGGGCGGGGTGATCCTGAAGCTATCGGAGCTCTTGCCGAAAGATCGGCTGGCGGTGACGTACTTCTTGCGGGATCACACGTTTTCGTCGTATTCGTACAGGCGTTTTTTCCCCGAGCTCAGCGACGAAGAGCGCCTCGTGCTCTGGAAAGAAGATTCGGATCTGCTCACGGCGGCGTTCGACAAGCACGACAACCTTGCCTATTACTTGCCGTATTGGCGTGATCGTGCGGACAGCCACTGCACGATCGTGCTCGATTACGACGGCACGGAGATTCAGGAAGCAGGCGTCGACTTGTCGGACTTCATCGACAACGTGCTCGACGATGCCAGCCCGCTGCAGAGCTTCCGGGAAAGTCCGCAATCGGGCGAAGACGGGACCCCGTGAGGGGACGGCTAGAAACATCGTCATGATGGTAGGCATCGTCGGATGCACCCATTACGCAATCCATCATTCACGGAGCCGGAGCCGGATCGTTCGGATCTGGCTCAGTGGATTCCCACACGGGTTGGCATCTGCACCCAATCACCTCGCCCTCCTCGTCGATCACGTCCGCCGCTTCCGTATCTTCCTTTTCTCCCACGAAGTCAGGACCGTAGTAACGGCAATCGCCATGCATGCTATGCGGCGACGTCCTCCAAGCACTTGCTGAAATCAGGATGTAATGCCCCACATCGCGGTCCGACGGGAGATGACAAATGGTGTACTTGTCGCCGGGACCCGCCATTGCCAGTGCCGCCCCTCCGGCAATGAATGCACCTGCAACGAAAAGTACCGCCCCCAGTTTTTTCATACAAAAACTCCAACGTGTCGCTGGTTTCTTCACCGCTCCCCGCGCTACCGCTTTGCGCCGCGTCGGAGCCATTGCCACTTTCCCACGAGTCTCGTTGTTTGCAAGAATACATTGAAAAATTATGGGTGGTTGTCGCGGACGAAATGGTCGCGAGGGTGTGAGCAGCGCCGCTAATTTTTTTTCTTGGAGGCATGCATGTCGTTGCGCCGACGGGCCGAAGCTGTGGTAAGGGGAGCTTCATGGCAAACCCGACAGTATTCTTCGACATCGACATCAATGGCCAGCCTGCTGGTCGCATCACGTTCGAGCTCTTCGCGGACGTCACGCCCAAGACGGCCGACAATTTCCGCGCGCTCTGCACGGGCGAAAAAGGCTTCGGATACAAGGGCTCGGTGTTTCATCGCGTCATTCCGAAGTTCATGCTCCAGGGCGGCGACTTCACCAACGGCAACGGCACGGGCGGCAAGTCGATCTACGGCAGCAAGTTCGCCGACGAAAACTTCGAAAAGAAGCACGATCGCCCGGGTCTTCTGTCGATGGCCAACGCGGGTCCGAACACCAACGGGTCGCAGTTCTTCATCACGACGGTCGTCACGAACTGGCTCGACGGTAAGCACGTCGTGTTTGGCCAAGTGACGTCTGGCATGGATGTCGTGAAAAAGATCGAGTCGCTCGGTTCGAGCGATGGCAAAACGTCCGCGAAGGTCTCGATCGCCGACTGCGGTCAGCTTCCGAGCTGACGTCCTGACCTCGTAACGAGCGCCGAGCTTCAGCGCCGGCACTGACGATTTTTTCGCCCCAAACAACTGCGCTTGCGGTATAAGGCCGCGGCGTGGTCTTCTCGTCCGTCGTCTTCGTCTTCTACTTCCTACCTGTGCTGCTGACCGTTTACCTCATGGTGGCGGGAAAGTGGCGTAATACGCTTGGAAACATATGGTTGCTCATCGCGAGCCTCGTGTTTTACGCTTGGGGGGAAGCAACGTATTTGGATTTGCTCTTGGGCACGGTGGCGCTCAACTATGTCGCCGGGCTCATCTTGGTTCGTTACGAGGGTAAGCCGCGTCGAGCGGTACTGGCGGTGGGCATCGCCGCCAATTTGTTGCTTCTTGGATATTTCAAGTATGCCGGGTTTTCGGCGGGAGTCGTTTCGTCGATTGTCGTGGCGATGGGCGGCAAACCGCTGGCCTTCGAGGCTCCGCGATTGCCGCTCGGCATATCGTTCTTCATTTTTCAATCGATGTCGTACCTGCTCGACGTGCACCGCAAAGAAGCTGCCGTCGAACGAAATCCGCTCTATTTAACGCTTTACGTCACGCTCTTTTCGCAGCTCGTGGCGGGCCCTATCTTGCGATTCGCCGATGTTGCGGATCAGATTCGCAGCCGCACGCATCGCCTGAGTGAAATCGCGCGCGGAGCGTCTGAATTCATCATCGGTTTGGCACAAAAGGCGCTCGTGGCGAATACCATGGCGGCTGCTGCGGATGCAGTATTTGCCGAGCAACCGCAGCATTTGTCGGCTGCGGCTGCTTGGTTTGGGATCATCGCATACGCTTTGCAGATCTACTTCGACTTTTCGGGTTATTCGCACATGGCCATTGGTCTTGGGCGGATCTGCGGGTTTTCATTCGTCGACAATTTCAACTTTCCATACGCGTCCCAATCGGTCACGGAATTCTGGCGACGCTGGCACATGACGCTTTCCACGTGGTTCCGCGATTATCTTTACATCCCCCTTGGCGGCAACAGGCTTGGCACGCGGCGCACGGCATTCAACCTCTTTGCCGTGTTTTTCTTGTGCGGCCTCTGGCATGGTGCGGCGTGGCAATTCATCGTGTGGGGATTGTTTCACGGGGCGCTCTTGTCGATCGAGCGTATGGGGTGGGGCAAGCGGCTCGAGCGGTTGCCGCGTTTTTTACGTCATTCGTATACGCTCATGGCGGTGCTGATTGGGTGGGTATTTTTCCGCGCCGATACGCTCTCGTATGCAACTCGATTCTTGGGCACGATGTTCGGTGTCTCGATGTCGGGTGCGTATGTGCATGATTTTGCACGATTTGCGCGTGCCGACGTCGTGCTCGTGGGCATCGTCGCGTGTCTTGCTTCGAGCCCCTTTATGATGACGTCGGTCGAATCCTTCCGAAAAAAGCTCGAATCGGCATCCGAGCGACCGCTGTGGTTCGATCCCGTGCGGGCGCTGGTTGTCATTCCGCTCTTGGCGTTTTCGCTCATTTCGATCTCGTCCGGTAGTCTCAACCCCTTCATTTACTTCCGATTTTGAGGCGACCGATGGATCGAGCCAAATCGAAATCGCTCTTCGTCGCTTTGCAGCACGTCGCGATGCTGGTGGTGTGTTACGTGATGCTTGCGTGGCCGGGTCTCACGACCGACGAAAAAGCGGCCGAAGCAGTGCGGAACGTCGAGCGGCGTAGTGCAGCGCAGAAGCCCGCATGGCCGCAGAATGTCACGCAGTGGCTCGAGTATCCGGCAAAGCTCGAGGCTTACTTGAAGGATCACCATGGATTCCGCACGAAGGCCATTCGGTGGAATAGTTTGGCACGGCTACGCTTGGGCGAATCCAGCTCGGATCGCGTCGTCATTGGGCGCAGCGGATTTTTGTATTACGATGGCGACAAAAAGTTTTTGGATTTGGAACGCGCCATTCCGCTCGATACCAAAGTTCGTGACGCGAGGCTGCGAGTTTGGATGGCTTGGGCAAAATGGATGGACAGTCGTGGCGCAAAATTCCTGATTGCACCGATTCCGACGAAGGGAATCATATATCCCGAGCATCTGCCGTCGTCGGTGTCGCGGTATTTGCCTACGGATCGCAATGAAGTTTTTTTCACGGCGCTTGGCAGCATGGGGCTCAGCGTTGCGAACGTTCGCGCGGGCATTCGAGAAATCGCGGCGACAGAAAAACACTTACTCTATTATAAAACCGATTCGCATTACAACAACCTCGGGGCCTATTACACGTATCGCGAGATCATGAAGAGCGTTGCGGCGTTTTGGCCCGACGCGGATGCCAATACGGTCAAAAACGTGAAGGTCGTTCCTGGTGGAAAAAGGACCACGGATTTGGCCAACTTGCTTTATCTGGCAAAGGATTTCGAGGAAAACGACGTGCAGGCGCTCGTGGCCGAGCCGGTCAAGCTGGAGACGTGGGACAGCAAAGGGCCCGACGGTCGAGGTTATCGGCACTGTCGCACCGCGGAGCGAAAGGGACCGCGGCTGCTCATTTTTCACGACTCGTTTGGTTGGGACCTACGCCGCTTCTTTTGCCAATCGTTTCCGGAGGTGCTGATGGTGCATCACGATTTCAAGGGTCCCTACAAGGCTCCGGTCGAATCGTTCAAACCGGATCTGGTGATATTCGAGCTTGCCGAATATGGGTTTCTCGGTGAATTTGCGATGCCGTGAAGCAAGATACCGGGTCGCACACCGAGTGCTCGCATCGCCGGTGCTCGATTCGAAGCCCTGAATCAAAGTGACTTCGACGTGTCTTGGGGCTTGAAACCGCAAGCAAGATAGGCTTTACTCGACACGATCGGCGTCTTCCGCACCGACCGCTTGTTTTTCCTTCTCCAGGAGCGAGTTTTCATGACGAGACGATACCTGCACTCCGGAACGTATACCCTTGGTCTTGTTGCATCGATATCGGTTGCAACGGCATTATCGGGAGCGTCGTGCTCCGATCCGGTCAATCCATCGACGACCAGCTCCAGCAGCTCTTCGTCCAGCTCGAGCGGCATGGGCGGCGAGGGTGGAGCAGGTGGATCGACCAGTTCGACAGGCGGCAATGCTGGCACGGGCGGCGACGGTGGAACGTTCAATCCGGGTCCCTTCGGCGACTTTCCCAAGGATCCCGTCTTCCTGGATGGGCTCACTTCGGACGTGGCGGATGTGTTCAACAACGCGGGTCCTGCAACGGGGGCAAGCGTTTGCATTTCGGAGCCCGCTTCGGATGCGATGGTTCCGCGCAATTGGACGCCCCTGTTCATCGAATTCAGCCCCAAGATTGGTCAAAACCTATACGAGATCACGCTCGAGGTCGACAATCAGGTCAATCCGCTCGTCGTGTACACGACGAAATACAACTACACCATGCCGACGCCAATGTGGAAGGGGCTTGCGAACAACAGCGGCGGACACGACGTGAAAATCACGATTCGCACGGTGAAGTATGAAAACGGCGTCATTACCGAAGGGCCGTATGCTTCCGACCCAACGATTCTGCACATCGCACCCATTGCGGCGCCGGGATCGGTCGTGTATTCGGCGTTCTCACCACCAAACATTACGACGTTTCGTGGCTTTACCGTCGGAGACTCCGAGACGAAAGTCGTGCTCACCGCAGAATCCGCGGGAATCAACGCGGGCGGCAAACAGACGGGGTGTTTTTCGTGTCACTCTTCGTCACCTGATGGCAAGATCATCTTCTACAGCAGTGACGATGTTCCTGGGTCTTACCGGAGTGTCGACGCGCGTTTGGTCACGGGTGGCAAACCTGGTCCGGAATTGATTTCCGACCCTGCATTTACGCTCCTCGGGCGACACCGCCAAATGAACCCCATCGTGTCGCCGGCGCACTATTCGGCAAACGATGCCGTACTCATTACGACCTACGTCGTCGATCCGAGCATCAAGTACGAGCTCATTTGGACCGACTTGCACGCCGCAGACATGAATGGCTGGGGCGTCATCGCTCGCAATGGTGATCCTCGCAATCCGTCGTCGGCGACGTGGCGTTACGACGGAACGGAAATCGCCTATGTTTCGTCGGCGGGCGGGCAGCAAGGGGTCATCGCTCAAACGACGGGGCCGGATCCCACAATGGACATCTACACGGTTCCGTACAACAATCGCATGGGTGGCGATGCCAAACCATTGCCGGGCGCGAGTGATCCGCAAAAGCGCGAGTTTTACCCGATGTATTCTCCGGACGACACGTTCCTTGCGTTCAACCGGAGCGATGCGGCGACCTCGTCGTACGACACGCCGTCCGCGGAAATCTTCCTCGTGCCGAGTGAAGGTGGAGTACCCACGCGCTTGAAGGCGAACGATCCACAGGAGTGCACGGGCTTGAAGAGCCCAGGGTTGACCAATTCGTGGTCGCGTTGGGCGCCGCAAGCTCCCATGTTCGAAGGCCTGAAATACTACTGGCTCGTGTTTTCGTCCAAGCGTCGCGTTGCGGCCGGTCTTCGTCCGCAGCTCTATGTCTCGGCCATCGTGACCAAAGTGGAGAATGGCAAGGAAGTCATCCATGCCGAGCATCCGGCGGCTCTCGTCACCCCGCAAAATCCCATGGAGAGCAATCATGCGCCGTCGTGGGATTACGCCGTGGTGAACGAAATTCCGAAGTGATCACTTCATAGGCAGTCACTTCTGGGAAACCACATGCCATGACCTCTGCACCTGCCTCCGAACCCACCAGTACTCGATCGCTTTTTCAAGGCCCTCGATCTCGTCTCGATTTCGCGGCTCTTGGTGATCGTCGGTTCTTGGCCATGGTGCCGCTCTTGCTTTTCGCGCTTTCGCTGCCGCTCATTGCGCGGGTGCTCGAACCTACGTGGATCCACGCATCCGATCTCGCGAAAGTGCGCATGTTCGCGCGTTTCTGCGTGGACTTCGTTCTCCTCGGATGTTACCCAGCCATTTTGGTACTGGTACGGCTGGGTATCGCCGAATTGCGCAGTGGCGAGCATCGAATGCTGCTTGCCGTCTATCCGGCATTGACGACCACGTGGCAATGCCTCGTGGCCCTCGATGGCTTCATGCTCGTCGCCTGGCCCGCTCGGTTTTCCCTGCCCATCTTCGTCATGGACCTTGGATTGTCGGTCTTTTCGGCAGCCGCGCTTCCTCTCATTTTGCATCACAAAGCATGGTTTTACGGATTCGATCCCCAAAAACTCCTCGATGCACGCGCTTCGCTCGCGCAATCGCCCGTCGACGTTGCCATCGCGCCCATCGATACGCTTGATTATCGCGTTTTGCAGCTCCTCGCGCGCAGCGGAAGCGACGTTGCCAATGTGATGATCAACGACATTGGCGTCGGTCATCGCGATCTCATGTTGCGCCTCGGCAAACTCACGGCGCTCGGTTACGTGGAAGTCGTCAGCGAAATGCACGGATCGCAAGTCGTTTTGACCACGCGCGCAACCGATACGCTGGCGCTACCGATATCGCTTTTCGTGTGGAACACCGAGGACAAGGAGATACTTGCCGAGCTTGCGGCGGCGCGTTTGTCGCTCGAAGCGCGTGAGCCGCAAAAGGTGGTCGTTGCATGCGCGCGCCTGTGCGAGACCATGTTGAAGAAGTTGATCTCCAAGGTAGAGCCGAAAGTGACGCACGTAGGCGGCAAAGAGCTCGTCAAAGCAACGCTCGGCGAGCTCGTGCAAGCAGCCAGGCAACACAAATTGATTGGCCGTTTCGAAGATAGTTTGTTCTCGGCCATCAACGAGAGGCGCAAAAAGATTCACGCGCGGGAAGGCGAGGCGCCCATCGACGACAACGATGCGTTTGCGCTTTACACGCTGACGGAGATGGTTGCCCGCGAAGTGCTTCGAGGCACGCGCGGCGAAAGCGAGAATTGACGGCTGATCGTCAATAGATGAATTCGTCGTTGCCTTCGGTGACCGTGAGCCACAGAATCGTATCTGCCCGAACGGACGCATCGAGCGTCGCATAGGCTGCTTCCATCGCGTCCGCGTGCGCCTGCGTATACGCCAGTACGTGCAGGATTTGCTTCGGCCACGCGTCCTCCGGCGCCACGTTCGTGGTGCTCGATTGAATGTCCAACAGCTTCTTCGATAACAAGTCGTACGCTTGCTGTTCGGTATATGGATCTTCCGGCGGGAATGCATAGGCACGCGTGACGCTCACGCCAACCTTGAACATGTCGATGGATACGAGCAAATCGGTCTTCTTGCCCATCGGATCCGTATACATGATCTCCGATTCGGTCTTCAGCAGATCCGCAAGCTCGCATCGGTAAAGCACTTCATACGACATGATTTCGCTTTCGAGCGAGCTGCCGCCGAGGTTGCCGATATCGTAAATGATTTTCCCGCCAGGAGAAAGTTTTTCCCGGTCGTACACGTCCATGGCGAAATCGATGGTATCGCGGAAAACGACGGGATCGGGCGATTCGATTTGCATCGCGTCGACGACGCCGCACGCTCCCGTTATCGTCCCGAATCCAGGCAATGGCACCATCGCGGATCCGCCACTGCCGCCCGCACCACCGCCGCCGCCACTACCGGCGACTCCGCCGCTGCCGCCAGCTCCGCCATTGCCTGCCGCGCCGCCATCGCCTCCCATACCGCCGCTACCCGAGCTGCTGCTCGCGCTGGACGAACTGCCAGCGGGCTGCGGCGTTTCGCCAGTGCAAGCGGAGGAGACGAGCGCCGTCGAAAGGAGCAAAACGTGAAGGAAGTGCGAATGTTTCGGCATGATGGGCGAGGTTACCGAATGCCTCGAGAATCAATCAAGCAAATTGCACGAAGACTTTTCCTTTTACGACTGCTCGCGTGTCAAAGCTTCCCGGACATCCATCCGGAGGAGGCCTCATGAAACGTCGTGTTTTTGCTCTTGCGCTCATCATTCCCGCCATGATCGGAACGGAAGCCTGTAAACCCGCCGACGAGATGACGACGGCCGAAGCGATGCAAGCCGTCCAAGAGGCGAGCATTTCGGGCGATGCGGAAAATGTCACGAATGGCAGCATCGAAATCACGACCGACTTCACGATTGGTCAAGCCGCCGAAAATGCCGCGCAAGAGATTCGCTCATTCATCGAGACGCAGCTTCCTTGTGCCGCCATTACCCTTTCCGGCGCGACGCTCTCCGTCGAATACGGCGCAAAGGCTGGAACCTGTACGTACAAAGGCAATACGTATAGCGGCAAACACGAAATCACCGTCGCGAAGAACGACATGAGCGACGTCGTCGTCAATCATACGTGGACGAAATTGTCGAATGGGCGCGTGGAAGTCACGGGCAGCGCGGAAGTCACGTGGAGCGCCGCGAACAAGACGCGCCACGTCGTACACGAGCTCGAATGGACGCGTTTGTCGGATGGCAAGACGGGAACGGGCTCGGGCGATCGCACGCAAAAGCCGCTCGAAGGGGGCCTCGTCGAAGGTTTCCAAGTCGATGGATCTCGCACGTGGCAAAGCGCAAATGGGGAATGGGACTTATCGATTGAAGGCGTGCAATTCCGCTGGATCGACCCGATTCCGCAAGCCGGAACGTATTCGCTCGTATCGCCCAAGGATCAATCGATCACGATGACCTTCTCGCGCATCGACGAAGACACGATCAACGTGACCTTGAAGAGCGGCGAAAAGACGTATTCGTTCGACGTGTCGAAGACCGGCGCCGTGAAGCAATCTTGATACTTGGAATAGGGCGTGGCCCGATGTTTCTGGCGCTTGCGGGGGGGCCCCACTGTTCGAGCCCGCGAAGCGGGCGAGTTTGGGGTCCCGCAAGTGCCAGAAACATCGGGCCGCGCCCGGGGTTTCACTTCAAGAACACACGCTTCGCCCTTGACGGATCTTTCGCGTCAGTCATACTCGCGGCCTCTTACCAAGGGGTCACGCGAGTACGCCATGGATCAACGAAACAGCGCAGTGGTTTGTGGGGGCGGAGGGTTCATCGGCGGGCACCTCGTGGAGGACCTGTTTCGCCGCGGCTACAAGCATGTCCGGTGCGTGGACATCAAGCCGACGGAAGACTGGTACCAAGTTCACCCGAACGCGGAAAACGTCGTCGCCGACCTGAATTTGCGCGACGCAGCGTTTGCCGCGACCAAAGGAATGGACGTCGTCTTCAACCTGGCCTGCAACATGGGCGGGATGGGGTTCATCGAGCTGAACAAGGGACTTTGCATGATCAGCGTGCTGATCAATACGCACTTGCTCCTCGGGGCTCGCGAACACGGCGTCAAGCGATTCTTTTACGCTTCGAGCGCGTGCGTGTACAATGCCGACAAACAACGCGAAAAGAAAATCGAAACGTTCTTGCGCGAAGAAGATGCCTATCCGGCCATGCCCGAGGACGGATACGGCTGGGAAAAACTTTTCAGCGAACGCATGTGCCGGCATTTCCGCGAAGACTTCGGCGTTTCTACGCGCGTAGCTCGGTTTCACAACGTCTACGGTCCTTTCGGGACGTGGGACGGCGGGCGCGAAAAAGCCCCAGCCGCCATTTGTCGCAAGGTCATTGCTGCGAAAATGTCCGGTAAGCACGAAATCGAAATCTGGGGCGACGGCAACCAGACGCGGTCGTTCATGTACATCAGCGATTGCTTGAAAGGCATCGACTTGATTACGAGCAGCGAAACGTGGCACGACCCCATCAACCTCGGATCGGCCGAAGGCGTGACCATCAACCAGCTCGTCGACATCGTCGAAGACATCGCCGGCATCAAACTGAAGCGCAACTACAACCTAAACGCCCCCAAAGGCGTCAACGGGCGAAACAGCGACAACACGCTCATTCAAAAAGTCTTCGGCTGGGAACCCAGCACCAAACTGCGCGACGGCCTCGAAGTGACCTACCGCTGGATCTACGACCAAATGGCCACGCAGCAAAAGTCCAAATAAATTGGCGACACGAAGCAACCAATCGCCCTCGTGAAAACACTTCTGATCCTTTCTCAAACGTTCGTCCCTGACCCGGCGAGCGTCGGACAACACATCGGCGACGTTGCCATCGAAATGGTCCGGCGCGGCTATCGCGTCATCGTGTACACGTCTGCGCGCGGGTACGACGATCCGTCGATCGTATATCCAAAGTACGAAAACCTGCACGGGGTCGAGGTGCATCGCCTCGACTTCGCCTCGTTTGGCAAAAAGTCCATCGCCTCGCGCGTCCTCGGTACCGCGTCGTTCATGCTGCAAAGCCTGTTCGTATCGCTTTCGACGCGGGACCTTGGCGGCATTTTCTTCAGCACGTCCCCGCCGCTCATTGGCACGGCCGCCGTCGTGGCGCATTGGGCGCGGCGCATTCCCATTGCGTACTGGGCCATGGATTTGAACCCGGATCAGCTCATTGCAATGGGAAAGCTCGGCCCGAATGATCTCGTCACGCGCGTGCTCGAGTTTGCGAACAAAATCATCCTCGACGAATCCTCCCTCATCGTGGCGCTCGACAGATTCATGGGCGACCGCTTGCGTGCTCGGGCAGACGTCAAGTCGAAAATGCAAATCATGCCCCCGTGGCCGCACGAAGAGCACCTCGAACCGCTAGCTCACGACCAAAACCCGTTCCGCCCCGCCCATGGCCTCGATGGCAAGTTCGTCGTGATGTATTCGGGTAATCATAGCCCGGCGAATCCTCTCCGCACGCTGCTCGATGCAACGCTTGCCTTCAAAGACGATCCGGGCATCGAGTTTCTGTTCATTGGTGGGGGCCTTGGAAAGAAAGAAGTCGAAGAGCACATTCGGACGCATGGATTGACGAATGTCGTCTCGCTGCCTTACCAGCCGATGAACCAGCTTCGCTATTCGCTTTCAGCGGCGGATGTGCATGTCGTATCGCTGGGCGACGATATGGTGGGCATCGTGCATCCGTGCAAAATCTACGGAGCCATGGCCGTGGGCCGGCCCATTCTGTATTTCGGCCCCAAACCTTCCCACGTGTCGGACTTGCTCGATGAGCACGACATTGGCGTGCACGTATCGCACGGAGACGTCGAGGCTGCCATTTCAGCCATTCGGCACTTGCGCGTGCTTTCGCAGGAAAAGCGCGAAACGATGGGCCGAGCGGCGCAGCGAGTCATGTCGGAGCGGCTGAGCCAAAAGATCCTGTGCACGAGGTTCTGCGATTACCTCGAACAGGCGCTCGAAGGGCGCGACGTCAATTTACCTTCAAGTATCGCCTTCGAAACGCACTGACGGCCTTTTCCAAAAGCACCGACAGCGGCAAGAGGATCATCCAGAGCACCACGATGTTCAGCGGGAACACGATTTCTTGCAGCAATGCGAGCGGCACGAGACGTTCGTGGACGAAATATAGCTCCAGCGTCGATGCTCCAATGAGCATCACGAGTGTGGCCAGCCTCGGAACCCGCTTCAGTATCGCAGCGAGCTCGTACGAACATGCAATCTGCAGTAGAAAATAAAAAATTGCCGCCAAGAGCACGAAAAGGAGCGGGTACAGCATTGCCGGCAGCGTACCTCGCTGGATGAAGAGTCGCGCTGCGACGTACAGCGCAAACAAGAAGCTCACCGCGACGGTATCCCATCCGAAACGATATTTTCGCTCGGGCCCGATGTCTGCCGCCAAATAAGCACCGAACAACATCATTTGAAAGTAGATGAGCCCCGCGAAGAGCCAATTGAGCGACATCCGCTGCATCATATGCATTTCGGGCGCGAGGTAGACCCATAGCCCCAGCACGGGCACCATCACGCCGAAGAGCGTTTTCCGAATCACCTCGGTGCGCTGCGGGCGCAAGACGAAATAAAGCAGCGCGTAATCGAGCATCAGCGGGCCGATGAACGTGTTGTCCGTCGGCCATAAAAAGATTTTCACCGCATCGAGCGGCCCCATCGTCGCGAAATCATTGTGGACGAAGGCGAACGTGAGGCGCATCAGCCAAAACGTCGGATAAATGCGGGCAAAACGTCGCCAGTAATAATCCTTGAACGAGCGCATGTCGCGCTTGGCGGAGAGCCCGAGGCCCAAGCCCGCAATGAAAAAGAATAGGCCGTACCCGAACAGCCCATCGCCTGCGAGAAAAGAAAGCGGGTAATACGCTTCGAGGTGCGAGTTGACGATCAGAATGGCCGCGATGGCCAGGAGCACTCGCGTATTGACGGCAGCGGGAGCTGCACTCGATTTGGCTTCGCCCATGTCGAGATTCGTTTGCGTCAACCTTCGGCGCCCGAGTCGTCGTCCTCGTTTTCGGCGCGGCGTTCCGTTTCTTGTTCAGCGAGGCGCACTTGGTGCAAAATGGCAGATGCGACGTCTTCGCGCACGCCTTCCAATTCGAGCGTCGATTCCACGTGTCTGACGACGCGAATCCACGTATTGCGCGCCTTGAGTGCTTCGCCCGCGGATCCCGTCGCGGCGGATGCCTCGAGGCGATCTTTTTGGTGTTCGAGCGTTCCGAGCTCGCGACCGGCAGCAAACCAAGCTTCCACGACGGTCCACACCGAACCGCGGGGAATGGTGAGTTTTTTCAAAAGTCCCTTGGTGGCGGGAGAAACGCGCTTTGCAGCAATCTCCACATTGCCTGCTTCTTCGAGATAACTGTCTTTGGTGGCGCTCAAGCCCTTGGGGAGAAGCTCGTCGCGTGCGGCAAGGAGCGCGGCGACTTCGTTCGGATCGTCGCTGGCTTCGGCGAAACCATTGAGCAGGTGAAAAACGGCGCGGATTTTTCGGTCGTGACGGCGGTCGATTCGCCCTTGTTTTTCAGAAATGGTGGCGATTTCGCGGGCGGCTGGGTCATCCTTCTTGTGGGTAGTAAGGATACCATCATGAGCGCTTTGGATGAGGTCGAGCAGGCCTTTGCCCGACGAAAGCGCCTCGAACTTGGGGCGATCGCGCGCGGGATCGAGCCAAGCTTCGGTGATGCTGACCATACGCGCCGCGGAGACTTCTTTCAGGCTGCCCATCGATGTGGCTCCTTCGAGCAAGAATGGGCGTGGATCTCACGTCGGCGAGCGGGTGTCAAGGTGGATGACCATGCGGACGGCCCGATGGGGCGGCATTTGCGTGTGGCGCTACGTAGAAAAGGCTCGTCGAGGAGGCTGCGCTACGTACGGCTACGTGCGAGAGGCACGTCGAGGAGGGGTTTGCATGTACGAGTGCGTCGCGAGGGCACGTCGAGGAGGCTGCGCTATGTACGAGTGCGTTGCGGGGGCACGTTGGGGAGGGTGCGCTACGTACGGCTGGATGTGGTGCTCGTCGACTGTCACCTCGGCGCGGGCATCAAGGCAAAATCGCCAAACAATTCGCGGCGCGTCACCCACGGCGTCTGCTTACCGTCCGTCGCTTCCGTGACACGTCGAGCTACATCGTCCAGAATCTCCGATAGTTGCAACGTTCGATCGCCATTGCGATCCGTCGACGGCGCGCGCAAACTTTCGAGCAATGCTCCCGTGAACATGCCGTGTCCGCCTGCAATAGCGGGTTTCGCATCCGTGGGGGAGGGCGGCGTTCCTTCGAGATCGAAGGCTCCTCGCGAGCCAGCCATTTCGTAGCTCAATTGCCGCCCTTTGGATGCCGCGAACACGAGCACGCCCGCACGTTCTGCGCGAGCAAGCGCCGAAGCGAGCGATGCATTGGGCACGACGGCTTCTCGGGAAAAATGCCCCGAATGGCACGCGTCGAGAAATACGACGACTCGGCCGCGTGCTTTCGCGAGTCTATCACCCACGGCTGTCCATCCAATGGCCGTCGAAAGCACTTCCGCTTTTTTGGGACCCGTTTGTCCCGTGAGAAACATCATGTCGGCATCTTCGGCCGGTTTTGCTCCGTGCCCCGCAAATGAAACGATGGCCAAGTCGTTCGCCGACATTTTTTCGAGCGATTGCAGGGCTCCAAGCACGCTCTTCGCCGTCACTTCTTCGTCTCGGAGCAGCGTCACGTGCGCATTGCCAAATGGTTTGTCAGGACCGGCAAGCTGCGAAAACGTGGAGCTGATGGCCTCGGCATCGTCATCGGCGACATCGAGCTGCGCGTCGGGCGGGAATTTTGGGTATTTGCTGACGCCCACCGCGACGACCCAGACGTCCGGCCGCGCCGCTTTGGGAGGTTCGGCGATGATGTCGAGCCACGCGGGGTTCGACGCATAGCCGCGTTCGTCGAAAGCAACGATTCCCACGCGGTTGACGCCAGTCACGAGCGGCACGGCGAGCTCGAGGGCTTTTGCGTCGCCACAAACGGGTTTCGTATCGACGAGGCGCCCTTCGGCGTACGCTCGAATGGTGCGCGCGGAGGCGGCGTCTTCGAGCGATACCGATACCCGTGCTTCATTGGCTGCCACTGCATTCGTCGGAGCGGACGCAATCGTGAGGCGAGGGGGCCGCGAGACGAGCGTATCCACGTCGATCGATTCGCCCGCAAGACGACGGCGAACGATATGGGGAATGTGATAGCTCCGAAGGTATTGTTCCGCCGCAAAAAACTCGAGCGGTTTGTCGAAGACCCAGCCAATGCGCGATGCAACTTCGAGCGTACCTGCATATGCTCCGCGTGGGGTTGCTGCAAGCCATTCGTCGTCCTCGAAATCGTACAGCATGACGCGCATCGTGGCATTTTTGGCGTCCCAGATGCGCACGGCGCCATCGAGGCTGATGGTGGCCGCGATTTTGCCGCTCGGAGACAGTTCGATTTTGGAAATGGCGAGGCCGTCGCTCGTGCCGGAGTGTTCGATATGGCCATGACGAACCACGTGCAGCGCCCCGTCGACATCGCCCACGAGAAAGGCGTCATCGGATGCTGGGGCAACGGTGATGCCTCCTGGGACCACACTGCGCGCAGCTTCGGCGGCCGCGGAAAGTGGAGGTGATTCGGGTGCTTTCGGTTCGACGCGGCGATGCGAATTCATGCGAACTGGCATCGAGGGTGGGTCCGTGTGCGAATGGGTATCCGGTTTTTCTTGACGATCGACGAGGCGGCCATCGGAGAGGGTCCATTCATTGGTGAACCGATCCGTTTCGACGACCAGGCGGTCTTCTTCGGAAAAACGAATCGATTCGGCGCGGCGCACGGGATGCCCGAGCTCCCCGAGAGCGCGGCCCGAGGCGACGTCGAACAAGAGAATGCGGCCCGAATTCGTTCCGACGGCGATTTCTCGACCACTTGGCGCAAATGCGGCGGTCGATGCATAGGGAGTTTCGATGGACCACATTCGCGCGCGATCATGCGTGCGCCAAACGGTGATTTCGTGATCGCTTCGAGCGGCAATCCATGCGCCATCGAGGCTGAGGAGAGCTTCGCGGCGAATGGATTTGGACGCGTCATCGAGCGGCGTGACGGTGTCTTTGTCGACGAGCATGATGGGCGGCGCGTCTTTGCCGGACCTCGAGCCGTCTTTGCCGGAATCGATGAGCACGACGTCGCCTTTTTGCGAAATGCGAAGGGCGCGAATGAATCCGTCTAGTTCGGGCAACGGGACGCGTTTTTCTTCGTACGTGTCTTCCGCAGCGTTGCGACGAAAAATACGCAACGTATCGAAGGGTTCGCCGCATTCGGTGGTGGTGATGGCTGCGCCTCCGGGGGCAATGGCGAACCTGCGTGGATCGAACGTGCGGCAGGGCAGGGGAATGCTGCGGCGCTTGTTGCCGATCTTGTCGAATACTGCAATCGATTGCCCGCGATGCCCGACCCATCGCTCGTGCGATTGCAATCCGCGCCAGGGCATGACGGGTTGATGATCGCCGATGGTCGCGGTCGCTTCGCCGTGCGAAACATCGAGCAGCACGCCGTGTTCACGATAAAGCGGCGCTTGACGCTCGACGAGAAGCCGGGAATTGCCGTCCCAAGACAAACCCGTAATATCGCGCCGAACGAGGAAAATGCGGAGTGCATGACGTTGCTCGACGTCCCACACGCGGACGGCGGAATCGGCGCCGTAGGAGGCAAGGAAGCGGCCGTCATCCGAGTAGGCGAGGTTGTTGACGGCGGCCCAATGGCTCGTTTGGATGAATTGCTGTGGTGGATCGGATACGCGCGCGGCGCGCTTGGGTGGTGCGCACGAGGACTCGGGCACGGCGGGGCGCGAGCATGCGCTGCTGAGCGCGAAAAGCGCAAGGAACACGGGCAAGCGGCTGGCGATGCGGCGCATGGCGATTCGATCTACCACAAGTTCAGCGCACTTGATAAGATGTCTGCGTGCGAATACGTGCGATTGCGATCTTACCGTTCCTGATTGGTGCGAGTTGCGCGCCTGCACCTCGAGCGGCCAACGTAAACGACGCGAAGCAAGACACGGCACCACCGGCTGCCGCAAAGCAGCCCGCGGTCGTCACGGCACATCGTCCTGCGCGGGAAACCCAGGTGGATTGGCTTCCGGCATCACCCGTTGGAACGATGCACGCATGGTCGGCCAATGGTCGGTACTTGGCGCTGACCACGAGCAGCGGCCTGACAGTGCTCGATCTGGGCCGCCAAGCAAATGGGAGCGCGGCAAGCTCGCCTGAAACGACGCAGGAGCCATTCGAGCGCGCCATGACATTCTTGTTGCCCCAATCTACGCGCCGCTGGGGCGGACATGCTGCCTTTTCTCCGTCGAACGATATGTTCGTGTGGGCCATCGATGGCGTGCTGCAAGTGTATTCGACGGCCGATTGGCGTCTGCTTGGACAAACCTCCATGGGCGACCTAGGAAGTCTGGCGTTTCGTACGCCAAACGAAATCGTGATGCGTGCGGGAAACCGATTTTGCAAGACGTCCGTTCCCGAGCTCGGGCCGCTGAGCTGCACGACGCTAAGGGCGCGGCGTTCTGCCGTACCAAGCGTGCAATCGGCTGGATCATGGGGGGATCCCGACTCGCAAATCATGTCGGTTTCCGAGGATCACCGCATCGCACAGTTGTGGGTCATGAGCATGTCCGGCGATCCGTATCAGGTTTGGAATACCGAACGCAATACGCTCATCACCGAAGTAGGCGAAAAAGAATGCGCCCGCGTGTCGAACGAGGTCGTCGCCATCAGCGATGGGAAAACCATTGCACTTGTCGATCCGACGACGGGCAAACGGCGATCGATCACGCGCGCGGTCGCGCAATGCCAATTCGAGCTATCCCCGGACGGTCGATTCATTGCGATCGTCGTACCGAAAAAAGGCGCAGAGATCATCGATACGCTATCGGGAAAGCTCGTTTCGCTCGTCGCCATGGACAACGTGAATTCAGTGCGATTCGACGGCGGAGGGAAACTGCTACGCGTTCAGGGTCGGTCGGGAGCGTGGCTTTCGCCATCCGCGGGCAAACCTTCAAAGGGCAAACGCGAAATCTTGTGGGACGTTGCAAACAAGCGAGAAATCAGCGTCGCCGGCTCCACGCAGGGGCTCGTTTCCCAAGATGGACGCATGCTTGCGCGGACGGGCGGTCGAGGATCGCTGGACATCATAGACATGGTTTCGGGGAAAGCTCGCGAATTGACGTCGCGGCCAGCCGTCCAAGCAGCCGCGATTCATCCGGATGGATCGGCCATCGCCATCGGCTCGGGGCAACACGTTTACTTCGTGTCGCTCAATGGGGGCAAGGTCGAGCAACTTCCGACGTCCGAGCCCATTTCGGGGCTTTCCCTGCGAGGACCGTGGCTTGCAGCAAGCGCGGGCAAGCGACTCTTTTTATGGCGCTGCGCAGCCGCGGGTGGTTGCCTTTTCCAAGCTCCCATCGACGTCGAAGCGGACATCGTCGATATGGCGTTTTCGCCGAATGCAGACGAGATCGCGGTGGCTGCGGGCAATCACGTGATTCGATTCCGAACGGAAGGCGGATCGCGCGTAGGGGCCGTCAATCTGGAAGCGAAAGCCATTGCATTGTCGAATGATGCACGACATGGTTTGTCGTCGAATGCGATACCTCGCGACGAAGAGCAAGGGTTTTTGATATTTCACCGTGCCGAGCTTCGCGTCTGGGACCTGGAGCAGGGCAAACCTGGCGCGCCGGTCAAGATTGCCGAACCGCTTCGCGCCGAGGTTCTGCCGGGAGGCGATGCGTTTCTTTCTGCACCTCCGACGGAGCATTGCGGTGCGGGAACTCCCTTTACGAACGTTCCAGCGCTCTTGAGGCGCAGGCCGCCTCCGTGGACGTGCGGATCGGACTTGGTTCGTTATGACGCACGGACGGGCCTGGACGTGCGGCGTTATTTCGATAATGGTCCGATTGCATTGTCGGGCGACGGAAAGTACGTGGCCGTCGGATCGGGCAGGCGAATGCTGGGGTACGACGTCGAAACGGGCGTGGAGCGGCCGGATTTGGACGGAGCGCTGGCGCCCATCGTCGATGCGGCCGCCACGCATGATGGCCGACGCGTCATTGCTGCAAGCGCCGATGGCTCGGTGCTGGTATGGGACGCCGAGCGAGGCAGCCTTTTGACAAAACTTCTGCCAAGCCGAGATTCAGCGCATCCGGGCGTGGTGGTGCTCGGCCCGGATGGGTCGTTCGAGTTTGTCGGCGGGGTGCGCGACGAACTGATTTGCCTCCAAGGGTCGCGGGTGATCGACTTCGAGCGGTGCGCGAAAGAATGGGGAACGTCGGATCTTTTGAAGGAATTCGGCAAGGTGCGCACGGAGCGCTGAATCAGGGCGCACCGACCATGGTGATGAAGAAGAAAAACCTCTCACGCATGGTCGGCACGGTAGCGAGTTTGCAATGGCAGCCGCTCGTCACTCGATTCTGACGATACGACCTGCCGAGTCGGTTTCGGTTTCGAAGAGATACAGCGCGCCGCCGACCTTGTCGTAGGTCATCGAGTAATCGCTGGTCGTTCCCAGCGTATTGATGGCGCCCAAGTGCGCGGGAGATGCTGATCCCGGTTGCAAGATCACGTGGGTATCTCCGCCGTATTCGCGCACGTAGAGGTGCTGCGGATTGACGAAGGCGTCGACTTCGATGGCATTGCGCGTCGTGCTCGTGTCGAGGGCGGCGATTTTGGTGGCCCCGGCCCAGACGTTCGCTCGGCTGATGCGATAAACGCCTTCGCCGCTGATGCCATTGGCCGCAAGGTAGAAGTATTGGTCGTCAGCAGCGAGGCCGACGCCATACCAGACGTTGGGAGCCGTCCCCAGCAAGATGGGGGTATTCGGTGCATTCGCGGCAACCTGATAGATATCGGTGCTGGCCGACGTCCTGCGTGACGCCATGAAAACGTTGGTGCCGTCGGTGGCAATGGCGTAGGTGGGCGAAGATGCCGTATAGGTGGGCGTCGCGTCCCAGGCGAGACCGGGGCCCCAGGTCGATCCGTCGAAAATGCGGAAGAGGCGGCTCGCGCTCGTCGACGTCGTGGTGTCGACGCTGAAGAGCAGCCCGCCGACGCCAACGAGGTCATAACCGAGGTGTGTCGACGTAATGCCCTGCGCGGTCCCGTATTCGGCAGCCACAGCGCCTACTACATTGGGGAAAGCAAACACGCTGGTCGTATCACCCATGACGATGGTGCTCCCAACCATCGTCATATCGTATTCGACAGTGGCGGATGAGGGGAAGGTGACCTGCATGTCCGTCACGACGCTACCTACGCCGCTATATGCGTAATCTCCAATACTGAAACTGGAGATGGGCGTTGGCGACTGTATGGCAATGTAAAACGTTTTTCCGGGCTCACCGAAGAGTCCGATGGGCGCCGTCGCCGAATCGGTCACGCATGCGATTTCCTGGCCGCCGCTGTCATACACGCCGACGGGGCCAGCGACATTGGCTCCGGAACGTCATTGCGTCGTTCATGAGCGTATAGGAGAACCAATGGATATTGCTTCCCGCCGGAATGCACGAGGGAGCGTCGAGCCTTTGTGTGGACGTGGCAACGATGGGTCCCGAGCCCATGAGCGGTTCGGCCGTGGGCCAACTTTCGCCAATGCCAGGGAAGATTTCGGTGATTTGAACCGTCGCGCCATTGAATTCTTCGCTCGTGGCTTCGCTGGTGACCCAGATGTATGCGGGGCCTGCAGGAGAAGGCGCGGTTATCGAAACGGTGTCCTTGTCCGCGCGACAATGGCGAGATACCTTGGCGACGTCCTGCGGGTCGCATACGCTGAGCACTTCGACGTTCAAATCGCTTTGCGTAAGGGTCGGATCGGTGTTTTGCACGTCGATCTTGAGGACGCTCGTCTGCGATTGTTTGTCGAATTGGATGACGGTATCGACGCCAGTGATGTCGCCATACGTCGCATGATTGTCGCAGGTTATCGATTGAGGTTCGCCCCAGGTCGGCCCCATGTCGAAGGAATTGATGGAAGCGGGCAGGTTCCATGTATGCGGCAGTCCGGGGCCTCCGGGTGGCGTGTAAATCGAGCTTGCAGAGGTATACGGCGCAAAGCATCCTTCGCCTTCGGCATCAATGGCGTCGATCTCTTCGGCCAGGACGCTGACCGCTGGGAACGTGCCCGTCGAATGCTTTTGTACCCATATGTAATAGGTGCCGGCGGGCAGGTCGACGTAGGCGTCCCAGTTGTCCTTGTACCAATGGCATTCGATTGATTTGGCGGTTCCTGGCGAGCAAATATCCGTGATTTCAAGGTTGAGGTAGTTGGCGGTGCCCGTCGATCCGGGCGTGTCGGCCTTGACGTGGAGCAGCTTGCCTCCGCCGGCGAGATTCGCGGATGATTTCGTGTACGCAATGACGACGTCCGGGCCTTTCGTATTGGGGTCGCACGAAAAGTCGCCATTGGAGACCGCGACGGCTCCGGACGCGAGGGTCCACGTGTAGGTCCCGTCCACGACCGTGGCTTGAGACATGGCCATGGTATCGGTGCAGGTCTCCCCGGTGCTCGGGGTGCAACTGGCATTGCAGCCGTCGCTATTCGCCGTATTGCCGTCATCGCAAACCTCGGCGCCGGCAACGATTCCGTCGCCGCACGTCGTCGCGCACATGCTGGGCATGCCCGCACACGTATAGCCAGATTCGGTCGCGCAAATATCGCTACAGCCGTCGCCGCCGAATGCATCGCCATCATCGCATGTTTCCGCGCCCGCAATGATACCGTCGCCACACGTCGTCGCGCACGCGCTCGGCTGACCCATGCAGGAAAACCCGATTTCGACGGCGCAGCTCATGTTGCAGCCGTCGCCATTGTTCGTATTGGCGTCGTCACACACTTCGATGCCAGCGACGATTCCATCGCCGCAGGTCGTCACGCAGGTGCTCGGCTGTCCTGAGCACATGAAGCCGCTTTCGACGGCGCACAGCGCATCGCAACCATCACCACCGTTTGCATCGCCGTCATCGCAAACTTCCATTCCTGCGATGACGCCGTCTCCGCACGTGGTCGCGCACACACTGGGTGCACCCGAGCACATGAAGCCGGATTCGACGTTGCACATTGCATTGCAGCCGTCATTGTCGATTTGATTCGCGTCGTCGCATGTTTCAGCGCCCGCGACAAACCCGTCACCACACGCCGTCACGCACGCGCTCGGCACGCCCGAGCACATGTAGCCGCCTTCGACGGCGCACATGTCGTCGCAACCGTCGCCCGCATTCGAATTGCCGTCGTCGCAAGCTTCGGCGCCCGCGGGGATACCGTCACCGCACGTCGTCACGCACGCGCTTGGCGCTCCCGAGCACATGTAGCCGCCTTCGACGGCGCACATGTCATCGCACCCGTCGCCCGCATTCATATTCGCATCGTCACAAGCTTCGGTGCCCGCGACAAACCCATCACCACACGTCGTCACGCACGCGCTCGGCATACCCGAGCACATGTAGCCGCCTTCGACGGCGCACATGTCATCGCACCCGTCGCCGGCCAATGCATTCGCATCGTCACAAGCTTCGGTGCCCGCGACAAACCCATCACCACACGTCGTCACGCATGTGCTTGGCGCTCCCGAGCACATGTAACCGCTTTCGACGGCGCACATGTCATCGCAGCCGTCGCCGGCATTCGCATTCGCATCGTCGCAAGCTTCGGCGCCCGCTTGAATGCCGTCACCGCACATCGTCGTGCAAGCGCTCGGCTCGCCCGCGCACGTGAACCCGGATTCCGAGTTGCACATTGCATTGCATCCGTCGGCATCATTGATATTGCCGTCGTCGCATGTTTCCGAGCCCGTGATCAATCCATCGCCGCACACGTCGACGGGTCCACCGCCGGATCCAGCCATACCACCGGAACCTCCGCCCCCCATGCCGCCTCCGCCATCGCCGGCGCTTCCGCCCATGCCTCCTTCGCCTGCGTTGCCACCCGAGCCGCTGCTCGTGGTGGTCGTGGTCGAATCATCGTCGCAACCAGCGAGCACGACGCTGGATGCAAGTATCGCGAGACAAACGGCATAACGGCGTTTCATAAGCAGCAACCTCCGGCCGCATCATCGAGAACGTTTGACCAGAAAGCAACATCGTTCGACCAAGGAACCAAGAAAAACGATGCGCGAGTAAGCTTGACACCACACCGAACTTGGGCACAATGGCTGTCACGCTCAATGAAACCTCTCGATGTCACGCAAGAAACCGCGCTCCCCGTGCTTCGAGCGCTCAAGACGATGGCCGTCGCAGATGGCCGGCTCGAAGCTCGCAAGCGCGCTTTCGTCGATGGGTACCAAGAAGACGCCGGGTTGTCGCTCGACTTCGACTCGATCGAAAACATCACGCCCGATGCGCTTGCCGCGAGCATTACCGATCAAGACTTACGCACGGCGATCGTGCAGCGGATGGTGATCGTCGCGCTGCTCGATGAAGAAGCGCATCCAAAGGAAATCGAAGCGCTGCGTGCGTTTGCAAAGGCGCTCGGCGTAAGCGAACCCGCGATACATCAGATGGAGCTGGCAAGGTATGGGCATGTGCGACGCCTTGCATTCGATATGCTGCGCCACGGGTTTTTGGCTCGAGTATTTCGCAACGAATGGAATGCGCGTGGTTTGCGCGGAATCCTGAGCAGCGTGCGAGGCATGTCGGGCGGCAAAAATGCTGCAATCGCGGCCAAGTTCAGGGCGCTTGGAGACTTGCCATTGGGGACTTTGGGAACACATTACATGGCGTACATGGCGGCCAATCGATTTCCGCTGCCAGGTGAACCGAAGGGCGCGCCTGAAATGCTAATATTTCACGACATCGGGCATGCGCTCACGGGGTATTCGACGGACGTGCCCGGTGAAATGCGCATGGCGGGTTTCGAGGCGGGGTACATGAGAGAAGATGGGTTTGGCGTGGTGGCGCTTGGCCTATTCGGTTTTCACATGGGAATACCATTGCCGAACATCGCTGCGTGTCGAGGTGGATTCGACATGGAAGCCATCGAGCAAGGTTATCGGCTCGGTCGGCGTCTGAACGTGGATTTACGTGGGTGGGATCCTTGGCCGTACATGGATCGACATCTCGACGAGGTGCGAGCGGCGCTTGGGCTCGACGGCGAATCTACTTGATGTCGAACACGTAATCGGTGTCGTACGTACGAACGTAGAGCTTGCCGTCTTTCATGACGAGGTAGGTCGGACCACTCTTGAGCGGCGTTTTCGATACGGTTTTGCCATTGGCGCGAGACAGCACGTACAGAAAATCCGGTTCCGCGGTGAACCCATACCCGCAAATGATGTACCCGCCGTGGATGACGAAGTTTTGCGCATTGCACACGAGTGGATCGCTTTGCCAAAAAAGTTCGCCCGTTTTCGCGTCGATCGCGGTAACGAATGCGTTTTTCCCTTTGGAACTTTTTGCGTACGTAGGATGTGCCGTCGACACGTAGAGCACGCCGTCCTTTTCGATGGCCCATGCAACTTGCGCATTCGTGAAATCTTCATCCCCCGGGACGACCTCGAGAGGTTTGACGAACGTCGAAAAGTCGTATTGGAAATGCGGCCTCCCGGACTTGTCGAGGATGATGAATTCATGCATGGACGCCCAATTCGGCCCATAGAGGAGCACGGTGTGGTCGCCGTGTTCGAGAATGAAGTGGAGCTTGTTCGAGCCGAGCGTCGCGGGAACGGAATCTGGTGCCGTCGGCAGGGTGGGTGGGCCGGTCCTGGGCATTCGGCCGGTGAGGGTCAGGCCGTTTTTTTCGAACCACGCAATGTCGTCGGTGATCGCGTTTTTCTTTTCGGATGTTTTTGTTATTTTGGGCGGGTCGCCCGCCTCGACTTTCACGGCTTGCTTCAGCGTGTAGGCAAAAGGAGGCCGGGCAACTTCGATGAGCGACATGACGGGGGCGCCATTGCCCGCGTGCTGCATTTGCGAAGCGCCAGTCGATGTCGGTGCAGCCGTGGCCACGTCCGTCTTTTTCGCAGGCGCATCGCTCTGTGCCGCAGCCGTAGGCGCGGCATTGGCGGTAGCGTCGGTGGCCACGGTCGAGGCGCCCGATTGCGAGTTGGGATTGGTTGGGCTGCTGCTGCAGGCCGCGAGCGCGATCAAGGCAGTAAGCGCGCCGAACCAAGCGGCGCGACGAGGCGAAACGTTGAGCATGACGCGCATCGTAGAACGATTCCCAGCAAAAGTTGCAAGTTTGCCTCACCCCCCAGCCCCCTCTCCGCCGCGCCGCAGGCGCGAGGGGAGAGGGGGCCGGGGGGTGAGGCAGTTCAAGGGCAATCATACCGCTGGTAGCTCACGCCTTCTTCCGTGCGCACCGAATAGATGACGCCGCCGTCGTCGAGCACTGCGAAGTCACGAAATGTTTCTTCCGGCATCGTGTTCACCGGAAGCATTGCACTGCCCGTTGGATAACCCTTCAGCGGCTCGAGACACGTCAAAATGACCACCTCGGCGCCGTTCTGATCGAGCTGCGTGGCGAGATAAATGGTGCCCATCTTGTCGCTGTCGAGCATCAAAATGCCGCGGATTTCAGCTCCATGGCGCAATTCCCTGGTAAAACGGTGCTGCATCGTCGGCCGATCGATCGCCGATACGTACATGCGCCCAGCCGCTACGTCGATGACGCCCGCATGAAGCAAGCTCTGCCCATCGCGCGAAGGCCGCCCTGGCAATTCCCCTCGATCGGCCGAAGGCTGACCATCGGTCGTACCCACGCGCATGAGCGAACCGTGTTCCTTTTCGACATACACGTCGTTGCCGTCGACGAACACGCCCGTCACGAGCCCCGGTTCCTCGAGCCCCTCGCCTTGGAGCGGAATTTCGCCCATCGAATTGCCTTGCTCGTCGTACATGACAATCGATTTGCTGTTGAACCGATCGAGCACCGCGACTTTGCCGTCGTCCGTGATCGCGATGTCTTGCGCGGCTTCTTGCTGTTTCAAAGGAAAAACGCTTTCGGGTTTTCCATCGGCCCCGACCCGAAGCACTCGACCGTTGACCTGGTCCAATACGTACATCCGCCCCTTGCCATCCAAGGTCAAACTCATCGGCGCCTCGGGGTTTGCCTCGTCAGGTCGCATGCGCCCGAGCTCGTCCATGCGACTGCTGCCCCATCCAGCCTTGAAAAAGATGTCCGGGCCCGTGTCCACCGCAGCATCGGAACTACCCGCATCGACCACGATCGTGACGGGACCCGCCGGCCCCGCGGGCCGAGCGCGCGTTTGTTCGGAAGATGTTGCACTCGTAGCAGATTGATCCGCGGCTGCGCCCGAGCCGCGAGAACGGTCGGTCATGCAACCACGAGCAACGACGACACCTACGGCGACGACGGCAATGCCCAGTCCGAGCGCGATACGCTTGCTGTCCATGTCGCATCAGCTTGTACCAGAGGTTGGCCACGAAGGAAAAACTCTCGGGTAACGAAGCGAATTGTTGGCTCGACATGGATCGCCACGTCCTGAGGCATTCACGATCCACCTGGCTAAAGGAGGATCCAGGTCCTTTTTCATGAAGGTTGTTCATGCTGCCGCAAAGTTGCTCGTTCGCAGGACAGCATGGTTGGCATGGAAATTGTGTAGAGCGCGAGCTTGGAGGAGAACCCACGATGAACAACACCGGCCGCTTGACTTTGGTTGCTGCGCTAGCCACTACCTTGGGGATGGGTCTTTTGCCCGCATGTTCGGGCGGAGACGACCTTGGTTCCGAAGAGCTCATTGGAGCGGACGAGACGGTTGCGTCTACGACCGAAGGCGTGAGCGGATCGATTGCCGTGGGCACGAAGCTGAAGTCCACGACGAACGTGAACTTGCGCACGGGTCCGAGCACGAGCTACTCGATTTTGCACGTGGTGCCATCGGGGTCGGAAGTATCGGTCGTTACCGCGGAGCCCAAGAATGGGTGGTACAAGATCAAGCACAATGGCACGACGGGCTGGAGCTCGGGGCAGTACTACACCAAGGTGACGTCGGGCGGCGGCGGCGGCACGTTGAGCGCCGGGCGCGAAGAAGCGCTGAAGCGCGGCAAGTCGGTCGTCGGATTCTCGTATTGGTGGGGCGGCGGCGCATGGCTCGCCGAAGGCCCGTCGTCGTCGACGAAAGGTTCCTGTTCGGGTAGCTGTCCGAGCTGCTCGCATAGCGGCAAGTACGGCGCGGATTGCTCCGGTTTCATTGGCAAGGCGTGGCGCGTGAACGGCGCGACGGGCGCGCTTTCGAAGAATGAGCACCCGGTCAGCACGGCCACGTTGGTGGGTTCGTCGTCGCAATGGTCGACCGTGTCGCGCGGTTCGGTCAAACCGGCTGATGCAATGGTCTACAACACCAACGGCGCCGGACACGTCATCATGTACAATTCGGGTGACGGCTGGGGATCGATGTACGCGACCGAGTGCAAGGGATGCAGCGCGGGCTGTGTCTACGGTCTCCGCACGGCATCGTCGGCGTACAAGGCCATCCGTCGCACGGGCTTTTGATCAGTAAGCTCGTGTTCGTCCCCTCCAACCTTTCGTTCGCAAGCTTCACACTTCATCGCGGCATCCCTCCTGCAATGACATAGCGTCGAGCCGACGGTCCCCTTCGGGACGCGAGCGAGGTCGCTCGATCATCGCCAACCGATGATCGGACGGCCGGACAGGGGCACTCCCGCGCGCCGGATCATGCTTCCGAAGCCTGATTCGAGGGGGTGCCCCTTTCTTTTTTTTGTATTCGTAAAGGATTGCTGTGGAGCTGTGATTCGTCAGCGAAACCAAGAACAAAGATGACCCGACTGTGACGGTCACGTACGCGCGCACATGCGACAACCGGCAATGTGAGCTCCACGCGTTCGGAAACACAAATACTGCCGCCCTCTGCAACGACCCCACCGGAAGAAACGGCTGCCCCAGCGCTCGAAGCTGAAACGGAAAAGCCGCTTCGTTTTTACCACCAACTGGGAGCGGTGCCGTTCATCGTCGTGCACTTGCTCCCGCTGCTTGCGTTCTGGACTGGAGCACGGTGGCAAGATTGGGCTGCTTGTGCCGTGCTTTATTGGGTGCGGATGTTCGGTGTGACCGGTGGCTATCACCGGTACTTTGCGCATCGCACGTACAAGACGAGCCGTGTTTTCCAATTCATTTTGGCATTCTTGGCCCAAACGAGCGCTCAGAAGGGCGCGCTTTGGTGGGGTGCCCATCACCGGGTTCATCATAAATTGTCGGACCATGAAGGCGATCCACACAATTCGCGACGCGGATTTTGGTATTCGCATGTCGGGTGGCTCTTCGCCCCAGAGAATCAAGAAACCGATTACAATCGCATCAAAGATCTCGCCAAGTATCCCGAGCTCGTGTGGCTCAACCGATATTGGCTCGTGCCGCCCACGGTCCTCGGCGTAGCGACGTACCTCATTGGCGGCTCTTCGGCGCTGCTGATTGGGTTTTTCCTGAGCACGGTGCTTTTGTGGCACGGCACGTTCACGATCAATTCGCTCAGCCACATGCTTGGCAATCAACGCTACGAATCGAACGACGACAGCCGCAACAATTGGTTCTTGGCGATCATCACGATGGGCGAGGGGTGGCACAACAATCACCACCACTTCATGAACAGCACGCGCCAAGGGTTTTACTGGTGGGAGTACGACGTGACGTACTACGTCCTGCGCCTGCTCGCCGCCTTCCGAATCGTTTGGGACATCAAAGAACCGCCGGCACGCGTATTCGATCCCAAGACGCACAAGCCCGAACCAGAAGTCATCCCCGCCGTCGTCGTGCAGCGATCGAAAGTGGCGTGACAAACCTGCTCTAGCCCTTCTCCACGCGCATCGCGAACTGCACTTCGTCCCGCGTCACGTAGCGCAAAGGCGTCGCATGCACCTGCATCGGCCATTCGAGCTCCGCAACGAGCCCTCCCGCGTCACGCACCATTTCAATCCATTGCGCCGGCGAAAAGTACGTCCCCCGCACGAGCACCCCGGCCTCCGCATTGCCCGCGACATCCAAAGCCCAAAGCAAAGCGCGCGATAGAGGGCCATAACAAAAGTGATCCTTCACCAGGACACACCGAGACGCCACGCGCAAACATTCACGCAGCACTTCATTTGGCCTAGCGCAATGATGCAGCACATCCGAGATCGTCACGACCTCGAATGCTTCATCCTCGAACGGTAATCGTTCACCGTCGTACGATCGTACCTCGATGTACGTCACCGGCCGCACGAGCACATCCACGCCCAGGACGCGCTGTGCACCGAGTCGCCGCGCTACCTCGGCCGCGATCTCACCATCCCCAGCGCCCACGTCGAGCAGCGATTCTGCCGAGCCCGCAAGTCGCGCAAACGTGTCGGTGACGCGGCTTGCACGCGGGATCTGAACGGCGCGCCGGTGGACCTCGTAAAACGCTCGCTTCAGGACTTGCACGACGGATGCCTTTAGCCGAGCCAGCTTTGCGGGGCAACGTGCTAACGTCCGCGCGCTACGTGAACTCCTCCGCTCCGTCCACAAGAGCCTCGCTGCGCGAAAAGCTCGCCGCGCTTCAAGCGGATCCGCCGCGAGCTGCCGCATCGATCGTCGCAGCGATGTCGATCGTCTCGGCCGTCGTCATCGTGGTCCTGCCGTGGCTGCGCATCACGCATACGCTCGGTTTTCACGACTGGGACGTGCAGACATCGCATCGGCAACTTGTCAAGCAGTCGTTGCTCGAGCACTTCGAGATGCCGTTCTGGAATCCGTACGCGTGCGGAGGATTTCCCGCGTGGGGGTACGTCGAAGCGGGCACGATCCTCGTGTCTCCATGGCTCGCTGCGTATCTGTTTCTCCCGATGGCGCTCGCCCTGCGCATCGAAGTCGTCGGCATGGCGTTTGTCGGGGCCATCGGCGCGTATGCTGCAGCGTCGCGTTTCACCTCGAGCCACGCAGCACGAGCGCTCGTCGTCGCGCTGTGGGCGGTGAACGGGCGGTGGGGCCTGCAAACAGCGGTGGGTCATACGTGGCACCTGGCTTATGCGTTTCTTCCTTGGGTGCTGTTTTTCTTCGAGCGAGCGCGACAAACCCCCTCGCGTTGGCTCGATGTGTCGCTGCTCGGAGCATCCTTCGCGGCGCTCGTGTACAGCGGCGGCATTTACCCATTGCCACATACCGTGCTGGCGCTCGGGCTTTACGCCGTCATGCTCGGCGTTATCGACAAGACCGTCCGGCCGCTCGTGATACTTGGCGTTGGTGGCCTGCTCGGCGTGGGTCTTTCCGCGCCCAAGTTAGTCCCGATGCTGGATGTATTCGGCAAGGCTCCGCGGCTCGTGCCATCCACCGAATCGCTCGAAATCGGCGCGTTTTTCACGCTGCTCACGTCGCCCGATCAAAGCTACTTTTCGCGCCCTGCGCGCGTATCGCCTTATGGGTGGCACGAATGGGGCATGTACATTTCGCTGCCCGGCGTGATTCTTTTGGCGCTGGGGCTTTTGCTCGTGCAAGGCAAGCGCGAAGCGGCGCTGAAAGTGGCGGGTGTGGTGCTGGGCATTTTGGGATTCGGGGCGTTTCATCCGGCAGCACCTTGGACGCTGCTGCATGCGATTGCCCCCGTATTCAAATCGCAGCACGTTCCGTCGCGATTTCTGTATCCAGCGGTCCTTTTGCTCGCAATCGTGGCGGCTGCGGGCATCGGGCGGATCATCGAACGCGCAGGGCGAAGGCGCCCGTGGATCGACGCGGCCGCAGGCATGCTGGTGTTCGCCCTGGCGCTCGACATCGCGCGTGTGGCTCAATTGCCGATGAATCAATCGATGTGGATGGTTCCTCCGGACAAACTACCGCAAGGCCGCGAGTTTTTCTTTACGCAGGAGGCGCCATTTCAATACAAGCGACGAGATTGGGCGGGGCCGCTTTATTTGGCCATGCTCGGAAATACGGGCGTGATCAATTGTTATGGCACACCTCCGTTCGACCGTCGAGGGGCATTGGCGAAGACCGATCCACGTTATCGCGGCGAGCTTTTCGTGGCAGAAGGGCAGGGGACCGCAAAGATCGCGAACCGGACGTTGAATAGCGTCACCATGAGCCTCGATGGAATCACAGCCGAAACGCTGGTCGTGTACAACATGAATTTCGACGAGGGTTGGCGTGCGTCGGCAGGAACCGTGGTAAACAAAGACAATCGAGTTGCCGTGCGAGTGCCTGCGGGAACGCGAGAAGTGACGCTTCGTTATCGAGCACCTGGGTTTGTCTTGGGCCTCGTGGTGGGACTTGGGAGCTTGCTCGCGTGCATTGCGCTCGTTCGCCGCGAGCGCCGGGAAGAAGCGGGAAAGGTCACGGGATGACCATGGCCAAGGAAGAGGCTCGACGGCAATGGTTTGTCCCATCGAAAGGGTGGGCTCGCGGAGCATTGTTGGGAGTGGCTGCTCTGGGCGTGGCTGAATTGGGGCTTCACGTTTACCACGCGAAAAAGGCGCCGAATCCAGGCGATTGGGCGCAGCTCGTGGGGCCGGTTGCCGAAGAGCGTCGTGAAGGCGACGTGGTCGTCGTTGCGCCTTTGTGGGGCGATCCTTTGGCGCGTCAGGCGCTGGGTGACGAGGTGTTCCCATTGAAGGATGCTGCGCGGCCGGACATGACGAGGTACGCCACGGCGCTCGAAATTGGCATGCTTGGACAAACCTCTCCGGAGCTCGCAGGGTTTCGCGAGGTTTCAACGCGAAAAGTCGGGCCATTTACGCTGAGGCGCCTCGAAAACCCGAACTACAAGCCGATCGTCTTCGATTTCGTGGACAACCTCGTGGGCGGCCGAGCTACCGTGCGGACCACGGATCCCGCGGCCAATTGTACGTACACAACGAGCGCGCGGCCCGTCGCAGGGGGACTCGGGGGCCATCCCACGTTTCCGGCTGCACGATTCGAATGCCCTGGAGGTTATTTTTTGAATGTATCGCAAACCGTGATTGCCGATCACGACTTTCGTCCGCGGCGTTGCATATGGGCACATCCGCCGCAGAAGGGCGAAGTTATCATTCGTTTTTCCGATGTGTCCTTGGGAAGCGTCATTCGCGGACATGGGGGCATGTACTGGATGATCGAGCGAGACGGACTCGGAGCCCCCGTATCTATCAGCGTTCGAGTTGACGGGGTCGAGATTGGGAAATATGAGCATCGCGATGGGGATGGGTGGTCGCTCTTCGAGATGCCGCTCGGCGCGCATGCGGGAAAGAAAAGCGCGGTCGTCGAATTTGGTGTATCGACCAGGAACTTCATGCACAGGCATTTTTGTTTCGAGGCGGATTCGCGATGAGTGGCGTGAAGCTCGATTGGAAGGATGATCTCGTCGCCGCGTGTCTTGCTGCGAGTGTCATGGCCGTTTTGGTGGCGACGACGTCGAACCTTGGTTATTCGCGCGACGAAGGATTTTATTTTTATTCGGCCGATACGTATGGAAGGTGGTTCGATCTTTTGTTCTCGAATCCTCGCGCTGCGCTCGATCGGAAGGCGATTGACGGTGCGTGGCGAGTCAATAGCGAACATCCTGGGCTCATCAAGTCGCTCTTCGCGTTGTCACATTTGATATTGCAAAAAAAGCTGCATTTGTTTTCGATGGAGGGGACGAGTTATCGATTTCCCGGCATTGCGCTTGCAGGTGCAGCCGTGGCGCTCGTGTACCGGTTCGGCGCGGAGGCGCGCGGGCGGCTTGCGGGCGTGTTTGCAGCGCTGGCGCTCATTCTGATGCCGCGATTTTTCTATCACGCGCACCTTGCGTGTTTCGACGTGCCGATCGTCACGATGTTTTTGTTGACGGTGTACACGTATTGGAAAAGCCTGCGGCATGGCGGCTGGGCGTGGCCCATTGCAACGGGTCTTTCGTTCGGTTTGGCGCTGGATACGAAGCACAATTCGTGGTTCTTGCCGATTCTGTGCATCGTGCATTCCGCCGTGGTGGTGCTCCGAGCGAAGTATTCGGGGCGTGAATGGAAACCGCTTTTGGATCGAGCACTTGCGACGCTGGGGTGCATGGCGGTGCTCGGGCCGCTCGTGATGTACACGTTTTGGCCATGGATTTGGCACGACACGTTGCCGCGGCTGCGGGCATATGCGAATTTTCACTTACATCATGAATATTACAACATGGAATTTTTCGGGAAGACGTATTGGAAACCGCCGATGCCGAGGCTGTATGCGCCGTTCATGACCGCTGCGACGGTGCCAATGGTGACGCTTTCATTGCTCGTCGTGGGCTTGGTCGTTTGTGCTCGAAGGGAAACGCAGCGGATCAGGCAGATTTGGGCTCGCTATTCAAAATCGCCCGCCCAGGGAGAGTCCGATTTCGCGGCGCTCGCGGTCCCCCGGAACTCGCCCGCTTCGCGGGCTCAAACAACAGGAACCACCACGAGCGCCGCGAAATCGGACATCTCCCCGGGCTCCGCGCATCCCGGTGTGGATGTTCGGCGAACGGACGACGATGCCGGCGTGTTTTTGTTGTGGCTTTGCGGCGCGGGGATTTCTTATGGCGCGTGGGTATTTCCATCGACGCCGATTTTTGGCGGGACGAAGCATTGGATGACGGCGTATCCGTTCCTTGCGCTGTTTGCGGGCGTTGGATTTTCGTATTTGGCGACTGTTTTGCGAATGGAACTGCGTCGCATGAAGCAAGCTCCGCTTCGCCGGGCAGCTCGAGGGCCGATTGCAGCGTCTGCATTTTTTGCAGTGGCGATTGCAGCGCCGGCGGCGGAAACGTGGAGCTCGCATCCGTGGGGGTTGTCGAGCTACACGCCGCTCGTGGGCGGGGCAAAAGGCGCGGCGACGCTGGGCCTCAATCGAACGTTTTGGGGCTACACGACGGGCTCGGTGGTGGATTATTTGAATCGTGAAGTGCCGAAAAATGGCACGGTGTACGTGCATGATACGTCGTGGCCTGCGTGGGAAATGCTTTTGAAAGATGGGCGGCTACGCAAAGACATTCGCGGCACCGGATCGGTGCACGATGCGATGTTTGCGCTGTACCATCACGAGCACCACATGCAGGGGCAGGAATATCAAGCGTGGGTCGCGTACGGGACGGTGCAGCCCGCGCATGTGGCCGGGCTGCACGGAGTGCCGGTGATTTGGATTTATCGGAGGAAGTGAGCGGACGCGGCGCGAATCAGAAGATGTTCACCGCTGGCAAGAGATCGCCCATTTCGTTTGGTCCATCGCCACGGTTGTTCTTGTCGCCAAGACCGAGTTGCCCGTAGGTGCCACGTCCCCAGCACTTGACGGAATTGTCGTCCAACACGGCACACGTGAACGAGTGGCCGGCGGTCAATGCGAGCGCAGTCTTGCCTGTGCCGAGATTCACGATGGGCAGCATGTCTCCCATTTGACCTGGCGCATTACCGCGGCTCAACATGTCACCCTGGCCGAGCTCGCCGTAGGTGCTATGGCCCCAGCATTTGACGCTGCCGTCATTCAAAATCGCGCACCTGTGTTCCATGCCAACGCGGACGGCGATCGCAGTCTTTCCAGTGCCGAGGTCGACGGTGGGCAAGTTGTCGCCCATTTCACCTGGACCATCTCCACGGGTGATGCTGTCGCCCGCGCCGATCGTACCGCCGTAGCCCCAGCATTTGAGGCTGCCATCATTCAGGATCGCGCAGGCGGCGTGATAGTAGATGGAAACGGCCACTGCTGTTTTACCTGTCCCCAGATTGACCGCGGGCAGGTTGTCGCCCATTTCGCCTGGGTGGTCTCCGCGGTCGACATTATTGCCCAGACCGAGCACGCCGAAATCATTCATGCCCCAGCATTTCAGGCTTCCGTCAGTCAGCAGCGCGCACGTATTTCCATAGCCCGTCGTAATGCTCAGGGCCGTTTTTCCCGTACCTAGGTCGACCGCGGGCAGGTTGTCGCCCATTTCGCCGGGATTGTCGCCGCGTTTCTGCATGTCGCCAAGCCCCAACCTTCCTTCGGTGGCGTTTCCCCAACACTTGACCGTGGCATCATTGAGCAATGCGCACGTGTGATGCGCGGGGTTGTTGCCCATTTCGCCGGGACCATCGCCACGAATGAGTTTATCGCCCAAGCCGAGACCTCCGGTGCCATTGGCCCCCCAGCACTTCACGCGGTTGTCTGCGTCGCGAGCACAAGCTGAATCGTAGCCGGCTTCGATTTCCACGATGGGGCCATTGTAAATGCACGTGAAACCGTCGCCTTGATAGTTCGTATTGCACGCGCACGTTCGCGAACCGCTGATATTCGTGCACGTCGCATTGACGTCGCATCCGCCGTTGTTCACGAGGCACTCGTCGACGTCCGCACATGTAAAACCGTCACCCGTGAAGCCCGGATTGCATTCGCATGTTCGCGTGCCGGGCATGTTCATGCACATCGCGTTGGTGTCACAGCCACCGTTGTTCGTCAGGCATTCGTTGATGTCCGTGCAAGTGAGGCCGCCACCCGAATATCCCTCGTTGCACACGCATTGGCCACCCAGACAAAGCGCATCTTGTGCGCAATCACCGTGCGTTGTACATGTATTGATTTTGCACGCTCCTGCGCCATTGCAGTAAGAGTCAGGGCATTCAGCGTCCGGATCCATCGTATTGGCGATCAAGCCGCACACGCCGTCGTATCCGCTGCCCTTTTTCGCTGCCGTGCACGCATAACAGAGCCCACCGCAGTGGTTACCGCAGCAAACCCCATCGACGCACCACCCGGACAAACATTGCGTGCCCATCGTGCAGGGCACGCCGTTGTAGGATTGGCACCCGCCGCTTCCATTGCACGCACCGCCGTAACACTCCTCCTCGGGGTCGGTGTCGTACTTGATGGGTCCGCACGTTCCGTCACTGCCTTGACCTTTTTTAGCAGCCGTGCACGCCAAACACGACCCGGTGCACGCATCGTCGCAACACAAGCCGTCGACGCAATGGCCGGACGCGCATTCCGACGACGCGGCGCACGACGTTCCATTGGGAAGGTTCATCGGCGTGATGCATGCGCCCGCGCCATTGCAATCGCTCGTCGGGCATTCACTATCTGGATCGGTCCCCGCGATGATCGGGCCGCACGCTCCATCGGAGCCTTGACCCTTTTTCGCAGCCGTGCACGCCAAACACGGGTCATTGCACGCGCCGCTGCAGCATACGCCATCCGTGCAGAAACCGGATGCACATTGCGCCGCAGATGCACACGGCGTTCCGTCCGCTGCCGGTTGTTGCGGACTGTTGCACGCGCCCGCCCCGGTGCATTCGCCGTTCGTGCATTCGTTATCCGGATCGGTGTTCGCTGCGATGAGACCGCACACGCCATTGAATCCGGATCCTTTCTTGGCCGCGGAACACGCAGCACACGCGCCCGTGCACACGTTGTTGCAACAATATCCGTCGACGCAATAGTTGGACAGGCATTCCGAGCCGTTTACGCAAGGAAGCCCATTGTAGTATTTGCACGCGCCGCTGCCCGAACATCCTCCACCGTAACATTCTTCGTCCGGGTCGCGGTCGTACCCAATTGACGCGCAAATGCCGTCGGCGCCGCTGCCTTTTTTCGCCTCCGTGCACGCCATGCACGTTCCCGTGCACGCGTTTTCGCAACAGACACCATCGATGCAATAACTCGATGCGCACTGCCCGCCTGATACGCACGCCGTTCCGTTCGCTTGGGGCGTCTGAGGCTGATTGCAGCTTCCCGCGCCGTTGCATTCACCAGGGTTGCATTCGTCTTCGAGGTCTTTGCCGGATGCGATGGGACCACACACGCCATCGTACCCTTGTCCTTTTTTCGCTTCCGAGCATGCGTAGCACATGCTGTTACAGATGTTGCCGCAGCAGAAGCCGTCCACGCAATACCCGGACAAACACTGCGAAGCGCTCGTGCAGGGAACGCCATTGTATTGTTTGCACGTCGACTTGCCGTCGCAGGACCCGCCCCAGCATTCTTCGTCGGGATCGGTATCGTTTGCAATGGGCCCGCACACGCCATTCACGCCGCTGCCTTTTTTGGCCGCCGAACATGCTTGGCAACTGCCCAGACACCAACTGTCGCAACATACGCCATCGGCACAATATCCCGATGCGCATTGCGCAGCCGACGTACAAGGCGTTCCATTCGCAGCAGGCGTTTGCGGCGTCGTACAGCCGCTCGTCCCATTGCATTCGCCGCCGGCACATTCGTTGTCGGGATCGGTATTTACCGCAATGGCACCACATGCGCCATTGTTTCCACTGCCTTTTTTCGCAGCCGAACATGCTTGACACGCGCCCATGCAAATGTTGTTGCAACAATACCCGTCGACACAATAATTCGACAAGCATTGCGCAGCAGACGTGCATGCAGCACCATTGTAGTTTTTGCACATGTTCTTGCCGTCGCATGCGCCGTTCGGACAATCGTTGTCGGGATCGGTATCGTACTTGATCGATCCACACACGCCGTCTGAGCCGCTGCCCTTTTTCGCAGCCGAACATGCCATGCACTTGTTGTCGCACTTGCTATCGCAACAAAAACCATCGACGCAATAGCCGGTCGAACACTGATTGTTCGCGGTGCATGTTTGCGCATTCGAAGGAGGCGGCAATAAGAACGCTTCGCGTTCGCCATCGTCCCTCGTTTCAAGGGAACCGGTCCATTCGCCACCAGCACCGCCATTCCCACCGCCGCCCCCCAACGATTCAGAGCTGCATCCCGACGTCGACAGAGCGACAAAAAGCGCAACCATGAACCACAAGCCTGGAGCAACCCGCGCGTTTTCTCGATGATTTTCGAACACCATGCCAATCGCCTTTCCGCAACATACCACTGCGCCATCGCAGGGTCGTCAAGTGGCGAGTTTGGGTGCGACAAGGGGCGGGAATATTCACGAAGAACGCTCGAATTACTCGAAGATGGTTACCGTACGAAAACCTCAGCCCGACCCAAGGTGCGTCATGGTATACCATTTCCTTGACAGACCTTTGTCGTTGCAATACGCTGTGAATATGCAAGCGCGGTCCGATCAGGCCAGCAAGCAGCTTTTACGTGCCTTCTTGCAACACGACGGCACGTTCACGTCGGAGCTCGAAGTGAGCCCTGATCCGCAAAATGCCGATGGTTACTTCGTGCCAAACGCGCATCGTTCGTCTCCGGTCGTTGCAACGCTGCTCGGACGCATGACGAAGCACGCTTGCTCTCTCGAGCTGTTTTCATCGGCGCCGGACGTGATCGACGTGGGAGAGTGCATTCGCAAGCACCTCAATTTGCGTCACATCCTTCGCAAAAAGCAGGGTGATGCCGGATTGCCCCGCCAATGGATCATTTGCGCGGGCAAACCCACGACGGCATTCGAGGCATACGGTGTGCGTCGCGCCAAAGGTTGGCCTCGAGGTGTCCACAGCCCGCCTTCGGGGCTTACAACGTCGATCGTCGTCGTGAATGAGCTGCCTGAAGAGCGATCGACGCTGCTTCTTGCGTTTGATGGGACGCGGACGAACCTTGAGACGCGCAGTTTCCGAGCTGAAGGCACTGTCCGACGAGGATTTTGAACTGTGCATCGCGCTGCCAATTCTGGTACGCTACCGCATCGAAGCGGCTGCCGAACCCGTTTCACCCGCTGATGAGGAGTTTCTCATGAACACGCAGGAAATCATGGACAGATTCCAGCGAGAAGCCGAGCTGCGTGGCGAGCGACGCGGGGAACTTCGCGGCGAACTGCGCGGGGAACTGCGCGGACGACGAAATACGATACTTCATCTCCTTCGTCGCAAGTTCGGCGAGCTCCCACCCAACATCGCGGCTCGAATTCAGGCCGCAAACGCCGACATGCTCGAGAAGCTCGAAGACAAGCTGCTCTTTGCCAGCTCGCTCGATGAAGTGTTCGCCCCCTGACTCGCTTGACACGATAGCTGTCGTCCTGACGCCAACCCCGCTCACCCCTTCTTCGCCGGCCGCGTCTTCTTCGTCGCCGCCCCACGCTTCGTCGTCGCCTTCTTCCGCGGCGCCGGCTTCTCCACCGCTGCCTCCGTGCGCTTCGCCGTCCGCTTCGCCGGCGTACGCTTCGGCGCTACCCGCGGCGGCGCCTTCGCTCGTACCCCCGCCCGTGGCGCTCGCTTCGGCTTCGCCACAGGCTCCGGCTCCGACTCGGGCGCAACCTCCTCCGCCTCGGCCGTACCGTTGCCGTCATGATGCGGCGCGACAGCAGCCGCCGCAGGCACGACCGGCGGCGGAGCAGGCGCCAGCGCAGGAACCTCCGTCACGAGCGGCGCACCTGCATCCGCCAAGATGCCGTCCACTTCGGATGCAAACTCGGTCACATGCGTGTCAACGTCCCGCGCATCCTGCTCGGACAGCGGCGTGAACACCACTCGCACACTCCGGTCGTCCGGAAGCTCCCACTGCGCCGAACATCCCGTGCGTCGCAATGTCCGCGTCGCCGCTCGATCCATCACACGCATCAGACGCGTGCGACTCGACGGGTCGACCAGACGCACGAGCGGCCTCGTTCGCTCGAGCACCGGAAGCTTCACGACACCTCGCGCAACGAGCGACGACAGCTCATCTGCAACGGCTTCCTCCAGCTCGAGGCGCAAATCGGGAAACGTCTCGTCACCTGTTTCGAACGTCGCGACGCGTGATGCCGGGTCGTAGTTCGAAACTTTGACCCCCAACGACATCGCTGCATGCTCGATCGCCGACGTCACGTGTTCTTCCGGCGCGAGTTTGCCCGCGGTCGCGGCGACGTACCCAAGCAGGTCGAACTCGACGTGCATCACACGCGCGCGCTCGGCTTCCTGCTCTTCGGCGAACGCGTTCATCGCGGCATCGAACACTTCACGTTCGACGATCGCGCGATCTGCAAACACATCCTCGAGGTGCTCCGACGAGAACAGCGTGCGCGCAACGCTCGATGCGAGCAGCGTGAGCGCATCGCGCGTCTGCGGATCGTCGGCGGACGATTGTTCATGTTCGAAGCGATCGGCGATGGGCGACACGAACGCCGAAATTGCATCGTCCACAGCCCGCACGAGCGCCGAGGTGCTCCCCCGGACCACCACGATGCGCCCCCGCCCCTGGAGGCCATCGATGATACGAGTAGCGAGCCTCCGGGAGAGGTTCGGAGCATTCACAGCGATCGAGTTTACCCGCTTTTGGATGGACGGGGAGGGCAGGTCGAGTGCGATTGCAAAGTTGTGATCGTGTGCTCGGGACGCTCAGCCGTCTGTCTCGACGATTTTGACGACGACGTCGCCCACGCGGGCAGGTAGCCGAGTTTGGGCTTCGGACAAACCACTCGAACGAACGCTTACGCGCACGACAAACCCGATGCCGTCTTCTCGTTCGACGCCGACGCCCGCGCACCACGGTTCATGGCCGATTTCGCTTTTGAGCTGCTCTTTGGCTCGACGTGCCGATCCGACGTCGCTCATGAGTCACCTGGATTTGAAATGTTCAAACGGGAGGTTTGTCCTGCACGCGCACGCTCATGGTTGCGCATGTGCGTGCAGGACGTGAGCGAAGATCACTCGCCGTAGCCGATGGCGAGGACGCGGAAGGTGTCGGGCGTGCCCGCGACGTTGTAGACCTTCGCGGTGAAGACGCCGCCCTGTCCGGCATCGAGGTCGTTGCCGGCGACGAGCTCGTTGTTGGCGCCGCAGATCTTGCCGTCCTTGTCGTAGAGCGACACGAGCGCCCAGACGCCCTTGGCCTTGAAGGCACTCTCGTTCGTGATCTTGCCCGTGACCTGATGCGGGTTGTAGCCCTTCTTGGCCGTGAACTTGGTGTCGGAGATCTTGAGCTTGGCTGCCTTGCCGACGAAGAGCGGACGGACAGGCTTGATCTCGGTCTTGTACGAAGCCCACGTCTTGGTCTTGAAGAGCGAGAACGAGCAGGGGACTTTTTCACCCGGCGCGAGGTCGCGGATCATGCTGGAGCACGTGCCGCTGTCGATCGCGGTGTTCGTGGCATCCAAGAAGGTGATCTTGGCGCTCGGGTAACCGATGGGATCGGCACCGGTGTTGTGGATCTCGCCCACGAAATGGATCGAGCTGCCGAAGTCGGCCTTGAAGTTGCGCAGATCTTTGAGCTCGGCCTTCAGGTTCCCACTCTTGGGTGGTTTGAGGTCAAAGGGATCGTCATCGATACCGCCAGCCGAGTTGACCGGGAACGCAGACGGAATCGCGGCAACGACGGCCTTCGCCGCTTTGTTGATGTAGTAGTACGCGATGCCGACACCGATGAGCGTGAGCAAGAAGAGACCACCGCATCCGATGCCGATGATCATGCCGATGTTGGACTTCTTCTGCGGCTGCTGCTGAGGCATGGGCATGCCCATCGGCGCACCCATGGGAGGTCCATATCCGCCACCGGGAGGTGGGCCATAACCGCCAGCACCGGGAGGACCACCGGGAGGGCCACCGAATCCGCCCGCCGGAGGGCCACCGAATCCACCAGGCGGAGCGCCGCCGAATCCACCACCATCAGGCGGAGGGCCGCCACCAGGCGGGCCGCCGTATCCACCAGGCGGAGCACCACCGGGAGGGCCACCGTAACCACCAGGCGGAGCGCCGCCGCCGAAGCCTCCAGGCGGAGGGCCGCCGCCAAATCCACCAGGCGGAGGACCGCCGCCAAATCCACCAGGCGGAGGACCGCCGAAGCCACCACCGTCTGATCCACCCCCGGAAAAACCACCACCACCAGGCGGAGGCGCGGGAGGCGGAAGGCCACCCCCCGGAGGAATTCCTTGTGCCATCTGCGGCTCGCCGCTCGGTTGCTGCATCATGACGCGGCAGTATGCCGCAAAAAGGGGACCTTTTGGCAAACGGATATGCACGGACAATCCCAGATGTTTTCCAAGGGCTGCTAGGCTGGTGATCACGATGAACAACCGAAACGCAGCATCCCGCGGCATCTGGCCGCTTCTCCTCGCCTTGGGGCTGACCGTCGGCACGTTCGCAACCGCGACTTTGGGATGTGGTGGAGCTTCCCAAGCCGAGGTAACGGACCCAAGCACGGCGCCCATTGCCACGACGACATCAGAAGGGTTCGGACAAGCCGAAGTGTCCGATGATTCGAGCTACTTGGAGATCCTCGCGGATCCGCCCACGGACGTGCTCCTCGACGGCAAGTCCATCGGCCGAACGCCAATTAAGAAAGTGCAGGTCACACCGGGCTCGCACGACGTGACGTTCGACGACGACGTCGGTGGCCCGCGCACGATGACCATCACAGTCAATCCGGGCGATTACCAAACGGTGAAGAGCGATCGGCCGCTGTCGCTGAAGAGGCAAGAGTAGAGACAAACACGTTCACAAGTGTTTGCGCGCGATCTCGGCCCACGTACCCGTCGGCTCGATCTCGAGATACTTGCGCCAACACGGCAGCGCTTTCGCGCGATCGCCGGCCTGCTCGTACGCCATCGCCAAGTTGAAGTAGGCATCGGCAAAGCGCGGATCGCTTTCGATGGCGCCGCGGAAAAATGCGACAGCCTCGTACGAATGTCCGTGCTCGAGCATCACGTAGCCAAGGTTGTACTGAGCTTCGGGCTGCTTGCGATCGATGTCGAGCGCTCGGCGATAGAGCAGCTCGGCTTCGTCCACGTTGCCCCGACGAAAGCAGATGTTGCCAAGGTTCGTGTACGCGATGGCGAGCCACGGATCGAGCTCGATCGCGCGGCGATACAGCTCCTCGGCGTCGTTCAGCGTCGCAGGGTTTTCATCGAGCTGCGTGCCGCGCACGTAGTGCTCGTACGCAGTCTTGGCGCGATCGCGGCCGACCATCGGGCGAAGCACGCGCACGACGTCGTCGCGTAGCGCCTTCACTTCGAAGTCGATGACCAGTTGGCCCGTGAGCGGCTCGAACGTTCCCGCAGCGCTCTTGACGACGACGCTGCCTATGCCGTCCGAAACGATCCGCAATTCGGCGAGTGGACGCGTGACCTTGGGCAACGTCGAGCGGATGTTCTCGACGGCTCGGGCGACGTCCTTCAATCGCACCTTCTTTGCGAGCAGATCACGCGCTGCACGGAGCGTGATGAGGTCGCCGAACGTGTACGCGCGACGGCCTTTACGACGGCCACTCGGAGACGCGATGCCCACCTTCACGAGCGATCGCAAACGCTGGGCGGTGATGCCGAGCAAGCGACAAACTTCGGCGCCCGTGTACACGTCGGTCGCGGGTTCGCGCGGTACTGGCGGCGGTTCGAGCGACAAGGCGGGCTGCGCATCGTTGACGGGCGTCGGAGGGCGCGGGGGCTCGGCAACTCGACCTCCACCCGGCCCGAAGACGACGTGAATGACTTTGCCGGCGGCAGAATCGCGACGTTCTTTTTCGTTCATGGCGCGAGGTGACGACATTCTTCGACAACGATAGGGCAGCGCGACGCGCGATCCAGACAAACGTGCCGTTCTACCAAATAGAACCACGCTCGCATCGAAGACGCGAGTCTAGCGCGAGGCTTGGCCCGAGGCCTGCGCATGAACGACAGCAACGACATCGATGGTGACCACCACACCGGCAGGGGATGAACGCACGTCCATCTCTGCAGACACCGGACCTAGTTCACCTTGCGCTCGCGCTCGAGCCTCGCGCACTGCGATTCGCAGCGCACGAAGCCGCAAATGAGGATCACGCGCCAAGAGTGTCGACAGGTTTTCCACATCCACATCCGGGAGCGTGCCGCCTCGTGACGCCGCAACGAGGAGCACACTCGTGGTGCCGTAATACACCGAGCCGCTTCCTTCGATCCGCGCAAGCCCTTCACTGACGACGTCTGCTGCTTCGACGAGCTGCCGCACCGGGCCGTCTTCCACAGCAACGAAGTCGATGCATCTGCGACGAACGAATCCGCCAGGCCCAGCCTTGGCAAGCCCAGGACCGACATGCGGTGATCGAGGCGTCGACGACATTGCGCGTGATCCTAGAGATCTAACGCGTCGAGATCGAAAAAGGTGTTGCGATCGCGATCAAACTTGACCGGGCACCTCGATCCGTGTCTTGGCCGAAACGCCCACGAACTTGGCCCAAGGGCGCCCCCCTTGCGAATGTCGAATCGAACACCACACACACCACGCACGAGCGGTAGGTCGATCGAGGAGCAGGGGATGAGTTATCAGGGCGTCGAACGTCGCAGGTTTTTCATGTACGTCACACGCAACACGGAGTACCACTTTCGGGACGGAATTTGCGTGGCTGTGCGAGATCGACGTACGGGACAATTTCTCGCGGCGCACGTTGCGTTGGGCATGCGTCTCGTCGGCGGAGTGAACCTGACGCCGCGAGGTCCACGCTTGCCGAAGTCGGACAAACCCGAAGTGGGTGACGCGCTTTGTTTGACCAAGTCGGTGGAGTCGAGTCACCAGATCGTGACGAGTCGCATCGAAAGCATCGAGCGACCATCGCGCGACACGGTGGCGATGTACGGCTCGAACTAGGGGACAAACCGAGGCCGGGGGGTTTGGGGGGGCCGAGCCTCGGACCCCCCAACGAAAACTAGGCCTCGCGAAGCGCGCGTCCCACGCGCGCGAAGCGAGCGCGCAAATCCAGGCCGGGCTTCGACTACCCGATGTTACAAAAACCCTCGTAGTCGATGTAGCTCGTGATGGTCGGCGATTCGCCACAAACGGGGCACTGCTTGTCCCGACGTAGTTTCAATTCGCCAAACTTCATCCGAAGCGAATCGTACGTGAGCAACCGACCGATCAACGGATTGCCCTGACCGAGGATCAACTTGATCGCTTCGGTCGCCTGAAGCGTTCCGACGAGGCCCGGTAGGACGCCCAAAACACCCGCTTCTTGGCAGCTCGGCGCAAGATGTGGCGGAGGCGGCTCCGGGTACAAGCATCGATAACAAGGTCCCCCAGCGGCCGGGTGGAACGTCGTCACCTGGCCATCGAATCGGAAGATCGATCCGTGCACGACGGGCTTCTTCATCCACACGGATGCGTCGTTCACCAAGTACCGCGTGGGGAAGTTGTCGCAACCGTCCACGATCACGTCGAACCCCGCAAAGATGCGCTCGACGTTCTCGCTCAGCACACGCTCTTCGAACTTGATGACCTTCACGTCGGGATTGAGGTCGCGAATCATCTTCTCGCCGCTCTCGACCTTGGGCATCCCCACGCGCGACGTCGCGTGCAGGATCTGCCTTTGCAAGTTCGATGCATCCACGACGTCCGCATCCACGAGGCCAATCGTGCCAACTCCCGCAGCCGCCAAATACAACGCCGCAGGACTGCCCAAACCACCCGCACCCAGCAGCAACACCTTGGCGTTCAGCAGTTTGGCCTGACCAACCTCACCAACTTCGGGCAACAAGAGATGACGCGAATAACGATCACGCTGCGCATCCGTCAGCGACGGCGGCATCTCGATCGGGTACGCCATGTCCTTCCAGCGGACAAACCCTGGATTGACATTCTCGACATGCGTATAGCCAAGATCCTGTAGCGTCTTGGACGCGAGCAGCGATCGCGTTCCGCCCGCGCAGTACAAGACGACGTGAGCGTCTTTGTCGGGCACCTTGGCCTCGATCTGCATCTCGAGGAAACCACGCGGAACGCTGATGGCTCCAGGAATGTAGCCGGCCCGGTTTTCTTCCTTCTCGCGCACATCGACGAGCACCATCGGCTCCTTCGATTCGATGCGTCGCTTGATCTCCTCGAGGGACACCGTCGGAATCGTCCTGCGTAGCTCAGCCAAAAGATCGGTGTATGTCGTCGCCATGGTTGTCTTTCTAGATTGGGCAACAATTCGTAAGAGGCAAATCCGGTAACGCAAATCCGGTAACGCAAATCCGGGGGGTATGGGGGGCAGAGCAGAAAGAAACCTAGCCCAAGACTGGATGCTCGCTTCGCGGGCGCAAGCGCCCGCTCCGCGAGGCCAGTTTGCGATGGGGGGCTCGCAGGCGGCTCTTTGAGTCTTTTGGGTCTTCGACCCAAAAGACGAGCCGACTGCTCTGCCCCCCATACCCCCCGGGGACAAACTGAAAGCTCGTGCCACTACTGCTTGGGAACGGGAAGATCCTCGGGGCGCACGCGCAAGCCCGGCAAGACCTCGTCCTTGCGCAAACCACCTTCGCACACGAGCTTCACCGTGCGCTGGTCGAGCATCAATTCCTCGACGAGCGTGATCTGCATCTTGGCCTGGCACAGCGCCAAAATCTTCATGCCCGGCACGATGCGGCCAAGGCGCAGCGCGCTCTTCTTGACCTTGATTTCCTTGTCGTCAGCCAGGCGTTTGACGACGACGTCTTGACCTTTGACCGACGCCACGGTTCCAAGCTCCAGGTTCGGCTCGTCCACGCGAAGCGGCGCCCAGACGCGCAGACCCGGCATCTGATCATCCGGGGGCAACCAATCGGCCGTGTTCTTGGTCGCTAGACGCGCAATCGGCGCCCAACCAACCGCTTTCTCGAAGAGCACTTCGGTGCTCGCCGTGCCCGGATCCGCATCCGTCACGAGCGCGAGATCTTTCGTGCGGCCAATGATCCACACCGGCGTTGCAGGCGCCAGATCGCGCTTCGACGGCGCGTCGCTCTTGGCCGGCGGCAACACCGCAACTTTGCCGTGCGCGAAGCGCTTTTCAGGCTTCTTCTCCGGCTTCATCTTCAAACGCTGCGCTTCGATCCACGTCGTGAGCGCCTGACGCTTCCTGACCACGATCTCGGGCGCCGCGTTTTCTTTCACGGTGCCCTCCAAGTCCCACATCACCAACTTGATGAGCTCGTCGACCTCCGTGAGCCCCTTGGCTGCATCGCGCTGGCCTACGTTCTTCTCCGCGAGCGCCGCAACTTCAGGCGCAAGCCCCTTACGAACGAGCGCAAGAAGTGCCTTGCCACCTTCCGCGTTGGTGTCGCCCTTCTTCACCGCCTCTTCGGCAACACGCGCAGCATCCGCCCAACGCTTGGCACCAATCGGTTCCGCAATGCCCGCCTTGAGCTTCTCCAGAATCGACTCTTCGAGCGCTGCGAGCATCTTCTTGTGCGCCACGGGCCCGAGAACCGTCTTCGTGTCGCCATCCATCATCAGCGACCGCGCCTCGGCATAGTTACCGATACTCGTGGAAGCTTCGAGCTTCGACTGCAGACACTTGACCAAGTCCGCGCCGAGCAGACGCCGAACTTCCTTGTCGAAGTCCTCGCTCGCAAGGTCCTGCATCGGGCTCGCGAGCTGACCGAAGGCACCTTTGCAATCGCCTTCCTTCAGCACCTCTTCGATCTCGTTCGACCAAAGCTTCGCGTGCCGCTTGTCGACCTTCTCCATCTCCTCCTTGATCTGGAAGGTCAGCGACTCGACCCCCATCTCGTTCGCCTCGCGGAGAAGTTTGCGAGCCTTGTCGAAGTCCTTGTCGCTGTACGCGGCATCGGCCTTGTCGATGAGCTGCTTGGCCTTGTCGAACTTCTCTTTTTCGGCGCGATCCTCGGCGGATTCGACCTTCTTCGGTGCCGGCGGCGGACCGCACGCAACGGTCGTTGCACCGAGACACACCACGGCCGCGAGACGCGCACCAATCAACACGAGACGACCAATGGATCCAGGTGCGGACAACGAACTCTTACGCATGAAGGCGCACTTTTCATCGCACAGCGCCCAACGTCAACTTACGCGCGAACTTGTACGCACGCTTCTTGACCATCGCGATCGATCGGCCTACGACCCGAGCACCATGGCGGAAGAGTCGAAGCGGGAAAGCACCGGCGAAACAGCGAGCAGCCGCACGTTCAACAAGCCGCGCATCACGATCAACCAGGTCTACACGAAGAAAGGTGATAGCGGCGACACGGCGCTCGTGGGCGGGCAGCGTGTCCCGAAGGACGATCCGCGCATCGATACATACGGCACCATCGACGAGCTCAACGCGTTCGTCGGTGCCGCTCGGCAAAGCCTTCTCGAGGGCGCAGCAGCCGCATCCGAAGAAAGCGCCACGCGCCTCGAAGCCCTGGCAAACACGCTGCGCCGCGTGCAACACGAACTGTTCAACCTGGGCTCGATCCTCGCCACGCTCCCCGCCGACGTGCATCCGAAACAGCCGCGCGTGACGTCGGTCGACATCGAACGGCTCGAGCAAGAGATGGACGAGTGCCAGGAGCAGTTGCCCCTGTTGCGATCGTTCGTGCTGCCGGGTGGATCGCGCGCCAATACGGACTTGCACGTGTGCCGCACGGTTTGTCGGCGTGCCGAACGTCTATGCGTCACGCTTGCGCGGCAAACCGAAGTGGATCCCGCCGCCGTGACGTACTTGAACCGCCTGAGCGACGCGTTCTTCGTGTGGAGCCGCTACGTCGCGCTGCACTTGGGAACGGGAGAATTGCTCTGGGAGCCGGATGCATCGGCCACGGGGCAGAAGAAGTAGTCTTCTCGCAATGCGCGTCGGCTAAGGACAACCCGCCGGCGCGCTGTCCGCATACGCGTACACGATGCAGTCGTCGATGGACGCCGCGACCTCGGAACACGTCGCCTGCGCGTCGATGTGCGCAACGCATCCATCGAGGCTGCCCTTGTCGTACTCGACGCACTCAGTGCCGCTTTGACTGCGCAGAAGCGTCGGGCACGTGCGCGACGTACCCGCACAACCGACCGCCAACAGCTTGTCCAAGTGCGCATCGGAAAGAGCCGCGCACGCAGCCGCTTCGGTCATCCGTTCGCCGCTCGGAGGCGGTCGGATCTTGCCATCGCTGGGCTGCTCGGGAGGTGTCTCTTCCGAGCCACAACCAGATGCAAACAGCAATGCGGCTGCAGCGAGCAGGATTCGCATGAGTCGGTTATTCTTGATCTTCGAGGAGTGTACCGGCGAGCTCGCTGAGCACGTCACGTGCCGCAACGACCTTGCGTGCCGGAAGCTTGGACAACGCCTTGCGCACCGTGGCCTCGACCGTGCCATTGCGCAGCGAGTCGACCTCTTTGCCCTTGGCAGTGAGCGAGAAGAGCGCGCGTCGAGCGTCCGTCGAATCCACCTTGCGGTCGATGATCCCGCGTGCCTCGAGACGCTTCAACACACCCGTCAACGTGCTCGGATGAATGTGGAGCACATCCGCAAGCTCACCGGCGGAGATCTGCGGGAAACGTCCGACAATCCGAATGACGAGTCGCTGAGGTCCCGTTACACCAAGTGAGACCTCCATGCGCTTCGACGTGGATTGGAGCGCATGATCGACGGCCCATAGCAGCCGCATGAATTCGAGTACTTCACCGAGGCGCTCGGTCTTGTCCTTGTCGCCAGTCTTCTTTTTCTTCTTCTCGCTCGTAGATGCGCTCATGGTCTTGACGAACTCCGCTTCATTCCGTCCTGCACAACACGCTATCCCACCTTGCGCAGCAGATCGAGTTTGGCGAAGAAACCCCGGTTTTCCGCGGCGATACGTGAGACCGATTGACGGGCGACGTCGTGTTGTTGGATGACGGCAAGACAGTCGGCGCCGCCAACCCCGAGACCCAAGTGTTTCTTGCTTTTAGTTTGAATGCAAAATAAAAGTCGACGGTACATTTCGAGGACAACCGCGTGAAAAAAGCAGCCGTTTTTGCAGCAATCTTCGCTTTGGCCGCACCGTCCGTCGCGTTCGGATCAGGCGGACACGCTGATCCCGTCACATCGGTGGTCCTGTATCTAGCCATCATCCTCACGGCTGCAAAACTCGGCGGCGATGTCGCTGTGCGTCTGCACCAACCGGCCGTGCTCGGTGAGCTCGTCGCCGGCGTCGTTCTAGGCAACCTCGGTGCAATCGGTATCGGTGTGCTCGAGCCCATCAAGACCGATGCGAGCATCGACATGCTGTCGCGTTTGGGCGTGCTCCTGTTGCTCTTCGAGGTGGGACTCGAATCCACCGTGGGGCAGATGCTCAAGGTCGGCATCACGAGCTTCATCGTCGCGATACTCGGCGTCGTTGCTCCCTTCGGCCTCGGGTGGATCTTCGGCAAGTTGCTGCTGCCCGACGCGAGCGTCTACGTGCACGCGTTCATTGGAGCCACGCTCTCGGCAACCAGCGTCGGCATCACGGCGCGCGTGCTGCAGGATCTGAACGAATCGCAAAGCCCCGAAGCGCGCATCATCTTGGGCGCAGCCGTCATCGACGACGTGCTCGGCCTCGTGATCCTCGCCGTCGTCACGGGAATCATCGCCGCCGCGGATCAGGGCGGAACGATGAACTTCATCGACATCGGCTTCATCTTCGGCAAGTCGGCCGCGTTCTTGGTCGGCTCTCTCGTCATCGGCGTGTGGCTGAGCCCGCGCCTCTTCACCGTCGCTTCGCGCCTGCAAGTCCGCGGCGTTCTCTTGGCCGTCGGCCTCGCCGTCTGCTTCGTCTTTTCGTGGCTCGCGAGCATCATCGGCCTCGCGCCGATCGTCGGCGCTTTTGCCGCAGGCCTCGTCCTCGAAGACCTTCACTTCCGAGACTTCACGACGCGTGGCGAGACGACCCTCGAGCACTTGATCCAACCGATTGCCGCGTTCCTCGTTCCCGTGTTCTTCGTGCTCATGGGCATGCACACGGACCTGCGCTCGTTCGCAGAGCCCGGTGTTCCACTGCTCGCCGTGGCACTCACCATCGCAGCCATCATCGGCAAACAGGTGTGCAGCCTAGGCGTAGGCAAGGGAGTCGATCGCCTCAGCGTTGGGATCGGCATGGTGCCGCGCGGCGAAGTCGGCCTCATTTTCGCGAGCATCGGGCAGTCGCTGAAAATCGGCGGTCGCCCCGTCATCGATGGTTCCGTGTTTTCAGCCATCGTGGCGATGGTGATCGTCACGACGATGATCACGCCACCAGCTCTCAAGTGGTCGTTCGGACGCCGGCGCAAGCCGCCTGCAGAGGTTGCAGAAAGCAGCGCTCCGCCAAAGAACGAGTCGGCGAAGGACAAGTCACATTGACCTGTCGAGCGCGTGCATCTATTGCCTGATTTCGTGGACGCTCTGCGCACCGATCTCTACCAGCTCACGATGGCCGCCGGCTACTTCCACCGCGGCATGCATCGAAGGCACGCAACGTGTGAAATGTTCGTGCGCCGTTTGCCCAAGCGAAGGCGATACCTCGTCGCCATGGGCATCGAGCGATTGCTCGAGTACCTCGAAAACCTGCGCTTCACGGACGACGAGATCGAGTACCTCCGCAGCGTGCCGGCGCTGCGCGACGCGATGACGCAGCCGTTTTGCGACTACCTCCGCGACTTGCGATTCCGTGGTGACGTGTGGACCGTGCCCGAAGGCACCGTCATGTTCGCCCACGAGCCGTTCGTGCGGATCTCGGCTCCCATCGTCGAAGCGCAGCTCGTCGAGACGTTCCTGCTCTCCGCCATCAATCACGCAACGATGATCGCATCCAAAGCTGCTCGCGTCGTGCACGCAGCCGGTGATGCAGGCGTCATGGAATTCGGCACGCGTCGCACGCACCCCGATGCCGCCGTCACCGCTGCTCGCTGCGCATATGCGACCGGGTTTGTCGGGACGTCCAACGTGCACGCTGGCAAGCTCTTCGGCATCCCCGTGATGGGCACCGCGGCACACATGTGGACGATGGCACATGCCTCGGAAGAGGAAGCCTTCGCGAACTACGTCGACACATTCCCGAACGCATCGATCCTGCTCATCGACACCTACGACACGCTCCGCGGCGCCGAGCGCGCCGCTCGCATCGCCCGCGACAAACTCAAGGGCGTGAGGCTCGACTCCGGCGACTTGCTCGGCCTGTCGAAAGCCGTCCGATCCATCCTCGATGCCGAAGGTTGCAAAAGCGCCAAAATCGTCGCCTCCGGAGACCTCAACGAATACAAAATCGCAGCCCTCCGAAGCGCCGGCGCACCCATCGACCTCTACGGCGTTGGCACCGACCTCGTCGCAAGCCTCGATTCCCCAGCGCTCGGAGGCGTCTACAAGCTCGTCGAAATCGAACAGGACGGAAAAATCGTCCCCATCTGCAAATTCTCTGAAAGCAAGGCAACATTCCCCGGACAGCACCAAGTCTTCCGCTATTTGGATTCAACCGGGAAAATAGCCAAAGACGTCATCGCTCTTGCCGACGAGGACCCCATTTCACTTGGGGAAGGGGTCGCACATGCGCTTTTGGTACCGCGCATGAAAGCGGGCGCACGCACGAGCCCACCCGATAGTTTGGATACAATTCGGCAGCGAGCTCGCGCCGAGATGGCGCAGATGCCGGAAACGCTCCACATGCTCGACGAAGCTCCCGAGCCTTCCGAACGATGGGACGAGCCGTTCAAGGCAAGGCCTTCGCAACGATTGCTGGCGCTCGTCGAGGATGTTCGTGGCCGAATGGTTGGTATTGCCAGGCAATGAGGTAATCCAATGAACAAAATCTTCGTCGATGTCGACGTGCAGCGGGATTTCTGTGAGCCAAACGGGGCCTTGTTCGTGCGAGGTTCACCGAACGATGTGATGCGCAAGCTCGTGGCGCACGCGGTGGACAAGGGCATTCCCATTCTTGGATCGGTCGATTCGCACGCATGGGATGCATGGGAATTCGCTTCGAGCGGGCTTTCGGGACCGAATGGGGAAAAGCCCAATTTTCCGGATCATTGCGTGAAGGGGACCGATGGCTGGTTGAAGGTCGCGGGTACGCTGCCGTCGCGTTTTCGATTCATTCCGAACGTGCAAAATGCGGCCATCGATTCGATCGTTCTCGAGGTCTTGTCGAAGCAGACGCAAGGCGTGTATTTCGAGAAAGAGGTCTACAGCATGTTTGCGAATCCGCAGGCCGAGCGGTTCGTGAAAGCGCTGGTCGAGCAATTCGGCGAAACACCAACGTTTTATGTGTTTGGCGTAGCGACCGATTATTGCGTAAAGGCGGCTGCATTGGGACTTGCCCAACGCGGGTATCGCACGACACTCTTGACGGATGCCGTGGCGGGCATTTCCGAAGACGGGGTGCGCGAGGCAATGGGAGAGATGCAGGCGGCGGGCGTGCGTCTCATGACGACGACGGAGCTTTTGGCGTGAGCGATCACGAATATCCGAAGCCCAGTTTGACGGCGGATGTCGTCGCGTTTTCGCTGGACGAAGGACAACGTTTGTCCGTGCTGCTCATTCAGCGCGGCAGGGATCCCTATGCGGGGCATTGGGCCATTCCGGGCGGTTTTTGCGAACCGACGGAAACGGTAGCGGAAAGTGCGGCAAGGGAGCTCGAGGAAGAGACGGGCATTTCCGGTTTACCGCTCGAGGAGTTGCGCGTTTTTTCGCGGCCGGGTCGTGACCCTCGAGGCTGGGTCGTGAGCATTGCGCATATTGCGATTCTTCCGGTGGATCGGCGCGGCGAAGCGAAAGGCAGCGATGATGCCAAGGACGCGCGGTTTTTCGTGATCACCGCAAACGCGGATGGGACGTTGTCTCTCAGCGCCGATGGAAAACCATCGGGATCGCTTGCATTCGATCACGATGAAATGCTTGCAGCAGCCGTCGCGCGGCTCGAGGAGCGCGCCGCGGTGCTGGTTCCCAAGCTGTTTGGTCGCGACATGACGCCGGACGAAGCGAATCGAGCTTTGCACCGCGCATTGGGCGAAACGAGGTAATCCGACGTGGGGTTTGTCCTATTCGGCCTGACGGGCGGCATTGCTTGTGGCAAAAGCACCGTGGCAGGTCGTTTTCGCGATGCAGGCATCACGGTCATCGACGCCGATCAGGTGGCTCGGCAAGCGGTTGCGCCAGGAACGAGTGGCCTTGCTGAAATCGTGAAGCATTTTGGGCAGGATGTCTTGCGACCCGACGGTACGCTCGACCGCGCCAAGCTTGGTGCCATTGTTTTTGGTGACGATGACAAGCGCAAGACGTTGAATCGCATTTTGCACCCGCGCATCGCTGCTCGAACGATGATGACGGCGCAGGAGCTCGCTGCGCGTGGTGAAATCATGGCGTGTTACGAAGCGGCGCTGCTCGTCGAAAACGGGGTCGCGGACATGTTCAGGCCGCTCGTGGTCGTGGCGGCGCCGGAAGAGACGCAGATTGCTCGGATCATGCAGCGGGATCGCATCAGCGAAGCGGACGCTCGAGCGCGTATTGCAGCGCAGATGCCCGTGGCCGAAAAGACGGCGGTTGCCGATTACGTCATCGATACGGGTGGATCGATGGAGGACACGCTGCGGCAGGCCGATGACGTGCTCGACAAGATCCGGGCCAAGTTGGACGGATGATTGAAAGCATCGACGTTCACGGGTGACGCGTAGCATTTTCCTGCACTTGGGGCGGCGAGCGCCGACGCGAGTTCGCATCGTGCGTGAAACCGGGACCACACGCTGTCATGCGCGTCTTGGTGGATTGTTGTGATCGATCGATAATACGCGGTCTTGGCGCTGCGCACGCAATTTGCTCTACTCGATGGCATGCGAAAACCAAACCGTTCTTCTCACCGTCGCAGCGTCCTTGTTCTCGGCACCATGCTCATGGTCGGCGGTCCAACCGTGGCGTGTAATGTGGATCTTGCCCCGATGGAGCCAAATCCACGTCTCGGTCGGGAGAAACGCGTGTTCTTTTCGAGTGGCTGCGCGAGCTCGATCACGATGCCCGTGGGCGCAACCGACACCATTACGGTGGATCCTGCCCAGGAAAACGGCACATTGCCTACGGACCTCGAGCCCAAGACCTCGGATGCGTCGATCATCGCAATCGCGAATCCATCGTCGACCACGTTCGACATGCGCGCGTTGAAAAATGGCCAAAGCAACATCGAAGTGTGGAGCGCGGGGGCGCGCTACGATTGGCTCACGTTTCATGTCGAACCGGCCAGAGCGGTCAAGGTCGAGTCGGAGCCGGCGATTCTTGCTGGCGGCCGCACGGGTCTCGCAGTCACGGAGGTGTACGGCGCATGCAAGACCGACGAGTGCCTGCTTTTCGGGCACTCGTTCATGAAATGGACGGCGGATCCGGCTTCGGCGCTGACGTTCATCGAAGACACGAAGAACCTTGCGCATTACACGGCGAGCGCGACGCCTGGAACGGGGGCGATTGTCGGCACCGAGCCTTCCGAGGGCGGCGAGCTCGTGCGGCATACGGTCGAAATCGTGGATCCCGCAACGATTACGGGCATTACCGGGACGATAAAGGATACCTCCAACGAAGACGCCAAGCCGGTATCGTTTCCGGGGAGCATACCGATCAATGAATGGTTCGAGGTGCGAATCGTGGGCGAGCGTTCGGGAAAGATACCCGTTGCCATTGCGCGTCACGACATTGAATGGGCTGTTCCCGCAGGTTTGGGTCAGGTTCCGCAAAGCGAGCCGGCGGATCCGTTCGTCTCGATTTTCGCGGCCCCGGGCACGACGGGCAGTTTTACGCTGACGGCCAAAGTAGCGCTGCTCGGCGGAATGGAGCAATCGTTTGTCGTGAACGTCGTCGCGCAGTAATTTGGTAGCCTGACATTGTCTGGAGAGGTTAAATCGGGGGGTAGAGCGCTGACTTGACCCCTTTGTACCCCTCGCGCGGGGTTGAAACCCCGCGCTACACATTAAAAAGTCCCTCACTACCGTTCGGGACTGGCCTTGTGCGGTTTGGGATCATCATCATCATCGATGGTCTCCGCCGATTTCGCAGCAGACGTCACTTCTCGCGATGCATCATGACGCTAGTCCGAGCGCGGCAGCGCGAGCACTTTTTAATGTGTAGCCCCAGGTTTTAACCTGGGGCGGCGTGACAGGCGCTTCAAGTTGGCGCCTATCCCCCATACCCCCCGATTTACCCCTTCCCGAGAAAGTTTGGACCTCGGTCAAACTTTTCCCGGCTCCGTGCGTCGAACGCCCGCCTCCAGGAGCTCCCATGAAAATCTACTCGTTTCGCGGGCCGAGTGGTCCGGCTTTCCTCGCGTTCGTCCTGTTCGCGCTGTTCATGTGCGGTTGTCGGCCTGCGGAGAGCCCCGAATCACGCGATCCGCACGCCGTGACAGCCGAAGGCCTGCTTGGTACGCCCGTTTTGCTCGCCAATGGCGAAAGCACCGTGTACGCAGTGGTTCGCCTCGGAACGGTCCCTCGACCTGCTCAACAACGTGGTCCGGTCAATGTTGCGCTTGCCATCGATACGTCCGGATCGATGGAGGGCGAGGGCATCGAGGCGGCGCGCAAAAGTGGCATGAGCGTCGTCGATTCGCTCGCGGACGGCGATCGATTGGCCATCGTCGTGTTTCACTCGAAAGCGGAAATCCTTTTGGAATCCGAGGAGTTATCGCCAGACGTTCGCGCCGAGGCGAAACAGAAAATCGAAGCGATCGAAGCGCGCGGAACGACCGCGATGGGTGAAGGGCTCGATTTGGCGCTGAACCAAGTCAATGCGCATTTCGATGCCAAAGGAATCAACCGAATCGTCTTGCTCGGGGACGGCATTCCGAATGTTTCTTCGCGGCTCGATTATACGGCGCAGAGGGCAGCTCAACGAGGAATCGTCATTACGACGATTGGCCTGGGCCTCGATTACGACGAAGTGCTGATGGCGAACATCGCCACGACATCCGGCGGTCGATACCGCTATGTGGAAGCTCCGGACAAACTGGCCGCGTTTTTCAAGGAAGAGTTGGGCCGGTTCGATAGCGTTTACGGACGTCACGCATCGGCGACGCTGACGCCAGGACCCGGCGTGCGCATCGATGGGGTCGTTGGGGGACAATCGGGAAGCGAATCAGCGTACGTTCCGCTTGGGGACATCACGCACGGAGATACGCGCGACATCGTCGTTCGATTGATTGTGAAGCCGCGTAAACCTGGCGTGCCGATCGAATTGCTCGATGCGACGATTCAATTCGACGATGCGCTCGAAGACGCCGGACGGCTCGAGCGGCGCGTGTACTTCGGCGCACACACGACGCTCGACGAAGCGGAAGTCGCAAAGGCAAAAAGGCCGGACGTGGAGCTGGCAGCGGCGCTGGCCGAAGCTTCGGCAACGACGATCCAAGCGATGGCCATGGGGAAAAAGGGCCGCTACCTGAGCGCGCGCGACATGCTCACCAAAGGTGCGGAGGCGGCGATTGCGCAGTCGAAGCGGACCCCGAGCCGTGAATTGGAAAAATTCGCAGAAAACATGCGAACCGTGGCCAAGGACATGCCCGAAGTGGATGCGCCGCAGCTCAAGCAGAGCACAGAAAGCCACGGCTACGATTTTTCGGACGATGCGGTCAACGCAGCACCCGCCGAAGCACCCTCGCCCTCCGTGACCAAGATGCGCAAAGAAGTGCATCAACAAGCGGTCGATCAGCTTTATTGACGCGCCCAATCCAGGTTCCCGAGACTGTCCTGACTTGATGTTCAGTACAGCCTGTGCGAACGTTTGGCCTGGTCGCCCATGGCGTCGTTTGCCAGCAAGCTGTCTCGGTTGCCCAAAATGTCCGGGGAAGCACCGGCAGGCCTCGCTACGTCAGCGCCGGCACCCGCGCTCGAGCCCGACAACGCAGCCGCGGCCCTGAAGTCCAAACCAACGCTCGACGAGCTGCGCAATCGCATTTCGCGCATCGTTGCGAAGGTATCCGCGCCAGCCCCCCGGCCCGACCCGACCGCCGCCGAGCTCCCGTTTTACCTGGAACGCACCGACCTCGGCCCTTTGCACGTGCGCCGCGAGCGCGCCGTTCCCGCAGCTCGCGTCGGCCGCGTGCCGCTCGTCGCCGCGCGCGATGCGGAACCCGCCATGCTCTCGCTGCTCGCGCTCGATCCGAACCTTGCATCGTGCGACGTCCGTGGCGCCCTGTTCCTCGATACGGAAACCACGGGCCTTCAAGGTGGCACGGGCACCGTGCCGTTCTTGCTCGGGCTGGCCTACTACGACGACGCGCACGGAGGGTTTGTCCTAGAACAAGCGCTGCTGAGGCGTCTCGGGGAAGAAGCGCCCATCCTGGAGCTCGTCGCGCGGCGCCTCGAAGCGGCGTCCATGATCGTCACGTACAACGGCAAATCCTTCGACATGCCGCTCTTGCGCACGCGCTTCGTCATGAACCGCATGCCCGTTCCTCCGGACAAACCTCACCTCGATTTGGTGCACGTCGCTCGGCGCATTCACGGCCAGCGCCTGAAGAGCCGCACGCTCGTGGCCATCGAGAACGAAGTGCTCGGTCGCGAACGCGTGGGTGACGTCGCGGGAGCCGACGTCGTCGCTTGCTACATGCACTACCTGCGCACGGGCGATGAAAGCGCGCTGCTCGGCGTCATCGAGCACAATGCGGCCGACGTGCTTTCGATGGTCGCGCTCGTGGGTCTCTACGGCGAGCCGTTCGGGAGCCTTGGTGGCGAAGACTTGGCCGGCGTCGCACGCACGCTTCGTCGTGCGGGGCAGCTCGAACGAGCCGCCGAAGCGGCGGAAGCAGCCGTCGACAAGGGAGGTGGCACGTTGGCACGCAGGGCGCGAGGCGACATCGCGAAGGCTCGCGGAGACAAGGCGCGCGCGCTGCTCGATTACGAAATGCTGGCCACCGAAGTCGACGATCCATCGGTACGATTGGAGCTGGCAAAGCTGTACGAGCATCACGTGAAGGCGTTTGCCGCAGCGCTGGCTTTGGTCGAACACGGCACGGGCGAGGCGGATCCCGAGCTGGAAAAGCGACGGGCGCGCCTCAACCGCAAGATCGAGCGACAAGCGTGACCTTGCTTTCGTGCGACCTGTGCTTTCGCGGGTGCATCGACAATGACAAACGCTGCCTTTTGGTTTAACTTAGGAGCGATGTTGACCGTCGGCTGCGCCGGCTTTCCTGTGCCCGCGACTCGCTACTTCAAAGAGTTTCTGTTCGTGGAGGTGCAGGAGACCCACGTGTCGATCCCTGGATCGGGCACCATTCGCCGATGGAAACGCGAAGCGCCGGAGGGGTTCCGCTTCGCGCTCCTGGGTCCGCGTGATGTCGGACAAGAAGGTTTTCGCGAAGGCAAGGTTGTCGAGACCGCACTGAAGAGCCTCGATGCAGTCGCCGAGGAGCTCGAAGCAACGACGGCCGTGTTCACGGCTCCGCCCGAGTTTGCTGCGAACCGCGTGAACAAGGGCATGGTGCGCGATTTTTTGCAGTCCATTCGATCGCGATACGGTCGCGTCATCTTCGAGCCAGCGGCGGGCTGGGATCCGGACGAGTGCGACGAGTTGGCGCAAGAGGTCGGTGCAATTGCAGCGCGCGACCCGCTCGTAGCAGGTCTATCGAAGCGGCAAACCGCGTATTACCGCCTTCACGGTCCAGCGGGGCACAAGTCGCGCTACGAGGATCCGGCCATCGAAAAACTTGCTGATATCGCCAAGGGAGCCAAGCATCACAAGGATGCGACGTACGTGTTCACGAACGTCGACATGTTCGCAGATGCGAAAAGGTTCAAGAAAGCGATGAAGCTGTAGCGCCGATCCGGCTGGCTTCTCGCATGCACCGCGTTGGAGTACGCTGACGCGCGTGCGAGCTTGGATATTTGGCTTGATGACGCTTGTGCCGCTCGGCGTGCTCGGAGCGAGCTGTGCACTCGGGGGGTTCGAGCAAGTTGGGCCGCCACCGGTGGACGCTGGCACCGACCTGGGCTGTCAGCACGCGACGGTACCTTTGCCGCCCAACATTGCCGATGCCGACTTCGGTGACGGCGATCCCAACGCAGAGACGGAGTTCACCGTCGCGCTCAAGGCGATTCGCATGAAGCGCTCTGCCGATGCCGGACCGCTCGGCCTCGACCTCGACCGCTTTTGCAGTTGTCAGGGTGAAACGCCCTCATGCATCCCACCACCCGGCCAAAAAGAAGAACTGGCGTGCGACAAACCCGAAGGGCGAGACAATCAGGCCGCAGCGCTCTTTGGGCTCATCGAAACCGTCTTGCTGTTCGACCCCGAGCAAGACGAGTTGTCCGAGCTTTACAGCAGCTTTGCGAACCTCGGGCGATGGTCGATTCTCATGCGCATCAGCAACTACAATGGCCTAGCAAACGACCCGCAAGTACGTGTCGAGTGGTATCCGAGCGGCGGGACGCCGATGCCTCCGCAGTGGAACGGCTCGGACGAATGGCCGATCGTTCCGTCTGCCATCTCCGATGCGGGCAGCGCCATGGATGGCGGACTCCTTGCGCGCTACTTCGACAACGAAGCGTATGTCGTCGACGGCAAGCTCGTGTTTGCGTTGCTCGAGAGCGAGTTTACCGCGACAAACGGCCTCACCCAACTCTCGATGACCATCTCGGACGGCACGGGCATGGCGCGCATCGAATCCGTGGGCGTTGGGCAATATGCGCTTCGTGACGGGGTCATTGCCGGTCGTGTGAAGCTCATCGACTTGTTCAAGATGGTCACCGATTTTCGTGACCACAACGGCGCGCCGCTCTGTGCAACGGTGTCAAACCCCTTCTGGGGCGTGACGCGAGATGCTTTCTGCCGCGGCCTCGACATCCAAGTGGGATCCCCTCAGCTCAACAAAAAATGCGACGCCTTCTCGGTCGGTCTTGGCTTCGAATCAGAACCAGCGAGGATCGGCGCCATCGAACCCGGGATGTCGGGTCAGATGAACTGCAACCCTGGCGAGGATCCATTGTCGGTCTATCTGGACGCCGGCTGCCCGCCACCCATGAACGTCGACGCCGCCGTTCCTGTGGATGCCCCTATGGACTAGCGTCTGCGTCCGACGAAGCATCGGGCATCGAGGCTGCGCCGGTGCTCGATGTCCCGTCGCCGGTGGGCTGAATGAACGCGCAAGCACTCAGCACTTCAGGCGTTCGCTTGATGATCGCACATGGAAGAATCGTGGTGGGATCAACGCCGGACGCGAGCGCGATGGTTGGGCATTGAGCCATCGATGCAGCGCCGGTTCGGGCGCATCCTGCAGTGGCGTGAATGGCTTCGGTACATGCGTTGATGGAAGCCGTCGATGGATCCGACCCAGGATTGGTCATGCCGTGCAGGCACTGATCGCGGTAGAACGCGGAGCAGTACTGCGACTCGGTATCGCTCACGCCGCATGCAGTTGCGGATTCGCATCGCGCCGCCTCGATCTGTTGGCACGCCTCGACGCCCACAGCATCGCCGGTGCACGCTGATGCAAACGCGCCGGAGAGTGAGCCCACGATTGCAAGGGCAACTGCAGCGGACAACACGCGAGCGTTTTTTCGCACGCGAAACGGGTAGCACGGGGTTTGGCCCGGCGCCGATTTTTCCGCGAAAGTACCAGACATTCGGCCAATGACGAACGCGATGATTCTTTGTGCCGGGCTTGGAACTCGCCTGCGCCCCCTGACCAACGAACTGCCCAAACCACTGGTCTGGTTGGGAGATCGCCCAGCGCTCGCACACATCATCGATCGTCTTGCACGTGGCGGCGTCGATGGAGTCGTGATCAACACGCATCACCTCGCAAACAAGTTCGATCGCGCGACGCTCGCTTCGATGCCGCTCGCCGTTCGTGTCGTTCACGAACCGCACATTCGCGGCACTGCAGGCGGCGTCGCGGGCGCCGCCGAAGCACTCGGCCCCGGCGACGTCATCGTCTGGAACGGAGACATCGTCGCGGATGTGGACATCACAGCGCTGCGAAATTCGTACGAACGTGAAACAACGTCGGGGGCGATCGCCGTGCTCGCCGTGGTCCCGCGACATGCGAAAGGGGAGGGGACCGTGGGGCTTGGAGCGGACGGACGCGTCGTGCGGCTTCGAGGTGAAGTGTTCGGGGAGGAAGCAGGCAGCGCGGATTATGTTGGTGTACAAATGATTGGTGCGTCGTTACGATCTCGCCTTCCGGAGGAAGGATGCTTCATGGCCGATGTCTACTTGCCCGCCCTCCGGCGCGGCGAGCGCATCGCGACGACGGCCGTCGCCACGCGATTCACGGACCTCGGCACGGTGGACACGTACCTCGAGGAAAACCTGCGCTGGCTCCGAGGTTCGGGGGCGAATGCGTACGTGGGTCCCGGTGCAGCAGTGGACACGAGCGTGACGGTCGTGGGCTCGATCGTCGGTGCGAGCGCGACCGTGCGTGGTCAGGGCGAGCTTCGTGATGTCGTGGTTTGGCCGGGCGCAACCGTCACAGCGCCGCTCGCGCGTGCCGTCGTGATGACGAATGGAGACGTCGTGCCTACGGGAAGTACATCTCCACGTTGAGCGCAGGTTTCCCGCTTTCCAGCACGCCTCCCATGATCGCAAGCGTCCCGTTCGGCGCAGGCACGACCGTCGCCCCGGACCGCGGCTCCCGCAGCGGTCGCTCGACCACCGATGGTTTGTCCACGTCAACTTCGAAGACGCGTACGAGCTTGCTTCCCATGGCTTCGTGCCCCACGACGAGCACGCGGCTACCTCCAAGGTAAAACCCGCGCGCCTTCACGAGCGCGACCGGCAGCTCCGCACCGACGACCTCGGTCATCGCGCAACCCGACGTGCAACCTGGATCCCACGTGCGCGTCGCAGCCGCTGCGTTCGTCGCCGTCACACCTCCCACGAGCGCCATGCGTCCTTTGCCAAGCGTCACCGCGGCTGCACCCACCGTCGCATCGGACGGCATGTCCCGAGCCACGAACGCAGTTTGTCCTTCTGGAACCACCTCGAACCCCGCGCCGGCTGCGCTACCGCCTGCAACGACGAGCCCCACACCTTCCGCCCACGCGCTCGCCGCAGACGCTCGCTCCTGCACCAGTGACAACGCCGTCACGAGCCCATCCGTGCTGAACGCGAGCACCCCGCGCGTCGCAGCACCTTCGCGCGTCGCACCAACGATGTAACTCGTGCCCGACGGTGACTCGACGACCACGCCCCCCGCAACATCGGCAAACGACGTCAATCCATCAGGCAGCGGAACCGTCGTCGGACTTCCCTCGGCACCGACGAAATATGCACCGGAATCACCCACGACGAGCATTCCATCGTAGCGGCCAACCAGGGATCCTGCGGCGATCGGCATCGCGCTCGAAGCCGCACTGTTCCACGCGAGCAAGTCGTAAAAATCCCCATCACGCGCCTCACCTCCGCCGTCTGCACCCATCGCCGAGATGCCTCCGGTTGTCGCGACGTACCTTTCGCCAAGCACACACGCGGGCGCATCCACATGCGCGCGATCGAGCGCCCCGGGAGGACGCGCCCACGTCTGAACTCGCTGCACGAAAACAGGGATGTCCTCGCTCGCAAACGCACTCGGCAAGAGCGCCGAAAGCGAGCGACCTCGAACGACGACCAACCCATCCGCCGATGTCCCCGTCACCTCGATCGAAAGCGGTTCTGCCTTTGGTACGTCGCCCAAATCGAACGCTCCGCCCGGCACCGTCTCCGCGGCGAACACGTCACCCCCCGTCGTTCGCGCTTCGATCCGCACTTTTGTGACCGCCGGCGACGCCGTAAACGCGTCCGTCTCCAGCCCCGTCATGATGCGCAGCGATCGCTCGAGCGGCTCTGCCTGACACCCGCACGCGACAGCTCCGGCCGCGAGCAACCCCAACCTCGTTGAACGATGCTTCACTTGATCCGAGCGTACCGCCGCGATCCGAGTGCCGCACGTTTCGACACGCCGTGTGCTAGCAGCACTCCGTGCTCGTAGGCCGCCATCTGCCGCTCGCTCCCGATCCTCTCGCCATCGCGGCTCGACTGCGCGAATCAGGCGCCGATCGCATCGCCCTCCTGCACGCCTCCGACCGCACGCCCGGCGCATACACACGTTATTCGTTCATCGCATGCGATCCCGATCGCGAAAGCCGCGCGCTCGATCCGCTCATCGACGACCCCGACTTGACGCGCGTTTTTGCCACGGGCGCTTTTCGAAGCATCCCGCGATGGATCGGCGTTTTGCCCTACGACGCATTCAGGCACCTCGAACGCCCCGACTGGGTACGCCAAGAAACACGTCCGCCGCCGCTCCTCGATCGCCCGCTTTGGTTGCGATATCCCGCAGTGGTCGTGGTTGACCATACCGAAGGCCGAGTTTTCGCGGTTGGCACTACGCGCGAGCACGTCGGAAACCTGCTTTCGCGCATGGGGACCGCACCTTTGGAGAGCGGTTTCGCGACGCTGAAACGTAAGCCAATTCGCGTCGAAGTCACCGAAAGCGAACCGTCCACGCTGCACATCGATCGCATTCGTGCTGCGAAAGAGCTCATCGCACGTGGGGATCTATACCAAGTCAATCTCGCTCGACGTCTGCGCGTGACGCTTGTCCAAGGTGGGCCACTCGACATGTACGCCCGCATGAGCGCTGCCGCGCCGTCTCCGTTTGGTGCGTGTTTGCAGCTCGATCGTGACTTGGCTGTCGTATCCACGTCACCAGAGCTGCTGCTTCGAGCTGAAACGATGGCATCGACTGATCGGTTGATATCGTCGACGAATTCATCAATGAATCCGATGCATTTTGCGCGACTGTATACGTGTCCTATCAAGGGCACGCGACCTCGAGGGGCAGGGGCATTCGAAGACAGGAATCTGATCCGTGAGCTCGACGAAGACCCCAAGGAAAACGCGGAGTTGACGATGATCATCGATGTCGAACGGAACGACCTGGGACGCGTGGCCAGGGCGGGATCCGTTCGCGTGGTCCGCGGTCCCGAGGTCGTCACACATCGCACAGTGCATCATCGCGAAGCCTTGCTCACAGCATATACCAAAAAGTCAGCTTCTCGCCGCGACGTACTCGAAGCGATGCTTCCCAGCGGAAGCGTGACGGGAGCGCCCAAAGTGCGCGCCATGGAAGTCATCGCGAACCTCGAAGCGCATCGTCGAGGTCTCTACACAGGCGGATTTGGTGCCCTTGCGCACGACGGTTCGATGACCCTCGCCATGGCCATCCGCACGGTCGTACTCCAAAACACCGACGGAGAATATTTTACAGGCGGCGGTATTGTCGCTGACTCGGATCCCCAACGAGAGCTCGAGGAAACACGATGGAAAGCAATTCAGCTCGAAAAAGTAGCGCGGTCATGAAATGTGTGACAATGTAAGAACATGTGATGACAGAAATTTGGGATTGAAGGACGCACTGAAGTAGAAGTCTGGTGGACGATGGGTATTGAAGAACAAGTCCGGCGAATCGTAGTTGGCGCACTCACGGAGCTCGTGGGTAGCGGCGTGCTTCCGCCGGAAGTCGTGCAAGCGCAGTTCGTCGTGGAGCGGCCGAAGCGGCCCGAGCATGGCGATTTGGCGACGAACGCGGCGCTCGTGATTCAGAAGCTGGCCAAGAAGCCTCCGCGCGAAATTGCATCGGCGCTTTCGGAGCGGCTCGGGCAGCATCCGGACATTCGTTCCGTTGAAATTGCGGGGCCTGGTTTTTTGAACTTGCGCCTGGTTCCGGCTGCGTTTCAGCGCGTGCTTGCAGACGTGCTGGAGTCGGGCCCGAGCTACGGGCGTTCGCCGAGCGGCGTGGGCGAACGCGTTCTCGTCGAGTTCGTCAGTGCAAACCCAACGGGACCGCTGCTCGTTTCGCACGGTCGAGGTGCGATCTTGGGGGATGCCGTGGCCACGCTGCTCGAAGCGAGCGGCTGCCGCGTGACGCGTGAGTACTACATCAACGACTTCGGCAACCAGGTGCGTCTCCTCGCCGAGAGCGTTCGCGCGATGGATGCTGGTACGCCCGTGCCCGAAGGCGGCTACTCGGGCGATTACGTGCGCGAGCTGGCGACGTGGGTTCGTCAAAACGATCCCAGTGCGCTCGACGAAGGCGACACGTCGCGTCTCTCGCGCGTGTGCATCGGCCGCATGCTCGATGGTTTGCCCGCGTCGTCGACGCTCCCTGGCATCAAGAAAACGCTAGCGAACTTGGGCATTTGGTTCGACGTTTGGTTCTCCGAAGAGAGCTTGCACAGGTGGGGTCGCGTGAACGCGGCGCTCGTGGAGCTCAAGGCGCGCGGAAGCTTGGACGAACGCGACGGCGCGGTGTTCTTCAAGAGCGTCGAAGAGGGCGACGACAAGGATCGCGTCGTACGCAAGAGCGACGGGGCGTTCACGTATTTCGCGAGCGACATCGCGTATCACGCGGACAAGATCGCGCGTGGATACGATCGGCTCATCAACGTGCTCGGCGCCGATCATCATGGATACACGGCGCGTGTTCGCGGAGCGCTCGCGGCGCTTGGTTTGCCCAAGGAGAAGTTCGAGGTTCTTCTCTACCAACTCGTGAATCTCTTGCGCGAGGGCAAACCCTACAAGATGGGCAAGCGGCTCGGGAACCTCGTGACGATCGAGGAGATCGTCGAAGAGATCGACGAGGCGGCGCAGCGCAAAGGAGCCGGTACCGATGCGCTCAGGTACTTCTACCTGTCGCACGCGAGCGGCACGACCATCGACCTCGACATCGACTTGGCGAAGAAGGCGTCGATGGATAACCCGGTGTTCTACGTGCAATACGGCTACGCGCGTTTGTGTTCGATCAAGGCGCGCGCTCGGGAAACGTTTGGGCTCGAAGTACCAAGGCCGTCTCCGCAGCTTCTCGCACGCATCGAACACCCGGACGAGCTCGCGATCGCAGCGCGTTTGGGGCGCTTTCCAGCGCTCGTGACCGAAGCTGCGGCGCTGCGAGAACCGCACAGGATTTTGCACTTCATTCGTGAACTGTCGCAGGATTTCCAGAGCTACTTCACGAGGCGCAAGCAGGAGGGCGACACGATCTTGCCGCTCGGCGTGCAGATGACGCAGCCCGGTTGGCAAGAGAAGTGGGACCGAGAGAAGAGCGCGGCGCGCCTGCTTTGGGTGGAGGCGATCCGCACCGTGTATGCGGCCGGATTGAAGCTCGCAGGCATCACGGCGCTCGAGCACATGCACAAACTCGCGGGGGAAGCCCAGGCGGCAGGCGACGAGGAGGGCTTGGTATCATGACCGTACGTGACATCGGCGAGGGCGGGACGATCCGCAACCTCGATGAGATTCAAGAAGCCGATCCGGGTGCGCGTCCGTCGCGTGCAGCGGCGCTCGTGCTTGCATCGCTGGGTGGAGCCTGCATCGTGTTTGCCGCGGTGGCGCTTTTGCGCGCGCCGATGAAGCCCAAACCGGCGCAGATCGACCCGCTCGGTGACTTGGTCGCGAAGACGCATCCGGCAGGCGTGAAGCCACGCAGGCCGGATCTTTCGGGCAGTGACATCACGTTTCCGGGGATGCTTTCGGACACGAAAAACACGACGGCGCTCGAAGTCGTGCGTTCGCCGCAGCCGGCTGCGCAAGGGGCATCGGATGCATTGCCGCCGATTCCACCGGAAGCCATGGCGGACAAACTCCCGCCTGCGCCGCTTCCTGCACAGAACATCTTGCAAGCGCCGCCGGAAAACGCTGCGGGCAAAGACACGCTTTCGGCCATGGCGAGACACGTCGCGCGCGAAGATGGCTCCGAGACGGCAACGACGGGCGGACCTGGCGGCTATCAGCTTCAGGTAAGCTCGTTCAAGACGCAGCAGGAAGCGGAGAAGTTTGCGTCTGCGCTGCGTCGTCGCGGGCATCGAGCGTATGTCGAAGCAGCGAACGTCAAAGGTCGTGGGCTTTGGTACCGAGTGCGCATCGGACCGTTCAAGTACAAGAACTCGGCGTCGATCTATCGGCAGGATTTCGAGGCCAAGGAGCGCATGGTCACGTTCATCATCGAGCCGCCGAAGAACAACGTGAAGATCAAGAGCGAGGAGCAAGAATCGGTTGCTCCTGCGTCACCGTAACGGCCTTCGTTACCCGTGTGGTTCGATGGCCGCCGCCACTGAAGTTTCACACGACAACACGCCTTTCGTTCCTGCGATTTTCCCGGCGATTTCTGCCAGTTTTTCCGCGGTGGCTCGCACGATGAACGTGTCGAGGTGCCTCCCGCGATCGATACGTACGTGCTGACTTGCAACGATCACGTCCGGCGTGTTCGGCTCGCTTTCGCAAAGGCGCATGACCTCGCTACGCACGTGCGGTGAATACACGACCGTAAGCGTTGCGATCACGGTCGCTCCGCGGTCGTACGCCGCGCGTGTGAGGTCTGCGCGAACGAGATCGCGAATGGCTTCGGAGCGGTTTTCGTAGCCGCGTTCCGCAATGCGCCGGTCGAACTCGGCGAGCAGCCCGCGTTCCATCGCCACACCGAATCGAACGAGGTCACTCATTACTTTCGCTTCTGCAGATGCTTGCGAACGGCATCTCGAATGGGTGCCGAGACGTTGCGATTCTTGATGAAGTTTCGCATGTCAGACTCGCGTAGTCCGAGCGCGAAGCGGATGGCCATTTGAGGCGGCGTCTTCGGATTTTCCGCCAGGTTTTTCTTGATCGAATAGCTACGAAGCCACTCGCCGGACGTCCCGATGATCTTGAGCACGTCTTCCGAGATGTTGCGGTTTTTCGTGATGAGGTCGACTTCGTCTTCTTGCAGCATCGGGCTGCGTGCCACGGCCGTGCACACGAGACGATTGCGTTCGCGCACGAGCAGCAGGCGTTCTTCTTTCGTGCCGAGTGTGGCACGACGAACCTTCTGACTGATCGACATGTCGGCGATGCGTTTGTGCAGCGGTACGAACTTTTCCTTGACGACTTCTTCGCCGCTCTCGACCTTCTCGACGTGCGTATCTTCCGGCTCCGCGGTCTTCGATGCAGCGGCGTCTGCGGCGATTTCTTCGGCGATCGCCTCGGTCTCTGCGTACACGAGATCGTCTGGCGTCGGCTCTTCGGAGGGCTCGTAGATGAGCTCGCCTTCGAGCGCTTGGGCCGCTTCGCGAAACGTCGGAATTCCGCTGAGATCCAGGCCATTTCTACGTGCGAGATCCACGATGCGATCGGCCGTCGACATCCGCGTTGCCCGGTTCATGTAGAGCAGCTCGATGATGCGCGGATGCTGCAAGAGGCGCGTTTCGTTCGTCGCGACAATCTCGGTGATCGCTTCGGTCCCGGCGCGAGCGAGGTGTTCGATGGAGTCCATCGACACGCGAGGCATCACGACGAGTTTTTCGATGACGTCGACGCGATCGATGTAGGCCTGAGCGAGAGCGTGGATGATTGCGGGCTCGAGGTCCGTGGCGAGGGCGCCTTGAAGAATCGGCGCGGGCAGATTTTTGATGGTGGAGACGGCGGTGTCGTGAACGGCTGCGCGGTCGCTTTGGGTGAGAATGACGACGACGGCGAGCAGTTCGGCGGGCTTGAGGCCGGGCGCGATACCTTTTGCGGCGAGCTCTTGCAGTTTTGGGGGAGCGTCTGGGGCGACGAGTTTTTGCGCCGGGCCTGGAAGAGACGCGATGTCGATCGGTGAAGTCATGCGGATCTCGCTCGAAAAAGCCGCTTCTGGTGAAGGGGAGAGCCCCCCGAGACAGCCGGTCGGCTCGGGCAACGACGGGGGCGGGTATTGCTGACCCGCCTAGTGCGCATTATCTTCACGGGGCTGCGGTCCGTCGCGGCATAAAAAGTTCGGGCCATCGACCATGCAGGCTTCGGAAGGAGCTTGTGGGCGTGGCGCGGCGTCTGCCTGCCGGTAGCGGGCGAGGAGCGGGACTTCGACATGGGGATCATGGATTTCGTCAAGGGCGGCGTTCGCGAGATGATGATCGCGCGGCCGGATCGGTTCAAAAACCTCATCGTCTACAAGCACCCTGATCAGAACATCCCGTTTTATTCACAGCTCACGGTCGACAGCGACGAGTGCGCGCTCTTTTTCAAAGACGGGAAGTACGTCGGCTATTTGCCGCCGGGGCGCCACACGCTGCAAACGCAGAACATTCCGTTTCTGAACAACATCATCAACAAGTTCACGGGCGGTGACGTTTTCATCGCCGAGGTCTTCTTCGTGAAGATGCAACCGATTCGCGGTTTGCCCTTCGGCGGGCCGCTCGAGTCGATGGAGGACCCGATTCTTTTCGAGTTCGTCACGCCGCGCATCTTCGGCGAATACGCGCTCGTCGTGACCGACCCCGTGCGGTTTGTCATTGGCTACCACGGCCAGATGGCGGGATCGCAAGACAACGAGCAGATTCTGAACTGGATCAAGGGCAAGTTCTTCATGAGCGTGAAGACGGTCATTGGTCAGCTCTGCGCGCAGCAAGGCAAGAGCCTCTTGAACCTCGGCGGCATGAGCATGGAGATCGCCGGGCGCATTCAGCAGAGCGCTCCGAACTTGGACGAAATCGGCATCAAGATCCTCGAGATCGGCAACTTCAACATCAACTTCTCGGCCGAGGATCAGCGCATGCTTCGCGAGGCGAATGCCAAGCGAGCCGAAGCTCGTCGCGGCATTGGAATCGCGTCGGACAAGGCGCAAGCCAATCAGTTCGGGCTCGACCAAAAGTTCCAGCAGGACGCGCGTTACGTGCAGCATCTCGCGGGCAACTGGAACAATTACGCCTCGGGCCAAGCGATGATGGGCGCAGGCGAGGGGATGGCCAAGGGCGGAGCGAACGTCGGCATGGCGCAGCTCGGAGCTCAAGCCGCGATGGGCATGAACATGGCGCACATGATGCAGCCGCAGCAATACGCACCGCCGCCGAACTTCGCGCCGCCGCCGCAATTCCAAGGCGGACAGCCGCAGCAGGCCCAGCCGCAGCAAGCACAGCCGCAGCAGCCGCAAGCAGCGGCGGGTGGCGCTGTGAGCATCGAGGTGCGGCTGCAGAAGCTCGCGGCTCTGAAACAACAGGGGCTGATCAGCGACGAGGATTTCAACGCCCGCAAGGCAAAGATCCTCGAAGAGATCTAAAGCTTCGTTGCTTCGTCGGAAGCATTCGAGCTAGGACGATGGACGCGACGCGCTGGACACAGCAGCGTGTCGCGTCGTTCGTTCATCCCTGACGAACGCGGTTTGTCCTCGAGGAAGACGACCTCGTTTTTTTAACCCCCCGCCCAATCCTCAGATAGACTCAACAAGGTGGCGCGACCCGTACGCATAGAGCCTGAAGCGAACGCCTTGCGTGATGCCAACGGCGCGAAAATCGACCCCAGTATGCTCGGAGCCGACAAGCAAAAGCGCACGCGCGCGAGGCGTTGTCCCGAGTGCGAGAAGTTTTTCTCAGGTGAAGTGCGATTTTGCCCGTTCGACGGCGATGCGCTGATCGACGCACCCGACTGGAATCCCAACGCCGATCCACTCGTAGGCCAAGTCGTCGATGGTCGTTATGAAGTGCTTTCGCTTCTGGGCGAAGGTGGCACGGGTTCCGTCTACGAAGTGCGACATACGACGCTCGGACGCAAGTTTGCTCTCAAAGTATTGCGTCACGACATCGCGCAGGATCCCACCACCGTCACGCGCTTCATGCAGGAAGCGAAGGCGGCTGCTGCGATTGGACATCCAAACATCGTCGCCGTGAGTGACTTCGGCGAGGTGCAGCCCGATCGCAGCGCCCCGATCACGTCCAAGGTTCCGTACTTCGTCATGGAGCTGTTGAGCGGCACGACGCTCGCCAATTTGCTTCGTGCCGAGCTCATCTTGTCGCCGGATCGTACGGCTGCCATCGGCCTTCAATGCGCGCTCGCCCTCGCGGCTGCGCACGAAGCTGGCGTCATTCATCGCGACCTGAAGCCCGACAACATCTACCTCGTTCGAAGTGGCGATCGTGAATTCGCCAAGTTGCTCGACTTCGGTTTGGCCAAGATTGCCGGTGCCAGTCGCCTGACGAGACAAGGCATCGTGTTTGGCACGCCGCACTACATGAGCCCCGAACAAGCGCTCGGTCAGCCGGTCGATCACCGCACGGACATCTATGCGCTCGGGGTCATTCTTTACGAATGTTTGACCGGGCGCGTGCCTTTCGAGGCGGACAGCTTCAAGGGCGTCATGGACTTGCACATCAGCGGTGTGCCCGTGCCGCTCGAGCAACGCGTGCAGGATCCATCACGCCTCGGGCCGCTTGGGGACATCGTCATGAGGTGTCTCGAGAAAAACCCTGGGGATCGTTATGCCACGATGGCTGAGGTCGCCAGCGCGCTCGAGGAAGCGCTTCCGCTGATCCCTGGTGCCGATGGCGATGCAGCGTTGCCGCATTTGGAAGGGCAGAGCGCGGCGGGACGCGGACAGAAATCGGACGCATCGAGCGGTGGACCGAAGCCTGCGCTGCTCTTTGTGCTGGCTGCAGCAACGGCCGTGGCAGTTGGTGTCGTCGTGTTTCTCGCGGTGCAACCGGGTCCGGCCGCGACAAACCCACCCGCTCCTGCACCGGCACCGGCACCCGCGCCCGCCCCGACGCAACCCGCGACGCAAGCAACCGTCGCCGCACCTCCGCCGGTGCCCACGCCGACGGCGCCACCACCTGAAGCGACGGCCCCCGAAGCGACAGCTCCTCCCGTGGCCGATACGGCGCCGCCAGCTACCGCGGCTCCAACGCAGCCGCTGCCAACGGCGCCTCCTCCGACGGCGCCCACCGCACCGCTTGTGCGTCCCACATCGAAACCAACCGCAAAGCCTGCCCCAGCACCCGCTCCCGCACCGGCGCCAGCACCTGCGCCAACACCAACCACCAAAAAGAAGCCGCCTGCTGGTGGTGACGTGGTCGATCCTTGGGGCTAGACCAATCTGCGAGCGCACCAATGCGCCGACATGTCGGCTTGACATACTGAGCCCCCGCTCGACATCCTTTGCGGACACCTGCTCGTGGCAAAACAACAACTTCTCCTGGTCGACTCCGACGCGCGCAGCCTCCGTTTGCTGGAAGTGAGCCTCAAGAAGGCCGGTTTCAGCGTGACGACGGCGCAAGACGGCAATGATGCGCTCGCAAAAATCGAACTGTCGCCCCCCGACTTGATCCTCACGGACACTCGTCTGCCCGGTCTCGATGGCTACGGGCTCGTGCGCCGGATCAAGGAAAACCGCGAGTGGGCATCGATTCCCGTCGTCTTTCTAACCAGTCAAAAATCGGTCGAGGATAAAATTCGCGGCCTCGAGCTGGGCGTCGAAGATTACTTGACCAAACCCATCTTCGTCCGCGAGCTCATTGCGCGTGTCAGCATTCTTCTCGCGCGCAATGCTCGCGACGGGTTTGCCTCGAAGCAATTCGCGCATAGCGGACGCACGCGTTTCGCGGGCCTCGTGGCCGACATGGGCGTGGTGGATCTGCTGCAAACCTTCGAAGTCAGTCGCAAAGCAGGCATCGTCCACATCCACAACAACGGGCAAGAAGCGCACATTTACTTCCGCGACGGCAAGGTCATCGACGCCGTCTTGGGGAGGCTTGCGGGCGAAGAAGCCGTCTACCGCGCGCTCCTTTGGAACGAAGGCAATTTCGAGGTCGAGTTTTGCAAGATCGACATGCCCGACGCCATTGGCAGCTCCACGCAGGGGCTGCTCATGGAGGGCATGCGGCGCATGGATGAGTGGGGGCGTCTTTGCGAATCCCTCCCGCCGCTCGACACGATCTTCGACGTGAATGCCGAGGCCCTCGTGGATCGGCTCAACGAAATCCCGGACGAACTCAACGGAATCCTGCGTCTTTTCGATGGCAAACGGAACCTCATGGCGGTCGTCGATGCATCGCCGTTCGAGGACCTGTCGACGATGTCGACCATTTCCAAGCTGTACTTCGAAGGGTTGCTCATTCCGCGAGCACCTGCGTCGGAAAAACCAGAGGAAACGCACGACGACGCGATTCTCGGCGAACAGCATCACGAGGAGATTCCACCGAATACGGTGATGCTTCGCTCGAACCTGCTCGCGACGCGCACCATGACCGGGTACGAAGCGCCAAACGTTCCCGGGGACTTTTTGCTCGACGAATCGGTCGTTCCCGCGGCTTCCGTCGCGGTCCCCGCAAGCTCCGATCGCGTGGGCGTGCCGACACGAGCGCACGACGCACAGTTGCGTGCGCGTGGTGGAGCGACTGCGCCGAAGCCAACCGAGTCGCGTGCGCCAAGCCCGCCGACAGCTCGCTTGGGCAAACTCGCAGGCGCCGAACCTCCGCCGGAGCCCGAAGAGACGGATGCTCCGACGATCGCAAGGCCTGCCGAGAAAGAGCTTCAAAGCCTCGTGGAGCGTGCAACGGCGGCGGCGGCGTTGGCTGCGATAACACCTGCAACGGTGACACCAGCTCCCGCTCCCGCGGCCAAACCCGCCGCACCCGCGCCGACACCGGCCACGGGGCCCGCGCCGATGTCGCACGAAGACCTTGGGCCACCCACGGCGTCGTCGTCCCCATCTCCCGCTCAAGCAGCTCAGGCCGCGCCACCCGCACGTTCTTCCGAGCCGCCCACACGCATTCGAGCTTCCGAACCTCCCACGCGGCATCGTCCTTCCGAGCCGCCGCCGGTGAAGATCGTCGAGGCCGGGCCGCCGATTCGCACGCAAACGCTCGCATCGATCCAAGCGCCCGTTCTGCCTCCGCCAGACCCTCCACCTCCGCCTCCGCCTTCGGAAGAGCCCGCGACGATCGCACGTGATGGCTCGACTGCGCTGAAGGCGCTCGAGAACGAAGAGGCGATGGCGCAGACCGAGCGTCCGTCGCGTACGGCCGCCGATGGCCCGCCGACGCAGCGCGAGTCGTCGTATCCGATGTCGGTCGAACCAAGACCGCCCAGAAGGGCTTCCGAGCCGCCTGTGGTGCGAACGCAGAGCGCTGTACCAGGAAAAACCTACCTGAAAGCCCTGGCTCCGCCGCAGAAGACACCTGCGCCTCGGCTCGAGACCGACACGATGCCGGAAGCAACCGCACCAGTGGTGCCGCCGCGCAAGCAAACGCCTTCGAAGGCGCAAACCGAAGATGATTTCTTCGGCTCCGATGGCCCGTCGCTCGACGACTCGAATTCCGACGCCACGGACACGGGCGATGCGTTCGACGACGATACTGCGCCGAAGTTTTTCGCGGAACCGCCTTCGGGCGATGAAGATGACGACGGCGAATACTCGCCGCTGGGTTTGTCGCCGGAACAACGGGCCAGACGTGCGCGTAACATCAAGATCGTTGGCATCGCCGCCGGCTTCGTCGGACTGTTGATCGGCATCTTCGTCGTTGGGCAAAATTTGATTGGACAACCGGATCCGTCGACTGCGCCCAGCGCAAGTGCTGCTGCTGCGACGGCTCCAACGCCGTCGGCACAGGCAGTCGTCGATGCTGGCGCAGCCGCGCCCGTCGACACCGCGCCTGCCGAGGCAGACGCCGCCCCCGCCGCCGAAACGCCCGACGCGGCCCCTGCGGAACCCGTTGCAACAGGGGAACCTGCGCCGACGGGTGAAGCTCCAGCGCCGGCCGGCGAAGCACCGACGGGTGAAGGTCCGGCACCAACGGCGGAAGCCGTGTCATCGGATGAAACGGGGCCGCTGTCGACGCGCATCATGCGTGCGATGGAGCAAGGCCAGATGGGCAAGGCGCGCAACCTCGCAAGGCAATACACGCAGCAATCGCCGGGCAGCGCGGAAGCTTGGTACCTCCTCGGAGCATCGGGGGGCGGGGCTTCGGCGTTCCGCCGCTGTGCGGAGCTTGCAGGCCCCGAATCTGCTCGCGGTGCCGAATGCCAATCGCTTGCTGGCGACTGATTCGCGTTTGCTCGTCACGCTCGTGACGTGCGCGGATCCAAGAACACAGCGACCAAGTCCACGAGCAGCGTTGCAGCCACAATCGCGATGGCCGCCACGAGAACGGTCGCCGTCACGAGCGGTCCATCGCGATTCACGATCGCTTCCACCGCCATCTGGCCCATCCCTGGCCATCGAAAAAGTTTTTCCGTGACGACCGCGCCTCCCACGAGCGCGCCCAGATCCAGCACGGCGAGCGTCGCGACGGGCACGAGCGCCGTACGCAGCCCGTGCACGACGAGCGCCCGCATGCGCGATGCGCCTTTGGCTCGAGCCGCGCGCACGAAGTCCTGATCGAGCGCTGCACCGAGCTCTGCCCGCACGAGGCGCGCATAAATCGCGCTACCGTGAATGCCGAGCGTGAGCGCCGGGAGCACCAACGATGCGAGGTGCTCTGCCGAGGTTTTACCGTAGCCGTCGTAGGGCAGGAGCCCCAGTCGATGCGCGAGCACGTACTGGAGTGCCAAACCCGTGATGAACGTGGGCGCGCTGATTCCCAGCAGCGCGACGCCTGCACCAAACTCGTCCCATGTCCCACCCGGGCGCGCCGCGGTGCTCACGCCAATCGACAGCCCAATCGCCAAGGCGACGGCCAACGCTGCAAGCGCAAGGTCGAGCGATCGCGGGAGTTTGGCCGCGACGAGATCGACGATCGGTCGCCGATAATGAAAGCTCGTTCCCAGATCGAAGTGCAAACGCTCGACGGATGCGCAACTTCGATGATCGGCCGGGCGCAGAGCGTCCTTTTGCAGAGCCGCGCCAACGTGCACGAGCCGCAGCAAATACCGCGCGTAACGCACGCGAAGTGGACCCGTGAGCCCATAGACCTCGCGCGCTTTTTCGACATCGCGTGCAGATGCTTGAGGGCCGACAATCATCCGAGCGGGATCACCCGGAAGCACATGTACCAGGAAAAACGATAGGGTGGTCACTCCAAACACGACGGTCAGCGCCCACCCAATGCGCCTCAGCGCTCGCCAGAACCAACCGGTCATCGCGCGCCTCGCATCGTGCCGAACGGTAAAAGCATCGATGCCGGGCCAAGCAACCGTCGCCGCTCTACGCGCGCGATCGCTTGTTTGTCGATCCAAACATCACGAAAACGCTGTGGAATGACGGGGTGCGGCACGTAGCCGCGCACGTACGGTTGCCACAGCTCGAAGAGGCGAGGAGCGTGCGTCGGTGCCCACGGGGCTTCATCGCGGATGATGGCTTCAGCACGCGCGAAGAGGCGCTTGCGCGCTTCGGGGTTACGCTCGCGCGACGCGTCATCGAGCGCGCGGTCGAGCTCGTCGCTCTTGAAGAAGGCGTAGTTCTGCGAGTGTTCGTCGTCGATCGCGCGTGACGACAACGTGGGTTCGAAGAAGTTCAGCGCGTCGGGGAAGTCGGCTTTCCACCCGACCCAGCCCATCGTCGATGTGCGTCGCTTCGATACTTTTGCCAAGTACGACGCGTAGCTCGTGAGCTCGAGTCGTACGCGAATGCCGATGCGCGCAAGCTGTTCGACCCACACCTCGGCGGCTTGTTGTTCAAACGTATCGGCCGGGGCGATGTAGTCGACGACGTACGGGTAGCCGCCTTTGCCGGTCGCCTCGTCGAAAGCGTATCCAGCGGCGCGCATCTCCTCGAGAGCAGCGGCGACATCGTGCTTGCGCATCGCTTCAATGGGCGCCGCTCCTGGAATGCCATCGGGCAACACACGATCGATCGCGTGCACTTCGGAGCGCACCTTTTCGAGGACGCTCGGATCGATGGCGAGCGCTACGGCACGACGCACAGCACGCACGTCGAACGGAGGCATCTCCGTGTTCATGAAGATGGCGTTGGTCACGGACGATGCGGACAAGGAGAACCGTCCGGCCCACGCGGGATTCGATCGGTAAAGCGCGCCGTCTTGGCTGCCGAGGTCGCGCACGTAGTCGAGCACGCCGCGTTCGAACTTGTAACGCTGCGCCGTCGCGCGTTCGTTCGTGAGCCATTCGATCGCATCGAGGTACGGGCGACCTGGGATGAAGTACCCATCGTGCCGTTCGAGTCGAATGACGCCCTCGGGCTCCCACGACGCGATGCGAAATGGACCTGCGCCACACGGGGAGGGCGGTTTGGCAGCTTCGACGGTGGCACCGGACGAGGGGCAAACCGGCGCTGCAAAGGAGAGCGTGAGCAGCGAAAGAAACGTCGCGTCCGGGTGATCGAGCGTGATGTCGACGGCGAGGTCGCTCGTGACGCGGATGCCTTCGATGGTCTGCGCTTGCCCCGAGCGAAACGCGGATAGGCCTCGAATGGCTGCGTAGTGGCTCGCGCCTGGGCTTGGCGTGCGAGGGTTCAGCGTTCGTTCGAGCGATCGTTTTACGTCGGCGGCGCGCAGCTTTGCCCCGTCATGAAAGACGACGTTGGGGCGCAAGACGAACGAGTACGTCTTGCCGTCATCGGAGACGTGGAAACTTTGCGCCAGCTCGCCGACGACCTTTCCGTCGTCGCTCCACGTCACGAGCTTGGCGAAGAGCAGGTCGCCGAGTGCCGTTGCGGCTTCGTCATAAGCGAGCGCGGGATCGAGCGTGCGAACGTTGACGATGGTCGCGACGCGCAACGTTCCGCCGCGTGAGGGCGTTTGCGATTGCGCAACGGACTCGATCGGAGCTGCGACGCGCGGTGGAGGAAGTCCGACGAACACGAGCAATGCCGCGGCAACGAGAAGCAGATCGGCAGGCACGCGAGCACCGGGACGTGGAGTTGTTCGAGCGTTGTCGTCGAATGCATCGCGCAGCGCGTCACCCAGACGTCCGAAGCCGAGCACCGTGAGCAAGATGGCGATGCTTGGTGCAGCAACGAGTCCCGGTCGCGACACGAAAAACGGCTCGGCTTCGTGGAGCATGCGTCCCCACGACGGAGCGGGTGGCGGCACGCCGAGCGACAGGTAACCGAGCACCGCTTCAGCCAGGACCATCTGCCCGACGCTCGTCGTGGCCATCACGATGACGATGCTCGCTGCATTCGGCAGAACGTGGCGCGACATGATCCACGGCGCGTTTGCGCCCATGGCACGAGCTGCGAGCACGAAGTCGAGCGAGCAAATTTGGATGGTCTTCGCGCGCACGACACGCGCGATGCCGGCCCACCCGGACAAACCCAGCACGAGGAGCACGGTGAGCGTGTCGGAGCGCCCAACGGCGGCACCGATCGCCGTGACGACCAGCAGAAACGGCAGCGCGAGCAGAATGTCCACGACGCGACTGAGCGACGTGTCGAGCGACTTGACGCGCACCGATGCGGCGTACCCGGCGACGACACCGACGGCGGTGCCGATGGTGGTCGCGATGAGCGTTGCGAGCGTTGCGATGCCGAGCGACGTGCGGGCACCGTGGGCAAGGCGCGCGAAGACGTCGCGATGCAGCGCGTCTACACCGAGCCAATGCGTGAGCGATGGTCCGGGAGGTGCGCCGTTTGCTTCACGTGCGAGCGAAAAATCGTTCGCGTTCGGGGCGTGACGAGCAACGAGCGGACCGAGGAGAGCAAAGCCAACGAGCGCGACGACGATGATGGAACCGATCGCGGCCGCGCGAGTTCGGAAGAAGCTCCGCGCGGCTCGATGAAGCATCACCGTTTGCCCTCCAAGAATTGCCGGATGATCTGGATGGACTCGCGCGGACGCTCTTCATGAGGAACGTGCGCTGCGTCCATGATTTCGAGCTTCGCGGCGGGCATGGCGCGCACGAGACGTTGTGCGTTTGCGACGGGGAAAATGCGGTCGTCTCGGCCCCACATGACGAGCGTCGGCGTGGTGATGCGCGTCAAGCGTGCGACGATGGGGCGCGTGTCGATCGATCGCAGCACCGCGTATGCGCTTTCGCGCGCTGATGGTCCGTTGAAAAATTCGTAGTGTTGATCGATGCGCTCGTAAGGGATTTCCGCACCCGGACGAAAGAACTCGTCACGAAAGTAGGCACGGAAGCCGCGACGCCCGAATATCTGCTTGAAGATGAGTCCACCAACGATGGGAGCGAACGGCAGCCTTGCGCGGAAGCTGAGCGGGAACGGGTAAACGAGCGCATCTTCCAGCACGAGACGCGTCACGAGCTCGGGGTGTTCCGCCGCAAGCGTCAGCGCGATGGCACCGCCCATGCCGTGTCCGAGGACGCAGGCTCGACCGACTCCGAAGGCAGCGATGAGGTCGGCCATGGATTCGGCAAATGCTTCGATTCCGTAGGAATAGCGTGTGAGGCTTGGTTTCTCGCTCTCGCCGAAGCCTGGAAGGTCCGGCGCGATGACGTGAAAGTGTGCGGCGAGCGTTTCGATGATGTCTTCGAAGGATCGGTGACTCGTCAGAAACGTGTGTACGAGCAGAAGCGCCGGGCCCGTTCCTGCTTCGAGCACGCGCATGCGCACGCCTCGGGCGTTCACGTCCCGAAGCATTGGCTCCACGTTGCGGTCGAGATTTTTGGCGACCATGCAGCCCGTAGCCTACCAGCCGTCACGTTTGCGGCAGGCGTGTGATCCAGGGACCCTCGACAAAGGGGGGAGGGGGGATCCAGATCTACGGAGAGGGGTCAAGAAAAAAGAGGTTTTGCGCGGACTGAATATGTCCTACCAGGTGATCGGAAACCGATCAGTCGCCGCATTTCCCGCACGTTCGGCAATAATTCTGATCGGATAGTTTGACTGTATTCTACTCAGTGGAATACATTCACGAGCACTGGTTGGGAGCACTGAGTCGTGGCTGAGGGAATGTTGCAGAGGATATCGGACGAGGCACTCGAGGCACTCGAGCGTGAGCACGAACAGGGCATCACGTCGGCCGAGATTCTCGACATCTTCGCGGCGCACGGCATCAAGTTCAGCGAGGCGACGCTGCGCAAGTACGTGCAGCTTGGGCTTCTCCCGCGCAGCGTGCGCGTGGGCCGCAAGGGCAAACACCAAGGCTCCCAGGGACTCTATCCCGCGACCGTGGTGCGCCAGATTCAGCGCATCAAGGAGATGATGGCGCAGGATTACACGATCGAGGAGATTCAGCGGGAGTTCCTGTTCGTCCGGGGCGAGATCGAAGAGCTCGAACGCACGATTTCCAAGGTGTTCGACGCTTTGCGCGATGCGGCCAAGGAGCGACGAAGCGATACGGCGGATCGGGCAATTCAAAACGAGCTCTTTACGGCGGAGAGGCTTGCCAAAGACCTCGTTTCGAAGCTCAGCGCGATCGAGGAACGTCTCATGGCCGCGGCTCGGCTTTCGAGGGCGAGGGCGACGGGGACGTAGTGAATTTTTCGCGGCGCTCTGGCTGGTGCCGCGCATGAAGTTTCGTTGCCGAGGAAGGACGGCTGGTCCGTCCCGAATCGGGTTGTGTTGGATAAATCAGTGAGACAGGGAGCAGCGCCCCTGCACTCGTTCGGGCCGGTCTCTGAACGAGGAGGGGAACGTGCGCGCGCGAGACGGAAGGCACAGCGGGAGGCAGCGCATGGCAACGATGATCGACAATGATTTCGCGGACTTCGATGGGCTCGACATGGACACGGACAACGATTCGGACGATTCAGAGACCGGCGACGAACACATCGTCGAAGGCGCGTTGGCGCTGAAGCCTCGACCGGCAACGGCTGCGACGGCAACGACGCGTGAGCAGCGTCGATCGCGCCGCAAGCGCGAGGTTCGAGCGCGCACGATCAGCGTGAAACGCATGACGAAGCGCGAGCTGGAAGTGGGTCGGCTCCTGTATCCCGAAACGGATTACTGGAAGCCGAAGACGCGTGCGCAGTGCATCGATGGTCCGCGTCCGTGTCCGTACGTGTCGTGCAAGCACCACTTGTTCCTCGACATTTCGTCGAAAACTGGTGCCATCAAGCTGAACTTCCCGGACCTCGATCTGTGGGAGATGGGCGAAAGCTGCGCGCTCGACGTGGCCGATCGTGGCGGCACGACGCTCGAAGACGTGGGCGCGATCATGAACCTCACGCGTGAGCGTATTCGTCAGGTCGAAGTTCGCGCGCTTGCAAAACTCGAGGCGCTCAACGACATGAACTCGCTGCGCGATTACGTCGACGAAGGCCCCGTCGGCAAGCGCCGTCTGCCGGTGCTCAAGGCCGCCGACCTCGAGGACGAGGATGGAGCGGACATCGACGACGACGATGACGAGGACGACATCGTTGCGCGCGATGACGCCGACGCACTCGATGACGCGGATGACATGTTTTGAGAGCGGCCGCGCACGGGTAAGTTGAAAGCGCGTTCAGTTCGTCCCTCGGGGGGTATGGGGGGCAGAGCAGTCGGCTCGTCTTTTGGGCGCAGCCCAAAAGACTAAAAGGGCCGCCTGCGAGCCCCCCATCGTAAACTAGGCCTCGCGCGTCGGGCGGTTACGCCCGACCGACGCGCGAGCGTACAAATCTAGGCCCGGCTTCAGTTCTGCACGCTTTCAACGGTCCGGTTGAGCTTCGATCACCACGAGCGACGATTCGTTCAACGTCGAGGCGATGAAGATCTGCATGGCTTGCGCTGACGGAGGCGGCGTCGGCGCAAGCGGCCGTCCACTCCACAACGCAACCAATCGCTTGCGCGGATCGAAGCGAGTTTCCGACGCGTGACGCATCGCAAGGTCGGTCGCTCGCTGCATGTCCGCAGGCGATACGCCTGACGTGGCAAGCGTCGACAAGAGCGCCATCAGACCCATCACTGCGCCATCCAGCAAGTCCGATGGAGCGCGCAAGTCGACGACGAGCGCCGCCGCTCGAGCCGTTCCTGTCAAACGTACCGTCGCGCGCACGCCTGATGCCGGAGGAAACGTCTTCTCGAGCAAGCCTCCTTCGCCACCGAGAACGAGCGCCGTGAACATGGCCGCATCGTGCCCAGTTGCCCCCACGGCTGGCACGGGTGCCGCAACGAGCGCCTGACCAAGTCCCGCATCGCGCGGAAGCCGCAGTTTGGAAGGACGCACTCCCTGCGCACCGAGCGTCGCCGCAGAACACGAACGCGACGCATCGCGCGGTGAAAGCCACCGATCGATGGAGAACCCAACTTCGGACGCTTGCGGAACGTCCATGTTCGCAAGCACAGCCACGCGAAGCGGCGTTTCGAGCAGCGAGCGAAGACGCAACCGAGACACTTCGAGCGTCGCTGCGCTGACTCGTGTGAAGGTTCCAAACGGCTCGAACCATGACGGATGCTCGGGGGCAAGCGCTTCTGCGAGCGCTTCGAATGCGATGCCACCACGACCCGTCGAACGCTCCAGGTGCGTGAGCATCGACGTGCGCGCTTCGACAATCGACGACGTCGTGAGCGTCGCGGGCGACAAGGCTCGCATGACGGCGTTGCCCACGCGCCGCGCAAGCTCCGGAGGCGTCTCGCGATCATCACGCGGCGGCGCATGTGCAAAGAGACCAGCACCATCCGCACCGATCCATGGTTCCAGCGTGACACCGGATGTCATCCCATGCGCGGCAACGGCTGATAGGAGCGAGAGCGCAGTGATTCCTGCATCTGCTGCTCCTTCATCGCCCACGCCACAGGGACTCGCGACGAGCACCCACAATTCGCCCTGCCCACGCTCGACCGCAACACGTCGGTCTGCGGCAGGACTTCCCACCGACGCCATCGCGCGTTCATGTTCCTGGACAAACGTACGTCCAGACGAACCTTCTGCACTGGGCGTAGCGCTCGGGGGCAAACCAAGCACGACCGTCGCGCGTGGTGTGAGTCGGGGAATGGGCGACGACAGAGCCCACCACGCAGCGCGGGAAGCAACGTCGCGAGGATCGGGGGCTGCAAGGATTTGCCTCGATACGAGCGAATGATTGGCCTTCACTGCGCTCTCGATGGCGATCTCGTGTTTCGCAATCGCAGCGGCATACGCAGCCGCACGTTCGAGCTTCGTGGCGCTCAGACGCGCTTCGGATTCGAGCGTGATGCTGATGCATCCTCCGTGCGGCCGAGCAAAACCTGCAATCTCCAGCGGGAGGAAGGGATGCGGCAATGCTGCCAATCGCCCGCGTAGCGCCGATCCTGGTGCAGCCAAACGCTCCGCAACGGTGACCGCGGAGATCCCATCGTTCACACGCACGGCAACGACCACGCGTCCCGCATGCCCACCAGGCGGCACGACGTAGGTCGACACGGAATCTGCCGTGGGCAACGTGTCGACCGCGGGACTGCCCGCAGGCCAGCCTTCGCTGCGTGAAAGCTCTTGGAACACCAACGATCCGAAGTCGGTCGGTCCGGCCGCAGCAATCGCCATGCGCCCAGCGTGAAGAGCTTCTCGACGTTGCGCATCGAGCTGCGTGACGAACGCGCCACTCGATGTATCCACTGGAGGTTGTCCGGGTACGACGCCGAGCTGTCCAGTGCAAGCCGCCACGGGATCGAGCTCGGGAGCATCGAGGGGAGCCTTTTGAACGGCTTCAACCCGTTTGGCGACGAGCGCCATGTCGGGTCCCGATGCAGTGATGGGATCACGCATCGCTCGCGAAATCGCCGCGAAAAAGGTTCCCACGCGAGATGCATCTTCCACGAACCATTCGACGCGAAACGCGCTGCGATACGCGCGAACACGCGGGGAAAAACCCGCACTGGTCAAACGCGACTCCACGACTGCCGAGAGTGCCGCCGTGGGAAGCGATCCGAGCCCCGTGGCGAATACGACAGCCAACGCCGGGGCCGGATCGCCTTCGCGATAAATCACCGACAATCGTGGTTTCTGCGCCAGGGCATGGAACGAGATCCGCGCGCTCGGATCAGCGTGGCTACTGATGGCCCCTGGGATCGCAGGTGGAGTCGTCGTTTCGCCGAACAGACCGCATGACGACATCGCCATGGACGCGGCCAAGAGCGCACGACGAACCCAGCGTGAGGGCGCAACGTTTGTCCACGGATCGGCCTTGAAATTCGGCAGCAACGTCTGCATCAAATCTCGAAGTCGTCCGCCGAGCGCGGCGCGATCTTGAAGCCGTAGAAATACGTGACGATGCCCGTCACGGACTTGAACTCGACGCCTTGCGCCAACGGGGGACCGAGCTCCTTCAGGTTGAAGAGCTCGTTCGAGATTGAAGGAACGTCGCTTTGCGGAATGCCTCCGCCGACGTCGATCGGCGCCGAATAGCGGCCGCTGCTGTCGTAAGGATTCCCGGCGATCTTCACGTTCTCGACGCGTACGAGCATGCCGAGCCACTGACGAGCCGATTCGTAGGTCTTCAGATCCGACACAGGAATCGTGTGCGCCGTGAGGTCTGGCCCGAGTTCGAAGCGGAAGGTCAACGTGCCGCCGATTTCGGGCAGCGTGCGACAGTACGGAAACGGGCCCGTCGTTGGACCTCGGAACTCCATGAGGTTCCCGAGCAAATCGACGACATCGCCAGGGAACAGTCGCATGTCGGGCGGACTGAACGACGGCGCGTAGATCGTCATGCCATGGTAGGGGCCCGCTGCCGCGCATGCGTCTTGCGCGTAGTAGTTGCCCGTCGCTCCATCACCCGTCTCGTCGTATCGATCGATCGCGACGATGCGTAGCCCGGCCAAACTCACGGGTTTGTCCAAGGGGTAGGCGCACGACTTGCTGTCGTCGTCGTTCGGCTTGATCCAGGTGGACGGACCGACGACATCAGCCAAACGAGCACCTGCGCCGCAAGGATCTGCAGCGGGTTTGCTCGGCGGATCGCCCACACCGCTGTCGCCGAAGTCGCTGCATGCAGTTCCGAGCAAGACGAACATGCACGCGGCAAGCCGCTGCGTCGTGGATGGTATGTGCCCAAAGAAGGGGAAGCGGCTGGATTTCAAGCGAGTCTCCCGATCGGTCCTTACCACGACTCGCGCGGTGGTGCGGGCAGCTTTCTTTTACGCGGCATAACCAACGTTTTCGTTACGAGCAGCACGCGCGTGGGCGACTCCGTTGCTATAGGAGGTACGTGCTCTCCGGTCGCGTGCTCGCCCTCATCGTGCTTGCTTGGTCGCTGGTCAAGGTGCTCATTGGCCGTGTTTTCGGCCGAAAAACGGGGCTACCGCTGTTCCACGAAAACTACGATGCCGATGGTCTCGCAGCACTCGACGCCGACGAGCGCGAACGCATGCCGCGCTTTGCGCGATGCATCGCGTGCGGGCGTTGTGACATCGGGGAAGCCGAACGCATCGCAGCGTCGCGCGGTCGCTACGCGGGTCTCATGCCCATCGTGCTCGCGTCGTCGCGCAACATGCCCGACTACGATGCCGCCGCCGAGGCGCTCGCGTTCGTCCCCGAGAATGTACTCGTTCGAAAGGAAAAGGTCTGTCCCACAGGGGTTCCTTTCGTCGAGCTTGCCAAATTCGTGCGTTCGAAGGTCATCGCGCGCCCTGAACACGACGCGCAGATCGTTCACGAATGAACGATTGATAGCTAGATCGCACGGCTGAATCTTTGGAGCACCGAACAATTTGCGGTACACCCAAAAGAGGTGTTTGCCGCCATGCTTCAGCATTCTTTTTCTTCACGGATCGCGATCCTCTTCGTACCCGTCATCATCGGTTGCGGCAGCTCTGCGACCGCGACGCCAAAGACACCAGCCATGACGACCTCGAGCTCTGGCCACGCAGCCGTCGCGGTGCCGCCCAAACACGAGGAACGTGGGCAAGCGAGCTACTACTCGGACCGTCTTGCGGGGCGATCGACGGCGAGCGGTGAACCGTACGCGCCCAAAGAGCTCACGGCGGCGCATCGAACATTGCCATTCGGGACGATCGTGCGCATTTGGCGACCCAAGAACGGTCGAGCCATCGAGGTCCGCATCAACGATCGTGGCCCGCATATAAGGGGGCGGATCGTGGATCTGTCGCGACGAGGTGCCGAGGCAATCGGGCTCATTCGTGACGGCGTGGACGATGTGGTGCTGACGGTCGTGTCGCTCCCGCCGCCGAAGCCGAAGAAGAAAAGGCGGTGAAGCCGCCTGCAAGCCCCCCATCGTGACAGGCCTCGATTCGCGCGCGTCCCATGCGCGCGAATCGAGCGTTCGAGCCCTGACCCGACCTCACATCAACCGCAGTCTCGGCCCCGCTGAAAACGCTGCGATGTGACCACTTTCTTCGGCCACGTACACATCGCACCGTTCGTCGACGCGAAACAAATCCGGAATCAGATCGGCGGGCACGCGACCAAGCAGTTTGCCGTCACGCGGACGCACGATCAGAAGCTCCGTCTGCGGCACGAAAAGCGCTCCTGATCGCAACATTGGCTCGAGACGCCGCGGGCGGTCGCCATCAGCGCTGCCAAAGACGTGCCTGTACCGTGTCGCCCCGTCAGATGCGTCGATGCCCACGAGATCACCACTCTCGCTGTTGAGAATGATCGTGCCATCCACCACGACGCACGATGCAGCCGCGCCGCATGCTACGCCGTCGAAACGTTTTTCGCCGGTCGTTCGGTCAAACCCCATGATGCCGGTGCCTCGACGGCCATGCGTGACGATCACGACGGTGTCGCGCGCAAGCAAAGGCGCACCCACGGGAGCTGCTTCCGAAGGGAGATCGACGCTCCAACGCGACGCCCCCGACCACGGATCGACGTGGTGCAAACCCGCTCCACCGCGTTCCACGAAGGCACCATCTCCGCTCACGGCGAACAGCGATTCCTGGTCCACCGCGACGTGCGACGCGAAACGGCGCCGGTCACACACGCGCCAGACAACTTCGCCCGTGAGCACGTCCAGCGCGACGAGCGCTTGTTCGCCCGACGCCACCACGAGCAGTTTGCCCGCACGCCTCACGCGAAAGACGCCGTTGCGCCGAGACGCATAACGCCAGCGAACTTCGCCGCCGTGCAGATCCACCGCCGCAAGGTGCCGCGTTCCTTCGCTGACGACGAGCATGCGAGGCAGCCCTGGCGAGTTGACGACGACCCCGGACGTGCTCGTTCCCGTGCGTGGCGAAAGGTTCGTCGTCCACTGCACGTCACCCGTTTGCAGGTCGATCAGATGCAGCGCTCCTTCGGCTTCGATACGCGCCAAACCGAGCGGCGTGATGACGCTGGTCGCGCGCGGAACGGGCTTTGTCCAGACAATCTCACCGGTGCGCCGATCGAGACAGCTCAACTCGCGCGTGGCTCCAACGACGAACGCATCGCCACACAGAAACGTCGCGCGCAGATCGATCGACGGGACCGCGGCAAGCCATCGCGGCGTAAAACGCAGACGGCTCGTCGCAAGTGAATCGTCATCCGAAGAGGGCGGGGGACGCAGCGCCGCGGCGAATGCGCGATAGCCTTCGGGAGCGTCGTTGATCTTCGACTCGTCACGCGTCGATTCCCGCACGCGATCCCCAAGCTCGCGCACCTTTGCGCGAAACGCATGAAGCCTGAGGTTTTGCGCCTGCGTTCGATCACGACGAACGATCGTTCGCGCGAGCGCACGAGCAAACGCAATGACGCTTTGCACGAGCGAATTCACATCAACAGCGGGAAACGTCCACACCTGGCCGCGATCTTCGGATCCTCGGCGAGGCATGCCGATCGTGAACGATGCGTGCCCTTCTCCTTGCAGGCGCACAGCGCACACGGCTCCACCTGTCGTCAGTCGCCGGTAGTAAGGACGGTTCAACGCGGCTGCCTGAAGCGCGTCGAGCACGAGGTCGACGAGCTGCTCGGCGACCAGAAAGACGAACACCTCGGGCAATTCCCGCGCATGTTCTCCGACGATTACGCGCAGTTTTCCGCGGAACAAGAGGGCAAACAGATCCGTCCGCAGCACGGTCGTCTCCGTCATCGCCGTCGTGGTTGGAATGCGCATCATGAGATCGGCCGCGATGGTGATGGGCACGTCGCCCGTTGGTTCCACCGCGACAAACGTCGGCTCAGCGTCCGCGTCTTCGATCACGAATGGCAACTGCGACCGCAGGTAGTCGCGCGCGGCTGCGCAGCGTGTAGCTTCGCTCCACGCTCGAGCATCGATGTCATCCGTGTTGGCGGCTGCGTTGTGAGGCGTGCGCACACTGCTGATCGAAAGCGCATCGAGCGCACTCACGAGCCGATTGCAGAGTAGGTCCACGTTGACTCGACGTTCGTGAAACGCCACTTCCGGCATCGCCGCCGTGCGCACGAGAGACACGAGCAAGTCCGTGCCCGCGCGTTCGAAACCGATTTCCCAAGGATCGGCGCCTTGGACGAGACGCAGCGCAATACGCTGTCGCCGCGCTGCGGACAGATCCGCAATCGCGTAAGCTAGATCCGCCACGAACGCACTGGCATCGCGTTCGGGCAAATCGGCTAGAGGACCGCGTTCCATCAATAGAAGATTGAAGAGAGCGCGTACCGCCGGGCTCTCGACCGATGAGGTCGAGACAGGCGAGATCTCGGGGCGTTGGGCAACGAGAGATAGGCCGGTCATCCGTGAGGCAATGCTAAAGAGCCTCGCGCCCAGACCTAACTTTTCGGTGACGATCGCCATAGAGTGGACAAACCGAAAGAGGATCGCTAGGAGCCGCGCCGCGTGTCATGCAGATGACGAGGAGCTTGCGACGAACTCTCGTCATCGCGTCGATTGGCGCGGTTTTAGCGCTGATCCCGGCTCTCGTGCTCTTCGACTTCACCGTCGACGATGCGCTGATCATCGCGCGCTACGCGACGCACATCGCGCGAGGAGCGGGATACCGATGGAACGTCGACGGCCCGATCACCGACACGATCACGCCGCTCGGTTTTCCGTATGTGCTCGCGCCTTTTGCGCATGACGGGCCGCTCTCGGCGCTCGCAGCATCCAAGCTCTTGGGCCTCGTTGCGTGGCTCATCGGCGCTGCATTTCTCGCGGTCGCGGTGGATCGATCTTCGAACGACAGCAAGCGCTTCACGGCGCTCTTGCTCGTGCCCGCATCAGCGCCACTCGCCGCGTGGAGCGTCGCGGGACTCGAAACGGGAATCGCTACATCGCTCGCATCGATCGCCGTGTCGCTCATAGCGCTCGGTGTTCCGCGCGTGGGGACGTCGTTCATCGGAATTGCGGCAGCCTTGCGGCCGGAGCTTACGCCGTTCGCGTTCGTCGTTGCGCTCGTTCCATCACCGGGCAAACGCGCTGCCGAATGGAAGCATCTCGTCACACGTGTAGCGCTTGCAGGTTTTCCGTTTGCGCTCGTGGCCATCGTCCGCGTGGCTCTGTTCGGCCGTCCGACGCCTCTCGCCGTGCTCGCAAAACCTTCGGATCCCGCGCTTGGACTGAAGTACGCGATCGCATGCTTTCTGCTCGCAGGGCCGATCGCGATCGTCGCGCCGATCGCGGTTCGTCGCGCCGAACGTTTTGCGTTCGTCCTTTCCATCGCGATTGCCTTTCACTTTGGCGCAGTCGCAGTCGCAGGCGGTGATTGGATGCCGCTCTCGCGGCTCGTCGTGCCCGTCCTTCCCGCATGCGTGCTCGTGGCCGCGCACCTCGCATCGGTCGCGGATGCGCGCGTCACGGCGCTGCGTTTGCTGCTTGCGCTTGCAGGCGAGATCTTCGTGATGATGAAGATTGGCCCGTCGGCCGCGCGCGTTGGTCCGGACAGACTCGAGCTCGTGCGCCAGCTCGAACCGGTGCTTCGGGACGCGCGCGTGATCGGTGCGCTCGACGTAGGCTGGATCGGAGCTTCGACGGAAGCGAGCGTCGTGGACTTTGCCGGCTTGACCGACCCTGCGATCGCGGCGCTACCAGGCGGTCACACGACGAAGCGCATCGGGCCATCGATCATCGACAAGCACGGGATCGACACGCTCGTTTTGTTGCGCGCCCGAGGAGCACCCACGGAGACGCCGTGGACGAACACACTCTTCGATCGCGGCGTCGAACAGCGCGTTGCGCGTTTTCCCGACATTGGGGACGAGTTCGTCGTGGTCGCCGAAAGCTCGATGCCCGGCCTTCCGTACATCGTGCTTCGCAGGCGTGACGATCGAGCGAATGGGGCCTTGATCGAAGGGCCTTGATCCTGCGCCGTGCTCGCCCTTTGATGCAGTCATGGCGCGCCTCGTCGAGAACCTTTCGCGTTTTTTTGGACGCGTCGAAATCATGGCGCGTGGCCTCGAAAACGAGCGTCGCGCGGCCGAAGTTGCGCTCGGTCGCGGACGCCCACTCGAAGCCCGCGAACGTGCCCGAGCGATTCTTGCCGAAGTCCCCGGATCGCCGCTGGGCCTTGCGCTCTGGGCCGACGCCGCCGAAGACGCAGGGCTCGATCATGAAGCAGCATCGGCGCTGAGCGAGCTTGCGGAGCTCGTTCCGTGGCGTGCCGATGTGTGGCTGAGGCTCGGACAAGCACAAGCACGCCTGCAGGATCCGCGGGCAACCGAGTCGTTCGAACGTGCTGCCAATGCACCCGAAGAACGCGACTCCGCGCAGCTCGCGTTGCTCGAGCTGTGCGATCTCGACCTTGGCGCAGGAGACCCAGGTAGAGCCGGCAGATGGCTCGATCGCATCGGCGTATCGCTCAGTGGTGAAGGCAAGACCTTCATGGATCGCGAAGTATCGCTGCGCCGAGCCGAATGTGCCCTCGCGATTGGAGACGTCGAAGCCGCGTCGCGATTTGCTTCGAGCATCGATCCGGAACGCCTCGATGGTCGTGGGGCGCTCGTGCTTGCGCGTATCGCGCTTTCGTCCGGACAAACGAGCACGGCCCTCGATTTAGCGCTCCGCGCATGCATCCTCGATGCACCGGGTTCGTCCGAGCTGCTCTCGTCGTTCGTCGCTGCTTGTCGCGATGCCGTGCTGCTCGACCGCGCGCGCCGCGTCGTTGCTGCAGCCGGTCTCTTCGACGAACCAGCGTGGGCTGCAGCATTTGCGTTTGCCGAAGGACGCACGGCGGATGCGCGAGCAGCGCTTGCTCGAGGTTTGTCCAAGGGAAACCAGGGTGCCGCAGCGGCGCTCTTGCGTCTCGCGACGGAGACGCGCGATCTCGATGCGCTACATGCGCTTGCAGCACGGGATCCGAATCGGCTTCCCGACGACTTGCGGCGACTTCGTGAAGGAGCCGTGCTTGCTGCCGAGGGCCGAGAGCACGATGCGCTCGAACGCTTCGATGGAGTCGGGGGCGACGCATCGGCATGGGCGACCGAGCTTTCGCGCAACGTGATTCGCTCGTGGGTGCCAGCCGAAGGTTCGGCAGCATGGCCGAAGCTGCTCGAGGAGTTGCGACAATCCGCGCGATCACTCGATCGCATCGACCTCGTGTCTGCGGTGGAAGCGATCGCGGTCGAACGCGACCGTCCACTTCGCGTGGCCGTCGTTGGCGAGTTCAACGCGGGCAAGAGCACGTTTCTCAATGCGTTGCTCGGCGAAGACGTTGCACCGACGGGCGTGCTTCCGACGACGGCAACGCTGCATTGGGTGGCGTGGGCGCCTGATCCGTTCGCACGTATCGTCGTCCGCGGTGCCCCAGATCGCGTCGTTCCGCACGGTGGACTCAAAGCTGCGCTGAAGCACCTTGCAAGCTCCGGCGCGCGCGTCGATCGCGTTTTCATTTACGCGCCCATCGAGCGATTGAAGCGCGTCGAGATCCTCGACACGCCGGGCTTCAACGCGCCCGATCCGGATCACATCGCCGCGGCGCGTCATGCCTTCGACGAAGCGCACGTTGCGATTTGGCTACTCGATGCGACAGGCGCGATGAAAGACACGGAGCGCCGCGTTTTGACGGAGATCAAAGAGCTTGGTGTGCCCATTCAAATCCTCGTCAACAAGGCAGATCGTTTGACGACAAAGGAACTCGAGCATGTATGCAATCATGTCGCGGCGGGTTTGTCCGAGACCGGCATTGGTTCGTACACGCCGCCGATCGCGTTCTCCGCGAGGCTTTCGCTGAAGGGGCGACTGGGTGACGTCGCTGCGCTCGAAGCATCCGGGTTCACTGCCGTCGAGGCGCTGTTTTCGGAGCACATCGTCGATCGTTCGTCTGAACTGCGAGAGACGGCGCTTCGTCGAAAGGCGCTGCGGATCGCGTTGGATCTTGCATCGATCGCAGCGGCTCGAGCATCCGAGGATCGCGAGCGGATTCGCGCGGCTCGGTCACGCAGCGATGCGCTCGTGGCCGCTGCGGCGAAGTTGCGGCACGAAAGGCACACGTTTGCGGCCGTCATCGAGAAGGCATTGGATCCCGTGCGTCGCGTGCTCGTTGCGGATCTGCGTCCATTGCGGCGTCTCGGCGACGAGGAGCAGGGGATCGATCCGGGGCTTCAGGCGTACGTTGAGGAACGGTTCGTGGCACGCCTGACCGATCCGATCGTACAGGAGATTGCGCATTTGGCGGGCGTGCCCGCACCTCAGCCGGCAACTGCTGCCGTTCGCGCAGTGCTCCTGGGTGCCGTGTCGGCGCTCGATCCCACACTGGCTCCGCAAGACAGATCGCTCGTGCGCATCATCGATGCAGCGATTGCAGCGTTCGCAGCATCGCTCGTGACGGAGGCAAGTGGAGCATTACCGCCTGCGCCTTTTGCGGCACTCGAGCAGCGCGCGGCGTTGGTCCGAGATGCGCTCGCTGCGCAGGCGTAGAGCGAGCGTCCCGCGTGTGATCTGGACCGTTGGTAGATGCTTGCCGGTGCGCGTGTTTTCGTCGCATGTGGCATACGACACGGCTATCATCCGCCTCTAAACGAATAATGCTTCGAGGCAATGTCATGAATGTGTCGTCCAGCGATCTTAGCAAGCGCAACTTTTGGCGGAGAGGGCTCCTCGGGGGGCTCGCGATGGCGCTCGGTCTCATCGCCACCGCACCTTCGTGCTCCTTCGTCGTCGATACGAACGAAGTGCAGTGCAGCGACACGACTCCGTGCGGTGCTGGCAGGAAGTGCTCCGAAGGTGTCTGCATCGTCGACCCCAACGCAGGGGAAAGCTGTGCGAAGACGAGCGAGTGTGTTGCGTCGAAGGGCGAGTTCCACTTCTGCCGGAAGGACAATGGCGCAGCGACGGGCGAGTGCGTCGCGCTGAAGTCGGCGCTGTGCGACACCGTCGAAGGCGACTATCAAGCTGACGACGTCTTCTTCATCGGCTCGATCCATCCGAAAACACCCGTGGATGGACCGGATGCCATCATCGGCATTTCCATGGAGGAGAGCATCAAACTCGCGCTGAGCGAGCTCAAGAAGACGGCGAATGGTTTGCCCCCGGCAGCGGGACAAACCAGCCGGCGCCAAGTCGTCATGATTGGTTGCAGCGACGAAGGCTACGAGGACAAGAGCGTCGAAGCCGCCACGCACCTCGTCGATAACGTCGGCGTCCAGGCGATCATCGGTGGAGCGTTCAGCGGCATCGCGATCCAGACGGCGACGGAAGTGACGATTCCCAATCAGGTGCTGTTCGTGAGCGCGTCGGGCACCAGCCCCGCCATCACGGACCTCGCGGACAAACCCTCGGGATCAACCGTTGGCCTCGTGTGGCGCACCGTTCCATCGGACAACTTCCAAGCCCAGGCGCTCGTCGAATACGTCAAAACGCTAGAAACGGATGTGCGAACCGAGCTTGGCCTGATGGCTGCCGAGCCGATCAAAGTGGCGATCTTGCACAAAGGCGACGCGTACGGCACGGGCCTCAAGAACGCGCTTCAGAAGGACTTGGTTTTCAACAACAAACCCGCTCTGTCGAACGGCGCGAACTACATCGTCGTCGACTACGGCAACCCGGACGAAGGCATGGGCGGGTTGAACTACGGCGAGGCGATCGACAAAGCCGTCATGAATGGCGCGCACGTCGTGCTCCTGTTCGGCACGGGTGAAGCCATCACCGAGGTGTATACAAAGATCGAGGTCGGCTGGACCGCTCCGACGCACAGGCCGCGATACGTCTTTTCTGACGCGAACTTTTCGGGCGCCGTTGCGGACATCATCAACGTCGAAACGGACGTGATGAAACGCGCTGACCTGCGACGTCGCACGACGGGCGTCGTCCCTGGCCCCGGCGACACGGATTCGCTCTACAAAGCCTTTTTGCTTTCGTACGGATCGCGTCCCGGCGATGCGACGATCTTCGGTTCAGCCAGTGCGTACGATGCGGCGTACCTGCTCTTCTACTCCGCGGCGTTCATCAAGGATGGCCCGATCACGGGCATCAAGCTCGCTGAAGGCATGGCCAATATGTCGAACGCTGCGCCGATGGACGCCGAGGTCGACGTTGGTACGACCGACTTGCCCGGGGCGCTCAACAAAATTGCCGACGGTACCTACACGTCGATTGACTACAACGGCGCGTTCGGCCCGTTGAACTTCGACTCTGCAACGGGCGAGCCCGCGGCCAACGTGCAGATCTTCTGCTTGGCCGACGACGGCACGGGCAAAGCGACACACCAGCTCTCGGGCTCGTTCTACAACGCCGATACGGGCAAGATCGAAGGCGCCGCCGCAGCAGCGTGCAAGTGATTCGGTTCCAAAACCCCCTGGGAACAAGGCTCCAATGAGTTCCTGGGGGGTATGGGGGGCAGAGGAGTCGGCTCGTCTTTTGGGGCAAAGCTCCAAAAGACTCGAGGAGCCGCCTTCGAGTCCCTAACGCGAACTGGACTTTGCGAGCGGGCGCTTGCGCCCGCGACGCGAGCGCCCGAATCACGACGTGCTTGGGGGTTAGAAAGTCCCGTGAAGCTGCACGCCCGTGGGAGACACGTCGAGCTTCACGTCTTTGATGAAGCCGGTTGTCGCGGCGGCGGCAGGTTTGTCCGGTGCAGATGCCGATGGCGAGCGCAATCCGACGATCAGCGTCACGACGCCCGACACCACGGCACCACCCAGGAAGATGTCGGACACCAGCGCGCGCGTCGCGGTCGACTCGGATGCTTCGCGCAACTTCGTCTTTGTCGCTCCCGAATCGACTTTGCGTAGCTCTGCAAGCTCGTCCGATTTCTGCAGCGCAAGCACGCCCGCGACACCCGAAGCGACGGCGAATCCCGCGGTAATGCCAATGCCTGCCCAAGGAATTGCTCGCCCCGGCGGAGGCGGCGGAGGCGGCGGCGGAGGTGGGGGCGGCGGAGGCGGCGGAGGCGGCGGAGGCACCTGATTGATCGGCTTTTCGACAAGCTCGAGCTTGACGCTCGGCGTATCCGAACTCGCGACTTCAATCGTTTGCGTTGCTGGCAGTCGCCCCTCTTTGATGGCCGTGATCTTGTGCCGCCCCGGATTGAGAACGATCGCTTTGGTAAACGGGGTTTTGCCGACGGGCATGTCGTTGATCATGACGTCGGCGTCGGGCACGTTCGTGATGATTTCGACGCGTGCCACACGCCCGCGAAGTTTGTCGATGTCCTTGTCGACTTCCGCTTTGCGCTTGGCGTCGATGTTGGCGCCGCCTTGCTCGAGGTACTTCTCGAATGAACCGAGCGCGCTTGCGTAATCGCTCAATTGGAATTGAACGTTGCCGATGTTGTAGAGAACGTTGTAGTTGGGCGCGAGCTCGTACGCGCGCCTGAACTCGACGAGCGCCGTTCGGTAGTCGCCCTCGTTGAACAGTTCGAGGCCGCGCTTGAAGCGCCGCGATGCCTCCTCCTTGGCCTCCTTCGTCGGTTCAGCAGCGGCGGGAGCGTCGGCTGCCGGTTGCTGCGCGGAAGCCGTAACCGGAAGCAGTGGAAGGAACAGGGCGATGGCGATGGCGAAGCGTCGTGAGTTCTTCATCACTGGTACGGGTTTTTCTCGTCAATGGGTCGGTTTGGCTTTTTGGTACCACCGGTCTTCGTCGGATCTTCGGTCGCAGTCGGTGGAGCCACGATGATGACCTTCGTGGGTTTGTCTTTCGTCGGCTCGCTGGTCGCGGCGGAAGCCGTCGTCGGCGGAGGCGCCGTTGCTGGCGCAGCCGCTTGAGGCACGAGCGCCATCTCGATGGTCAGATCTCTGTCGAACGTCACATCGCGACTACGCGTCCCATATCCTGGAGCTTCCGCTTGAATCATGTGCGTCGCACCGTCGCGCTCGAACTTTCCGACAAACGGGTTTCGCTCGAGAGGTTTGCCGTCGAGCAACACCTTCGCATTGGGAGGCGAAACGTTGATGGAAATTTCTACCTTCCCCGCAGGAGGCGTTGCCGTTGCGACGGTTGGTGGAGGCGGCTGTGGGCGCGTGACAAACCAGATTCCTGCACCGATGGCCGCGGCGGCAATGAGTGCAATGGCGCCGATCATGCCGCGCTTTGCGGGAGCAGCAGGCTGCGACGCCGAGTGCATCGAAGGCGTGGACGCAGTGAGCGCGGTTGGCGACGACGTCGCCGCGCGATTCACTTCTGGTGCCGACGTCGTTGCAGGATTCGATTTCGTCTCACCGGTCGTCGCAGCGCGATCGACCTGCGACATCGGTCCCGACGCTGCGCCGGGATTGTCGAGCTGCGGCAAACTGATCGCTTGAAACTCGGTTGTCGGGAGCGACTTGACGACCTTGAGCTGCGTTTCGACGATGCTCTTGATCTTCTGCCGATTTTCCTCGAAGTGCTTCGCAACGAGCCTGCCGACTTCGCGCAGCGTCGTCTTGTCGTTCATTGAATCGAGCAGCTCTTCGAGCGCCGTCGCTTGCTCGACTGCCGTCGAATAACGATCCTCGCGACGGAGCGCGAGCGACTTCATGACGATCTTTTCGAGCCCTTCGGGAACGTCCGGATCGATATCGCGAGGTGAGGGGATGTCGCCGTTGATCAGGCGATGCAGGACGGTGAGATCGGGAATGCCTTTCCACAATCGACGGCCCGTTGCGGCTTCCCAGAGCATGACGCCCGCGGAGAAAATATCGGCACGACGATCGACTCGTTCGCCCCGCGCTTGCTCCGGCGCCATGTACGCAACTTTGCCCTTGACCACGCCGAGACGCGTTTCAGCCGACGAATTCATCGCCTTGGCGATTCCGAAATCGACGACTTTCACTTGACCGTCGTACGTGACGAACACGTTGTGCGGCGTCACGTCGCGATGCACGACATTGAGCGGCGTGCCGTCGAAATCCGTGAGCTCGTGCGCGTGATGCAAGCCCGTGAGCATGTCGATGATGATGCGCAGGTGCATCGAAAGCGTCAGTCCACCATCGCGACCAATTCGATGCAGCACGCGATTCAGAGGCTGTCCTTCGAGGTACTCCATGGCGATGAAGTACCGATCGCCCTCCTGACCAACCTCGTTCGTCTGCACGACGTTTGGATGACTGAGACGTGCAGCAAGCCGTGCCTCGTCGAGGAACATGCTCAAGAACTCGGGATCCGTCGCAAGCTGTGGCCGGATCTGCTTGATCACGACCAGCTTGTTGAAGCCGGCCGGACCTTGCACGACAGCCAGGTAAACTTCGGCCATACCGCCGTGGCCGAGCTCAGCGATGAGCCTGTATTTGCCGAGGATATTCGCCTCGGGTCCTTTCATCGTATTGGACCCATCCATGGTCGACATTTACCTCGCTAAGGCAACTCGAACGGATTGACTGAGGACGAGAACACCGAGGTGCGCGCCCGTACCGCGAATCATGCTACCCAGACTGCACGTTTTGCGCAATCGATGCGAGTTTTTGACGAAATAAAAATCCCGCGACCCCCCGCACACTCGTTCGCCCTCGAAAAGCCGCTCAGATCGCGACATTGGTTACAGTCGCAGCGCGCACGATGCGTCGCCATGCGCGAACGTATCGCGCGCTGTCGTCGTGCCGAGCGAGCAACAAACTGCAGGCCGAAGCACGGCAAATCCTATTGAAAATCGCATCGAACGGTCCGAAGCTAACGGGCGGCGCGCAGGAAAACCGATAGGATGTGCGCCAACGACGTGGCGACTGGGATGGCGCTCGCGACCATGCGTCGAGTGCGAACAGCACGAATGCCGTGGATCAACGACGCACCTGATCGTCCGGACAAGCGGAGAGCAAGTGGCAGACAAGACGGAATCGAACGAGCAGAAAGACCGCGATTCAGCCGCCAAACGCGCTGCCGTCACGCGGCGCAAGATCGACGTCTACCTCGATCGAGTCATCAACGACGTCGAAGCGATCGCGCGCAATGACGACGGCCGTGCACTCGTGTCGCCACCTCAAGACGAGGCGCGCGCCCTGAGGCTGCATGCCGCTCTGTCGTCGCTCATCGAGGCGAATCGCAAGGCTGGCCGTGCCGGCGAAGCGGCCAATCGTTTGCGCTCCATCGGTCAGCACGTTGCCGGCACGATCGCCGAGCTGCTCGCGAGCACGCGCCAACAAGCCGCCAGCGGCAGTCAGCAGGCTGCGATGGTCAACGACATCACGACGACCATCGAAGAGCTGAACGAAGTTGGTGTTCAAAACGTCGAGAAGGCGGAAGGCATCATCCAGATCGCCGAGCAATCCGAACAGATCTCGCAGGACGGGCAGCGCGACGTCGTCGCCGCAATCGAAGGTATCGACAGGCTGCGCCAGCAAGTCGAGCTCATTGCCGCCAAAATCCTCGACTTGACCGAACGAACGCAGCAAATCGGCGAGATCATCAGCAGCGTCAACGAGATTGCCGAGCAAAGCAAACTGCTCGCCCTTAACGCGTCAATCGAAGCAGCCAAGGCCGGCGAACATGGTCGTGGATTCGCGGTCGTGGCGCTCGAAATTCGTACGCTGGCGGAACAATCCAAACAAGCCACGCAGCAAGTGCGCAGCATCCTCGGAGAAATCCAGAAGGCCAGCCACAGCGCGGCCATGGTCACCGAAGAGGGCTCGAAAGCCGCCACTGAAGGCAGCTCGAAGGTGCGACGCATTGGCGAACGCCTCGGGCAACTCGTTTACGTCATCAACCAGACGACGCGAGCTGCGCGCCAGATCAGCGGCGCGATGCGACAGCAAAGCCTCGGGCTCGAACAAATCGCTTCAGGGATGAAACAAATCAATTTGGCCTCCCACGAAACCAAAATCAGCGTGGAACAGGCCGAAGGTGCACTCGACCGTCTCAGCCAGCTCACCGAGCCCATCCGCGTAGGCGGCGGACACGGCACGGAGGCATGAGGTTGAGCGCCGGTGTCACCAGCCTCGTCCTCACCCGAATGGGTGGACGCCCGGTGGCAGTCTCGTGTGAGCACGTGGTCGAGCTGATTCCGCGTGTCGACATCGACCGCGTCCCGGACTCGCCGGCCAACGTCCTTGGCGTCATCAACCTTCGGGGTCGCGTCGTCCCGATCCTCGATCTGCGAGCGAGACTCTCGTCGAAAGCGACGCTTCCAGCTCACCAGCACCTCGTCATCGTGCGCGGTCGCGCCGACAAACTCATCGGGCTCGCCGTCGACGAGGTTAGTGACGTGATTACGGTCGAGACAAACTCGATCGAGCAACCGGGGGAGGTCGCCGGAGTGCGCTCGCCGGGCGTCGTCCGCGTCGACGACGACCTCGTGCTCGTGCTGTCGCCGGAGGACGCGTACCATGCCTCGGTCTGACGAACCGCCGCGTGGTCCAAGCACAGAGTCGGTCGACCGTTTGGCGAGGTTCATTCGCGCGCGCACGCACCTGCAAATCCGCCCGCGAAGCGTCGACATCGTCGCTCGAGTCGCCGAGCGACGTGCAGCAGCGAAACGCCTTTCGCCGGACGCGTACATCGATCACGTGATCGCCGCGCAGGACGCGGTGGAGCTCGATCAGTTCACGATGGAACTGACGGTTGGAGAGACGCACTTCTTCCGAGGGCCACCGCAGTTCGATGCTTTGCGCAACGAAGTGATCCCCGCGCTCTACGCAAAGAAAAAGCGGACGCGCAGCATCGCTGCCCTCAGTGCAGGCTGCGCCACGGGGGAAGAGGCCTACTCGATCGCAATCGTCCTCCGTGAGGCAGCGCCTGCCGAATCGTGGCGCATGGAAGTCACGGGGATCGACATCAACTCGCGGTCGCTTCAAAAGGCCGAAACCGCGGTCTTTTCCGCGTGGTCGCTGCGCAACGTGCCGGATGCCGATCGGCGTCGCTACTTTCGCATCGAGGGCGAGTCGTTCCATCTGAACGAGGACATCCGCCGCCTTGTGCGGTTCAGGCGCGCGGCGCTCACCGATGCAGCCCTCGACACGCTCTTTCCAACGGGCATCGACCTCGTGGTTTGTCAAAACGTACTCTACTACCTCGAGAACGAAGCGCGTGCAGAGGTGGTTCGCGCGCTGGCGCAATCGCTCGCCATCGGCGGTTACTTGCTGTTCGGACCCGTCGATCACTTTGGCGACGTGCCCGGATGCAAGACCCTCCAATTCGGCGAAATCGTCGTCTACGAACGAACGGGGCTCGTCACGTTACCGCCTCCAACTCCACCTGGAGCGTTGCGCCGTTCTCGCTGGCCTACCGCACCTACGCGCCCGGCCACGGCAAATGCAGTTCCCGGTCATCTGCAGATTCCGACGTCCGCGCCCGTTCCCAAGGATCTCGCCGCAGCCGTGACACCTGCGGCCCCGTCGCTCGCAGACGCATTCGTGCGAGCCAATGCGGGCGATCTTCAGGGCGCGCTCGACTTGCTCGGACCGCTGCTCGACGATGAACCCGAAGAACCGAAGGGGCACTTGCTCGAGGGCTTGATCCTCACCGAGCTCGGGAGTTTCGATGCAGCTCTCGATGCCTTCCGCCGCTGCGTGTACCTCGATCCATCGATGATGCTCGCGCACGCCGGAGCGGCCGTTGCTTGCATGCGCCTTGGCCGCCAGGATCTCGTCGAACGCCATGCCGCACGCCTGCGTGCGCTCGGGCGCGACATGAGCCCCGACGCGACGGTCGACGGGTGGGAGGGCATGACGGTCGGCCGACTTCTACGCATGTTTCAGGAGACAAACCTCTCCGCGCCACGCGCGCTCGAGGTGCTCGGCCGATGAGTTCCACGGAAGAAACCGTCTACGACAAGCTGCGCAAATCCATCGCCCAGCTCGACGAAAAGTTGCGCGAGGGAAACACGGGTGAACGCGACGTTCATCCCCGAATCCTCGCCGAACGCACCAAGCGCATTGCCAAGACGCCCGTTCGCGTCGATCGCGCCCCCGATTCCATCGGGTGCATCGTCTTCGAACGCACGGGGCGCAGATACGCCGTGCAGCTCGAATCCGTAGACGATGTCGGCCCGCTCGGCCGAGTCACGCGCGTGCCCGGAGTACCCCCGTACTTCCTTGGTGTTGCAGCGCGGCGTGGTCGTATCGTAGCTGTCGTCGACTTGCCGCTCCTGTTTACTCCCGACGCTGCTGCGATGAACGAACCCGAGCATCTGGTCATGGCCTCGAACGCCGAAGTTGTCTGCGGCGTAGCGGCCGACTTTTTGCACAACATCATCGAGGTCAATCGGCGCACGATCGCCAAAGCGATGCCGACATTCCCTCCGCTCGTTCAGCGTCACACGCTTGGCGTGCTCGAAGATCGCACCGTCGTACTCGACCTCGTATCGCTCCTGGCCGACCGTGCACTGCGTGTCGAGGAGCGCGGCTGATGCCTCTCGACGATGCCGCCTTCGAAGCGCTTTGCGAAACGTTGCGCAACGAAGCCAGCGAGCAGATCGAGCGCATTGGCACGGCGCTGCTCCTCATCGAGCGTGGTGCCGAGGGCACCGCTCGTGACCAGCTCATCGACGAAGCATTTCGGCAAGCACACAACATGAAAGGTGCCGCCGCTTCGCTCGGTTTTGCGCAAACGGCACGCCTTGCTCATGCCATCGAATCGGTGCTCGCCGCCTTGCGCACCGATGACGACGCTCGCACCCCCGAAGTCTTCGACACCCTCAACGCAGCCCTCTCGACGGTGCCGCACGCGCTTCGTGTCGATCCGAGCGACGACGCCGATCCCGTCGTCACGGAAGCCATCCAAGCGCTCGAAGCGGTTCACGGCAAGCATCAGAACACGCCGGATGCGCCACCCGTGCAGGCAGCTTCGCCGCAAGCGCCCGTCATCATCCCTTCGGAAAGCATCACGGTCGCAACGCGTTCGCGAAGCCCCCAATCCATTCTGCGCCAGCACAACCTCGCCGAAGGCTCTTCACCGCCGCCGCAATACCGCTCCAACTACGTCGAGCCGAAAACCAAGCACAGCGAGCCACCGCCCAATCCACTGACGCCTGTTGCCAGTGGTACTCCGACAGGCGTGCTGATGCCGATTGCGCACTTGCCACCGCCACCAGGTTTTGCACCTCCGCCAACCTACGCCGGTGCACCGAACGCCGTCGCCGCCGCGTATCCGGCGCCAGGTACGGGCAGCGGCGTGTCCACCGGACCCGCAGGCCCCAACTCGCCCAAGACCAACGCACCGGCGACGCCCGGCACAGGTGTACCCGTTTCACCGGGCACTTCGGCTGGTTTGTCTCTACCAGGTGCACGCACCATTTCGCTCGGCGGACCCACGCCTGGACAACCATCGAGAGCCGGCACGAGCGCTGTGTCGATGCCCAACCCCCCCGTGCGACCACAGGCCGAAGAAACGCTGCGCGTGTCCATGAAAAAGCTCTCGGGGCTCATGGCTCAAGTGGGCGAGCTACTCGCTGCACGCGTACGCACCGACCAACGTTTGTCCGAGCTTCGATCCGTACTGGCTGCCGAGGAAGAACGATTCAAGGCGCAAGCGGCGCTCCGCGCGATGGTTCGTGACGACGCACCCCCGCACGTCGAAGGCTGGGCCAAACGGCTCATCGACGTGCAGCAAGACGACCTCGAACACGAGCGCCTTCTCGTCCGCCGTTTGCGCGAGATCGTACGCACGTTCGAGGCCGATGCGCTTCAGTCGACCATCCTCTCGGGACAGCTTCAGGAAGACATCCGGCGCATTCAAACTTTCCCCCTCGCAAGCGTCTTGGAACCGCTCCCGCGTGCCGTTCGAAACATGGCGCGCGAAGGCGGCAAGATGGTCGATCTCGTCATCACCGGCTCGGAGCTCGAGCTCGACAAAAAAGTCCTCGAAGAGCTGCGCGATCCTCTCTACCACCTGCTCCGAAACGCAGTGGATCACGGCTGCGAAGCGCCCACTGTACGAACCGCCGCCGGCAAACCCCCTCGCGGCACCATTCGCATCCACGCCGAACATCGCGGCGACGTCGTCACCATCACGATCGCCGACGATGGCCCTGGAGTCGACGTCGCTGCCGTTCGCCGATCCGCCGTCGCGGCAAACCTCATTTCAGCCGTCGAAGCCGCTGAGATGCCCGAACACCGCGTCCTCGAGCTGCTGTTTGCCCCGGGACTCACGACGCGATCCGAAGCTGGAGGACTCTCTGGACGCGGCGTCGGGCTCGATGCGGTCAGGACAAACATCGAAAAACTCCACGGCTCTGTCACCGTCGAATCGCGACAAGGCGTAGGAACGTCGTTCGTCATCGTTCTGCCATTGACCATCTACGTCGTTCATTCGCTCTTGCTGCGCGTCGGCGAAGAGCAGTTCGCGATGCCGATCTCGGCGATTCAACGTATTCTGCGCATCAGCACCACGGACATCCTCGAGGTCGAGCAAACGCATGCCATCGTCGTCGACGGTCGTCCCATTGCTCTCGTACCTCTCGGAACGCTCCTTGGATTGCCCGTCGAGCTGCCGCCGCCACCCGAACGGATCCCAGTGCTCGTCATCGGCATCGGCGAAACGCGATGTGCGCTGGCCGTACGTGAGATCGTTAGTGATCAAACGGTTTTGGCCAAAAACCTCGAAGCACCACTCATACGTGTTCGAAACATCGCGGGTGCGACGATTATGGGCGACGGACGCGTCGTGCTCATGCTCAACCCCATCGATCTCATCAAGTCGGCATCCGGTCGTGATGCAGCTCGTTTTCAGTCGCTCATCCCGCGCATCGAGCAGCGCACGAACCCCAAATTGCTGCTCGTCGACGACTCGTTCACCACGCGCGCGCTCGAACGTTCGGTGCTCGAAGTCGCCGGCTTCGACGTCGTTGCAGTCGCCGATGGGCAGGAAGCCTTGTCGGCGCTCGAGTTCGAACCCTTCGACATCGTCGTCACCGACGTTTCCATGCCCGAGATGAGCGGGCTCGAGCTTTGCAATCACATTCGCGGCAACGAGCGGCTTCGAAGATTGCCCGTCGTTCTCGTCACATCGCTCGGTTCTGAAGACGATCGCCGCGCAGGACTCGCTGTCGGCGCGGATGCGTACATCGTGAAGAGCGAATTCGATCACGAGGTCTTCGTGCAAACCGTCAACGATCTCGTAGGGAGAGGCTGATGCCACGCGTACTCGTCGTCGACGATTCGGTCGTGATGCGCGACATCGTGCGCGCACATCTCTCCGGTCTTGGTCTCGACCTCGAATTTGCTCCGTCTGCGGAAGAAGGTTTGTCCCGCATGGCGGTCAACCCTCCGTACGACTTGGTCGTCACCGACTACGCGATGCCCGGCATCAACGGGCTCGAGTTTGCCAAGCGTATCAAGGAGAAGGGCGGCATCACTGCGCCGCGAATCATCCTCATCAGTGCCAACAAAGAACTTCGTGAACGCGACTTGCTCGCAACGGGCATCCTCGACGCGTTTTTCCCCAAGCCGCTCGATGGCGCGCAGCTCGCAGCCCGCGTCTCGAGCATCTTGTCGCTGAGCTCTGCGTCGCCCGCAGCGATCATCCCATCGAGCCGCCGAGTGCGATCGGCCATTCGAGTCGTCGTTGCGGACGACACCGAAGTGGGTCGCACGCTCCTCATGCGCGTCCTCAAGGCCGACACCGAGCTCGACGTGGTTGGCGTTGCTCGCGACGGCCAACAGGCCGTGGATCTCGCGGTTCGCGAAAACCCGCAGATCATTCTTCTCGATGCGATGATGCCTGGTCTCGACGGCGTCGCTGCAACTCGGCGCATCATGGCGCTCGCGCCCACGCGCGTCGTCATCGTGTCCGAGCAGCAAGGCAAGGGCGCAGCGGCGCAGATTTTCGCGGCAACCGAAGCGGGAGCGATCGACGTCATTGCGCGTCCGGGGTGGATCGATCCTGCGGGCCCGCAAGCCGTCGCCTTGCGCGACAAGATCAAGATGCTTGCGGAGATCCCCGTCGTTCGTCGTTGGGCTGATGCGCCGCGCTCGGTGCGATCTCGTCGAGGTTCGTCAGGACGCACGATCAACAAAGCTTCTATCGTTGCGATTTGCGCGTCCACGGGAGGCCCCGCGGCGCTCGCGACGCTCTTGCCGGGCATCGCAGCGGTTGCACCCACCGTCCCGATTCTCATCGTGCAGCATGTCCTTGCCGGCTTCGACGAAGCGCTTGCCGAGTGGCTTGCTCAAGTCACGCAGTTACCCGTGCGAATCGCGACCCAAGGCATGCAAATCCGCGGTGGCGTCGTGGTGCTTGCGCCCGAGGGCAAACACCTCATCGCCCAGTCTTCGCACACCATGAGCGTCGTCGAAACGCCCCCGATCGCGAGTCATCGGCCATCGGGAACGCCGCTCTTCGAATCCATCGCACGTCACTTCGGCGACGGCGCGCTTGCCGTGGTTCTCACGGGCATGGGAAACGATGGCGTCGAAGGATTACGTGCCGTGAAGTCCGTCGGCGGCACCGTCCTCGTTCAATCACCGGACACCTGTGTCGTCAGCGGCATGCCTGGCGCCGCGATCGCCAAGGGGTATGCTGATTCGGTGTTGCCGCTCGATGAACTGGCGCTCGAAATTGTCGACCGCGTTCGCGCTCCGGCACGACCCAAATACTGATCCGATTCTGATATGAGTTCGACGATGCAGGAGGCCGAGATCCCGCAGCGGCTCGGGAAGTACCAAATCCTCCGCAGGCTCGCCTACGGCGGCATGGCGGAAGTGCTTCTTGGGCGGCTATCGGGCAGCGATGGATTCGCGCGCGACGTCGTCATCAAGCGTGTCTTGCCGCAATACGCGTCGAACGACGAGTTCATCGGGATGTTTCGCGACGAGGCGCGGATCACCTCACGGCTGCATCACGGCAACATCGTTCAGGTCGTCGAGTTTGGCGAGGAAAACGGCCTCTACTTCTTGGTGCTCGAATACGTCGACGGCCCGAGCCTCGGCGCCATGCTCCACGAGCTTCGAAAACGTAGCGAAAGGCTGAGCGTTCCCGAGGTCGCGCACATCGCCGTCGAAACGGCTCGCGGTCTCGACTACGCGCATCACAAGCTCGGTGAAGACGGCAGACCGCTGCTCATCGTGCATCGTGACGTGAGCCCATCGAACATCCTGCTCTCGCGCGAGGGCGTCGTGAAGCTCGCCGACTTCGGCATTGCGCGAGCGCGCGAGCGACTCAGCCCGACGCAAGGCGGTGCAGGCACCCTCAAAGGGAAATTCGCGTACATGGCGCCCGAAACGATCCTTCGCGGAAGGCTCGATGCGCGCAGCGATCTCTTCTCCTTCGGCGTCGTCATTTTCGAGATGCTCACGGGCCGAAGTGCGTTCACGGGCGAAACCGAAGCGCACACCATTCAGCGCGTGACGATGGAGGATTTGCCCCCGCCATCGACGTTCAACCGCGCCGTTCCGCCCGAGTTCGACGACATTGTCGTGCGGCTGCTCGACAAGGACCCAGACAAGCGTCCAGCTCGAGGTCTCGAGATTGTCGATTCGATTGGCAAGTTGCGCCTGCACACGTCGCCTCCGCCGAGCGAGCTGCTCATGGAAACGATCGCGCGCCTCTTTCCGGTGGATCGTCGGGATCAGAAGGCGACGGTGCGTCCTTCCAAACCACGAGTCATCGTGGTGGATGAATCGCGAACGTTGCGCGCGCTGGTTCGAGCGAGCTTGGGCCAGAAGTACGTGATCGTGGAGGCGTCGACGGGGGACGAGGCGCGGACGGCGATGCGCGGGACAGTACCCGACGCAGTCGTGTGTCAGCGTTCACTCCAAGGCATGAGTGGGATAGATCTCTGCGTGTCGATGCGGGAGAATCCTCGGTTGGATCAAGTACCATTCATCTTGCTTGCATCGGACATTACATCAGCATTGGAAGCCGAGGCCGTCGAGGCCGGGGTGAATGCTGTCTTACCGAAGCGATTTGACCCTAGGCAGCTCGAGTCTACATTGGCGAAGTTGCTGGAGGGGTAGGGGGATGGCGCACGATAACGCGCGTCTTACACCCTTTTCCCGAGATCCGATTGCTTGGCCCGAAGTGCGGCGATTGTTTGGGCTCCGTTCGTCGCAATTTGACGAAGCATGATTGAATGCATCGTTCTTACCGTGACAAACGCTTCAAATGGGTGATAGTATTCGCGGCCATCACCCCACCATGACCCCCGAAGAAGCGCGACAAAAGCTCAATCACCTCCTCTCGCATGCCCAGTATGCCGAAGGCGAACGCCTTGCGCGCGAGGTCCGGGCCGAAGCCATCCGGCAAAACGACCTCGAGCTTGCAACCGATGCCGCCTTTTATCTCGGGCAGTTCTGCTTCGAGCAGCTTCATCATCAGGATGCCTGGGATGCATTGGCGGACGCGCTGGCCGACCGGAGCGAGCTGTACGGGACCAATCACCTGCTCACGACGCAGGTTCGAGCGTGGCTTGCGGGCGTGTCAACGTCGCTCAATCGGAGTGCGGAGGCGCGAGCATTGCTAGCGCGTGCGACGGCGGCCCTGCCGAAAGAACCGACGGATGACGAACGAATGATCGTCGTCGACACGTTGCGCGTCATTGGATTCGTCGAAAATCGTCTCAAACGCAATGATGAGGCCGTCGAACACTTGCGGCGAGCTTTGGAGCTCGTTGAATCCATGAGCCCCCCGGACGAGCTCGAAGTGGCAAGCGTTTGCGTCCTACTGGGTGCGGCCGAAGAATTGGTAAACCATTTCGATCGTGCCGAAGAGCTTTACACGCGGGCGCTCGACATACGCCTGCGGCTGCTCGATGAAAACAACGTACTGATCGCCTATTGTCGCAATCATTTGGGCGTTGCGAAGTTGATGCAGAGCAAACCCGACGAGGCGCGAGAGCTCGTCGACAAATCGATTGCGGGGCTCGAAGCGACGCTTGGTGACAATCCTCTCACGGCGACGTCGCTTGCGACGCGCGCCACGATGCACGCGCTCGAAGAAGACCATGTACGCGCGGTCAATACACTCGAACGAGCGCTCACCATGAAAGAAGGGGCGGGGACGGATACGCCCGAAGTGGCCAGCACGCTTTTGATGCTCGGTTTGGTGCAGATGGGATTTGGAAAGCCGGATCTTGCCGAGCCGCATTTGCGTCGAGCGGTGAAGATTTATTTACCATTTCACCAAACGCAGCTCGAATCGTTGTTCAACGCGTTCAACAATACCATTTCGGTCCTGAATGCGCAGCGCAAGTTCAAAGAAATGATCGCATTCGTGGAGCCGATTTTGACACGATTGCAAGACGAACCGCTCGTGGATCCCAATTTCCTCGGCGCGGTGATCACGGGTTTGTCGACGGGATATCACGGGCTCGGCAAAGCGTCGAAAGCAGAAAAGTTGCTCAAGCGAGCATTGGGTGTCGTCGAATCGCGATTGGGCCCTGAAGCGCGCGAGCTGGAGCCGATATTGCACAATTTGGCGCAGCTTCTCTCAGAAATGGGAAGGCACTCGGAATCGCGCATGTATCGGCAGCGATCCGAGGCGATCTTGGGCAAAGAAAACTGACGGTGGATTGAACGAATCGCGCCGTTGCGGCCTGGATTCGCCGAATGGCTTCACTGCGTCGACGAAATGAATACGTCGTCCAGCGACGTCGCCACGAACAATCGCTCCGTCCATCGCTCGAGCTCTTCGATACTCGCGACGTCGATGCGTTGCTGCACAGCGTCCGGCACATTTCCGAAGCGCAAACGCAACAGGCGGCAAAACGTGTCGTGTACGCCCTTTTTGTGGCCTTCGTCCAGGCCCTTTTTGTGGGCATCCTCTTTCAGCTTGACGATCTCCGCATTGCCCTTCGTAATGAGCGCCCGTGCGACTTCGTTTTCCCCTTCGGCAAAGTCGATCAATGCGCGCACGGCAATGGGACGAATGAAGAGTTTATCCTCGATCACGCCGTCTTCATTCAGCGGGACGAACTTCCCCTCGTCCTTTGACCACTCGGCAACCTGGTTCGTCTTCACGAATATGGCGAATACCCGACGAACTCCACGGTGAATCAAATCTTCCGCCTTGTCCGTCACATCACGCAGCCGCTGCTCGTTCACCACCTCGAACGATATCTCTTCCAAGTAACGTGAACCCGTCGCCGGATCCGTGCCGTCTCGGCACACGCACACGTCCGTTCCGAAGTCGGACTTCTCTGATGCCCGCGTGAGCAGCTCGGTTGACATCGAATACCCGGGCCTTACGTGCGGCGCGGTCAAAAACGCAAGCCGACCCTGCGCTTTGGCATGAGGAAGCAGCGCGACCATCGCCGAAACCTTACGACCTCGAATCATCTCGTAACGCGCCTCGGCTTCGGGCTGCACGAGATGTTCGTCGACAGGTGGAAATGGTGACGTGGGACGGCGATCGGCGCGAGGAATCGACCGAGATTCCACGCCGCCATGAGCGGCTGGTGCGAGAACCATGGGTCCTGCGCTGCTCTTGGGATCCATCGCTGCCCATGATAGCAGAAGAACGGAAAGGTGGGCTAGTTGAAAAATACATCGCGCGGCGCTCGAGGTCGAGGTCGCCCGCTTAATCCGGGACAAACGGTTTGTCAAGGAGCGGTTCGCACGTGACGATGCATTCCAGCCCCAATCACCGACAAACTCTCGCGCCCTCCAAGACAAACACCTCACGCATATTTTCCGCTTGCTGCGCAGTTTCGTTTCTGGTAAGGTCATCGTCGATGGATCCCAAACGTGGCGGTAGCGATGGTGGGATGATACTTGCCCCGGGTGCTGGGGGGCACGCGTCGTCATTTGCTTTCCCAAGCGCCGATCGCAAACCGACGTTTCCACCGGTCGACGAACATCTCGTAAAGCCCGAGGTGTCACGCGAAGAGATCATTCGAGGTCGCAAGATCATCACGATGGGGGCCAACCCGGAACATGCGGAAGCGCACGCACGGGTGGACTTCGTCATCGGCCCGCACGTGCGGCCCGGCGCGGTAGCCGCATCCGATTTGCTCACGCGCGTGAACCAAGGCTCGAACTTTGCCACCGACGTTTGCGTTCGCAACGCAGGCACGGACCCTCGAACGGGCACCCGCTACCTGGAAGAGCTTTCTTTCGAGGTCGTCAACGAACAATCGATGCGCGACGCGAAGGAGAAAGCCGAGGACTTGACTGGGCGCGGAGTTCGTCGCGTGTTCGCGATTTTCGTCAAGAAAAACTGCATTGGCGAATGGTCACAAGCTCGACGCGAGTTCGTGATGCTACCCAATGACGGAATGATCGAAGACCCCATGTTCATTCGACCGATTGCGGTGCAAGCGCTGCTCGACGCTGCGGTCGCGGAAAGCCAAGTCGTCCTCGCCTTGTGGAAAAAAGGCAACCCCGAGCTCAAACGGATTCATCAGCGAGGCATCGATGAGGGGCACAAGAAGGGGCTCGATGAGGGGCACAAGAAGGGGCTCGATGAGGGGCAAAAGAAGGGGCTCGATGAGGGGCAAAAACGTTTGCTACTGACGCTCTTGCAGAAGCGGTTCGGCAACCTTCCGGTGGCCGTCGAAGCCCGTGTGAACACGGCAGATTCCGCTCAAATCGACGCATGGGCCGAAAAACTGCTATCCGCCTCGTCGCTCGACGAAGTGTTCCCGCGCGAGCTCGGCTGATACCTCGAACACCGCTCGGCCCCTCAAAACCACGCCTGCGCCAATGCCATGGCACGCACGTTTTCGGCGCGCCCCGACAAGTATTGCTCCCTGCGAGGTCCCGGGGGGAGCGTCGAGGCGCGCAATTCGATTCCCTCGATGGCCTTTTTCAGCGTCGCACGAGCTTCGTCGACGTCCCCGTGGGCATGAAGCGCCTCGGCAGCAGCCACGCAGAATCCCACGGCCGCATAACCTCCGAATCCAAGCGTCTCCGCAATGCGAAGCCCCTCCCTTGCCAGCGCCGCAGCCTCCGCGTGTTTTCCTTGTCCGCGCAAGGCGTCGAGCAGCACGGTGCAATAACGCAGGTATTCGGAAGGGACGGCAGCTACTATTGGCATGCAAACGCGTATTTCTTCTTCCGCACGCGCAAATTCTCCACGCGAAAGCCACACGATCGCACGCGGCCCGGACGCGAGAAGCGCAAAAACGCTCGCAGGATCAATTTCGACGAACTCACGGCATATTCGTTCGATGTCATCCATTGCAGATGAATCACCCCGCTCCGCGTGCAACACGATGAGCCAAGCGGAGGCAGCCAGCTTCACGAGCATCTCGCCCGCCTGGTCCGCAATGGCAATCGCACCACGAATGCTCGTCTCCGCGTCGTCGAATGCGCCAATCGCCCAGTAGCACCCGCCAAGCAACGCTTTGGCCAAGCTGAGTTTCTGCATGTGCGCCACTCGTTCGAATGCCGCCACGCAACGCTCGGCCGTCGTCACCGCAAACCACGGATCGCTTTCCGTCTGAAATGCCCGGTAAAACCTTTCGATGTCGATACAGGCCCGCGTGTAAATGTCGTCTTCGGGCACGATCGCCAATACCTCGTCGAGCTTCCGTTGCCACATTGGCCATGCTTCACGCATGTTCATCGCTCCAACATGCCGAAAAACGATGGCCACGGCGCGCGCGTAGGCACTCACCGCATCGGGCGCGGGAATGACGCCATGCAGTGTCTCGAACAACGTCGCAACCAATTGAGGCGGTACGGCCTGAACCACGATCAGCATTTGCTCGACGGCTTTGCACCACCAATGACTCCCTGGAGGCAAGAGCGCGATCGCTTCTTCGCCTTTCGTGACGGACTCGGCATACTTCGCCATTCCCAAAAGCGAAATCGCCTCCAGGGCGCGCAATAACCCGAGCATCTCGCCCTCGGGTCCCAATGCCAAACCTCGCTGCGCCCGCGCCAAGGTTTCCGCATTGTCGTTGCGCTCGTGCGATTGCACCGCCGCTCGCCCATACAGTTCGATCGCAGCCGATTTCTCGTCGCCCAATCCAGCATGCTCAGCGAGGACCATGGCGTCCGTCTCGCCCACCGATTCGAGCCAATTGCGCGCCAAACGATGCCCAGACGCCCGATCTCCGTCCAAAAGAAGCCCATACGCCGCATCTCGCACGAGCGCGTGACGGAAGCCATATTCGACCTCGCCAGGAAATCGACTCGTGCGCCGTTTGTCTACGATTTCCTCCTCCACGAGCTGCTCGAGGCACCGCTCGACGTGAAGCTTGTCCTTGGTAAAACCACACACCGTGCGGGCCGCGCCCATCCAAAACGATTCTCCAAATATGCTCCCCGCAAGCAGCACGCGCCTCGGTTCCAAAGGCAATCGAGAAAGCCGCGCCTGAAGCATCGCCATTACCGTCTCGGGCACGTCGTCCGCATTGCCTTCCGCAGCCGCGCGAATGAGCTCCTCCAAAAACAACGCATTGCCACCCGCACGCTCCACGAGCCGCGAAAGCTTCGCCGGCGTCGCCATGGCATCGCCAAGTACGTCCTTGACCAATCGTTCCGCAGCCTTTTTTCCGAGCGGCCGCAGCGACAACTCGTGAACATGCCCCGACCAAAGACACGGGAAAACGTCGTGCACCTCGGGCCTTGCCAGCGCAAGGACGAAGAGCGGCGCGTCGTGGAGCCGCATGGCAGCATCGACCAGTCGAATCGTCGGCCCATCGCCCCAATGCACGTCTTCGAGGACCAACACGACCGGCGCGTTTTTACATTCGGCGCTGAGCCAATCCAAGAACGCATGCTCGATCTGCTCGCTCATGAGTTTGGGATCCATGCGCGCCGCGCGAAGCGCCGGATCGCGTTCGTCTGAAAAATGCACGTCGCACAATTCGCCCAAAAAGTTGCTCACACGCGGCCGGTCGACCGGAGCCACATGCTTGCAAAGCTCATTCAAAAAACGAGCTCCGATTTCATCGAGGGACGCATTGTCGACGACCGCTGCTCCGACGATTCCCGCGTGCTCGAGAATCGCGCGACGAAGCAAACCATACGGCGAGCCCACGACCAAGGGATCACCGAATGCCGTGAGAATCGTGGGCACCTCGCTCTTCGGGCGCCTCGTGAATTCGTGCCTCAAGCGGGACTTGCCCACACCCGGCGGCGCCGTCACGAGCAGCACCTGCGGGATCGATTCGTCGATGCATTGGCGATACACACTCTCGATACGGAACAGCTCCTGCTCGCGTCCGACGCACGGCGTGGGTTTACCGAGCAGAAGCCGGTGTTCGTCGGCGGTGATGCCCTCTTTGCGAACGACGACAAACCCGTCGAATCGTTCGGCTTCGAAACGATGTCCCACGAGGCCCATGGTGACATCGCACAAGGCGACGCCTGAAAAACCAGCAGAATCGACGGCACGCAACTTGTCGAGAAGTTGCACGGCCTTGTCCACGGCAGCGCCAGTGGCCATGCCTTCGTGCACGACGGCGCTTCGGCCCGTCACGACGACGATGCGCGCATCGGGCGAGTTTTCGTGAAGCGCAAGCGCGGCGCGCACCGCCGCCGATGCCTGATCCCCAGCGCTCCCTCGAAGCAGAATGGTGGCCAGAAGTGATCCATCGGCGAGCTCTTCGCAACGCGCTCCGATTTGACGAAGAATGTGCTGCGCGGTCGTTTGTTTCGAGGTCGAAGCATCGCTCGCGGTTGCCACGGGAGCTTTCGATTGCGAGGCCGTTGCAAGCACGACGCTCACGAGCATTTGTTCGGCACTCATCCAGGTCATCGACGCCGACGTCGCAGGCGCGGCTTGATTCACCTGCAAATCGCCCGTCGTTTCTGCCGGCGGCGAGGGCAAACGATGCAGCTCTTCGAGCAGCATGGATGCATCGCGGGGTCGCTGCGATGGATCCTTGGCGAGCATGCGCAAGACCAGGTCGCTCCACGCGGGAGGTACATTGGGACGCACCTTGTGAAGGGCGGTGGGTTCGTCGAAGAGGATGCGCGAGAGGACGGCGGGCATGGAGGGCGCGTCGAATGGAGGCCTGCCAGCGAGGCACTCGTGCAGGACGCATCCCATGGAAAACACGTCAGCAGCCGCGCCGACGTCGGTTGCGGATTTCAACTGCTCGGGTGCCACGTAATTGGGTGTTCCGAGCGCCGCGCCGGTGACCGTCAACGCCATGGTCGATGCTCTGCGCGCAATGCCGAAATCGAGGAGCATGACTTGGCTGACGTCGCCGCTCGGAAGAAAAAGATTGTTTGGTTTGATATCACGATGCACGATGCCTTGCCGGTGAGCTTCGGCCAAAGCTTCGGCCACACGCGTGATCAGCACGATGCTATCGGCCATCGAAAGCGGACCTCGAGCGAGCCTTGCCGAGAGGTCTTCGCCGTCGAGCCATTGCATGGCGAGGTAAAACCGTCCGGTGGGGGTTTTTCCGTGGGCGACATGCGCGACGATGGCGGGATGTCGCAACTCCGCGAGCAATCGAGCCTCGCGTTCGAAGCGATCGAGCGTGGCCGCATCGTGCGAACGTTCCTCGTGCGAGACTTTCAATGCGACGAGCTGGCCGGTCACGCGGTCCTTGGCGCGAAAAACGGTGCCCATGCCCCCACTGCCAGCACTCGCGAGAAGTTCGAACCTTTCGGCAATCATCGTCCCCTGCGCCAGGTCTGCCGCCATTTTATCCTTCCTTGCGGAAAGAGCGGACGACGACCGCGTACTGGCGTCAAGATGGAAGTTCGCAGTGTAATATCGATTGGTGCAATGGAGGGGCGCTGAACCGACGTTGCTTCGGTGCGAACGTCAGAACGAGCACTGCTTGAGGCCGTTGGGCGGGAACATGGGCGTCTTGCACGTCATGCCCATGGGGCATTCATCGTCGGTTGCGCACAGTTGCGTCCCCGTACCATTCGGACCACCCGTGCACATCGGTTCGCAATTCGCCGTCGGTATGCTGCCAGGGCCGCCGAAAATGAGGCAACAGACTTCGCCATTCGTGCAATTCGCGGCGCTCGTGCAATCAGCCGAAAGGCCCTGGCATTGTGCATCGATTGCAATGCAGTTTTGCCCCGCCATGGACGCGCAACACTTTTGCGTGGCCGGATCGCACATCTGATCGCCGCACACGATTGCTGCGCCACCACTGCTCGAACTGGAAGAGCTGCTGGAGCTCGACGCACCGCCACCTTGTCCGCCCATTCCAGCCGTGCCGCCGCCTTGGCCGCCACCGCCGCCTTGTCCGCCAGCGCCCGCGGTACCGCCTTCTCCGCCAGCACCTCCGCCGCTCGACGACGACGAGCTCGTGCCGAGCTGCACGTCTCCATCACCGCCGCAGCCCATGACGAACGCGGCGCCGAAAGCCAAGAGAGTCCAATGCTTCATGCTCAATCTCCGTTCTGGTGAATTGGAAGGACTGCAACACGCGATTCCGTCCATGGCAGCGCTTCCAATGCCCGGCTCGTTAGCATGATCGTCAGCAGGAATCGACATGCAGATTTCGCACTGCGGCAGCTATGGGTGGCCGTCGCTTGGATCGCGACGATTCGCGCATCAGGTGGGCCGCGTTTGTCTTCTGAGCGTTTCCACGGCGGCCGCGAGCGCATCCGCATCCGGCGGACGCGTTGCCCATTCCAACCAGAAACTCCGCGTCGCGCTGTTCGGCTTCGTTTGCGGCGGATCCAGTCGAATGCGCGTCGGCAAGAGCACCGCATCGCCCAAGAGCAATGCTTCGCCCACATCCATCAAGGGAAGCACTTCCGTCAGACCCGCCATGGAATCGGGCATCAATCGCCGCACCACGTTTTGATCCTGATCGTTCGTGAGGCGCAAGATCATGAAATTGTTGCATTGGCTCAAGATCGTACGACTCACGTCATGCGGCCGTTGGCTCACGACGAGCAGCGACACGCCGTATTTGCGCCCTTCTTTCGCGACGGCTTCGAATGCATCGAGAGCCTTGCGTTCGGCGGTTTCGGCCGCTTCGCGCACGGGCAAGTACAAATGCGCCTCGTCGCATACGAGCGTCACGGGGGTGCGCGCGCGAGGGTCCATCCAGAATTGAACATCGTACAAAAGCCGCGCCAATACGCCGACGACCACGGGCAAAACATCGGCCGGGACTTCTGAAAAGTCGACGATTTTGATTCCCGGCGTTCCGCGTCCCGATCCGAGCAGCCGTCGAATTTGCTTCGGCAGCCAATCGTAATGCATCGCTTCGGGGGGCGCTCGAAACAAAAAACCATAACGTCGATCGTCGCACTTGGCATCGAGTCGCGCCAAGAAACGCGTCAATTTGTCGTTCCAATCGCCTTTGATTTCCTTGTCCCGCGCGCCTTTTTTCGTGCCCGTGTTGTCTTCTTCGAGGCGCCCGCGCAAATCCGAAAGCGAATACGGAATGGGCGAATCGACCGTGAACGTTTTCCGAGCTTCCGTTTGTCCGGCGGCTGCAAGCGTCTCGTCTTTCAGCTTGCGAACGTGCTCGGTGAATCGTGCCGCTTGATTGGGCGCATTCTGGTCGCCTCGGTCGAGCAATATCGAGAGCATTTCTTCTCGATTGAGCAGCCAATGCGGCAAAAAAAGCACGTCATCGCGAGGCTCGTCCAAGTCTCCCGGTCCCGCAATGCGCAAACGCGTAGCGACTCGGCGACCGTTTTTCGCTTCCGAAAGCGGCCCGTATTCGCCGTGCATATCGAGCACGATGATGTTGGGATAATCGAGCGCTGCGGCCCGTTCCAAAATCAGCGCTACCGCCCAGCTTTTGCCCGAACCCGTGCTTCCCAAGATGGCCGCGTGCCGCTGAAAGAACCGGTTTCCATCGGCCACCGCCACGGCCGTACGATCCGCGACGAAATGCCCGAGCTGGAGTCGCTCGGCGCGGCCGATGTCTTCCGAAAACAGCGTCATGAGCCGCTGCAAATTGCCAGCGGTCAACAAATACACGTGCCTATCGATTTGCGGAAACGAATCCGCCCCGCGCTTGAACACGTTCCGCCGTTCACCCTCGACGGTGCGAAACGTTCCAATGAGCACCGCGGAAATCGTGTCGTCTTGCACTTCTTCTTGGCGAACGTGACCGTCTTTGTCTTCTTGGTCGAACCTGGTTTCGACGCGAAGTTGCCGCGTGATTCGCTCGACCACGGCAATGTTGAAATCGTGGACCGAGCTACCTTCGATGGCGACGAGCCCGCCCACGCAAATGCGCGTGGCCATCGCATTGTCTGCCACGGAAACATACACGCGTGTCGTATCGACCGCGGAAACGTGCCCGACGACGTCGCTCGACTCGAATTGAAATATGGTGCTCGCCATCGTCAAAAAACCTCTTCTACCAAAGAATCGATCGACCAAAGGGAAAGGCCTGGAAAAAACATTTGCCCGGAGCTCGAGACGAACTCCGTTCCCGCATTGCCGTGAGCATCTTTTGCTTGCACGAGCGCGAAGACGCTCGGATTCGATTCGATGACAGCCTTGGCGCTCGGCGACAAATACAGCGTCATGAGCATGCAGGGTTTGCCTCGGTGGAGCTCACGACGCAATGTTTTTTCGAGGTGTTCGTCGTTGAAGCCATAACCGACGATCAAAAATCGATCGGCCTCTTCGAGAATGCCGTTGGCTGCGGCGCGATGCCTTTCGAAAATGCTTTCGTATCCGCGCTTGTACTTCTGCGCGCCGGGAGTAATCATGAGCCTTCGGCAATCGAGCGGTACGGGGGACCGCACGGGTTCGCCGTCTTGTTCGTACCAATCCAGGCTGCCATGGGGCTTGAACAAACGCACTCGTTTGCGATATATTTTCCGATACGCAGTTCGGTGCGGGCGAATTTCGCTCAAAAACGAATCGCGGCTCGTTTTTTCATCGAGCGCTGCGAAGTAATTTCCGACGAACATGGTGTCGACGCCATAACCGATGGTTTCGGCGGCGACTTCGATGAGGCGGTCATAATTCGAGGTAATGACGTGGACTTCATTGCTCGTCGACGGCGTGATGTGTGGCAATAGCTTCGAGAATGGAAGAATGACGCGTTTGGACAAGGCCGATCGAATCACGCGCGCTTCTTCTTCGGCGATGAGCCCTGCGGTCAGGTCGACGATGGCATTACCCACATTTTCGGACGTGAGCACCGCGTGCAGGGCAACCTCGAGACCCTGGCCGGTTTCTAACACCGCGGTAATGCGGTTCCATTCGTCGAGCTCGGCATGGGAGATGCGCGCTGGCATTTTTTCGCGCAAGTAGGCTTCGAGCCTCGACATGGTCGGAAGTCCCGATGCTGCCGACAGGCCCGATCCGACGAGGGTCACGAGTCCCGTGCGAAAGTGCTCTTGGATGCGCTTTTTGAGCTCGGCGAGGTTCACGCTGGAAAATGTCGTACCAGAGTTCGGACGAGGGACCAAAAAAGTTGCGGGAGTATGGAGCTGGGCCGGGGCTAGGAGCTGAGCTGCGGCAAAATTGCGTCCATCACGGCTCTTGTTTTACTGGAACTGTCCTGGTACAGTGTAGATTATCCAAACTCTCGCCGCGTTCACAATTTCAGCGCAGGTGTCAAGACTATGACGTTCAGCAAATTCGATTCGGTACTTGGTCAAAGGGACCCCCAAAGCCAAAGGAAAGGTCCGGCTTCGAATCGGCCCGTCATCTTGCTCGTGGATGACGATGCCGCCATTCGAGCGTCTTTGTCGATTATGCTCGCCAATCGTTATGAAGTGCTCCTCGCTTCATCGGCGACGGACGGCTTGCGTGCCCTACGCGACGATGTTTGCGCCGTCATCCTGGACGTGAAGATGAAAGGAGAAAATGGGTTTTGGGCGTGTGACCGCATGCGAGACAAATACCCGCTTTTGCCTGTCATCTTTTATTCGGCATTCCAAGATGTCAAAGATCCGTATCGCGTCATCAACGAACATCGACCGTTCGCATACTTGACGAAGGGCGGAGATCCCAAGGATTTGCTCGATGCGCTCGAGCTTGCCGTGCGCCTTTATTCATTGGTTTTGCAGAGCAAAAAGGCCACGAGGTCGGTCGTCGGGGAACACGAACCGATGTCGGCTCGCACATCCGAGCGTAGCTCGAAGTGACGATTTGAGGACGAACGATGCCGCGCCGGTTTACCGAAGTCGTCGAGCTGCACGACGGAGGAACGACTCGTATTTTGCGCACCCGAGATCCGAAGAGCGGTGCGCGTTTGGTGCTGAAGAGTATTCGCCCTGAATTCCACAATGCCGCGCAAGTCGCTCGGCTGCGGCACGAATACGACATTCTCCTGCCGCTCGATGTGCCGGGAGTCGTCAAGGCACTGGATTTGACCGAATACGACGGATGCCCGACGCTCGTTTTGGCAGATCGCGGCGGGGAAGCATTGGAATGGGTACTCGAGCGCGGACGCATCGAGCTATCCCGCGTGCTCGTGCTCGGCATTCGAATCGCGACGGCGCTCGAAAACATTCATTTGCGACGCGTCATTCACAAGGACATCAATCCGAACAACATCGTGCTCATCGACGATGGGGAAGACGTCGAGCTGATTGATTTCGAGCTGGCCACGACGCTGCCACGCATCGTCGAACATGACGTCAGGCCCGACGTGCTCGAAGGAACGCTCGCGTATATCGCGCCGGAGCAAACCGGGCGAATGAACCGATCGATCGACAATCGTACGGATCTGTATTCATTTGGCGCGACGCTTTATCGCATGCTCGTGGGTCGTCCGCCCTTCATCGAAACGGATCCATTGAGCGCCGTGCACGCTCATATCGCGCGGCGGCCCGTACCGCCTGCTCGAATCGACGCCGCGATTCCCGAAGCCGTATCGGCGATCGTCATGAAATTGCTGGCGAAAATGCCCGAGGACCGATACCAAAGCGCGGGCGGCGTGAAAGCGGACCTCGAACGGTGCCTCGAAGGTATGCTGGCGGCCGGATCGATTGCGTCGTTCGAGCTTGGCGCCGATGACGTTTCCGACAGGTTCAGGATTCCCGAGCGATTGCATGGGCGAGAGGCCGAGCTCTTGCAGCTTTATACGGCATTTCAACGGGCCATCGAGGGCGCTTCGGAATTCGTGCTGGTCCATGGTCCCGCGGGCATTGGCAAATCCGCGGTCATCCGTGAATTTGCTCGGACGGTTCGAGCCGGTGCTGGTGCGTTTGCAAGTGGTCAATTCTTGGTTCGGGATGGTGACGCGCCGTATTCGGGTATTGCCGCTGCGCTGGCGCCGCTCATTCGAGAATTCTGTTCGGCAAGTGAAGCGCGCCTTTCCACGCTGCGAACGCGATTGCGCTCGGCGCTTGGCAGCACAGCCGGTGTCGTGACCGAAATCCTGCCGGATTTGGCGCTGGTGCTGGGCGAGACGCCGGCCAAACCGATGGAGCTTCCGGCAGATCAAGCCAAGGAGCGGGCCAAGTTTGCATTCTTGCGATTGTTTCAAGTATTGGCTCGCGACGGGCTCGCGCTGTTCTTGGATGATATTCAATGGGCCGATGCCTCGTCGCTCGAGCTATTGGCGCACCTCGTCACCGACGTTTCCGGGCGCGGGATCGTGATCATTGCATCCGAACGGCAAGATTCGCAATCGAATGGTCGAATTTCACGATTCGTCGATGACCTGGTACACGACGGAGCGGCCGTGACGAACATCGCGCTCGGCCCACTGGATTTGAATGCCGTGCGAGCTTTGGTTTCCGATGCCGTCAATGCCCGAAAGGGGCGCGTACCGGATGCAGACGTCGAGCGGCTCGCGAGCGTCGTTCATCAACGAACGTTCGGAAATCCGCTCTTCGTGGGGACGTTTTTGACGACGCTGCATCGAGATGGTCTCATTGATTTCGATCACGCGACGCGGGCGTGGCGCTGGGACATTGCCGCCATCGAACGCGCATCCGTGCCGGGTGACGTGGCGCTCCTGCTGTCTGAACGAGCGCAGCGCCTCGATGAAGCCGTTCTCTCGCTTTTGCAAGCAGCAGGATGCATTGGAAACGACTTCGACAAGGAGACTCTTTCCGCGATTACGGACGTCGCGTCGGCGCGAGTCGACGCATTGCTTTCGGATGCCGCGCAGGAAGGGTTTGTCTTGGCCACGGGCAGCCAATATGCGTTCGTCCATGCGCGCGTGCGTGAGGCAGTTGTCGAGCTGATGGATGCCGGGAGGTGCAAAGCTTTGCATTTGCGCATCGGGCGAGTGCTTCGTGCAAACGTGCGCGGCGACAAGCTTTATGGGGTGCTCGGGCACATCAACATCGCGGCGGATCTGGTGGTGGATCCGGTGGAACGATTGGAAATGGCCCGCTTGAACCTGGAAGCGGGCAATGCCGCGCGCGCGGCTGCGGCGTTCGAAGCGGCCATGGCCCATTTCGATGCAGGGTTGGGTTTTCTTCCGGTGAATGCATTTGAATCGGAAAAGCGCCTTGCTTTCGACTTGACGCTGGGCGCGGCGGAGACGGCTTATTCGTGCGGCAAGCGAAGTCGTGCCGACGCTCTTTATGCGGATTTGCAAACTCGAGCCCGGGGTGACATCGAACAGCTCGAAGTTGCGTGCGCGCGGGTGCGCATGCACCGAGTGCTCAACGAATACGCTGCGGCCAAAGATCTGGCGCTCGAGGCATTCACGCGACAGGGTATATCGCTGCCTCGAAAAGGGGGCTTGCCGAATGTTCTTTTGGAATTTGGCAAAGCCGAGCTAATGCTGCGCAGATTTTCTCCTGACGACATTTTGGCGCTGCCTGTCGTCAAGTCGGAGAAAGGGGACCTTCTCGCGGCGCTCGCGGAGGACACGCTTTTCGTGGTGTACTTCGAGGATCCGCTGCTGCATTCGGTGTTTACGGCGAAATTCGTGCTATTGGCGCTCGAACAGGGTTTGTCGCCCGTGAGTCCAGCGTGTTTTGCAGCCTATGCGCTGCTCGTGCGGTTGATACGGGGACAAAGCGAGCGTGCGGACGAGCTTTGTCTGATGGCATTGCGGATGTTCGACAAGTTTCCCGAGCTTCCGACGGCGCTCGTGCGTTACATGTACGCGATGCTCATCATGCCATTTCGCCATCCGCTCGCGAAGTGTGTGGCTGCGCTTTCGGACGTGTACAAAGCGGCGATGGACGAGGGAAGCCGTGTTTTCATGAATTTGGCATTGGGTCCGATGGTCGGCTACCAATTTCAACTAGGCGCTCCACTGCCCGAATTCGTTGAAAATTTGGAATCGAACGAGCGACGATTGAACGAATTGGCGCGGGTGACGAACAATCCGCGGACGCACCTGCTTTCGAAGCGAATTGCTCTGTATTTGCAGGGGAAAACGCGCCCAGGATCCTTCGAGACGCTCGATTTGGACGACATTACGTTCGTCCGAGAGCTCGAGCAGGATCCGATGAAGCTCACCGCGCCGCTTTACAATTTTTATCAAGCGTGGGCGCATCTTTTCATGGGAGACCACGACGAAGCAAAACGCGCGTTCGACCGCGTTCCAGATGATATCGTACAGCCGCTTTCGGCCGTGAGCTCGATTGGCGAATATTACTTGGTTCGTGGCCTGGTTCTGGCGACGAGCGTGCCGAACGGCGCGATCGGACGAGCTCGAAATATCGTTGCGCTGCACGCAATTCAGCGCAAGCTTGCAGATTATGCGGCGCATTCGCCAGAAAATTTTGGACAATTCGCCGCGCTTTTGTCGGCCGAAGCCGCGAGGCTCGAAGGGCGTACGATGGCGGCCGCCAAGCATTACGATCGAGCGGCGCAAATGGCGCAATCGTGCGGCTATTTGCAATACGAAGCATATGCGCTGGAACGGGCGGCGATTTTTTGGTACGCGCACGACAATGCGGGGGTTGCGCGGTCGTATTTGCAAAGGGCACATCTTGCGTACGAGCGTTGGGGTGCGACGGCCAAAGTCGTAGCATTGGAGAAGGCGCATCCAGTTTTGCGTCGGGCGCAAACGCATGGAACGTCGACGGTACGAGCAACGAGTACGCAATCGACGAAATCGGTGTCGCTCGATGCACGCTCGATGGTGCGCGCATCGCAAGCGGTTTCAGAAGAAATTGCCCTCGACAAACTCCTGCACAAACTCATGACCGTGGTAGCGCAAGCGACGGGCGCCGAACGCGGAGCGCTCGTGCTGGACGACCCCGCAGGATTCGTTCTCGTCGCAAGTTTCACGGCCGATGGCGGTGCAGTGGTGCGTCCGACTCCGGCGCTTCTCGACACGGTCGACGATTTGCCGTCATCGGTCCTGCAGTATGTGGTTCGTACGGGAAAACCAATCCTTTGCGAAGATGCAACGAGGGACGAAAATACGCGAAATGATGTTTTCGTCACGGCGCATGGAACGAAGTCTCTTTTGGTCGTGCCAATGATGCGGCAAGGGGCTGCGCGGGGCATCCTTTACTTGGAAAACAATCAGCTCGCAGGGGCATTCGATGCGGAGCGGCTGTCATTGTGCGAAGTCGTGACGTCTCAGATGTCCATTTCCATCGACAATGCGCGACTTTATGCGAATTTGGAGCGAATGGTCGAGGAGCGAACGCGGGCGCTGGAAGAGGCGCGAACGCGTCTCGTGGAGCTGGAAAAAAGCACGACGGAAGTTCGGATGGCGGGCGGTTTCGCGCACGAGATGCGAAACGCGCTCACGGCTGCAAAAATGCTCATTGCGGCCATTCGTTTCGAACGAGAGGGCGGTGAAACGCGCAGCCTGTGCATGGACAATGGGGAAGCGCTTTTCGATATGTACCGTTTGCTCGAAAACCGGCTCGATCCAGTGGTGCTCGACGAGGTGGTGCCCATTTTGCGGCAAATCAATGCGAACGAAGAAAAGATTCACAACGTTCTCGGGATGGTGGGGTCATCCATCGAACGCGCTCTTGCCACGACGGGCTTGATTCTCGATTACGCGAAACTCAGCGGCGAGAGCGCAGGGCGGTCGATGACGGAGCTCGGGTATCTGGTGCAAAGCCTGGTGAATGAATCGCAGGCCGATTTCGAAAAACGTGGCATTGCACTGGAAGTCGACATTCCCCAAGGGTCGAGGGTTCGAGGCAATTACGAGCACTGGTATTCGGTGTTGAAGAATTTGGTGCTGAATGCGCGGGATGCGCTCATGGATGTGGAACGCCCCGAGGGGCGCAAGATCCGCATCGTGCTCGAAGAAGGCAGCGACAAACCTCGATTGGTCGTCGAGGACAATGGCACGGGGATCGATCCCAACGTTGCCGCACGCATTTTCGAGCCGTTCGTATCGACGAAACCGGAGTCGGGCACTGGCTTGGGCCTCGGTGTGGTCCGCAAGCTGCTCGGTCTATACCATGCGACGATTGATTTCGAGACGGAAATGGGTCGAGGAACTCGGTTCGTGATCTCGTGGCCTCGAGAGTCGGCATCGACGCACGCCGAATGAAGATGGCCCGGCCGCAGCCCGAATCTTTTCCGGCACTTGCGGTTCCCCCAGACTCGCGCGCTGCGCGGGCTCGAACAGTGGGACCCCCCGCAAGCGCCGGAAAAGATTCGGACTGCGACCTCGATTCCCAAGTTGGGTTCAAAACGTCACACCAAAACTCGCGCGTGTGACAAAACCTCCGGGGCGGAGCCCGGGGAGGTTTATCGCGCCAAACTTTCGCGGTTCGTCCTCGTTTTCCGGCGGGCGGAACGTCATCGATGCCTGACTGGCAAATGCGTATCCCCAATCCATCATGAGCCAAAACGATGCCGTTCGCCCCGGCGCCTTGCCCGCCGTGCCCAGCCGCAAAGCCGCGCCCGCGGACGTGTCCAAGACCATCGCCCACGAGCTCGATTCGAGGTCTACGCCGAGATCCCAATCCTCGATTTTGGCGCTCAGGTTCACGACCGAAGGAACAATTTTTGCGTACAGGTAAAACCTCGATTTGGGCATCCAGCGGCCTTCGACGCCCAATGCAACCCGATTGACGAGGAGGTCCGTTTGCGCGCCACGCGCATACGCCGAGGATGCTCCGATGTTCCACTCACCGAGGAAATGCAATTGGAGGCGCTCGGACTTCCACGGCGTGAACGTAAAACCAAGCGCATTCTGCACCAGCGCATCGCTTTCGGAATACGGATCATACCCTGGGTGCGTCAGGTTCAAGAAACGAAACCCCACGTACACGCCAAACATGTGCGGGCGCGCAGGCGCTTCGGGTTGTTTTACTTCGCTGCCGGCAAATGCTCGATTCACGGCAGCATTGTAGAGCTCGATTTCTCCGGCCGGCGTCGACGCCGCGGTCTTGGGCTCATCCGACGGTGACGGCATCGCCGCTGCATCGACCGCGGCTTCGGGTTTGTCGTCGGCCCGCGCGCTCGATGCGAGCAGCGAAAGCGTGCCCAACGCCGCACATGATAGGGCTCTTGCGACGCTATTCATTGGAATTCTCCCAGCAGCAAACCAAGGTATTCGATGGAGTTTTCGAGCGACGGGTTCGCTGCGTCGAATACCGTGGCACCCACCGTGCCCGCGGGATGAATCGCAACGACAGCTCGGCCTCCATCACGCCGCTCGACTTCGTAGGCGTCTTGCACGCCATAATTCAAGAATACGTTCTTCGGATGGAGCGTACCGAGATCCAGTTGCGCCACTGAATTCGCACCCGGTGCGACCATCCACGCACGCATGCCATCACGCGATACCACCGCACGCGCACCACCGCCGGAAGCGAGAATGGGCGACGCCGTGCGCGAAATCAAATCGAGCACGACGAAATTCCTGCCACTCGGCATGGCCAATATCTTCAGATGATTGTTCGGCGCAGGCACATCGATGACCGAAGACACCGATTCCACGAGCTCCAGCCGCTCGACGCTCTTGTACGGTTTTCCAATCGTCACGCCGAGCGATACGAAAGCCACGTTCGGCGTGGATGTCGACCACACGAGCGCAATATCGCCACCATTCGTCGTTTCACCCACGATATCCGTGACGATCGTAATCCGCTCGAATGCAGCACCAAGGTCCACATCCGACGTCGTTCCCGTCACCGGCTCGACGAGCGTGAGCGCCTTTTTCGACGGCACGAGCGCCGCGAGCCGGAGGCCTCCGTCGGTTTTCACGAATGCCATGTCGGTTGGCACTCCGCCCACGTAATTGATGTTCGGAACCGGCAAGAACGAATGCGGCGATTCTTTGCCCGCTGGCGTGGGCAAGAGATCGAGCACGATGACGTTTGGATCGTTCGCCACACGAATGGCAATGCGCGCATCATCGTCGACGCCCGGCTCGCCATCGCTGACGGCAGTCCCAGCAGGCCGGAGAATATCGGCACCACTCGTCAATTTCACAGTAATTTCGGGCTTTTCCGGGGCACTCAGATCGACCAGCGCAACGTCGCGATCGGTGCTGGCAACGAGCAATCGACGGTTTCCTCCGGGCAGCTCGAGCTCGGGGGTGAACGTGAATGCTTGCGGCCTTCCACCGAAACTTCGCAATGAAATGGGCACGGGATTCGTCGCCGATGCAGGCTGACCAAGCTTGATGAGCACGAGCTCGTTCGGATTTTGCACGAATGTCTCGGTATCCGATGCCGACGGGTAAACGACGGCAAATTCCGACCGTGGATCGATTTCGAGGCCCGAGAGCGGATCCGACAGGTCGTATTTCACGAGCGGCTGCGGATTCACGTTTCCATCGATCACCAAAAGCGACGGGCCTTCGTCCGTCGTTTTGCGCCGCGGCACGTCCCCTCGGCTCAGCGTGAGCAGGCGCGTGCCGTCGGATGTGAGCCTTGCAGCGGCAAAACCATGCCCCATGGGAATCGACATCGGGGCGAGCGACAAGTCGCCTTCGACGGGAAGCATGAGCACGCGATTCGCGTCGCGATCGACGATGGCCGCGGAGCCTCGCAGGCCAGCCGTGATGAGCGGCGTTTTGGTAATGGTTGCGCTCCATTCGGCAGCGCGGTCGGTGCAAGCAGCCGTGCCCATCGCGGTCATGCCAAAGAGCGCGAGCACAGGGAGCCGCCATTTCAATGAACGTAACGTATTCATTCTCCACTCCCATCGATGACCTGCGAAGCAAGCTCGAATCCGGTGAGCGTACGCACGGAGCCCGTGTTGAAGTCCACGAACGTAATGCGACCGTCGGGGTGTTTCTGCGCGACGAATCCTCGTTCAGCGCCCGCGACGATACCTGCCGCAATGGGCTGACTTGCAAGCTCGTACTTTTTCACTTCGAGCGACGGCATCGAAGCAACGTAGAGTCGATATTTGGGGTTCATTTCATCGCCGGTCGCGACAATTGCGCGATGACCTGCCGGAGCAACGGCTACCGATATCGCCGGGGCGTCGAGGCCCATGAGTTTGGCGGGCAAGTCTTCCGCAATCGGCACGATGCTCATGGCTGCGGGGTATTCCGAACCGATACTGCCACCCGCGTCGTGCAAAACGACGGCGTGAGAAGCATCCTCGGTTGGGAAAACCGCCTTGATGGGCGCCCAAAGCTGGATCAGACGCGGATCCGGGACGGCGGCGGACGTATCGAGCACCGTGAGCACGGGGTTTGGCGTGGCATTCGTGTACAAAAGCGCGACAGGACTCTTCGCGGCAAGCGACGCCGAACCAACCGTCGCATTGGATATCGTGACGAGCGGATAACTGAAAGGATCCGCAAGGATGCCCGGAATTGGCAAAAGGCCAACCTGGCTGGTTTCGCGAACGACACCGACCGCTACCGTTCCATCGGGCGAGAGGTCGAGGTCCGTTGGCGGAGCGGGAAATCCAACGTCCGTGCGCGTGCCATCGGCAAGGGAGAAGATGTTGACGAGCTTTTCGCCATCGCGACGAACGAGCGCGTACGAGCCGTCGGGCGTGATGGCAACATCGCGCGTAGAGGCATCACCGATGGGCTGATCCGACAGCTTGATGTTTTTCGCGACAATCGGCGCGCCGCCCGTGAGCGACACGACACTGATGCCGTCTTGCGTGACGGCAAAAGCACGCGTTTCTGCGGAATCGAAAGCAACGGCCACCGGGCGGTATCCGACGGTGAGCGAAGTGGACTTCATTGCGCCGGATTTCAGATCGAGCACGGTGATGTCTTGATATCCGTCAATGGGATCGGCATCGTCGATACGCCGCGCATCGGTCCATGCAATGGCCCACCGGCCATCGTCCGATACGGCCCACGCATTGCCGGACGAAGGCACGGGAAGCGATTCGGCCGTGAGGTCGGTTCCTTTGGCGCGGAGAATGGTCGCATCGTTCGACAGGACATTGAGCACGATGGCGACATCCGCATTGGGATCGGGAATGGCGGCGACGTGCGTCGGAGCATTGCCTGCTTCGACGACGTTGACCTCGAGCGTCGTGGCGTCGATGTATGCCACACGACCGCTCGTGGGATTGGCAATCCACACGTAGTTACCGGTCGCGACAGGCGCGCTGTAATTCGATTCTAGCTCCTCTTCGGGCGGGGGAGGAGGTGGCTCGTTGCCTCCACCGCCGGCGCCGAGATTGCCGCCAGGATCGCCACCGCTGGAAAAGCCATTGGATGCATCGAGACCAGCTTCGCTGGCCGAACAGCCGAATACGGAAGCCATGCCCGCCATCGCGAGCACGGACAGAAGTGCGAGCTCAGTTTTCATGGACGTTCACTTTCAGCAAGAAGGAAGCCGTAAGGGTTCGTCCGTCCAGTATACCGCACATTGCGCCGGTGGGAAAGGGAGGAGTTGGAAAATTCCAGGGGATCCAGACCCGGTCTGCTACTCCACGATGGCCGGATCCACGTCGACGCCCACGGGGCAATGGTCACTGCCCATCACGTGAGGTTCGATGAAGGCGCGGCGCACGTATTTCGCAGCCGCGGGGGACGCAAGTACGTAATCGATACGCCATCCAATGTTTTTGGCCCTTACGCCAAACCTTTGACTCCACCATGAATAATGGCCAGGCCCCGGTTCGAACGCTCGGAAGGTGTCGACATAACCCGAGCCAATCCAGCGGTCGAGCTCGGCGCGCTCTTCCGGCAGAAAGCCGCTCGTTTTTTGGTTTTCCTTGGGCCGAGCAAGATCGATTTCGCGGTGCGCGGTGTTGAAATCTCCAATGACGAGCACCGGCTCTTTGCGCCGCAGCTTCGGTTCGAGCATATCGAAAATGCGTTGGTAAAACGCGAGCTTGAAAGGCACTCGGCCATTGTCGCGCTCGGTGCCGCTTCCATTCGGGAAATATGCATTCACGAGCGTCAGGCGGCCGAACCGCGCGATCTGCACGCGCCCTTCGGCATCGAATTCGCGGTTCTTCATCGTCGTGACGACGCGATCCGGACGCAGGCGCGAAAGCAAGCCGACTCCGCTGTACCCCGGTCTATCCGCCGCGACGAACGCGCGATGCCAGCTTTCGTCGATGGTCGCGATACACGCTGTCGCTTGATCGGCCGCCGCACGCACTTCTTGCACGCCCACGATGTCGGCGTTTGCCCCTGCAAGCCACCCGGAAAAACCTTTTCCCATGGCGGATCGCAACCCATTCACGTTCCAGCTCAGGATTCTCATGGACGAACGCGGCCTTTCACGCGGCCGCGGTCCATATAGACGAGGTCAGGTTTTCTGTCCAGTCGCGATCCGTCGCTCGAAAACGTGCTCGGCAAGCATCCCGACGAGCATTGCCGCGACGAACGCCAAGACGCCGGGGCTTGCCGTGACGAGGTTCACGATGCCAGGACCGGGACAAATGCCCACGATGCCCCATCCAACACCGAAGACGAGCGCTCCGACGACGAGCCGCCAATCGATGTCCTTGCGCTTCGGCAATTGGAAACTCTCGCCCAGAAACGATTGCAAACGACGGTGGGCAAACCGCACGGCCGGAATGTGCACGAGAATCGCGCCGAGCATGACGAACGCGAGGCTTGGATCCCAATTCTCCGGTAACATCCAAAAAACCCAAAACTTTTTCCGGAAGGACCATACCCGAAATGGCAAGTCCAGCGCCGAACAAGAGCCCCGTCACGAGAAAAACCAATCGTGTTTTACCGGTGTTACTCATGACGCACCTCCCAGGATATGCCGAGTCACGAATACGGTTATCGCGGCCGCGGCCATGAAGGTCACCGTTGCAACGAGCGATCGCACAGAAAAGCGGCTCAAACCGCACACGCCATGGCCGCTCGTGCAACCATTGCCGAGCCGCGTGCCGAAACCAACGAGCAAACCGGCAACAATGGCGGGTACGACAGGAACGCTGCTCGCATCGGGGAAACTCGATGGATGAACGATATAAACGACCATCCCAGCAGCGATGAGCCCTCCGATGAAGAGCAGCCTGTCGACGCGGTCCTTTGCGGCACGCATGAGGCCACCGCCGACGATGCCGCTGATCCCAGCGATTCGTCCGCTGAAAAGGAGCAGCACGGAGGCGGCAAGACCGATCAGGGCGCCACCCGCAAGGGCGGGGAGGGGATTGAAGGGTTGCATGGTTGTTTCACACAAGCAACCAGCGTGCCAACCAGTTTCTATTGTATTTCTCGTAGCTTGCGTCGATATGTAACACGGCGTGTTTCAGCGCATGAAACATTCGTATCGCACGATGGGGCGTGGGCGTTTGACTGTAACCAGAACAAAAGCAAAACAGCCAACCCTTTCGGATTGGCTGTCTTACGTACTGCTTGGGCTTACTGGCGGGGTGGACGGGACTCGAACCCGCGGCCTCCGGCGTGACAGGCCGGCGTTATAACCAACTTAACTACCACCCCAATCGTAAACTCGGGGACTGCTCTACTACTTCGACATGCAACCGCTGGTCAAGGACCTTTTTCGCCTGGTGGGCGGGACAGGGTTCGAACCTGCGGCCATCGGCTTGTAAGGCCGACGCTCTACCGCTGAGCTACCCGCCCTGTCGGAGAGGCCGCGGAGTCTACATGGCGAAGCTTTGCCGTCAAGAACTTTTTTGAAGGGGGGTCAGAATTTGTTCGCGCGCTGCGCGCAGGGCTTGGTTCACGATGGGGGGCTCGCGCCTCACCCCCCGACCCCCTCTCCAGCTCCGCGGCTACGCCGCTGCGTGGAGAGGGGGAGAAAGAACGAGCGTCACAATGCCGTAGTTCCCCCTCTCCGCGGAGCGAAGCGACGGGGAGAGGGGGCTAGGGGGTGAGGCGCGAAAGGGCTTCACAGACGCTCTCCCCACCAGCGCCCGATTTGCCTCCCTTCGGATCGAACGGCGATCTAGAGTCGGTCCCGTACGAACACCGAAGAGGAGCAACGGAGAGACACCTATGACGGAGCGGATCGGCATTCTGGCGGGTTGGGAAAAGTCCTTCCCCCAGGCCTTCATCGACAGATGCAACCGAGTATCAGGCATCTCGGCAGAATTCGCGAAGATCGGCGGAACGCCGGAACGCTTCGTTTCGCCGTACCGCGTCCTGGTCGATCGCATCAGCCAAGAAGTGAAGCACTACCGCTTCCACCTCAAAGCCGCGGCTCTCGGTGGCGCCTACGTGATCAACGATCCGTTCTGGTGGAGCGCCGACGACAAGTTCTTCGGCTTCTCGCTCGCATCACGAATCGGCGTCGCAACGCCTCGCACCGTGATGCTGCCGCAAAAAGAATACATCCCCGCCATCGACAAAAATCGCAGCCTGCGCAACCTCGAGTTCCCACTGAACTGGGAAGCCATCGTCGACTACGTCAAGTTCCCCGCCATCCTGAAACCCGCCGACGGCGGCGGATGGAAAGACGTGACGGTCGTGCGCACGCCAGGCGAGCTGCTCAAGGCGTACGACGCATCGGGCCTGAACGTGATGACACTGCAAGAGTTCATCGACTTCGATGACTACGTGCGCTGCATCTGCATCGGCCGCGAACGCGTGCTGACGATTCAATACGATCCCAAACAAATCGGTCCGACGGGGCTGCGAGGGCGTTACATCTTCCGCGACGAAGAACGTTGGCTCCCCAAAGATCAGCACGACCGCGTCGTGCACGATGCCCTGCGCCTCAACCACGCGCTCGGCTACGACATGAACTCGGTCGAGTTCGCCATGCGCGACGGCGTGCCGTACGCCATCGACTTCACGAACCCCGCACCCGACATGCACATCGAGCACCTCGGCGAGCGGTTCTTCGACACGGTGACCGATTGGATGGTCGACTTCTGCGTTCGCGCGGCGAAAGAAGGCCGGACGATTCGCGATCGCTACACGTCGTGGCACAAGCTGGCCGGCGAAGTCGAACCGATTCGTTGGGATCGCGGCGGATGACGAGCGAGAGGCCTCCGAAACACCCGTGGACGGCAGCGATCGACGAAGCCGTCGATCGCTACCACGACGTCCTCACGGCCTACGTGGCTCGAGGCGGAGAAGATCACCTCGCACTGGTCGAGCGCATGGTCGCTCGCGGTGCGGTGTTTGCCGGTAGGCCACTGTGCACGTTTCTCCGGCCAAACTTCGTGCTGCGCCCGCAATACATGCAGCTTCGTCGCGCGGTCGAACACTTTCGCAGTGCCATCATCAAAGCGAAAGACATCGTCCTGCGCGAACCTCAACTGCTCGAGCTGCTCGCGCTCACCGACGGCGAAAGGCGCCTCTTCTCCTACAACCCAGCCTTCGAATCCGTCGGTGTCGTGACGCGTCTCGACGCGATCCTTTCAGGGCCCGACATTTCGTTCGTCGAGCTGAACGCCGAAGGTGCGTTCGGGCCGAGCTACGCGGATCGCCTCACGGAGATCTTCGAAGGCTTTCAGCCGATGCGCGAGTTCATCCGCGGAGCACCGGCGACGCCCATCTACAGCGGCAATTCGCTCGTCGGCGCCATCCTCGATGCATGGCACGAGTTTGGAGGGACGCACGTTCCCAAAGTCGCCGTCGTCGATTGGCAAGAAGTCGCGACTCGAACCGAGTTCGACATGATCTGCGAACGCTTCAAGCGTCACGGCATTCCAGCTCGATTCGTCGACCCGCGAGAGCTCGAATTCAAAGACGGTCTGCTGTCGAGCCGCGGCGAAGTGATCGATCTGGTCTACCGCCGCGTGCTGACGAGCGAGCTGCTCGGGCGCGAAGACGAAGTGAAAGCGCTCATCGAGGCCTACAAGGCGCGCGTCGTGTGCGTCGTGAACAGCTTCCGCGCCAAGCTGCTCGACAAGAAGGTGCTGTTCGCGCTGCTCTTCGACCCACGTGTCACGTCTTCCTTCACGCCGGAGGAAGAGGCGAGCGTGCGTCAGTGCATTCCGTGGACGCGCCGAGTCGAAGAGACGAAGACCGAAGGTCCGGACGGACAAACCATCGATCTGCTTCCTTGGGCACGCGATAACCGAACTCGTTTGGTGCTCAAACCAAATGACGAGCTCGGTGGTCGTGGTGTTCTGATTGGTGCGAGCGTCGAAGGGGCCGTGTGGGAGCGAGCGCTGAAGCTAGGGCTCGTCGATCCGTCCGTCTTGCAGCTTCGCGTTCCGCTGCCAACGTCGATGTTTCCCGAGGTGGGAGCGGCCGGGGAGCTGTATTTTTCGCGTCGCTACATGGAGCTCGATCCGATCCTGTTCCGTGGCGAGCTAGGTGGACTTTTGGGGCGGCTGTCCGCGACGAACATGTGCAACGTGCACACGGGGGCCGGCACCGTTCCGACGTTCATCATCGAGCAAAGCTCTAACGCCGCCTGAGTGAGCGGCTCTATCGTTCATTTGCTTTGAGTTTGTCGACAGGGAGTGACACGCATGAGCACTACGGTTTCTGGGCTTCTCGACAACCAATTCACCCTCGGCATCGAGGAAGAGTTTCAGATCGTTCACCCCGAATCGCGCGAGCTGCGTTCGTACGTGAGTCAGCTCCTCGAGGAAGGTGGCAAGCAGTCGCTGCTTCGCGAGCGCGTGCGTCCGGAGATGCATCAGTCGGTCGTCGAAACGGGCACGGGCATCTGTCGTGACATCAGGCAAGCGCGGTCGGAGATCTGCGAGCTACGAGGTGAGCTGAACGGGCTTGCGAGCAAGCATGGTCTGCGCATCGTCGCCGCCGGCACGCATCCGTTCAGCGATTGGAAGAGGCAGGAGATCACTGATGGCGAACGTTACAAAGTCATCGTCGAAGATCTTCAGGACGTTGCTCGCGCGAACTTGATTTTCGGGCTTCACGTGCACGTGGGCATCAAGGACAAGGAGGTCGCGATCGCGCTTGCGAACCAGGTTCGTTACTTCCTTCCGCACATCTTGGCGCTGTCGACGTCGAGCCCGTTCTGGCTTGGTCGCAATTCCGGTCTGAAGAGCATCCGAAGCGAGATTTTCAAGCGATTCCCGCGCACGGGCATCCCTGGCCATTTCGACTCGTACCATCAGTACCAGTCGTACGTGGACTTGCTGGTGAAGACGGGTTGCATCGACAACGCGAAGAAGATTTGGTGGGACGTTCGGGCGCATCCGTTCTTCGACACGGTGGAGGTGCGCATCTGCGACATGTCGACGCGCATCGACGACACGGTGGCACTCGCGGCGCTCATTCAAGCGATCATGGGCAAACTTTATTTGCTGTACCAACGAAACATGGGCTTCCGCGAGTATGCTCGTGAGCTCGTCGAGGAGAACAAGTGGCGCGCGGTGCGCTACGGCATCGACGGGCAGCTCATCGACTTCGGCAAGCAGAGGCAGGTGCCGCTGCGAGCGTTGATCAGCGAGCTTTTGGATTTCGTGTCGGAGGCGGCCGATATCTTCAAGTCGCAAGAGGAGCTCGATCGCGTGCGCAAGATCCTCGTGGAGGGGACGAGTGCCGACAAGCAGCTTGCGGTTTACGCGAAGACGCAGAGCTATCAGGCGGTTGTCGATCATCTCATCCACGAGACGAGCCTAGGCGCCTGAAGCAGGGGCAAAAAATGTTGAAATCCAAGCCCTTGGAGCATTTTTCGCTGCGACGAGTTGCTGAGGATTTCAGTCCAAGGGGCTCGCTCTGCTACCGTGCTCGTGTGGGAACGAAGAGGAGAGGCTTGCTTCGGATCGCAGCGCTTGCCGTCATCGCGCTTTTTGGATCCGTGGGGACTGCGAGTTGTGCGTCGACGGAGTATCACGCGGAGCCGCCGGGAGAACCTGCGGGTCGCGGGAGTGCATCCGTTCCATCGGGGGCGATAGGGGTTTGCAAACGAGCAGACACGAAGCGCCCTCCGGTCGTGAGCGAAGCGCTTTGGGAAAACGCGCGACCGTGTACGCCGCGAACGCCTCCCGAGCACATTCGACTCGGTTATTCCGACAAGGATGATCCCGAGGTCGAGAAGCAAATCGAGAGTGTTCTTTCGGCGCTGAAAGAAGGGCAGAAAGAAGACGGGGGCAACAACACGATGCTTTCGGCAGTGCGTGGTGTGCGGCAGCGTGCGGTGGACATTCCGACGCTACGTGATCGCGTTTCACGGGACTCGACTTCGGGCGGCACGTGCGACTTCACGTACCTGCTGAACACGATGAGCAAGGCGCGTGAAAAGATCGAGCGGGATTCGTGCACGGCTGATGTTTACGACGTCAAGGAGCTCAAACAAGTTTGTCTGTTCGACGCGGGCAAACCTGAAGCTTCGTGGCTGACGAGCGGCTGGGCGTGTTTGATGAACGTGCGCGCTTTGGGTAGCGATCAGTCGTGTCATCGTTTGTGTGCGTACGATGATTACTGCATGAAGCAGGTGAGTTGCGCAGGTGCGGACATCGATCTGCTGCTGTGCGCGATGGGCATCTGCTTGCCGGTGCAGCGCGGTAGCTACTGATTCGTTGAAGACGAGTCTGGATTTGGCACGCTTGCTTCGCGCGCACGAGTACCGACGGTACGAGCCATTCGCCTGATGCAAGGACGCAGTTGAGGTGTGTTTTTCCTGGCACTCGCGGTCCCCCTGAACTCGCCCGCTGGGCGGGTTCAAACAGCAGGAACCACCACGACCGCCAGAAAAAACACACACCAACCGCTTTACATCCGCTCTGCATTCAATCTCCCCGAATAGACCCTGCTTTGCGCTGTTCACGGAGACGAACGGACGCGTATCGTGTTATTGGGCGTAGGTAGGACGCGCAGGCACGAAAACGATGGCTGACAATGCGATTCCGTCTCCTCGAGACGACGATGATGAAGATGTCCACTGGGCGCTCTCGACAGCAGTGACGCTGTGGGGTCGAGGTGAGCGCGTCGAAGCTTTGAAGTGGCTGAAGCGAGCTGCCGAGCAAGCTTCGGATGCGGACAGGGACATTCGTTCGCTGGAGCTGTTCAAGGCGGCTGCGGACATTCAGCCCTTGATCGCGGCTGCTGCCAGTGCGCAGGCTCAACCGGCACCTTCTGCGCCTGCAACGCAGGCACCCGTAACGCCGCCGCAAGCCGCAGCACCGGCTCCGGCTGCCGCGAGGCCACCGCCTCCGCCGCTTCCGACAAACCGTCCACCGCCGCCAGCTCGAGCACCTCAGCCATCGCTCCCGCCAGCAACGCAAGCGTCACCCGCGATCGCGCCGCCGCCACAGCCTGTGCGCAGCGCGCCTCCGCCAGCACCGCGCGCGAGTGCGCGGCCGCCAGCGTCTTTGCCCGGACAAACCCCGGCGCCGATGTCGGTAGCGCCGGCATCCAGAGCCCCGGTCATCCCGAGCACTCCGCCGCCTCCTGCAGCAGCGCCGCCGGTTGCCGCACCGCGTACAGCAGCAGCGCCTCCCGTGGCGATGCCGACGCGCAAGCGCCTTCCATCGAGAACGGGTGCGCGCAAGAGCGTCGCCGCGGATCCCAATTCGCTTCGTGGGAAAGCCCCGGTCGCGCCGGCAGCAGCACCTCAGAGCAGTCCCGGCAAGCCTGCGAGCGGGTCGAGTAAGCGGGCCGCGCCCAAGACGACGATCATCGATCAAGCGTGGGGCGATTTCGTGGCGTCACCACCGCCGCTCGCGCCGCCTCCGCCGCCGCCTGACGAGGAGGTGACGGCTGCGCGTAATCGGCAGGCGCTTCTCGACATGCCGATCGATGACTTGGACGGCGTGACGCACATCATTTCGGGCAAGAACACGGCGAAACAAGTTGCAGCGGCGAAAGCAGCGGCAGCCGCCGCGGCAGCAGCCGCCAATACGCCGGCGCCGCTTCCGGTCGTCGCGCCGGCACCGATCACCATCACGGCTGCGCCGGCTCCGGTTGCAGCGCCATCACCGGCTCCCGTGTCCGCTCAGGTTCCCGTTGCACCGGCATCCGTGCAGCCGGTGCTGCCGAAGAGCAAAGGCCCGGCAAGCGTGAGGCCTGCGGCGCTGCCGAACATCATGCAGCACCACGCACCGGTGAGCCAACCGCCCGTGACGCAGCCGCAGTCTGTGCAGCCGCACGCGCAGGTTGCACAACCGGTCGCGGCACCGGCCCCGATGGCTCAACCCGCGCCGACACACGCCGTCGCAGCGCCACCTGCCATGACGGCCGCCGCGCGCGTCGCAACCGTCACGGCGATCCGCGTTGCGGTGTTTGGACGGGAAGGGGACATGCGTGTTCTTGCGCTTGCGCCGCACACATCGGCACCGCCAGGCACGGTATCCGCGCTTCTTTTGCCGTCGTCCGAGACCGAAGCGGCGGCGCTTGGAAAACTCTTCGGCCTTTGATCTTTTCACCGGGAACGAGCTTGCCATGAGCGACGAACGCATCCGCCCGACACGCATCCGAGTTTCACGCCTGCAAGAGGTCCAAGTCGAAGCGCTCGTCGAGGTCGAGCGAGCTTGCGCGGCGATGTATCACGACCTTGGTTTCGACGCGGCGGAGGTGCCAGTGCGCACATTTGCGGACATTGCGCACTTGCCGCGGTACCACAACGTGTACGTGGCCGAAGCGGATCACGAGGTCGCGGGCTACGTGGCGTGGCGGGACGAATCGCCGGGCGTGGCGTACATCGAGGAGCTGTCGGTGCATCCGCAGTTTCAGCGCTTCGGGGTCGGCTCGAAGCTGTTGGCCACGGTGGAAGAAGACGCGGTGCGAGCGGGCTTGGCCGACGTCGTTGCGAAAAAGGTCGACAAGGCGGCGTGGGCAACGGCGTTCTACGCGCACCACGGGTTCACGGAGATCGGCGCTGGGGCGAGCGCGAAGGCGCAGGGCTGGGTGGATGAGCGATCCGGCGGAAGGCCGCTGACGCGGCCCGGCGAGGTCGTGATCTGGAAGCGGCTGAGAGCGCAGTAGTCACGGTGGTCGCGCCGCGGTTGTAGGAAGGTGCCAGGCACTTTGGACAAGGTGCCTGGGAAAAGGTGCCAGGCACTTTGGGACGTCGCGGTGTTTGCTGACGTCGACGGGTTCGATGCGCATGGGTCGTCCGCGCGGAGCGGCGGACATGTGACGCGCCCAGCCGTGACGACCACCCGACGTGTTTAGTTGACATAATGTATCTTATGCGAAATTTTGGCGACGGTGCGAGAAGGGGGAAACGGGCTGGAAACGCGGCGTAGTCTGCGTGCAACGACGGTTTGTCCGCGCGCTCCACACGCACGTTACGCGCTTCAAAGGTGCCAACCACTTTGGGCGCAGCCCAACCCGGCTCCCAAGGTGCCAACCACCTTTTCGCAGCGCTCACGCGGGTCGCACGCGCGACCAGGCGCCTCAGAACTGCGGCCAGTCCGCCTTCTTCGATTCGGGTCGCGGCGGCATGACCTGGACTCCAAGCAACGAACCGCCGTTGTCCAGTACGAACGCTCGCACCCCGTGGACCGCCGGCGTCATCGCGAAGCTCGCGCCCGGCAAAATCCCATCGATGAGCCCACCGTTCACCGGTGAAAACAAGAACAACCCGTACCGCGACGTTCCCACGACCAACGCTCCGGCCACCGCCACGGGCATCGTGATGCCGCCTTCCGGCAAGTTCCGCCGCCAAAGCGTGCGACCGTCGTTCGGATCGAGCGCCCACAGCCCCGTCAGACCCGACGCCGCAAACAGAATCCGCTGCCCAGCCACCGTCGGCAGCGGCCCATCATGCGGCGCGTGCTCGGGCTGCTCCCACAACATCAGCTCGGTCACGCCGACCGCCTTGTCATTCACCCACGCCCGCGTGCCGTTTTCCGCGTCGAGCGCAAACACACCGCCCGCATAACTGCCAACGAACACCACTTCGCCCGACGAAATCCGCGACACGACCGGCGTCGTGTCCACATCCAGGTACCGCACGCGATCGCCCGGCGCAGTCGCCTCGGCTTCCGCCGCCAAATCCACGATCGGCCACTGTTCCGACCCATCTTCGGCGTCGTACGCAAGCACAACACCATCGGAAAACGCCGTGTAAATCTTGTCGCGACCCAGCGCCGGCCCTGCGTAACCAGACACTTCCATCCCAAACGCCGGCGTTCGATGCTGATGCCACTTCAGCGCACCCGTGTCCGCATGCATCGCAACGAGCGTGTCGTTCGCGTTCATCACGTACACGATGCCGTTACGCAGCACCGGCCGTCGCAGAACCTCCGCGTTCGTCGCAAACCGCCACAAAAGCTTCCCGTCGCTCGCCGCTACCTTGTACAGAGCCCCATCGTTCGAGCCGAAATACAGCGTATCTTCTTTAGCGTCGTAAAGTGGCTCACTCTGCACCGGACCCAATGTCTCGAATCGCCACAGCGTCGAGCCATCCTGCGCCCGAAGGCAGTACATCCCATTGTCGCTCGACCCGACGAACACGCGCCGGCCTTCGACGTCGAGCGCTGGTTGCCCTCGCTCGTACATCTCCGCTTGCTTACGCGATTCCGACGTCAGCGGGCGGCGAAGCCATACGGACAACGCGCCACCGGGATGATGCAACCACGTCGGCACCTGCGGCGTTGCCGGAATGCCGGATGTCTCACAGCCAAGCGCTCCCACGGCACAAGCCAGCGCCACGCCAAGCGTTGCGACGCTGCGAGATGCGGTGATCGGCCGAAACATCGCCAGCATCGTGCTCAAGGGGTCCCGTTCTGTGGAGGAGCCTTCTTCTGAAGGGCTTCCTGAGCGCGTCGGGCCATGTCCTGAAGCTCTTCCGGCGTGGGCATCTTGCCCGCAGGCGGCTTGCTCGCGGCCGTCGCACCCGGATCGATCTGCGTCAGCAAATCACCCACGGCACCCTTCAAATACCCAATCGGCTGCGGCTCGGTCGAAGGCGTCGTCAGCTTCGTGTTGAGCGGCTCGAGCAATTCCTTTGCCTTCGCCTTGTCGCCCTTCGCAAACAGGATGCGCGCCTCGTGATACGTCGCGAGCTCCTTGTAACCCTTGACGTCGACCCCTCCGAGCTCCTTGAAGCTCGCAAGCGCTCCGTCGAGATCCCCCTTGCCTTCCTTGGCAAACGCAGTGCCTTCCGTTGCTCGACCCTTCACGTCCGGATCGGCTGCGGCAAGCGGCGACGCGAGAACTTCGGCATACGAAGCGATCGCCTTGTCGTACTCCTTCTTCTCGAGGTACGCGCCGCCTTGGCCCAGCTTCGCCAAGATCGCCGCACCGGAACCTGCGTGCTGCTCGACGACGCCACCAAACGCGGTCAAAGCCGCATCGGCTCGTTCGCCGGACGTCTTGAAAACACGCCGCGGATCGTACTCCTTCTCGTCGTCCGAACGCTTGTCCTCCTCGAGCACGATGCCGCGATCCGCCGCAACGCCCGCGAGGAGCTTCGACGACGCTTCACCGGCATTCTTTTCCGTGCGCATCGTGTACAGGACGTACCCTCCCGCACCGAGCAATCCGATGAGAACGACCCACTGGATGATTTGAACGTTCGACTTGAACCACTTGCCGATCGCCGCCGCGCTACGCGCAAGCGCATCGTCGACCATCTCACCCGCATCCAATGAGCCCGCAGCGGGCCCACGCGACGCGGACGCGGCTTGTTCGCGACGCCGCTTGAGTAGCTCCTTGGCCCGAGCGTTTTTGTCCTTCGACAATCCCGCGTCTTCATCGGGGCTCGAAGCATCGACCGCCGCGCGCTTCTTGCGCCGCGCCAGAGCTTCTTCACGACGACGCGCCGCTCGATTCGGTTTCGCAGCTTCAGCCTCTTCGGACTCCTCGGGTTTGTCCTCGGATGCTTCCTTCGCTTCGCCGTCGCCGTCGTCGTCGGCTACGCCGAGCGCCTTCGCAACACGTTGCGCCGCCTCATCCGGCTCGTCCTCGTCCTCGTCCGATTCGTCCGATTCGTCGGCATCGTCAGCTTTTTTTGCCTTCGCTTTGCCGTCGTCATCCTCGGCTTCGTCGTCATCCGAATCCGATTCGTCTTCGTCGCGCTCGTCTTCGTCGCGCTCGTCTTCGTCACGCTCGTCGCGGTCTTTTTGCTGCTTATCCTGTCGCGGCACGCCGGGGACTCTAGCCGCGCCTAGTGCGGCGTCAATCAACCTTCCAGCGTTCGCCTGGCCAAAAATGCCCTCGGACCTCGGCGCCCCCTCGTCCACGAGCAAGCTCAGGGAGACGGCAAGCCTTCGTTCGGCACCCCAGGCGGCAGATCCGACCCCGAAGGCGCGGGCGAGGTCCCGTCGTACGTCTCGGGCGTCCATGGCTCCGGCGGGGGCGGCGGAAGCTCGGGAGACAGCGGGACCACCACACAGACGGTAATCTCGATATTTTGGGTCGCGTACACGACAAACTCCCCAAAGTCCCCCGGACGCACGCCCACCGATTCCGGAAGTGTCGTGAACACCTCGTGAAAGGCTTCACCCGGCGGCACGTGCAAAATCGCGGTCTTCTTCGGATCGAGCTCCGGTGCGCGGATCGGTACGAGCTCACGATCGCGTCCCGTACTCGGACGAACCCGTCCATTGCCCATCCCGAACCGAATTTCACCGGGGCGATCGTCCATCGAACGCGCGCGACAAATGGCGCGAATTTCATCACCCGTGCCGCGTTTGGGCACGACGATACGAATCGGTACGCCACTGCGCGCAAACTGCCGCAGGCGCGCGAGATCGCGATCCCTTGGACCTCCAACGAGTTTGACGATGTCCGCTTCGATGGCGAGACGAAGCCCATTCGGAAGCGGATCCGGAACGCCCAAGAGGCGCACCAGCGGCGCTACGAGCTCCGGACCACCACCCAGCGCAACGAGCGCTTCGGCGAGGGCCACGCGTGCATGCTGATACCGCTCTGTCGCAAGATGCTCTGCAAGCGCAGGCCGCGCCGATTCCTGACCAATCGCCGCAAGCGCTGCCGCCGCATGCGGCGCAAGACGCACGTCATCCAGCGTGTCGATGAGCGCCGTCACCGCGGACTTCGCCTTGATTTTGCCGAGAGCCACGACGATCTCTTTCGCGCGCTCGAACGGCAATCGATCCTTGTCCGCAACATTCTTTCCGTAACCCTCGCGCAGCCACGCGACGAGCTCCGTCTCCCCTCGCCCATCGCCAGATTCCGCAAGCGCGAGCGCTGCCATGTGACGCCATGCCGGATCCGCGTCGGTCACGAGCTCCCGCGTGAGCGATGCACCCTCGCCCAGACGCGTGAGACCCAGCGCGCACCAACGCCGAACCTCGTCGTCCTCGTCGCGCAACAGCGCCAGTCGCATCGTTGCCGCCACTTCGCTCTGGCGCAGCTCGAACAACACTTCGGCCGCCTTGCGACGAATTGCGACGTCCGCATCGTCGAGCAGCGCTGCGACGTCCTCAGCCGCATCGGCATCGCCTGCAATGCCGCGTCTGAGCGCGTCTGGCCATCCTTTGCCTTCGATGCGCAACCCCGCGATCTCGTACCGACCGTGCGAGCCTTCCACAGCTCGAAGCTCCGCACGCATTTCCGCCATGTCCCCAATTCGAACCGCAGACAGATCCCTCGTTTGCCCCGGATCCTGCTTCACGTCGTACAGCGCGCACGCGCCAATCCTTCGAGCACAAACGAGTCGCAACGGGCCGCGTGCGAGCATCGTCATCGTGTCCGTTTCGGCAAACGCAAACCCTCGCGCACTCTCCGGACTGTTCGTTCCCATGATGAACGGCCCGATGTCCGTACCTCGCACACGCGCAGGTCGTGGGATGTCGAGTCCCGCAAGCACCGTTGGAAAGAGATCGACGATCGTCACCGGCGAAGGGACTCGGCGCGGCGAAAACAGGCCCGGCGCGTGCAGGACGAGCGGCACGCGCACCTGCTCTTCGTACACCGATGTGCCGTGATACCGGCCGCCGTGCTCCTGAAACTCTTCGCCATGATCGGCGCTGATGATCACCAGCGCGTTCGGCCTGCGCTTCCGAATGTCCGCGACGATCTCGCCGATTCCCGCATCGGCAACGGCAATTTCCGCATCGTATCGATCGATGTCTCGATCCCCGTATGAGTGGTCCGCATGCGCTTCGTAAGGTTCGTGCGGTTCGAAAAGATGAACCCACATGAACAGGCGTGAATCCGCCTTCGCCGCATCCAGGTAGTCGCGCACTTGATTGGCTCGCAGCGATGCCGATGCAAACTCGACCTTGCGGTATTCAAAGTCGAGCCCGCGATCGCGCATGGCCCCGAAGCGTTCGGCATCGATGAAGAACACGGCGGGCGGATAAAACGCTGCCGTCTTGTACCCGTAGCGTCGAAGCTGACCGGCCCACGTTTCCGAGTCGGCACCAAGACCTTGGAGCACCAACGGACGGATGTACTTGCCCGTCATGAGCGACGTGACCGCGTACGACGTATGCGGCGTCGGCGTGTACGCGTGCTCGAAGACGACTCCGCCCTCCGCGAGCGCGTCGATGTTCGGCGTGATCTTCTTCGGATAACCGTATGAGCTCAAATGATCCGCCCGCAGCGCGTCGACCGTGATGAGCACGATGTCGCGACCGCTCAGATCCAGCGAACGGCCCGCCTGGCGTTGGGCATCGATGAAGGGCGCATCGTCGAGCGGCGGTGGCGGCGACAAGAGCGCCGCGATCTCGACGCCGTTCGACACGATGGGAGCATGCGTGGCGTACACGAGGCGCATGTTGTCCGCAGGCGCCATGCGCTGCGCCGACAGGCTCGCCACGGCACAGCACAATGCGAACGCAACGAGCGCCATGGCCACACGGGCGAGCTTGCCGAAGTAACGCCCGACGACACCACGCGCAGGTCTTGCTTCGGCCGCGGTCAGCTCGCGCAGACCATCGAAGGCGACCGTGACAAACGGCACGACGAGCAGCGACAGCAGCGCCAAACCTCGGTGAAACGCTGGATAAAGACGCGGAAGCACCAGCGCATTCACCAGCTCGAGGACGATCTCGATGACGACTACCGCGAGCACGACGTGCAAGACGAACCGTTTGTCTCGGCGCGGCACGAGCGCTCGCGCGAGAAGTGGCCCTACGGCAAACGCTGCAAAAAAGCCGACGAGCGCCACACCAAGCACGAACGGCACCCGAGCTCCGCCCGCGAGGTGCCGCCCTGTCGACACTCCAAACGCAACCCATGCCCCGTACGCCGCACTCGCGAGCGACAAACCAAGGCGAGCGAGCATCGACTGCGCGTGACGCGCGAGCTCGACGATCACGCCAGCAGCGACTGCAATCGGCGCTGCAGCGGCAAACGTGATGGGCCAAAGCGCGGTGATCGCGAGTCCTGGCTCGTAGATTCCGACGAGCTCACGCCGGTGGACGATCGCTACGACAATGATTTCGAGCAGGAGAAAAGCACCGATGGCGAGGTACCCATCGGCGATGCGCCATGCGAGCGCGATGTCGTCGATGCGCTTGCGACGACGCGGTTCGACCCCGTCGGCTTCCGGCGCCTTCGGCTCATCGACGACGACGCGCTTTTGACTCGCGCTTCGTCGAGGCGCGGCAGGAGGGACGTGCAGACCGTCCCCACCGAGGTCCGTCATGCGTAGCTGATCTCGAGAATCTCGAACGTACGCGGCCCAGCGGGCATGACGACCTTCACCTCGTCACCCACTTCGCGCGAGATGAGCGCACGGGCCAAAGGCGACGACACCGAAATGCGGTTTTGTTTGATGTCCGCTTCTTCCGGCCCGACGATTTGGTACGTGAATTCTTCGCCCGAATCGACGTTCGCAAGCTTCACGCGTGCACCGAACTGCACCTTGCTCCCGCTGAGCTTCGACGGATCGATCACCTCCGCACGACTCAGCGTCTGCTCGATGAACGAGATCCGCGCAACGATGAGCCCCTGACGCTCTTTCGCTGCGTGATACTCCGCGTTTTCGGACAAATCCCCATGATCGCGTGCAACGCCGATGTCTTTGACCACTTGCGGCAGTTCGACTTTCTTCAGCCGTTCGAGCTCATCGCGAAGCCGAGCCTGCCCTTCGGGTGTCATCGGCACCCTCTGTTCAGCCATGAAAGACCCTTACCATGTTTCGAGTACGCGCGCGGCTAGGCAAAGCGGCCGTGCGTGATGGACACACCACACTTCACGGCCCTCGCCATCGCACGATCCGTCGCGGCAGCGCCCGACCCGCATCGCGCGAAGCACGCGCCGCCGCCTTGACGAGCGCCGCGGCTGCCCGCTCGAGCCCAGGACCATCCGCGACATGTGCCGCATCTTCGACGTTGGCCACGACCGTCGTTTTCCCGTCCGCGTCGTCATGTTCGACACGTACGACGAGCGGAATGTCGGCGTCGGGTAGATGCGCAAAACCGCGATACGTGACGACCGATCCTTCTTCGCCCGACCGCTCGACGGCGTAACGCACGCCCGCAGTGGGTCGCATTTGCGACGCATCCATGCGTTCTAGGATCCCTGCTCCGCCTTGGGAGATTGCTTTCCGTCGCGCGCATCGAGATCACCCAAGAATTTGCGCGCCGTCACGGCAAACGGGCCGCCGTACTCGTCGATGACCTTCTGGAACAACGCTCGCGCCTTGTCTTCCTGGTCCATCTTGAGCAGCGTTTCTGCTTTGAGCACCAACGCTTCCGGCTCGAGCTCCGAACCTGGATAGGTCTTCACCGCATGGTCGATGCGAGCGATCACCGCCGGATACCGGTCTTGCCGCAGGTAAAACCGCGCCACGTAAAGCTCGTGCCGAACGAGCCTTCCCTGCACGGCATTTCGCATCTTGCGGAGATCGTCCGAGTAACGGCTGCGCGGATTGTCGCGTAAAACCGCTTCGATTTCGCGATACGCTTCTTGTGCCGTCGCTTGATCGCGTTCTTCCGCAGGCGGGAGCAAGAACGTCTCGTCGATGTCCCGGTAGAGCGACTTTGCAATGCGATACCGCGCGTATTCGACGTCCTTGTCCATCCGGTGGTTCTGGATGAACTCGCGATACGAAGACACCGCATCCGCGTACTTCTCTTGCTCGAAGTTCAGATCCGCCAGGCGCAGTTCGGCAAGCGTCGCGTAACGACTGTAAGGGAACAGCTTGCGCACTTCGGACAGGAGCGCTCGCGCGTCTTCCCACGACTTGCTGCGATATGCGCGCATCGCTTCTTCGTAGGCATCGCGAGCGTCCTCGGTGTACGTCAGAGTCGCCTTGCTCCCGTCGCCGATCTGCATGTCGCAACCCGACAGCAGCGGAAGTGCGGCAAAGGCAGCCGCAAACATCAAAGGCGATCGAGCAAGAGCGAAAACCGCGCGCATCACCGCGTCCCTAACCTTTCCAGGCGCTGCGCGCCAGTGGTTCTGCTTTCGGCATCGCGCATGAATGTTCAGAACGCCAAACAATGGCTCTCGCTGCATCTTGAACGAGGTAGAAGTCCCCATTTTTCGGGCGCTCGTGGTGGGTCCCACTGTTCGAGCCCGCGAAGCGGGCGAGTTTGGGGGAACCATGAGTGCCCGAAAAATGGGGGCTTCTACCGAGGTTCCAATCCCTCGAATCGTTCTGCCACGATTTCGACTGCGTTCTAGGGCATATCGAACTCCGTGGAACACCAGCCATCCGCCGCAAACGAGCTCACTCCGAATCCGCCAGGCGAAGCGCCGGTTCGTCCGACGGTCCTGGTCGTCGATGACGAACGAAACATCCGCCGAACGCTCGATCTGGTGCTTCGAGGCGATGGGTACGACGTCATCGAAGCGGAATCCGGCGAGCAAGCCCTGGAGCTCTTGGCGCACGGCCAAAAGCCCGTCGAGCTCGTCATCATCGACCTGATGTTGCCCGGAATCGGCGGCCTCGAGCTGCTCGCACGCATCCGCCATGACGAGTCCACGCGAGCACTGCCTGTCGTGGTGATCAGCGGACACGCCACCGTTCACGACGCCGTAAAAGCCATCAAACTCGGCGCGGGAGACTTCTTCGAAAAACCCGTCACGCGCGAACGCGTGCTCGTCAGCGTCAAGAACGCGCTCCATTCATCCGAGCTCGCACGCAAAGTTCGCGACCTCGAAACCGAGCTTCTGTCTCGGTACGAAATGATCGGACGATCCGCCGCGATGCAGCGCCTCTACAAGGAGATCGATCGCGTTGCTCCGACGAAAACCGGCGTGCTCATCATGGGCGAAAGCGGCACGGGCAAAGAGCTCGTCAGCCGCGCCATTCACCGTTTGTCCCCGCGCGCGACAGGCCCGTTCGTCAAAGTGAATTGCGCAGCAATTCCCAACGAATTGTTCGAGAGTGAACTATTTGGGCACGAACGAGGCGCGTTCACGGGCGCTGTGTCTCGCAAACGAGGCTTCTTCGAACAGGCTCATGGAGGCACGCTGTTTCTCGACGAGATTGGCGACATGGCTCCATCGGCGCAAGCCAAGGTTTTGCGCACGCTGCAATCCGGAGAAGTCAGCCGCCTCGGCAGCGAACATTCGATACAGGTCGACGTCCGTGTTCTCGCCGCATCCAACAAAGACCTCGAACGCGAAGCTTCTGCCGGTCGCTTTCGCGAGGACTTGTACTTCCGTTTGGCCGTCTTCCCGATTCGCGTCCCTGCGCTGCGCGAACGCATGGAGGACATCCGCCCGCTCGCCGATGCGTTCATGACCGCGTTCTGCAAAGAGAACGGCCTCAAGCCAAAGCGCATCGATCCCACGGTCTACAGTGCGCTCGAAATCCGCAGCTTTCCGGGCAACGTACGCGAGCTGAAAAACGTCATCGAACGCGCGGCGATCTTGTCCGGTGACATGGTGACCATCGCCGATCTTCCCGAAGATCCGCACGCGAGCCCCTTCGACGACGACATCGGCAACGAATCAGCGCCCGCACCGCGTGAATCCACGCCGGCACCGAGCATTCCTGCACCGCCATCACTCGCCGAGATTCCTCGATCCGAAGGAGGCCGGCGTCTCACGTTGCGCGAGTTCCGAGATGCAGCCGAACGTCGCTACATCATCGAAGTGCTGCAAAGCCTCGAGTGGAACATTTCACGCGCAGCCATCGTGCTCGGCGTCGAACGAACCAACCTGCACAAGAAGATCCGCGCGTACGACATTCGTCGCGGATGAAACGTTGGTGCTCAACGCTTTTGCGCGAGCGGCGCGACAATCTCCGACACGTTCTTCGCAAACGCAGGACCATGCTTCGATGATCCCGCGGACGCTCGAAGCACCGGATCCGCAATGAAGACGGCAAACGACACGTAGTCGTGAAGCCATTGCGCAAGCATGCCTTCGGCTTGATCCGGCCCTGCGAGCATCGATGCGTTGTCGATGAGCCGCTGCTCGTCGAGCGTTCCATCGGGCTTGGGCCCTGCGCGCATGAACAGCGTGTCGTAGATGCCTGCACCCGTTGCAAACGAAGCGAGGTGCTTGCGCACTTCGTCGCCTCGACCCACCGCATCGACTTCGCGCATCACGAGCGTCATGGCTTCGTTGAAGAGCGCCACGATCGCTGCCGGTCCCGTCGGTCGTGGTGGACGCACGACGACGCAACCTTCCTGCATCATCTGAAACACGTGTCGCGTGACGTCGAACTCACCCTGCCCCACGACGCGACAGATGTCGGCGATGGATCGCGCTCCGTCGATCGCGTTGTACACGCGCACGAGCTCGTCTTCCTTCGGACGCGCACGATCCTTCACGCGTTCGGGCACATGCTGATCGGACGGAATGCGCTCGCGGAAGTACCGCATTTCATCCATGCGCCGGACGCCTTCCATGATGAGGCTGTTCACGGGCATGTTTTGCCGTGACGCCAGGCGCGATTCGTCGAAGCGATCGAGAAAGAAAAAGACGCCGCTTTCGGTGTGTAGCGTCGCGTAGACGATTTCCTCGACCTGCTTTGCTATGAGCTGAAACAATTTTTCGCGCGTGATGAGGCACATGCGCACGGCGGCTTCGCCAAACCGCGTCTCGGCCGTGACCGCTTTCATGACCGCTGCGATCTGATCTTTCGTGAGCGCGCCGTAGCGGTAGAGCACTTCGCCGAGGCGTTCGCCTTCGACATTGGACTGCGCACTGATGATGGTGCCGCTGTCGAAGAACACGCTTCGCAGTGCGGTTCCGTCGAAGACCGACAGCTCACCGCTCCAGCGGCTCTGGCCGACCATCGCGAACACGTCGCACAGCACGCTCGCCGTGGTGATTTCACCGCACAGGCGGAGCGATCCATCGGTTGGGATGGCGCGTCCTTGCTCGTCGGCTTTGCGCATCAATACGACGTGCGCGGGCGACGGCATGAGTCGGAAACCGCCCTGCCTTGCGCGCATCTTTTGGCTGGCCACTTTGCCAACCGGATGCGCTGTCCCGGTTGCGTCGACGCGCACGAGGTCGTCGCTCATTTGCAGATTGCTCGATCCATACCAGGAACCCATCGGCATGGCGGCATTTGCGGACGATTCTGACCGCATCAAGCCGGGAAAGGCGCCGTGCTAGGGTGCCCGCGTGACCGCCATGGGCCTGACGCCTCCCCCTGCCGCAAACGATCCGCTCGCTTCCGCGCAAAGCTTGGCCACTGCACTGGCTCGAGCCCGCTACTTGGCCGACCCACCGATTGCATTGTCGCTCTGGCTCGCGCTTCGCATGGAGCGTCCGCTGATGCTCGAGGGACCAGCAGGCGTTGGCAAAACGGATCTGGCGCGCGCTGCTGCCGAAGCGCTCGGAAGGCCGCTCTTACGGCTCCAATGTTACGAAGGACTCGACGAAGCCAAAGCGCTCTACGAGTGGGACTACGCGCGTCAGATGCTCTACACGCAGCTCTTGCGCGACGCCGTCGCCGCAGAAACTGCTGGCAAAAGCATCGCCGATGCAGCGCGCATCGTCGCTCAAAGCGAAGCCACGTTTTTCTCGGAACACTTTCTGCTCGCACGTCCGCTTCTCGCGGCACTCCGTAGCGACCAGCCCGTCGTGCTGCTCATCGATGAAGTCGATCGCGCAGACCCCGAGTTCGAAGCGTTCCTCCTCGAAATATTGTCGGAGCTCCAAGTGACCATCCCCGAGCTCGGCACGTTCCGCGCCAAACACCGACCGCTCGTGCTGCTCACGACGAACGCCACGCGCGAGATGACCGAAGCCTTGCGTCGCCGATGCTTGCACGCGTTTCTCGACTACCCGTCGGCCTCGCGCGAGCTCGCCATCATCGAGTTATCCGTGCCCAAGATAGAACGCACGCTCGCGTCGCATCTCGTTTCGTTTGTCGCAGAGCTACGCAAGATGGACCTGCGCAAGCCGCCTGCGGTGAGCGAAACGCTGGACTGGGCCCGAGCGCTCCTACTGCTCGGCGCGTCGACGCTCGAGCCAAACGTTGCACGCGACACGCTGGGCCTGCTCCTCAAGCATCAGGAAGACAAGGAGACGGTCGAGGTTCGTCTGGACGCACTTTTGCCTCACCCCCTAGCCCCCTCTCCACACGGTGGAGAGGGGGAATAGGCCTCACCCCCTAGCCCCCTCTCCACACGGTGGAGAGGGGGAACATCTGTACGGCTCTTTCTCCCCCTCTCCGCTTGCGGAGAGGGGGTCGGGGGGTGAGGCTCTCTCCCCCTCTCCGCTTGCGGAGAGGGGGTCGGGGGGTGAGGCCCTAACGCAGCTCCGCCACCTTCTCGCCGAAAAGCTTCTCCAAGCTCGCAAGCATCACGTCGCTCGGTGAAACCTGCAGATCCCTTCCCAGCGCAAGCACCGCTTCCGCTCCATCGTCGAGCTGAATCAGCAATTGTACCGGACAACCTCCAGGGCTCGATTGCAACACTCCCCGTAGCTTGCCGATGTGATCACGCGTCACCTTCTTCGCCACGAGCTTGATGCGCACATTCTTCGTCTCCGAACGAATCGCATCCGCGAGCATCACCACTTCATCGAGCATCAGCGTCGGATCGCGCGGCCCCGCGTTTTCCTCGTCCCCCTCGTCCACTTGCGGAAAACTCACCTTGCCCGAAACCAGCACCGGCTCTGTCCCGCGCAAAATCTCGCCGTACGCCTCGATCTGTTTGTCCCGTACCTTCACCTCCACGCGCCCCGACGTGTCTTCGAGGTGAAAGAATGCAAGCTTGCCGCCGCCCTTCATGATCTTCTCGCGGTAGCCCTCGACCATCCCGGCCACGCGCACCTTCGCCCAAGAATCCTTTGACGCCAAAGCACCCGTCGGTGTGACGTCGAAACGTCCGAGCTCCGCACCGTAACGATCGAGCGGATGCCCCGAGACGTAAAATCCAAGCGACTGCTTCTCGCGCAAAAGCATGTCGCGCAAATCCCACGGCTCGCACTGCGGATACTCGTCGAGCTTCTGCTCTACGACGGGACCCGCTTTGGCAAAGAGACCAAACAACGACGTTTGCCCCCGCTCGCGATCCTTGCTCGCACTTCGAGATCGCTCGAGCGCTTGATCGAGCGCGGCAAATGCCCGCGCCCGCGTGATGCCTCGTGCCGAAAGCGTCGCGTCGAACGCTCCGGATTGCACCAGCGATTCGAGCACACCCTTGTTCACCCGCCGCGGATCGATGCGCTGCGCAAAGTCGAACAGATCCTCGAATGGCCCGCCCGATTGACGCACCTCCAGGATCGCCTCGAGCGCCGATTCACCCACGCCGCGAAGCGCTCCGAGACCGAAACGAATCTTCGGCTCGAGACGATCCTTCACACGCGTACGTTTTTTGTTTTTCGGTGAACCATTTGCAGACGGCGTCGAATAAATGACCGAGAAGTCGATCTGCGATTCGTTGATGTCCGGCGGCAGGATCTCGACGCCCCACGCACGCCCCTCCGCGATGATGCGAACGACCTTTTCAATCTTGTCGCGATCGGCCGTCATCAGCGCGCACAGGAATTCGACGGGATAGTGCGCCTTCAAAAACGCCGTTTGGTACGTGATCAGCGCGTACGCCGCCGAGTGGCTCTTGTTGAAGCCGTAGCCCGCGAAGTACTCGAGCAGCCCGAAGATCCGCTCGGCATCCTCCGCCGCCACGCCATTGTTCACAGAGCCGTCGACGAACGTTTGCTTCTGCTTCGCCATCTCCTCGGGCTTCTTCTTGCCCATGGCGCGCCGGAGCAGATCTGCGCCGCCAAGCGTGTAGCCCGCGAGCTTCTGCGCGATCTGCATGACCTGCTCCTGGTAAACGATGACGCCGTACGTCGGCAGCAGGATCTCGTCGACCAAGTCGTGCATCTTCGCGATCGGCTTGCGACCGTGCTTGCAGTCGACGAAGTCCTTCACCATGCCGGTGCCAAGCGGTCCCGGCCGGTAAAGCGCCACGGCTGCAACGATGTCTTCGAAGTTCGTCGGACGAAGGTCCTTGAACAATTGCTGCATGCCACTCGATTCGAGCTGGAACACGCCCGTCGTATCGCCCGACTGCAAAAGCTGAAATGTTTCGACGACATCCGGAACGTTGTCGTTCATCGGGATCTTGGCGATGTCGAATTCTTCGCCCGCGGGTTTGTCTTTCTGGTCCGGCCGAGCTCGGATGAGACGCACCGCGATGTCGACGACGGTGAGCGTTTTGAGCCCCAAGAAGTCGAACTTCACGAGGCCCGCGGCTTCTACGTCGTCCTTGTAATACTGCGTGACGAGCGATTCGCCGTTCTTGAAACACGGCACGTGATCCCACAGCGGCCCTTCGCTGATCACGATGCCGGCCGCGTGCATGCCCGCGTGTCGCGTGAGCCCCTCGAGCTTCTGACCTTGTGTCAAAAGCTCCCGTACCGTTGGATCACTTTCGTAAAGCGCCTTGAGCTTGGGCTCGATGTCGAGCGCTTCGGGGATCGTGTACATCTGCCCCGGGCCTTTTTGCGGAATGAGGCTCGCGATCTTCTGCGCCTCGTTCGCAGGAAAGCCCATGGCACGCGCAACGTCCTTGATGACGCTACGAGCCTTCAGCTCGTGAAACGTCGCGATCTGCCCAACGCTCGTTTTGCCGTACTTTTCAGCAACATAACGAATGACTTCGTCGCGCCTGTCCATGCAGAAGTCGACGTCGAAGTCCGGCATGCTGACGCGTTCCGGATTGAGGAAACGCTCGAAGAGGAGGTTGTAGGGGATCGGGTCGAGGTCCGTGATGCGCAGTGCGTACGCGACGAGCGATCCCGCACCGGATCCACGTCCCGGACCGACGGGAATCCCGTGTTCTTTGGCGTGTCGAATGAAGTCCCAGACGATGAGAAAGTAGCCTGGGAATTTCATGCCGATGATGATGTCGAGCTCCATGTCGAGCCGCCTCCGGTAGGAAGCCTCGTCCACGGAAATCCCCACGCGCCGGCCCTCTTCGAATCGTCGCGTCAAACCGTCATGCGCCACTTTCCGGAAGTACGAATCCGTGTCGTACCCTTCCGGCAAGGCGAACGTGGGCAGCATGGGTTTGCCCAGGACGAGTTTCAGGCCGGCGCATCGTTCGGCGATGTCCAGCGTGCTTTTAATCGCACGTGGATAGTCCCTGAACGTATGCGCCATCTCGTCGGGCGACTTGAGGAACATCTCGAAGCTTTGGTGGTGTGCTTCGAAGGCATCGGCATAGGAGCGGTTGGCGGCGATGCACGAGAGGTAAAGGTGGCCTTCGCCGTCCTCGCGGTTGGCGAAGTGTGCGTCGTTCGTGGCGACGATCGGCAAGTCTCGTTCGGCCGCGAGGCGCGCGAGGATGCCGTTCAAGACGGGTTGTTCGACGAGCCCGTGGTCTTGCAGCTCGACGTAGAGACTTCCGGGCTCGAACGTCTCGACGAGTTTGTCGAGCATGGTTCGGGCGTCGTCTTCGCCCGATTCGAGCGCGCGTTGAGCCAGCACGCCGCCCATGCACCCGGACAAACCGATGATGCCCTTGTTGTTCTGCGCGATGACGTCAAGCGTGACGCTCGGAGCCATGCCGCTTGCTGGGGTCACGTGTCCCTCGGACACGATCCGCACGAGGCTTTTGTAACCTTCGGCGCTCGACGCGAGCAGAACGACGTGATCGACGGGTGCGTCTTCGGACTTGCCAGCGCCTTCGCGAGCGCGGTTTCGTGCGACGTTGACCTCGCATCCGAGGATGGCGCCGACTCCGGCATCTTTGCAGGCTTTGTAAAGCTGAATCGTGCCGAACATGTTGCCGTGGTCGGTGAGGGCCACGGAGCGCATGCCGAGCGCTTTGGTTTTGCTTACGAGGTCCTTGATTTTGAGGGCCCCGTCGAGCAGCGAGTATTGCGAATGGACGTGGAGATGAACGAACTCGGCTGCCACTTTTGCCCTCGGTAGCTTGGGGCGATCCACGTGGCGCTGCCTCGTATGCCGTCGCGCCAACGCCGGCAGCTCTCGAGGCTGCCGGATCGCCCTTGCTGAAAAGCTCGGTGCATGGCTAGCATGCGGCCCATCCACGAGCACTCGATTGGCTGCCGTGCGCTTCGCGAACGACCCGGGAATCCGGTTCGAGAAAGTGAGTTCCGTCCCATGCTACGTACTTCTCTTTTGGCCGCGTTCGCGGCGACATCGCTTGCGGTGATTGCAGTCGGCTGTGGCCCGGATGCCACGTCGAACCCGAACCCCACCCCTGTTGACGAGACAGGCATCGTTCCGCCGAAGGAGCCCGAAGGGGCGATGGCATGTGCCGACCCTGGCGGGACCCACGCCGTAAATGAGTTGTTCTTGGGCGATACCGATCGCGACGGCACGCCCAACCCGACAAACGGCTGGAAGACCTACGGTTTCAACCTCGACGGTTTGAAGTCGAGCAAGACCTCGACGAACCTCTGTAAGCCGCGCGCCGGCGGCTCTGCCGCGGCGGTCTACCCCGATGGCACCGACGGCATCGACAACTCGTTTGGCAAGAACATCCTTCCGATCATCCTCGGACTGGCGTCGGATTTGAGCACGACGGCGAACGAGTCGATTCAGAAGGGCGAGTTCACGCTCATGCTCGACTTCTCGAAGCTCGGCAAAGACTGCAACGCCGCATCAGCGAAGCTTTATGCCGGTGCGCAGCTCGTCGACGCGATGGGCATGGACATCGCGCCGAAGTTCGATGGGAACGACGAGTGGCCCGTTTCGCCCGAGCTCTTGAGCAACCCGGCGGATGTGACGTCGTCCAAGATCTCGTTCCCGCAAGCGTACATCGCGGGCAATACGTGGGTCTCGGGCACGAAGGGCACGGTCGCGCTGCAGCTCACGATCAGCGGCTTCACGATCTCGCTCGATATTACGAACGCGTACATCACGCTCGACCTCGGCGATGGCAACACGTCGGGCACGAACGGGACGATCGCCGGCATTCTCGACACCGAGCAGCTCGTCTCGCAGATCGGCAAGGTTGCCGCAGCGTTCGACACGTCGTTCTGCGATCCCGAGTCGCCGACGCTCGTGAGCATCTTGAACCAACTTCGCCAAGCGTCCGACATCATGAAGGACGGCTCGCAGAATCCGGCGGCCGAGTGTGATGGCATCACGATTGGCCTCGGCTTCAACACGAAGTCCGTCAAGCTTGGAGGCGTCGCTAAGCCTGGAGCAGCTCCGCCCGATCCCTGCGCCATGGGTGGCGCCGGTGGTGCCGGTGGTGCCGGCGGCGGCGGTGGTGGCGGCGCCGGTGGTGCTGGCGGCGGCATGTGATCCGTCGCGAAAAACTTTGATGTCGATGGGCCGGGGCTTCCTACCCGGCCCGTTGACTGGTAGCAGTCGTCTCACGGAGGGGGGAATCCGACCCAGGTTTAGAAAACGCCATTCACTTTGAACAAACCTGTTAGGAAACCGTCCCAGCATCGTTTCGCTTGAAAACTTGCTCGATGGCGCCGGGTGCTGATGCCTCGATCGCGCCGTGCATCTCAGAGGAGAACCGTTTCTATGCGTAAACTCGTCGCTCCCGTTCTGTGTACGTTCCTGATGATCTCCGCCGTTGGCGCGTTGTCTGGCTGCACGGCATCTGCATCCATCGGCGGCGGTGCAGACACCCCGCCCCCCCCCCCGCCTCCGCCCCCGCCGCCTCCGCCCCCGCCGCCGCCGGCTGCTGCGCCTGAATTCAAGATGGAGGGCAACAAGCTCTCGTTGCCAGGCGCCATCGTGTTCGAAACGGGCAAGGCCGCGATCAAGATGGACGACGCGGGCACCATCACCGTGCTCGACCTCGTCAAGGCGTACCTCGACGCCAAACCGCAAGTCACCAAGCTGCGCATCGAAGGCCATACGGACAGCGTTGGTGATCCCAGGAAGAACCTCGAGCTCTCGGGGGCTCGCTCCCTCGCCGTCGCCAAGTACCTCGTCGGCAAGGGTGTCGACTGCAAGCGGCTCGTCCCCACCGGGTTCGGCGACACGCGTCCCGTGGGCGACAACAAGACCGAAGAGGGCAAGGCCCAGAATCGCCGCACGGACTTCATCAACGCGGAGCTCAAGGGCAAGGCCATCATGGGTTTGCCTGTCGACGCCAGCGCTCCGGTCGTGAAGGACGCCTGCGCACCGTGACGCATTGGACGCTCGCTTGAACGTCGTTCAGGCGCGCCAATCCCGATCGCGGTCCCATCGAGCCCGTGGTTGCTCATCGCAAGAGCGCCGCGGGCTCGATGCTTTTTCACGTCGAAACTCCTTTCCCCCTTCGCCAATCTCGAGCAACAGTTTCCACCCGTGCTCGTTCGCATCCGAAAAACGCTCGCCAACCGCGCTCGCTTCCGTCATTGCACCGTCATGAAGGTTCGATTCGCCGTGTCGCTGCTCGTCGGCGTCTGCTTTGCGCTCGTCACGTCGGCGTGCGGTCGTTCAAGCGACGTGCGCGAGTGGCAGGCATCCGATCACGAACAGCCCACAGGACAACCAGGCCAAGTGGCTGCCAAGCCGGGTTCGTCCAGCCAAGCAGGCTCGGACAAGAGCCTCGTGGAGCTCGCTTGGGCGCGCAACTGCGCAAGCTGTCATGGTCCCGTTGGTCGCGGCGACGGCCCGCAAGGTCCGATGATGCGCGCGCCCGATCTCACGCGCAGCGAATGGCAGTCACAGGTGACGGATGAACAGATGGCCGAAGTGATCCGCAAGGGCAGAAACCGCATGCCCGCATTCGAAGCGCTTCCGCCGCAAGTCATCACGGGTCTCGTCGCTCGCATTCGCGAAAACCGCTCTCCCCGCTGAGCGATCCTCGTCAAACGCGCAGTACATCGACAAACTCCGCGGGCAAACGGGCTCGGCGCCAAGGTTTGCCCTTGTTGACTTCCCTGCCCCAGAACTTCACCCTCAACAGCGCCCGCTGCCGCAACACTGCGCCGATGACCACCCAAGACACGACCGACCCGCCGGCTTCCAGCCCCGAGCCCTCGAACAGCTCGCCACCACCGCGTCGCAGACGTTTCCTGCCGCTCCTGCTCGTCGCAGGTGCCATCGCAAGTCTCGCACCGCTTGCGTCGCTGCGTCCGAGCGAGCACCAAATCGACTTCCGCATCGAGGACGATGTCGCGTCCGTCACGCGATTCGACGTCGACTGGACACGCATGGACGGCGACGTCCCAGGTGATGTCGTCGCGGGCAGCTCGCGGCGTTTCGAGCGTGGACGTGCACCGGAAATCGTGAATGTAACCGTGCGTTTACCGAACGGATCGTACGCGCTGGACATCCGGATCGAACATGTCGATCACACGGATGCGATGCAGCGTCGCGTGACGCTTGGCGACGCCGATCGAATCACAATTCCGCTTCGCGCAGATGCCGTGCGTCCTTGAAGCATCACTTGCGGCTGCCAAGACACACTCGGATGACCTAGAATCGACTTTGATAACTGACCCCAAATCATTGTTTTTATTGTCTTTTTTATCAACTTTAAGGTTTGCCCCGATCCGTGGAACGGATCGTGTGACGAATTCGCTTGATGCCGCGACAAGATTCACCCTACTTCTTGGCCCGTTGTCTTGGGGTGTGTCACCTTATCCTACATGCTCTTATCTGTCGGCGACACACACACCTTATCTCCTTGGGAGGAGAGTGTCGCGGCGGAGGCGGTGCGCGTAAGCGCGCTGCCAGCACTGACGGAGGACCGATGAAGATCACGCCCTGGTATTTGGCTGCGCTCGCTCCTTTTGCTGCGATTGGTTGCAGCGGCGCCTATCTCGGACATGCGGCTGTCGTAGTTCTCACAATCGGCATCTTCTACGGCACGTTGTCGCTTGGACGGACGCCCAACACACCTCCCCCTTCGCCTCCCAACGCGCGCGTGTGAAAGACGCGTTTCAGGACTGAGTCCAGCGCGCCATGACCTACGACACCGTCGGTACCCTGAAGGGCATCGATGAGCTCACCTTGATGGATCTCGAGGCTGTGCGTCTCGTGCTTCGAGGTGACTCGGTGGTCGACTGGCATCGTCTGCACGTCGAGTCCGAGGAGCAGGCGCGAAGGCTTCTCGTGGCGCAGGACTTTCGCCCGGACGAACCTGCGGATCGCGCACGGCTCGAAGCCATCAAGAACGAAGCCATCGCGTATTTACGGCGTCATTTCGAGTTTCCCATTCCGAAGCCCGTCGCTCGAGCTTCCGTCGAAGAGATCCTCATGTTGGCGTCGGGCAAAGGGCATCGACAGCTCTGTGCCTGCACGATCTTGAAGGCGATGCACATCATCCATCACTTGGATGGGCGCGAGCTTCTGTTCTCGATCCCGATGTCCGATCAGGACGTGTTTCATCTCGTCGAGGAGAAGGTTTATCGCGTCGTTGGCGGGATGCTGGCGGCGGGTTTTCCGATCACCGAATTCGTTGGTGGTCGAAAGAACAAGGACTCGCTCTACACGAAGCTCTTGTCGAAGTCGGACACGGTGGCTTCGGCCATTTACGACAAGCTGCGTTTTCGCATCGTGACGCGTGAAGCCGACGATGTGCTGCCGATCCTGCACTATCTGTCCGAGCGGCTCTTTCCGTTCAACTACGTGGTGCCTGGGCAGAGCATCAACACGGTCTTTCATTTCCGTAGTTATTGCGAAAGCCACGCGTACTTGCGGGCGCTGGTGAAGGGCCTTCAGTCGGGCGTCGATGACGGCATGACGCTGAGCAACAACTCGTTCAGCGATCAGAACTATCGCGTCATTCACTTCGTCGTTGACATGCCCGTGCGTTTGCCGCCTGAGATCATGGAGCTTGCGCCACCGGCAGCGTGGTCGCTCGGGCCCATCGTGTTCGTGCTGTGCGAGTTTCAGATCATCGATCGCGAGACCGAGGCGGCCAACGAGCTTGGGGATGCGAGCCACGCGAAGTACAAGGAGCGGCAGAAGGTTGCCGTGATGCGTCGGCTGAAGCTTGGGCGAGGCGCGCCACCGAGGCCGCAGACGAAGCGGCCGCGTTGACGTAGCGATCATCCGGGGGGAGCGTCGCCACGGGTTGACGAAGGTTTCTCGCCGCGCCGCGGCGCTGAGTTAAAGAGACCGTCTCAGAACTCGAAACGTGCGTCCTTGCCCCAACCCCGCGCGGGGTTGAAACCCCGCGCTACACGTTCAAAAGTCCCTCACTACCGTTCGGGACTGGCGTTGTCCGGTTTGGGATCATCGTCGAGAATTGACGGCCATTTCGCAGCAGATACACATTCTCACGATGCGGGATGACGCTAGTCCGAGCGCGGCAGCGCGAGGACTTTTTAATGTGTAGGGGCGGGTTTCAACCCGCCCCGGGGCTGGATCGCAACCTTGTGCCGGTCAAGTACGCGTCTTCAAGCCTTCGCGGTCGAGCACGACGATGCGGCGACGATCGACCTCGATGATGCCCTTGCGGCGCAGTTCGCCGAGCGTGAGCGTCACCGTTTCGCGCGTCGAGCCGATCATGCTGGCCATTTCCTGATGCGTGAAGGGCGCCGAGATGAGCACGCCACGCGGATCCGGGATGCCCCAGCGGCCAGCCGCCTTCAGGATGAACTCGGCGAGACGTGCTTCGACGTTGCGGAAGAGCATCGAGGCGAGGCGTTCTTCCGTTTCCGCGTTGCGTTCGACGAGCGACGTGAGAAGCGCGTTCGCGAAGGCAAGATCGGTGCCCATGAGGCTGCGCACGGTGGCCATCGGGACGACGAGAGCCTCGACGTCTTCGGTGGCGATCGCGCTTTCGCGGTGGTTCGGGATGCTACCGAGGGCAGCTTCGCCGAGGAGGTCGCCCGCGCCGCGGTAACCGAGCGAAAGCGTGTGGCCTTCGTTCAGCGCGCGAACCAAGCGGACGCGGCCGCTGCCGATCATGACGATCGAGTTGGCCGGATCGCCTTGCGTGACGAGCGGACGACCGCGCGTGACGCGTTGAACCGTTCCCGAGTCCGAAAGCATCGTTTGCGAAGCGGCGGAAGCAGCACTTCCAACCGCTCCACGTCGCAAAATCCGACGCTTGCGCGCATCCGGATCGAGCCCCCCGTCGTTGCCGACCGCTCCGGTGCGTGCCGCTGCGTTCGGTGCCATCGCATCCTTACCCATCATATCGATTGCTCCTACTGGTGTCGTGGTGCGTCATTTCGCCGTTCGGGCCCTAAAAAAAACGCCGTTGCGTTGACATCTCCGAAGTTTGGCCCGTACCTTTCGGCATCGGTCCCCGGAGAACCCTCTCCGGCGGGGGCCGCTGCCCCGCTCACCTCCCAGATACGGATCGTTGGATGCGCCTCTTTAGCGGTAAAATTACTCCCCTCAGTGAAGAAATCGTAAAGACCCTGGCAGACGCGGGGGATGTCGAATGTGAGGACCGCAAAGAGGTGGTCCGCGACATCGAGTCGGTCTTCTCCAGCTACCTGGCCACAGACCGGGATGTCATGGAAAAGGCAAAGACGACCCTCGAGTCACGCGGCCTACCTCAGTCCGAGTTCGGCCGGATCCGCAAGATCATCGCCGAGCAAAAGGGCATCAAAGTCGGCGAAGACATGCTCGACTACTTGCTCGACCAGTGTATCGAGATGCTGCTGCACTCGAACAACGTCGACGAAGTCTTCGTGGCCGACCACGACCTTCGTCGAAAGATGCGACCTCTCCTGAAAAAGTACTTGGCTGCCGACGAAGAGCTCGACACCGAAGTACGAAGCAAACTGAAGCATGTTCAGGAAGGAACGCGTACGTGGGAAGTCGAGTACAAGCGTATCGCGAGCGAAATTCAGCGCCGAAAGGGCCTGACCTGAGGAGCGGGAAATGGGTTGGATTCCCAAGGTCGAACAAAAGCGCCACTTTTGTTACAAGTGCAAAAACGAGCTGATCTTCGAGGTCAAGCTTCAGCGCCAAGACAACTGTCCGCACTGCGGCGTGGACATGCACTGCTGCAAGAACTGCGAGTACTGGGATCCGTCGGCGCACAACCAGTGCAAAGAACGGATCGCCGAGTACATCCCGGATCGGGAGAAGGCGAACTTCTGCACGTTCTTCACGTTCAAAAACGGCGTCCCCGAGGATACGTCCGCGCAGATCGCCAAGTCCAAAGCGAAACTCGACGATCTTTTCAAGAAGAAGTAGCAGACCGCCGCGGCGGCTCGAGCATCTGAGTCGGCATGTCCAATCCTCGTTATCTCGTCACTGGTGGAGCTGGCTTCATCGGCTCGAACATCGTCTCCGCGCTCGTAAGCGCAGGCGAACGCGTCCGTGTGCTCGACGACCTCTCCACCGGTTCCTGGGAAAACCTTGCAGCGCTGGAGAGTTCGTCGTCCGTCGAGCGCATCCAGGGTGACATCCGTAACGCCGACACCGTCGCCCGCGCGTGCGCAGGCGTCGAAGTCGTGCTCCATCAAGCAGCGCTCGGATCGGTCCCTCGCAGCATCGACGATCCCATCACGAGCGACGCCGTCAACGTCGGGGGCACGGTCACCGTGCTCGATGTGGCTCGAAAGCAAGGGGTGCGCCGCGTCATTTTTGCAGCGTCGTCCGCGGCGTACGGCGACACGGAAGTGCTGCCCAAGCACGAAGACATGGCCCCGAGGCCGCTGTCACCTTACGCCGTGACGAAACGCGCGTGCGAACACTACTGCGAGGTGTTCGCCCGAATTTACGGACTCGAAACAATTTCGCTGCGCTACTTCAACGTCTTCGGCCCGCATCAAACGCCCGAAGGCGTGTACGCCGCAGCGATCCCGCGCTTCGTCGATGCAGCGCTCGCGCAAAGACCCATCCGCATTTTCGGCGACGGCGAGCAGACGCGCGACTTTTGCTACGTCGACAACGCCGTCGCAGCGAACCTGCTCGCTGCAACGACGCCGCGAAAATTGACGGGCGAGATCGTCAACATCGCAGGCGGACGGCGCGTCAGCTTGAACGCGCTCTGCACGGAAATCGGCCGCGTCATGGGCCGCCGTCTCAGCGTGCAGCACGAAGATCCGCGGCCGGGAGACGTCCGCCATTCCCTTGCAGACGTCTCGCGCGCGAAGGAGCTCATTGGTTACGAGCCCAAGGTTCGCTGGGAAGAAGGCCTCGAGCCGACGATTCGGTTCATCGAAGCCTTGCGCTCGTCCGGTCTTGCTGCCGCTGCCCGGCTCGTTGCAGCATCTCGGCCGGCTCGTACGCTCGTTTTTGCACACAACAACCATGGTGCGGTCAACGCGGTTGCCGCGCGGCCCGAGGCGACGTAGGCGCACTGCATGCGCAGCATGACGGGATTCGGACTTGGCGAAGTGCCGCTCGGACAGGGCCGCGTGCTTGCCGAGATCCGCTCCGTCAACCAACGATTCCTCGACATACGCGCACGCTTGCCGCGCGAGATGGCGGAGCTGTCGCTGTTCGCCGAACAAGTGATTCGCGAGCGGCTCCGCCGAGGTCGCGTCGAGCTCGTCGTGCGCACCGAAGGCCCGTTTCTGGCGCACGCAACGCTCGATGTCGCGCGCGCGAAATCCGTCTTTCAGCAGCTCTGCACGCTGCGTGACGAGCTCGCGCCGGGAACCGACCTTCCACTGTCCGTGCTTGCTGCCGTGCCCGATCTTTTCGTGCCGCCTGCGGGTCCCGAATTGGCAGAAGTGCGAGACGCAGTTCGTCGTGCGATCGAGGCATCGATCGTTGCGATGGAAGCGATGTGTCGTGCAGAAGGCGAAGCGCTGCTCGCGGATCTCACCGCGCGTTGTCAGGTCCTCGCGAAACTGCTCGATGACGTAGCGGCACTTGCTGCATCGTCGCGTGAAGCTGCGCAGCGCAGGCTCCACGAACGCCTCGAGCGCCTTTTGTCTTCGACCGAAGTTGCCATCGATCACGGACGGCTCGAGATCGAAGTCGCGCTGCTCGTCGACAAGAGCGACTTCAGCGAAGAAGTCACTCGTCTGCGTAGTCATCTCGAACAGGTCGATCGCGTGCTTGCGTCGGGCACGACCGAGCCTGTGGGCAGACGGCTCGACTTCCTTCTGCAGGAAATGGTACGCGAGGCCAATACACTCGGCGCCAAAGCGCAGGACGCTGCGATCTCGCAGCTCGTCGTCAGCATGAAGGTCGAGCTCGAGCGGCTTCGCGAACAAGTGCAAAACGTCGAATGACGATCATCCACGAAGGACCACGACGAGTGCGCGATCAGGGCGTAACGACATGAGCGATTTTCTTCTTCTCATCGTCTCGTCTCCATCGGGGGCGGGCAAGACGACGCTCTGCAACCGGCTTCGGTCGGAGTTTCCGGGCCTCCGTTTCTCCGTGTCGCACACGACGCGCAAGCCGCGGCCGAACGAAGTCGATGGGCGCGAGTATCACTTCACGGACAAAGACACGTTCACGCGCATGATCGACGTCGGCGCGTTCGCCGAATGGGCGCACGTGCACGGCAATTTGTACGGCACGAGTTTGTCCGAGATCGAAGTTGCCAGAAAAACGGGCACTGGAGTGCTGTTCGACGTCGACTACCAGGGAGCTCGGCAGATCAAGGCCCGCATGCCCGAGGCTGTTGGTGTGTTCATTTTGCCCCCTTCCCTCGCAGAGCTCGAACGACGCTTGCGAGGACGCGGCACCGAAGACGAACCGACGACACTTCGGCGTTTGCAGGCAGCGAAGGGCGAAATCGAGCATTACGGGTTCTTCGACTACGTGATCGTCAACGACGACATTCAACGCGCTTACGACAACCTGCGCGCGGTGGTTTTTGCGGAGCGATGCAAACGCGATCGGCATGCGCTCCTGTGCGAGGAGCTCCTCGCCGAAGGAAAGGTCGGCAATTGATATGCAACACGTCCTTGGCGTGATTGGTGGCAGCGGCGTCTATGCACTCGAGGATCTCGAGGCTGTCGAAGAGATCGACGTCGACACGCCGTACGGCCCTGCGAGCGACCTGGTGATACGCGGACGAGACAAACAGTCCGGCACGACGATGCTTTTTTTGCCGCGACATGGCCGCGGGCACCGAGTTTCACCGTCGGACATCAACTATCGAGCGAACGTTTGTGCACTGAAGATGCTCGGCGCCACGCACCTCGTGAGCGTCAGTGCCGTGGGTTCGATGCGTGAAGAGATTGCGCCGGGGCACTTTGTTCTTGCGGATCAATTCATCGATTTGACCAAGCGCCGCGTGTCGACGTTCTTCGATCGCGCGATCGCAGCGCACGTTGCGTTTGCCGATCCGGTTTGTTCTCACCTGCGCGCAGCGCTCGGGGCAGCGGCGAACGAAGTGCTCGAGGGGACGTCCGTGAAGGTTCACGACGGTGGCACGTACGTGTGCATGGAGGGTCCGCAGTTCTCGACGCGTGCCGAAAGCCTCGTGTACCGAAGTTGGGGCGTGTCGGTCATCGGCATGACCGCGATGCCCGAAGCGAAGCTTGCTCGCGAAGCGGAGCTGCCTTACGCGATCCTCGCGATGTCCACGGATTACGATTGTTGGCATTCCACGGAGGAAGCCGTGACGGTGGACGCGGTCGTGGCGGTTTTGCGCAAGAATGTGGAGCATGCGCGCAAGGTGTTGCATGCGCTTGCGCGTCGATTGCCGGATCCGAGCCAAAGCGCGGCGACGGGAGCGCTGAAGGGCGCGGTCATGACGCGTCGCGATCTCGTACCTGTCGACGTCAGAACGCAGCCCGGGGGCTGGCGGGGGCGGGGGGGGGGGGGGGGGGGGCGGGGGCCCGGGGGGGGGGGGCTTGCTCAGCTACGATGGCTCGCTCCTCTGCCGCGCTCGACGCCTGACTCAAGAGGCCCGCTGTGACCGCTCATTCCCCCATGCTCATCGTAGGTTCCATGGCTTTCGACGACCTCGATCTGCCTTCAGGCAGCTTTCGAGACGTTCTTGGTGGTTCCGCCACCTATGCGGCCATGGCGGCGTCCGCATTTGCGCCCGTGCGCATCGTGGCTGTCGTTGGTGACGACTTTCCGCAGCAGACGCTGGACGACATGCGTCATCGCGGGATCGACACGCACGGCGTTCAGCGTGCGTCCGGAAAAACCTTTCGCTGGGCCGGCCGTTACTCGTCCGATCTGACCCACCGCGACACGCTCGACACGCAGCTCAACGTTTTCGCCGACTTTCGTCCGCGTTTGCCCGAGCAGTGGCGACAAACCCCTCTCCTGCTCCTGGGCAACATTCACCCGCGCTTGCAGCTCGACGTGCTCGACCAGCTCGCAGCGCCGAAGTTCGTCATTGCCGACACGATGAACTTTTGGATCAAGGGCGAACCGGGGACGCTTTCAGCGATGCTGCGGCGCATCGACTTGCTGATCATCAACGACGAAGAGGCGCGTCTTTTGTCGGGCGTTCACAACATTCGTCGCGCGGCGAAGGACATCCTCGCGCGCGGGCCGAAGCGGTTGGTCATCAAGCGAGGTGAACACGGCGCGCTGCTTTTCGATGAGCAAGGCGTGTTTGCAGCGAGCGGCTTTCCACTCGAGGACGAGGTGGATCCGACGGGCGCTGGTGATTCGTTCGCTGGCGGGTTCCTCGGGTATCTCGCGGCGACGCCGGAGGTCACGCCGCTCGCGCTGCGCCGGGCGATGGTGCACGGAACGGCGACTGCGTCGTATTGCGTGGAAGGTGTCGGCACGACGAAGATGGCGAGCTTGACGAAGGCGCAGGTTGGCGCTCGCGTCGGCGCCATTCGCGAGCTTTACGAATTCGGCGCGCACAGCATGTGACGCTGCCTTCCCGCACATCCGTTCACTGCCCCGTCCGTGATAACCTCCGCGCCTCACTTTGCGTGGAGGATATCGATGCGATTTTCGACAGTGGCAGCTTCGCTTGCCGTAGGCGCCGTGGGTTTGTTCGGGTTTGTCGTCGGCTGCGACGGCGGTGATACGAACGGAACGACGACGGGCACTCCGTCGGTCACGTGTGACCTTCCGGCGGCGTGTGTATCAGCGGATCCCACGTGCGTGGCGATCGTGGACAACAAGGATGCCAGGCAGTTCGGCCTGCGTATGTCGCAGATTCTCATCAGCAAGCCGGCGACGCTGGGGCCTGCGAAGTTCGTGGGCAAGACCGTCGCGAGCGGCGTGGCGTGGAAGCGGCCGGACTGTTACCTCACGGGCGACGCCGAAGGCGGGACGTTCTCGTGGATCGCGCACTTCGACCTCGACACGAACACCGTTTGCACCGGCGGCGCGAAGCCTCCCGCGAAAGCCGAGGACGGGTACAGCTTCGTCAACGAGATGCTCATGCAGGGTGGGCAAACGTTTGACATCAAACCGATCAAGTTTTCTTCGGATCTATCGCAAGGCAAATTCAGCGTCGCCGTGGCGGATGCTCAGGACATCATCGTGCCGATTTACACGGCCGAGGGAGATCCCATTCTGCTTCCGCTGCGCAAAGCACGGATCACCGAAGGCCAGTTGTCTTCGAACAACAATTGCGTGGGCTCGTTCAATGCGGCAGGGCTCGATCCCTTCAACAACTGCGGTCCGTATCCTGAGGAGAACCAGTTCTCGTTCGTCAACGGCGGGAAGCTCGAGGGGTACATCACGCTCGAAGATGCCGACAACATCGTCGTCGACCTGGCGAACGCCTCGCTTTGCGCGCTTCTCACGGAGAATGGCGACAGTGGGACGCCGATCGAGAAGTGCAAGCGCGACGCGATGGGCAAAGTCGACTTCAAGGGCGATTGGTGCGATGCCACGAATGCGGCAGCGACGGATACTTGTTCCGACGCTGTGCAGCTAGCTGCGGAATTTGCTGCGAGCGCCGTGAAGATCAACGGCGGCTGTCCGATTCCGTAGCGCTTGCGGCACCCGCGCGGGGACGCGTACGATCCATAGGGATTCGTCGATGAAAAACGGCCTCTCCGAGTTTCGGGAGGCCGCGTCGGCGGCCGCCCTTGGAGGTCTTCGCCATGCCGCGCTTCTTCAAACATATCATTGGGATCATGCTCGTGATCCTCATCGCCGGATGTGCTGGCGGTGGGTGCTCGAGCGGTTGTTCGGGCTGCGGAATGACGCCCATCGCGGGAGGTTTCGAGCCGACGGATCGCATCGAGAATGCCGGTTCGGTTCGTCTTACCGACTCGGGCGTCACGTTCCTCGAACAGAACCTTGGACCGCTTGCCAAAGCTGCGCTCGGCGGCAGCGGCAACGGTGGGGTCATCAACTTCCCCATTCCTTCAACGAGCGGCAGCGCCCTCGGCTTCATCAACTACAGCGTTTGTCCGGGTGGAGCAGACGAGAACTCGAGTCCGCCGAAGTGCGTGATGGAGATCGACATCGGCAACGCCCAGCTCGATATCAGCACGGCGACGCCTCACAACATCAAGATCACCGGGCCGCTCCCGCTGCGCCTGCAAAACCTGCCCATCGACCTCGGCTTCCTCGGCAGCACCAACGCTCGCCTGACGAGCAACGGCTGCACCAATCCGCCTGCGTTCGCGGACATCGACCTCAACGTCGACCTCTCCATCGAGGTCGATACCGACATGTCGCATTCGCGGTACGGCTATTCGCGGGTGAAGGTCGGCCAGTTGTCGATCAACGAGACCCAGCTCCAGAACTCGCTCAACTTCTGCGGCGGCGGTTTCTCGAGCACCGTCCTCAACTGGATGAAGGGCTTCATCTTCGACATGCTCGTCGGCGGACTGCTCGACACGCTCGACCAGACGATCTCCGATCAGCTTTGCCAGCAAGCCACGCCGGGCGCGAAGCCCGAGTGTCCGCTCGGCACGAACAACGTGGACGGCGTTTGTCGTTATGGAACCGACGGCAACGCGGAATGCGTGCCGATATTGCTCGGCGTTGACGGCAGCATGGACTTGAGCGGCGCGCTCTCCAGCGTTTCTCCCGGCACGCGAGGCGGCCTCGACATCCTCTTCGCCGTGGGTGGTCCAACCAAACGACCCGACAACAGCGGCTTTGCGTGGGGCGATCTCAATCCCATCGGCAACGGCGCCACGCTGGGGATGTATGGCGGCGGCGAACCGTCGCCGATCTCGAGCTGCGTGAAGTTCTCCGAGATGGCCATCCCCACGGGCATCCCGATTCCGGTCGAGCTCGAGGGCAACACCGTGACCAACTGGCCGGCGGGTCTCGATGGTCCGCACGTGGGCATCGGCCTCGCCGAGCGTTACGCGAACTACGCGCTCAACAGCGTCTACAACAGCGGATTGCTCTGCCTCGGCATCTCCACCGAGACCATTCCGCAGCTCTCGTCGGGCACGCTCGCGCTGCTCGCCAATTCGCTGAAGGACTTGGGTTTGCAGCGTGAGGCGCAACAAGTGGCGCTCGTCGTTCGTCCGGGCAAACCACCGACAGCGACGTTCGGCAACGGCACGGATCTCGAGAAGGATCCGGTCATTCGCGTGCAACTGCCTCAAGCTTCGTTCGACTTTTACATTTGGTCGACCGATCGCTTCATCCGCTTCATGACGGCCACGTTCGACCTCGACGTGCCCGTGAACCTCACGGTCACGAAAGAGGGGCTGCTCCCGGTGCTCGACAAGATTGGCGTCACGAACGGCGTCGTGACGAACTCCGAGCTGCTTCGCGAAGATCCGGTCGTCATCGCGGCCGCACTTCAAGGCCTGCTCGGTGGTCTCGCTGGACAGTTCGTGGGTGGCATCGCTCCGATTGACCTTTCGAGCGCGCTCGGATCGCTCGGCCTGACGCTGACGATTCCGGAAACGGTCGACGGTCAGGGTTCGCCTGGTCTGCGCAAGTTGACGCAGGGCAACGATAACTTCCTCGGCATCTTCGCGACGCTGGGCACCGGACCGGTCGCACCGCTCCTGCCGAACAAGACGACGGTGTCGGTCGTCGGCAAGGACATCGATCCGGCAGGGTTCCGCATTGCATCGGCGGACGAGAGCAACGTTCCGGGGGTGAACATTCAGATGTCCTCACCGCTCGATAACGGAACGCACGCTGTCGAGTACTCGTACCGTGTCGACAACGGCGCGTGGAAACCGTTCAGGCGTGAACGAATGGTCACCGTGCGTGACGAGTGGCTGCGTCTTCAGGGCAAGCACACGATCAGCGCACGTTCGCGTGTCGTGGGTCGTCCCGACTCGATGGACGAAACCCCTGCGACAATTGAGGTCGTGATCGACGCGGAGCCGCCGGTCATCACGATTGCGGAGCCTGTGGGTGCAACGGCGGGCATCGAAGTGCGCGACATCGTGTCGGGCGGCGGCGAGCCTCGCGTGCGTTACCGTCTCGATGGTGGCGCGTGGTCGGATTGGACGCTCGCATCGGCGATCACGGCGGTCGACGTGGGTGATGCTGCCGAGATCACGGTCGAAGCAGAAGACACCGAAGGCAACGTGGCGACCGCATCGCAGGCGCTCATTCGAGGCCGCGCGATTGCAACCGGTGCCGGTTGTGGATGCACCGTCGCTGGCGAGGAGTCGTCGCAGAGCAACGCTGCATGGCTCGTCGCGCTCGGCATGGTCGGCGTAGCGCTCCGGTTTGCCCGTCGTCGTTCGGACAAACCTTCCGCGGGCGCACCGTCAAACCCTAAGGTGCGCGCGGCGACCGGTTCCCGCGGCCGTCGCGCGCTTCGCGCTCTCACGGGCATCGCGATCATCGGCGCAGCAGGTTCGTTTGCTGGCTGCGGTGATGACGGCACGGTCAAGGTCAACACCTACCAGTGCGTCGCGCCAAACTGCACGACGCTTTATCCAGGCCTCATCGGCGCGTACACGTCCGTCGCCACGACGGGCAAGACGATCTGGGTCGCCGGATACGCGGAAGCGGACTGGTCGAACGAGTTCTCGTGGGGCGACCTCGTCGTCGGCACGTGGAGCGAAACCAAGGTCAACTGGAAAGCCATCGACGGCGTTCCTGCCGAACCGCCCGTGGATCCCACGCTCTACAACAAGGACGGCTTCCGCGGAGGCCAAGTCGAACCGGGTGACGACGTGGGCCTATGGACGAGCATCGCCCTCGACCGCGCCGGCAAACCTGCCGTGGCCTATTACGATCGGACGAACAAGGCCCTCAAGTTCGCCCAACAAGTGGACACGGCGTGGAGGATCATCACGGTCGAATCGAAGCCGCAGTCGGACATCGGTCGTTATGCAAAACTGGTGTTCGTCGCCGACAGACCCGCCATCGCGTACTTGTCGATCGAACCTGGCGCTGATGGTGCGGTGACGTCGAAGGTGCGTGTCGCAACGGCCACGTCGACAACCCCCTCGGAAGCCGATTGGACGTTCGAAGACGCGGTGGTCGACAACGCCACACCTTGTCGTGCCTACTTCTGTGGGACTGGCGATGTGTGCGTGGTCGAAAACAACAGGTGCATGGCCAAGCAGACGACATGCGATCCCAAGTGCGGTACGGGCACCGCTTGTGTCGACTTGGGCATGGGAGCCGCATGTTCAGACATTCGTGATGCATCCAAGGTCGACACGTATCCGGATGCGGTGGGTGACTACATCTCGCTCGCCGTCGATCCTTCGGGCGCTCTTGGCATCGCATTCTACGATCGCATCCACGGCAACCTCGTGATCGCATCGAAGGCGAGCGGCTCGTGGACGTCGCAAATCGTCGATGGTCAAGCGCCGGACGGCACCGATACGGGCGACAGGGGCATCGGTGCATCGCTGTTCATCGACGACAAAGGTGACTGGCACATCTCGTACGTCGACGGTTTGTCCGAAGGCCTGCTGTATGCGCAAGTCACCAAAGGCACGACCGTCCTGTTCACGACGGGCGTCGATGATGGTCTCACCGTCGACGGCGTGACGAAGCACGACGACGGCCAGCATCTGGTCGGTGACGATTCGAGCATCTACGTCGGAGCGAGCGGCGAGATTCACATCACGTATCAGGACGCGACGGCCGGCAAGCTGCGTCATGCAGTCGGCACGCCGACGGGCGGCATGATCACGTGGAAGCTCGCGACCATCGAGCAGGAAGGTTTCGCCGGAGCCTTCTCGAAGCCGTTCATCGTCGACGGCAAACTCATGCTCGCCAACTGGTGGCGCATGGGCGGCGAGGAACCGAAGGGCGACGTCTCCATCGTGTCGCCGTGATGGTTCTCGGGGGGGCTCATGAAGCTCCCCCGCCCCTCCCCACAATCAAGCCGCAGCGATTTCCGTCGCCTTGTCCAGCAGCACATCGCGCGTCGCGGGGCCGTTCACGCTAGCTCGTACGGATGCTACGAGCTCCAACAATTCCTGGCGTGTCGCGAGCCCTCCATCGAGGAGCGCTCGCATGTAGCCGTCCACGGCGCCTTGGAGCTTGGCGAGCTTCGAATAGCTCGCGCCTTTCGCTTGCGCGCTCAGCGATTCGTTCAACATCCGCTCGAGCTCAGCCAGCATCTCTCCCTTGCGTCGCATGACACACGTCTCCCTGTCCGGCGCAGCCGTCCTACGAGCACCGCACCACGCGGTCCCTTCGAGGCTCGGTCCATTGTCGAGCGCACTGAACAAGGGCTCGACCTGCCGGCACTTCGGTCCTTATCGAAGGCGATCGAGATGGGCCAAAATTGTGGATGCGATTTTTCTACGAGCTCGGCACCAGCCGCTGCAGCGCCGCGTCCGCAAGCTTCGGATCGACATCGCCAATCGCGAGCGCTCCGCCCTTGCTCGGTGTGATGAGCACCCGACACCGACCCCGACCCACGGGCATCAAGTTCGTCAACGCGAAGTCGAGCGCCACGCCAACCGCAACGATCAACGCGCCCATGCCCAATAAATCCGGCGATCCAGCGCGAGCTCCATCGACGAAGAGCGACACGCCCACGTAGCTCCCGAGCGCCAAAGCAAACAGCCCCGCATACAGCGCCAAACGCGGGTACCGAACGTCACGCGCGACGCTCGAAAGCTGATCGAGCGGAACCACGATCTCGCGTTCGCGCACTGTTCGTCCGAGCAGCTCCGTCTTGGCAATCACCGTGAGCGACGTTGGCGATACGCGAAGCTCCGCAGGACTCCGGTACCGCAAGAACAACCTGCCCGCCATTCGCGCAAGCGGCACGATCACGAGCAGTCCCGTGATCGCCATCAGCACGAGCGCAACGGGACCTCGCGGCGCGGCGATCATCTCGCCCGAAGCGGACGCACCTTCGCCCGAACGCGCTGCATTCGCGAGCAGTGCTCCAATGACAGGATCGCGCGTCTCCGTCCCGAGCGACTTGGCCTCTTCGTGAGCCACGGGCGAATTGCTCGACGCAAGCGCCGCCGCCGCAACGAGAGCTCCCGCTCGCCCGATGGACGCATCACCTGCCTCGATGCGACGAATCAACGCGGCAGTTTGTCTCCACAAACCATCCGCTTTCGCCCCGAGCGCTGTGTCGATCGATGCGAGCGCATCGATGGACGTATGAGCAGCGACCCAGACGAGCGCATCGACGACGCGGCGTTCTGCGTCGGCCCCGTCGGGCAGCGACAACGCGACGCCACGCGCGAGCAGCGCAGACAGAAGAGCACGCGTCTCGGGGCGAGCTCGCGTCGGCGACCCAGGTTCGAGCGCAGTGATGACGTTTCCAAACGACGTATCGGCGTCTTTGGTCGACAGCGACAACTGCGCTGCCGCGTCTTGCACCCCTTCGGGCAGCGTGATCTTTCGTTCGTCCGCGCAGGTGAATGCAACGGCGTGAACCAGACGAGCAAGCTCGTCTCCACGTGGATGACCTGCAAGTTCTGCGAGGACTGCTTGGGGCGTGTGGTCAGCGGGCATGTTCGTGGTGCGTGGCTCTCGCGCCTGTCGGGCTCGAATTAGTCCAACGCTCGCGCGCTGGCCAGTAATCCGCAGAAATCGTCGACCGATCTACTTGGGAGCGCCGGCATCTGCCGCCAGTTTCGCTTGCTGCTCCAAATGCACCTTGGCGAAACCCATGATGTAAATGAGCTGTTTCCGCGTCACGTGTGTCTCGCCACGGATCATGCTCCCTGTCGACGTAAAGGAAACTTTTCCAATCACTTCCCGTTTGCCGATGATGGGCACGTCGTACGACCGAACGGCGTCGATCATCGTTTCGAGTTGAGGGGCGTGTTCACGCGCAAGGTCTTCGTCCTTGTCCTGCGCCTCGAGGATCACGTCCACTCCACTGTCGTCCGTGGGAATCACGTTGATCCTCAGCCACTTGAGCGAGCTGAGAATTTTCATGACCGCGTCGGGAACCTTGAGTGGCGAACCCTTGAGCGCGTTGGCCGGTGTGACCGTGTAGAGCGCGATGCCAACGGCGCTCGACTTGTTGAACGGCTTGATCGCCTTGACCTGCGGCAACTGACCTTTTGCATCGGCAGGCAGCACGACGACGAGGTGTTTGCCGGGGACCATCGCGAAGATGCGTTCACCCTTGTCGGCTTGCGCGATCGCGGCGGGAACGGGCGTATCCGTGAGCCACTTTCCAGGGGGATTGCTGCGCTTGACGATGCCGTCGATGGTTGCCCGCGCCTTCGCATCGGGAACGTTCAGGTCCATCACGACGACGACCTTGCGCGAATCTCGAAGCTGCGGGCCCGCGATGAGCATGTGATCGATGTCCTTGACGGGATCGATGCCGCTCGAACCGATGAACTGCCGCCATTGCGGGATCGATGCGAGCACGTCACCGAACATCGCCCCGAGCTCGTACTTGCGCAGGCGATCACCCGCGATGAGGATCTTTACGTTCGGGTTTTTCCCGACCAAACTCGACGGTGAACCTGCGACAGCCGTGGGATCACTGGTCCCAACGCCTGCATCGACTGGGCCCGCATCGACGGGTCCAGCGTCGACCGGCCCCGCATCGACGGGTCCAGCATCCGGGAGGTTTGTCACTGGATCCACGGGCAAACCAGCGTCGGTCGTAGCGGGGAGAATTCCACCAGACCCGCCGTCGGTCTCGGCACGAGCGATCGGTGGCTCGGCGTCATGATTTGCACCGGCATCGTTCAGCGTCGGCTCGACGCTCGCATCGCCAGCTCCTCCGTCATCGATGCCCGCATCCATTGCAGCGGGCGCTGCGTCCGGTTCGGCGTCGAGGTTTGCATCGGCCACGCCGGCGTCGGGCAATTCGCTCGATGCATCGGGCGCTTCGGCATCCACACCGGCGTCGATGGGTGTGGGATCCGGCTTTTTCGTAGGCGTTGGTGTCGTCGTCGCGACAGGCTCGGTGAAGGTCTCGGGGTCGGGTGGAGCTGCTGGAGCGGTCGTGGTGGGGCCAGGCGCTGCGGCCGATGGGTCGTCGACGAGGTCGAAGTCGATCGGGATGATGACCTCGCCATCCATGTCGTTGAGCTCGATGGGGCCCGAGTTCCACAGGATGGACATCCACAGGAAGAGCCGCGTGGGCACGAATGGAAGGTGCACCAGCAGCGCGACGATCATGGCGATCCTGAAAGCGCGCTTGGCTGGACTACGCACGTGGTGCGCTATCGCCCGATCGGGCGTGTCACGCGAACCACGCGGGTGACTTCGTCCTTCCACAGTTCCGTACGGTAGCAGTCGCAGCCGAGCCGTCATGGTGGCTGGCGCTGGTGGCACGGTCCTTTCAAGGCGGGGGGTCGAAACGAATTGCAGAGAATTGGATTGATCATGAAGGACCAGCTAGGAAGACCGGAGAGCTCGTCTGATGTCGAACAAGGCGCGGCTCCTTCTTCAGCGATGGGAAGCTTTTCTGCAGACCGACCCAGATCCGATCAACAACGGCCGAGGCCGCCGATGAACTCGCGTCCGCCTGCACATCGCCCGCCCGCAGCGGCTCCTCCGCCTTCGGGTGGGACTGGCTCGACGATCCTCGCCAGCATCGTGGGCTTCACGCTCGTCGCCAGCGTCGCGGGAGCGGCTGTGTGGGCAAGCGGTTGTCATGGTGATGCGCCTCCGGGCCCCTCCGCGGACAAACCTTCGCGGACAAACCACCTCCCGGTGCCTCCTCGAGCCGCGACGCCTCCTGCACCGAGCGCATCGGCTCGCGCGGCAACCGCTGCGCCTTCCGTCGCCGATGCAGGCACGGATGCGGCTGACGATGCGGCCGTTGCGGAAGCGGAAAAACCCTACACGGGACCGCTCCTCGGCGCGCTCGCTCTGCAGACGCCCGTCTACGCAACGATGGACACGAGCACCAAGCGCATCGGGTACATTCGACTCGGCGGAAAGGCTCCAGTCGATCCCACGCCCATCAAAAATGCTTCGTGCCAAAAGGGCTGGTACCGCCTTCTCGATGGTGGATACGTGTGCGGCAAGTACGCCACGACGGACATGTCGCATGCGAGCATTCGCATGGGCATCACGACCCCGAACCTCGAGGAAGTCCTCCCGTACAAGTACGCGTACAACACGGCGCACGGCACGCCGCTTTATCGTTCCGTTCCGTCGAAGGACGACATGATCAAGTACGAGCCGTACTTGGAGATCGCGAAGAAGGCGGCGCGCAAGAAGAAGAAGGCCGAAGAAGCCGAGGCAGCAGCCGCTGCTGCATCCTCGGCGACTGTCGCAGAAAGTTCGGCGCCGAAAGAACAAGATACGCTCGTGAAGGATTCCTTGCCGCCCTCGGTAGGTGGTGCGGTCCCTTCGAGCGACGATCCGAACGAGGCGGATCGCATCGGCCCTGCCCCGACGCCTCCTCCGACGATGGCGTCTGCCGATGTCGCCGCGCTGCTCGATGCTGGGCCTCCGGTCGAGGAACCAGAGAAGCCGTGGTGGCAGCAAGAGAAAGGCAAAGCGCCGAACGTCACGCTCGGTGAGCTCGAAAAAGAAGGCGACGCGACGATGGCCAAGCGCATGGTCAAAGGCTTCTTCGTCGCGGTGGACAAGACCTTCTCTTGGAATGGACGCTCTTGGTACAAAACCACCGCGGGTCTCGTGGCGCCGAGCGACCGCATGTACATCACCAAGCCGCACACGACACAGGGCATCGATGTTCCCGAAGGCGCCAAGCAGGTCGGGTTCATCCTGTCGAAGTCGTCGAAGTTCGAGGTCGACGTGGAGCAGAAGACCGTGAAGGTCAAAGGCCCTGCGCCTCGATTCACCGCGGCTGGACTCACGGGCGTCGAAGCGACGGTCAAGTCGGTCGTGTACCGACAAACCACCGAAGGTTGGTGGATGAAGGCTGCCGACATGACGTACACGGAAGCTGGTCCGCCGCCGGCAGATCTGGCGCCTGGCGAGAAGTGGATCGACGTCAACCTCACGCGCAAGACGCTCTTGGCGATCGAGGGGGACAAACCCGTCTACGCAGCGCTCGTTTCACCTGGGCGCAGGTCGAAGAACAAGAAGAAAGACCACTCGACCGTCAAAGGCACGTTCCGCATTCGCGAAAAGCACATCGCGGTCACGATGGATGGCGATGGAACGGCCGCGGGCGATTTGCCCTACAGCATCGAGGATGTCCCTTACGTGGCGTACTTCGAGGGGTCGTATGCGCTGCACGGAGCGTTCTGGCACAACAACTTCGGCCGAGAAATGAGCCACGGTTGTGTCAATCTCTCGCCGCTCGATGCCAAGAAGATCTTTTTCTGGGCCGAGCCGAAGTTGCCACGCGGTTTCCACGCCGTTTGGTCGACCAAGGAAAACCGCGGGACGCTCGTCGTGGTTCACGACTAGGCGGTGACGCTGGGCCCGGGTTTGCACGCTCGCTTCGCGCGTAGCGAGCACACGGACGGGGCCCAGCCATGCGTCCGCAGAGCCTGCTTGCTTCTCAAATCGTCCGCTCCCCTTGACTTGACGCTTTCCCTGGCACACTTGTTGAGCCCGTCATGGACCAATTTTCGGCCCATCTCGATCGCGGTTGGGATCTCGTTCAGCGTGGTGACACACGTGGAGCCGAGGCCTCTGCACGTCGTGCACTCGAACTCGATCCCAGCTCACCCGAGGCGCACAATCTGCTCGGCTACGTTGCGGCTCTCGAGGGAGACGGCGAAGAAGCCATCGAGAACTACCGCCAAGCCATTGCCCTCGACGAAACGTACCTCGAAGCGATGTTGAACGCGGCCGAGGTGTACATCCATCCACTCGGAGACTTCGACCAAGCGATCGATATGTGTGATCAAGCCCTGGATCTTGCCGAAGTGGAGGAAGAGGTCATCGACGCTTTGCTTTTGAAGTTCGATGCGCTGCTTGCCAAGGGGGAGATGGAAGAAGCTGCCGAGGTGGTCGCAAAAATTCCCCCGGGACCTTACGAAAATCCCAACCACGCTTTTCTCGTCGGTCGAGCGCTTTACGAAATCGGACAAACCGAACGAGCTGGCGCGCTCATCGAAGAAGCTGCGCAGAAAGAACCGACGCACGCCGAAGCTCAGTATTACTTGGGGCTCGTGCGTGACGAACGAGGCGACATACGCGGTGCGACGCAGGCGTTTCTTCTTGCGCGCGAGCTGGACGTCGCGATGGGTTTGCCCCCGTGGGCGCCGGGGCGTGAAGCGTTCGTCGCGGTCGCTCAGCAAGCGGTGCAAGCGCTCAATCCGGTGCTTCGCCGTTACATCGACGGGGCCGATGTCTACATTTCCGATGCTCCTGGTGTGGAGCTCGTCGCCGAGGGAGTCGATCCGCGGGCGCTCGTGATCCTCGATGGACTCGCGATCGAAGACGACCTGGGTCTCGAGCTTGGGCTGCACATGCACGACGAGCCTCCGTGCACGCGGGTGTTCATTTATGCGATCAACGTGGTGCGTCTTGCCGGGAGCGCGGAGGCGATCGAGCATGAGATCACGGCGGCGCTCGAACGGGAGATCACCGCAACGTTCCTCGAGGCGGAGCAGGCCGAACGGCCGGAAAGCGAGCTCAACTGACACGCCGGGCTTTCGCAAGTGAGTTGCTTGTCGCAAAGGGTGGGTGCGAATAGGCCATGTCTAGCGTGACGCCTCGCCAAGCAGCCGCTCGCAAGCGCAGCCGCGCGCTGGCGGTGGTCGTGTATTACGGGCTGATTGGCGTGATTTGCATTGCTGCGACGGCACAAATTACACAGCAGTTGTTTTACCAGCCCAAGGTCGCCGCGCCGTATGCGAGCTGTCATGAGGGTCTGTCGGCTCTGGTGTCGGCCATCGAACGAGCGCGTCACGCGGCTCCCGGAACGGATGGCGAGGACCCTGCCATCGAGCGGTTCCGGACGGCGCTGAAGCCCGAGTGGACGTACTTCGATAGCGTCGCGGATGCTTGTCGAGGTTCCGTCAAGGATGAAGGCGCACTCGACGCCATCGAGCGGCTCCGCTATGCGGAGGAACATGCAGTGCGTCGCGAGGCTGGTGATCTGGCGCCGCTTCGGCGCAAAGTCCAAGCGATTGTCGACACCGAACTAACTCAGCGCGCTGCGCCCTCTCGAGTGCCCTGACGACGCACACCGCAGCAGGAACGAATGACTGACCATAGCTCCACTTCTCAAGGCGCCACCGACGTTCGGACGAGCGACGTCCAGCAGGCGAAAGAGCCTTCTGCAGCTTCTGCGCCGACGTTCGACGTGCTGCCTCTTTCCCCCGAGCTCCGCGAAACGCTCGCCGAGATCGGCTACCTCAATCCCACGCCCGTGCAGGTTGCCGTTTGGGAGCCTGCTACGCGCGGGCGCGATGCCGTCGTTCAAGCTCGAACGGGGACCGGAAAAACAGCTTCGTTCGGCCTCCCGATCGTCGATCACATCGTCAAACGATCGGCTGCGCAGGTGCAGGTGCTCGCGCTCTGCCCCACGCGCGAGCTTGCCGTTCAAGTGACGACCGAGCTCGAAAGGCTGGGAAAACGAAAGGGAATTCGCATCACTGCCGTGTATGGCGGTGCGCCGATGCCCAAACAGATCGACGCCATCGCGGGTGGTGCGCAAGTCATCGTGGGCACGCCTGGCCGCGTGCTCGATCATCTCCGCCGCGGCACGCTCGACCCGAAGCACGTTCGCCTGCTCGTGCTCGACGAATGCGACGAGATGCTTTCGATGGGCTTCGAACGCGAGCTCAGCGCCATCCTCGAACGTTTGCCCGCGGATCGCCAGACACTCCTGTTTTCCGCGACGCTTCCGCCCGACATCGAGCGAATTGCTCGCAACAAGCTCCGCAGTCCGGAGTTCTTGACGCTGTCCGGCGATCACATCGGCGCGCTCGAAATCAACCACTTCGTCTACATGGTTGCGGGGGACAAACTCGGATCGCTCGTACGCATCATCGAAGTCGAAAACCCCGAAAACGCGATCATCTTCTGCAACACGAAAGAAGAGACCGAAGTGGTCGCCGCTGCGCTCAGCCGTCAAGGATTCGACGCGGATTGGCTCAACGGCGACTTGCCACAATCCGATCGCGAACGCGTCATGGCGGCGACGCGCGAGGGCAGACTTCGCTTCCTCGTCGCAACCGATGTTGCAGCGCGCGGCATCGACGTCTCGCACGTGACGCACGTCATCAACTACGACTTTCCGCAAGATGCGGAATCGTACGTGCATCGTACCGGACGAACCGGTCGTGCTGGACGAACGGGCACGGCGCTTGCGCTCATCACGCCGCGCGACATCGGCGGCCTGTATCTGCTGCGACTCACCTACAAGATTCGTCCCATCGAGAAGCAAATTCCATCCGAAGGCGAACTGGCGACGCGAACCGAAACCGACCTCGTCAACATGCTCGCCGAAGCCTTCATCCCGCAAGGCGCGCATCCGGATGATTTGTCGCTCGCGAGGCGCCTTTTGTCGCACGACTCCTGCGAGCGCATCCTTGCAGGCCTCTTGCGCAGTCATCTCGGTGCTCGCCCCACCGCGCGCGATGAAGCCGCAGCCGCACGTCGCGCAACTGCCGCACCGAAACCCGCACCGAAACGCGCGCCCGCGGAAGCTCCTGCAGCGCCGAAACCACAAGCACCACCCGCAGCTCCTGTCGTGGTTGTTCCCGACGAACCCGCAGCAGCGCCCACCGAATTGCGTGAAGCTCGTGCTGCAGCCCCCGTCGAGCGTGAACCGCGTGAAGGCCGTGAGCGTGAAGGGCGTGAGCGACGCGTACGTCAGCGTCGTGAAACGCGTCCCGAAATGCCGCGCCCTCCAGCAAGCTCGCGCATGCCGACCCGCGCCGCTGCGGAAGAGGCGCCCGCTCGCCCCCTGCCCGCTCGGCCGCGCCCAAGCGCCCCCGAGCAGGCGGCCATCGCACCGACTGCACCCGTCGTGCCGACTGGACCCGTCGTGCCGGTGAATGCATCCGAGCCACTACCGCCGCCGGCGACTCCAGCACGTCCGCCGATACGTCACGCGGACTTTTCCACATGGCAGCCGCCTGAAGAAGAAGGCGACGACGAGCCTATCTTGCGTGACGCTCCTGCGTTACCTGCCGCGCGCGAGGCGACGACGCCGATGCATCGAGCTGTCGAACCGCAGGCGGCCGCAGCGGCATCGGGTGACTACGCGGAGATCTTCGTCAGCGTCGGGCGTCGAGATGGTGTGCGAGCTGCGGATTTGCAAGAGCTATTGCTCGACCACATCGGCATCGACAAGGACGACGTCAAGCGCATTCGCGTACGCGAGCGCAATGCGTTCGTGAGCATTCGCCGATCCGAAGCGCAACGAGCCATTGACGGCATTTCCAAAGCTTCGTGGGGCAACAGGCCGCTCACTGCGGAGATTGCGCGCGAGCGTCCCATGGGCGGCAGCGGCGCGGATGCCGACGCGGATCCAGCTTTCGAGAACTGAACCGAGGTGGCGGGCGTCGAACGGCGCGAGTGACCGACGATTTCGGGCGCGCAGCAATTCGACGCCAGCCACCGAGCACACTTCTCGCTTGTCGCGCGCGTCCGTCCGGTTCAGATGATAGCCCCCAACATGGCTGTCATCCCTCGGTCCGTTGCGTCACTTCCCGCCGCCGCGCTCACACTCCTTCTGCTGCCGACCACGCTCAATGCGCAACCGGCCGCTCCGGCAGCGACCGCGCCGCCTGGTGAAGCACCTCCACCACCTACCCCTATGGCTCCACCGGTCATCGTCATCGAGGAGCCGCTGCTCGCGCCCATCCCGCCCGCGCCGAAGACGCTCACGAACTGGCAGGATGCCGTGCACCTGGTCGATTCGCGTTCACCGGACCTGCGCATTGCCGAAGAGGAAGTCGAGCGAGCGGTGGGCATGAGTCGCCAAGCGCTCGGGCGGATCTTGCCGACGCTCAATGCGAACGCCAGCGCAGGTCGGCAAGCATCGACGATTGATCAGCCTGCTGGCACGACCTTGTTCGGTCAGAAGATTCCGCAGCCGTTCACGATGACGAATACGTCGACGACGAGCTCGTTCTCGACGACGCTTTCCGTTCCCGTGCTGCAGCCGCGCGCTTGGTATGCCTACGGTACGGCGCGGGAATCGGTCGAGATGGCCAGGTTTTCGGCCGTCGATCGTCGACGTTTGCTCATGACCAACGTCGCATCGGCCATCATTTCCGTTTTCACCGCGGAACGCGTGAGCGAAATCAATCGTGTGGGGCTGAAAACTGCTCTCGAAAGGCTCGAGCTAACGCGCCGGCGAGCTCGCCTTGGAACCGCCACGCGCCTCGACGTGGTTCGCGCCGAGCAGGACGTGACGCTTGCGACCAATACGCTCATTCAGGGCAACGAATCGCTACGCCGTTCTCGCGAGGCGCTTGGTTTGGCGCTTGGCGAAGACGTTCCTTATGGCGTTTCGCCGAGCATTTCGCTCGACGCCATCGAGAGCAGCGTTCGATCGATGTGCAGGGTGGGCAAGCCCGAGGAGCGGGCGGACGTGCGAGCTGCGCAGCAGCAGCTCGACATCAGCAGGCGGCAGATCACCGAGACGCGGCTTGGTTTTCTGCCCACGGCGAGCATTGACGGGACGCTGAGCACCGGGACGTCGCAGCAAACGGTTTCGTACACCATCCCAGGTCTTCCTCCGCAGGAACAGCCCACCAACCGCAATTATGTGTGGTCCATTCGCGCGGTCATCTCGGTGCCCATATTCGAGGGGTCACGGTATGGCGAATTGGCGGTGGGCCGAGCTACTGCTCGGCAGCAGGAAGCGCGTATCGAGGCGATCACGCGCCAGGCGCGTCTGGAAGTCGCGCAAGCCGAGCGAGCCGTGGACGTGGCCGAGCAGGCTCGAGGGGTTACCGAGAGCGCGCGTGACCTTGCAAAGGAAACGGCGCGGCTTACGCAGGTTGCTTACGAAGCGGGTACGGCGACGAGCTTCGAGCTCATCGATGCATCTCGGCGGCAGCGCGAAACGGAGCTTGATCTCGTCGTGCGCGAGTTCGAGCTGCTTCGCGCAAAGATTGCAGCCCTGCTCGCGGCCGCGGTGTGTGAAGAGTAGAGCAACATTTCTTTACATGCCGGACCTCCCGCAGCGGCAGGTTGTGCGTTACGTTCTCTGCCCCCATGAGCTCGCTCGCACTCGACGCCACCGTCCAACAAGTTGCCAATGCCAAAACTGCGCTTGCGCCACCGCCGAACGACGCGTTCGCATCGGCCCCCACGGCGGTAGCGAGTCCCGAATACAATGCTGGCAGTGAATTCCGACTCCCCGGAACCACCACATCGGGAGGTCGAACGACCGTACTACCTCGCATATTGGGCAATGGTTCGGGGCTGGAGGTCGTATCCGAAACGCGCAATCGATACGAGCCGCTGAAGCTTCTCGGATCCGGTGGCATGGGCGAAGTGCTGCTCGTGCAGGATCAGGACATTGCGCGCAAAGTGGCGGTGAAGCGCCTTTTGCCCGAAGCTCGGGATCCCATGTTATTGGCGCGTTTCGTGGACGAGATTCGCACCGTGGGGCGTCTCGAGCATCCGAACATCGTGCCCGTTCACGATGTGGGCGTCGACGAGGTGGGGCGATATTTTTTCGTCATGAAATACGTCGAGGGGGAGACGCTCGAACAAATCATTCGCAAGCTCGCCGAAGGTGATGCCGAATATCATCGCAATTACACGTTCGAGCGTCGCGTGGAAATCATGATCAGCGTCCTCAATGCGCTCGAATATGCGCATGCCAATGGTGTGATACATCGTGACATCAAGCCGGCGAACGTGATGGTCGGTCGTTATGGCGAGGTGGTGCTCATGGATTGGGGCATTGCGAAGCCGATGGATTCGACGCGGGACTTGGCGCAGGGTCCCGATGCGACATTGGGCAATGAAAATGAACGAGGGCGCATGTACATGACGCATGTCGGATCGCTCGTGGGGACGCCGGCGTACATGTCGCCCGAGCAAGCGCGGGGCGAGCTGGACAAGATTGACGTGCGGAGCGATCTTTATAGCGCGGCCGTGATGCTGCACGAATTCGTCACGTGCCGGCATTATTTGGCGGACGAGACGACGACGGAAGGTTTGTTGAAAGCGATCAAGGAACAGGAGCTCGAGCCAGGCGATTTACACAAATCGTGTTCGTTGCAATCGAGTTTGCCTGCCGAGCTCGTGTATGTTTCCTTGAAAGGAATGGCCAAGGATCCGGGGAAACGCGCGTATGCATCGGCGTCGGATTTCGTTGCCGCGTTGCAGAACGTCCTTGCCGGCACATTTTCCGTTACGTGCAAAACGACGATGACGAAGCGCATGTTTCGCGAGATGGCGCGTGCGGTGGATCGATATCCGCGCCTGTCGTTTTATTCGTTCGTGGGCGTCGTCTTGGCGGTGATTTTCGCCGTGTTCGAAGCCGTACGGCTCGTGGTGACGTGACGAGCGCGATTCTCGCTCGAAAGGCGCATGACAGGACGGTTCGTCCGGGGCAAACCATCCAAGTAAAATAGTCGGCGGGGCGACAAGAAAAATGCGCCCATGCTCCACGATTTTCGTTGCACTCGTAGGTTCGTCCGGGCATGATGCGTCCGGTTTTCCGCGGAACAAAAGGAGAAACCCGATGAGCATCGTTTTTTATCGTGCCCCCATGTCCACTGCGACCATGACCGAAATCGTGCTCGCCGAGCTCGATGTGCCGCACGAGGTCGTGACGGTCGATATCCAGAAGGGTGACACGAAGAAGCCCGACTATCTCAAGATCAATCCCAATGGCAAAGTGCCCGTCATCGTGCATGATGGCACGGTGATTTGGGAATCGGCCGCCATTACGATGTACCTGGGCGAGCTGTTCGGCGTCGCGAAGGGCCTTTACCCGGCGCCGGGGCCAGCGCGCGGCGAAGTGATGAAGTGGATCGTTTGGACGAACGTGACACTCGGAGACGCCGTCGGGCGATGGACGCGCAACACGATGGAGTGGTTGCCTGCCGAGCAACGTAATGCAAAGGCGGGGGAAGTGGGCATGGCAGACTTGCAAAATTGCTTGCGCATGGTCGACGAAGCGCTCGAGGGCAAGGAATTCCTGTGCGGCAAGTATACGCTCGCCGATGCGCACTTGAATTCGTTCCTCGACTGGCTCCGTTACATGAAGCTTGATTTTTCGGCCTACGCGCGGCTCAATGCATGGGGCGGCCGATGCAGCGCGCGTCCGGGCTATCAGCGCGTGATGGCGGGCGGAAAGTAAACGTCAATTCAGCGGCGGCACGAGGATCTCCGATTCCAGCACGAGCCGTCCGTGAATCGCGCCAGCCTTCAGCGCCCGCACGAGCGCTTCGGCGTCGGCGAGTTGCTGCGCAGGATCCCCAAAGCCCATCGTGATTTGCACTCGGCCATCGGTAATCGGTGTCTTCACGATGGGCATCGACACGACTTTACCGTCGAGCACGATGGCCAGGGGTTTGTCGACGTTGTCGCGCGACATTTTCGCGAACGCTGCGGCTCCCTCCGGATTGAATCGCACATCGACGACGATGCCAAATTGAGTATTGCGCACGCTCGCGTCTTCGACGCTCGCTGAGCCTATCCCGCCGGGCCGAATGCGCACGGGCTTCGTGCTGCCATCGAGCATCGTCGCCGGGAGCTCCAACGTGCCTTTCGGCAGCGGATCTGCAGGTACGAGGCTATCGTCGACTTCACGAATTTCGAGTTTCCCAATGGTAAGCTCGCGCCGAACGCGCTCGGCGTTCTCCGATGTGATCCCTGGCAAGTCGACGCGAATCGTTTCTCCAACCAAGTATACGTCAGCCTCGAGGTTCAATGCATCGAGCCTTCGCTTGACGACGCGCATTGCCTGTGCGGCTGCATCGGCAGGAGCCCCGGGATCGACTTCCAAAGCATAATCGAGGCGCAAGCCACCGGATGAAGGGCGCTTCGATGACGCCGTCGCGGACAAAGTCGGCGCGGACGAAGTGGTTGCGCGCAAAGGCTCCGGCGTGCGTTTGCATCCGCTCGCGACGAGCACGAATATCAAGAGAATACTTATAATTGGCATTGGCATGAATTCCAAAACGCTGTGGCTACTCCAATGAAATGCCGTCGAGCAGGTACTCGAGCGCCGCGGCTTCATCGCCGAAAACGGGGACCCTGCGCGATTCTCGGGTGAGGCGCGTGGCTTGAAGCTTTCCGAGCGCCGTTCTCACAAGGATGGCGCTGCGAGCGAATCCAGTTAGCATGGTCACACCCGCCGCCTTGACTCTACGTTCCATGTCGGGATCGCCTGTCATGGGCGCGTCGCGGGAGTCGAGCAGGATGACGTAGTGCGAGCGTAGGGACGTGGCGACGAAGCGTTCGAAGAAGGCGACGGCGTCGGCGATGCCGCGGTCGTCGAGGGGCATGGTGGTGCGCTTCAAGCGGAAGAGGCGGCCGCCCGCTTCGCGCGTGGCGATGAAGTGGTCGCTTCGGAAGACTTCGCCCTCGCGCAACTTGCCTCGGCTGCTCGTCACGCGGGGGATTGTACATGGAAAAGGCGCGAGGGGAGCATGCAACAAAAGTGGTTGGCACCTGGGGGGATGCGTAACGCGGCAAACGCCCTCAAAAGTGGTTGGCACCTTGGCTGCACCTTGGGGGATGCGTAACGCGGCAAACCCCCTCAAAAGTGGTTGGCACCTGGGGGGATGCGTAACGCGGCAAACGCCCACAAAAGTGGTTGGCACCTGGGGATGCGTAACGCGGCAAACGCCCACAAAAGTGGTTGGCACCTTTGGGGGATGCGTAACGTGGCAAACGCCCTCAAAAGTGGTTGGCACCTGGGGATGCGTAACGCGGCAAACGCCCACAAAAGTGGTTGGCACCTTGTCCAGCCTACCCGCCCATCATCCGCGGCGCATGCCGCCACTCGACCACGTCGAACCCGGCTTCCATGACCCGCCGTGGAAACGGAATCATCTTGGCCAACTCCGTCCCTGCTGGAATGTCGATCCAACGCAAAGGTTGATCGACCCGAAACACCGCCGGCACCGCGTGAAACACATCCGTCCCCACGACACCTCGAAGCACGCTGTATCCTCGCCCTGGGATTCCCTCAATCAAAACCGAATGTTCCGCCGCCGTAGAAACGAGCGCAGGGGGCTTTACAAAGAAATACGGCTCACCGGGCTGATGTGGCGTCACGTACTTCGTAAAATACCACATTGCACCTCGATGCTGATTCACGAATTCCGCACCAAATACACTTTTCCATGCGTCGCACGTTTGCGACGCGAACTCACCGAGCGCCGTCTGATCGGGTTTCACTTCGGCGTGGTGTCCGTCGAAGTAGCACGAAAGCGATAGCGCATTTTTGAACGCCATGACATCCACATCGGATTCGCCATTTCCTGCGGAAGCGCGTTCTTCAATGCCCCGAGCCGTAAGAAACGCTTTGGCCATGTCCCGCTCGATGCACGATGGCCCCAAGGTCGCAAAACCACTCGATTGAGGTAGCGTGGGCTGCTCGGCACGGTCGACCATGAGCCGGTATTTTCGAGTCGAGCCGCGTTTCTTTTGCGCAAAGTACTTTTCATCGTAAAAGTCGACGTGCGCCCGTCCGAGCTTCTCCGCGTCGGCACGCGAAAGCCGATCGAATCGGACATTCGGGACGAGCGGCATCAGCGTCGCGATTTCACCATGAATCGAAAGCGGAAACGGCGCATCCGGATGAAAGGTCATCGTCACGACGAGCGGAGCGAATTCATTCGAATTGGCAATCCATCTTTCTTCGACATCGAATGCAAGGTTTCGCCGATTCCCTGCATGGCCGAGACGCAACCAATAACCCGGCCTCGGACGCACGAACAAGCCCGTGAAGAGCGAAATCCCACGACGCCCTGCGCGATGGGCAATCCCACCTGCAAATGCATCAGCCCACGCGCCTCGAGCATCGAAGAGTCCCTCGGAAAAGACGCGCGGCATCGAGCCACAAACGGCACGCGACAACATTTCGGGCAATGCGCCCAGCTTTACGCCCGCAAACGTCCGCGAAAACGTCAGGCGCTGCGTCAATTGAATCTGAAAACCGAATCGATTGCCATCGAGCAGCGGCAGGCACGCTCGAGCAGCGCGGAGCGGTAAAGACCCATCGAGCGTCGCATTGGGCTTGACGAGCGTGAATGCACCCCCGAGCACGTCGAGCACATCGAATGCAATCGATTCAGCTACATCCACCGCCGCCACCGCAACCGCCGCCGCCCCCACAACCTCCCCCGCCCCCGCAGCTCGACGACGAGCAGCTCGACGATGAACAGCTCGATGAACTGCTCTCCACCGGCGTTCGCGCTTGCCACCAGGCGTCGGTGCCCGCCCCTGTCGTATCAATGTCAATGTCCCCCAATGCAATATCGCGTTCGGCAGCGAGCGCCGGCCGTAGCCCCAGAAAAAGCGGCGCCGTCGCCAAAAGAACGCCACCTCCGACGGCGACGGCAAGCCCCACGTCCGCTGTGTCCCGGCGCCGTCCTCCTTGCACGTCATTTCGCAAGGAATACGTCGCATCATCGAGCCACGACAAATACGATGCCGTGAGCGTGCTCTTTTTACGCCCGACGTAGGCAATGACAATGCCAATTATCGTCGCAAAAATCATCACCGTTAGCAAATTTCCATAAGGCCGATGGATCTCCTGGAGCCATAGAATGCGGATGGACGCCACGACGACATTGAGCACGACGGGCGCGAGGCCGAACAACACATATCGATGCACTCGGCTTCGCGACCTCAGCAAACCAGCTTGTTCCAGCGCCTTTTTAATGCCGTCCTCGTGCAGCGTCACGAGCTCTTTGGCGGCGTCCGTGAGGGCTGACGCGGCAATGGGCATTTTTTGGCGCTTCAAGTATCCATGCAGCCCCGTCTGATATTCGCTCGACGGAGTCGCCTTGGGATCGATACGATAATGCGTAGGCTCCGCCCCGCGATTGGCTTCGGCCTTGAGCCATTTGTCACCAACGGCTTGCGTGACGAGCACATTGGCGGCCCCAGGGATGCCGCGGCGCAAATACGCCACGGCCACGAGGTCGTCGTTTTGGGGAACGACGCCCTTGACGAGCCTCGAGCCGCTCGATTGCGACTGCCAACCAGGCGCGCTGCGATAAGGTGAACCAGGTGTGCGAACCCAAAGGCCGGTTTCGGATGCCGATTCTGGAGCCTGGTCGATGAATCGGCTGACGAGCATTCGCCGAAGAATGGCGCCGCCAATGAGCGTGACGAGGACGAATGGCAAGTAAAAGCCCAGAAATGGGCCGCCCACTTCGATGTTGAACGGATAAAAATCGAAGAGCAAATGCATCATGTCACCCCTCCATGCGATCGACTTCGTCGATCATGCGCCAAAGCAAATCATTGAGGGCATCGAGCGCTTTGGGCGGATCCTTTCGCACGTCTTGCATCGGCGCGACGTCGACGTTCCAGACTTCGTGCGCTTTGGCCAGCACCGTTTTCAGCTCGTCGTTTGCAGCCGGCGTTTTTCGGAGCGCCAGGAGTGCAAACACAGGGCCGCGAATTTGCTTGATTTTTCGTTCGATGGCTCCGGCTACGTGACTTTCCGAACCGAGCGAATCGACGACGGCTCGACGCAATCGAATTTGCACTTCGCGCAGTTCTTGTTCGATTCGCACGCGTCTATGGGCATCGGAGATCTCGAGGTTCGCGAAGGCATCCTTGCCGGCGAGCAGCACGTGGCAGCTGCGAATGTCGTCGTAAAACAATGGAAATACATCGGCCGCTCGGTGGATTTCGTCTTCTTTCAGGATCATCGTTTCGAACTGGAGAGCGGTGCGGGCGATCGTGAGCGTATTGGCAATCGACAAGAGCACTTTGGGGCTTGGGTCTTTCAAGACCAGCACGAGGTCCACGTCGCTGCGACCTTCGACCCAGCCTCCGCGCGCGACGCTGCCGTACGCGAGCAGCGATACGAGGTTTTTGCCGAGTTGATTTTCCAAGGTTTTGGCCAGCTCGCCGAGTTTCATTTCCGCGGCTGCGGGTAACTTTTTCGTCATGATCGAGCCGACTTCCTTTCGTGAAAGAATACGCGAGCGTGCGGTCCAAAACCTTTGAACGCGAAGACTTTTGCACCACTTGCCATTTGGCGAACTCGAACGAATGGAGCGCTCCGCGGGCGCACCACTTTTGTAATTGGATCGCTATGAAATCGAGTTTCCAGCGACAAGAGGTCTCGTTCTGCGGCGATTGCAAGCGATTCGATGGCGGTTGCGCGACGGGCAATTTCGAGGGCATCGGCAATGGCTGCAAGGCGCGGCGGACGGGCTTTTTGCGCGACGACCTGATGCGCAATGTGCTCCACGTGCGCTCGAAATGGCGCCAGGTACGACAAGAGCGGCAATGCTTCGTCGACGCGTTTTCGGTGCAAAATGGCGCGCGATCGTTCGATGGCGTGGCGATCGAAGCGCTGATCGTCGGGCAGGTCGAGGTCGACCAGGAGCTTGGCAACATGGTTTTGCGCTCGTTCGAGCGCCGCGATTTCGGGAACAGAAACGTAAGCGGAAGCATCTGGAGCGATCGGCGGGGTATGACGAATGACGGGCGCTTCGGCGAGGAGCTCTCGGCAACGATCGACTTCGCTGCGCAATTCGCAAAACGGTGGAAACAGAGCGTCGCGTTCGATGAGAATGGGAACGGGGCCTGTTTTCGCGAGCACGGATTGCAGGAGGGCGAAGACGTCATCGGCGACGGCGTGGGCGTGATCGTCGAAGTAGAAGGCGTGTTCGAGGATGCCGCCGGCGAGGTGGATCATGCCGATGCGGTTCAGCGGAAACGATTCGGCGAACGTGATGGGATTTTTGCCGGAGTTGATGGCGTTGGCGTAGAGGTTGCCGACGTCGAGGAGGAGCGAGCAGCCTGTGCGGGTGGCGATTTCGCTATAGAAGTCGCCTTCGGCCATTTCGGATTCGGGCCATTGAAAGGTCCAGGCGACGTTTTCGAGGAGGAGTGGGACATCGGGCAGGTGGCGCCGGGCGCGATCGACGTTGCGGCAAACGACGGCGATGGCGGTGCGGGTGAAGGGCAAGGCGGTCAAGTGGCCGATTTCGCGCTGACCGCTGCGTACGAAGGCGACGTGTTCGCTGATGACGGGTGCGCGGAGGTCTTTGGCGAGGGCGCCGAGGGCTCGGGCGCGGGCTGGGTCGATGCCTTCGGCGGCGCCGAGGGACAATTTGACGCCATGCGGCACGACGGGCCAGATTTCGGCGACGGCTTTGGCTTCGCGGCGTGCGGCGGGTTTGACGTAGCAGCTTTCGGCGACGACTTCGACGAAGTCGACGGCATTGGGAAAGCGCAACAAGTCTGCTGCGATTTCCTCGCGAAAGCCGAGACCGGCCGCTCGTGGCGCAAGCATCGCGGGAACGACGGTATCGGTTTGGGTTGGAGGGTGCAACCCAGTCCAAAGCCAGAAAAGTGGTTGGCACCTTGTAGAATGAGTGTGACCTTACAGCTAGAAAGGTGGTTGGCACCTTTTCAAGTGGCTGGCACCTTTCCCCTTCCCAAAGTGGTTGGCACCTTTCCCCTTCCCAAAGTGGTTGGCACCTTTCCCCTTCCCAAAGTGGTTGGCACCTTCTTCGCCCCCTCTACTTGGTGTATACAGCGCCCCAGCATGGAACAGCTCGAAAGCTACGTATCGGGAAGCTGGGTCAAAGGTGCAGGCAAGCCCAGCCTGCTCGTCAATCCGGCCACGGAAGAGACCCTCGCCGAAGCGAGCACCGACGGCATCGACTTCGCCCGCGCCTTTGCCCACGCGCGCGACGTCGGCGGAAAAGCCCTCCGCGCCCTCTCCTTCGCTCAGCGCGGCGAAATCCTGCGCGCCCTGTCGCGCGCCATCCACGCAAAACGCGATGCCCTCATCGAAGTTGCCATCGCCAACGGTGGAAATACCCGCAGCGACGCCAAGTTCGACATCGACGGCGCTTCCGGAACGCTTGCCTACTACGCAGACCTCGGCAAACAGCTCGGCGACGCCAAGTTCACCGTCGACGGCGACGGCATTCAGCTCGGCAGAAGCCCCCGGTGGTTCGGCTACCATGCCCTCGTCCCGCGCCACGGCGTCGCCCTGCACATCAATGCATTCAACTTCCCGGCCTGGGGCATCGGCGAAAAGATGGCCTGCGCGCTCCTCGCGGGCATGCCCGTCGTCGTCAAACCCGCGACGAGCACCGCCCTATTGGCCTGCCGCATCGCAAAGCTCTTCGTGGATGCAAACGTCCTGCCCGAAGGCGCGTTTTCGCTGATTGCGGGCTCACCCGGCAACATGCTCGACCACCTGCTGGAACAGGACGTCGTTGCTTTCACCGGATCAGCCGACACGGGCGCTCGATTGCGCACGCATCCTGCCATCGTACGCGGATCCGTACGCCTGAACATCGAAGCGGATAGCTTGAATTCCGCGACGCTCGGCCCGGACGTCACCGCTGGAAGCGACACGTACCGCATGTTCTTGCGCGAAGTCTCGCGCGACATGACGCAAAAGGCCGGCCAAAAGTGCACGGCCACGCGCCGCATTTTCGTGCCGGAATCCATGGTGAACGACGTACGGGACGAACTGGCCGCCATGCTTCGCGACGTGCAAGTGGGCAATCCGTCCCTCGATGGAGTCACCGTCGGACCCTTGGCGACGGCCTCGCAGCTACGCGACATTCGAGCGGGCATCGAAAAGCTGGCCAGCGAAGCGTCTTTCGTCGTCGGCAATCAGCCCGTGACGCCCTCGGGCGTACCCGAAGGCAAAGGATACTTCGTGCCCCCGACGCTCTTGCTTTGCGCAAATCCCGATGCCGCCAAGGCCGTACACCAGCACGAAGTCTTCGGCCCGTGCGCGACCATCGTGCCTTATGACGGCTCGGCCGCACGCGCCGTGGACCTCGTCGCTCGAGGCGCCGGCATGCTCGTCGGATCCGTGTACAGCGACGATCGCGCATTCGTCACCGACATGGTCATGGGCCTCGCCCCGTACCACGGCCGGCTTTACTTCGGCAGCGAGAAGATTGCCGATCAAACGGCCGGCCCAGGCACGGTTTTGCCGCAAAGCATTCACGGCGGCCCTGGCCGAGCCGGCGGTGGCGAAGAGCTCGGCGGCCAGCGAGGCCTCGCGCTCTACTCACATCGCGTGGCCATCCAAGGCGCACGCCCGGTGCTCGATGCCGTACTGGATGTGAAGAAGTAGCGCCTCAAGGCGCCGCTTCATCGCAGCTCTCGTCCGGCTTGTCCGCCATGTCCATCGTCCAGATCGGCTTGTCGGCGCCGAGCGATCGCCCTACCCCGACCACGACGAACTCGGACCGAGTCAGCATCACGCTCGTGTCCGCGTCCATCTTCCACTGATTGAACGTGGCATCGCCTTCGCCATTGCCTTTGGCGATGAACTCGACCATGCCCGCGCTGCCGATGCATGCAGGAGCATATCCGGCAGCGCATGCCCGCGTCGGCGTCGTCGATTTGTCCGGCGCAACGTCCGACAAGTAGTTCTTGTCGCGCATGTCGTCACTGTGCGCCGACGTCGCGACGTTGAGTGACGCGCACACCTTGACCGTGGGTACGCCCGCGCCCGCGCGAAGCTCGTTCAAAAGAACCACCACCTCCGATTCGAACTCGTCGAGCGGATTGGCGACGCTCACGTTGTCCGCAAACTCGACGGAAGTGCAGCCCATGAGCGCGAAGGCCGCCAGGAAATGAGCCGAAAAGTGGAAGTCTCGAAGTAGATGACTGATTTTCGCCATGACCTCCACTTTATCGCGTTACCCTCGCGTTCGGTGACGCTCGTCTCGTTATGTCAAAGGCTCTCGTCGGTCATACCCTAGCAAGTCGATTTCGCCTCACCGGCGTTCTTGGCGAAGGCGCGATGGCGACGGTGTATCAGGGCAGCCAAGACGCCGAACCGCGCGAAGTCGCGGTCAAAGTGATGCACGCCGAGCTCGCGATCGACCCGACGTTCGCACGACGGTTCCGACGTGAAGCTCGCGCCGCCGCGCTGCTCAAGCACCCGAGCACCGTGCAGATCATCGACTACGGCGTCGACGACAAAGTCGCGTACATCGCGATGGAGCTCCTCCGCGGCCGCGACCTATTCGACACGCTCACGCGCGAACGACGTTTGTCCGAAGCTCGAGCCGCCAAGATCCTCATCGAAGTGTGCGACGTGCTCATGACCGCACACGACATGCACATCGTGCATCGCGATCTCAAGCCCGAGAACATCATGCTCCTGCCGAACAAAGACGGCACCGAACGCGTCAAGGTGCTCGACTTCGGCATCGCCAAGCTGCTCGACAAAGAACCCAAAGACGCGGACTCGGGTGCCAACGCACCCGAAAGCGGCGCCATGGTCAGCTCGGCACTCACGACCGTGGGCGTCATCGTGGGTACGCCCGAGTACATGTCACCCGAGCAATGTCGCGGTGAAAGCGTCGACAAACGCAGCGATATCTACTCGTGCGGCATCTTGCTCTATCAGCTCATCACGGGACGCCTTCCGTTCACGGGCGATTCGATCGTCGACATCGCGCTGCAGCACATTCGCCAGCCCGCACCGAAGCCGAGCGACTACGTGCCGTTCGTACACGCGGGACTCGAAGGCATCATCATGACAGCGCTCGAAAAGTGGCCGGCGCAGCGGCAACAGAGCGCGGCCGAGCTGAAAGCGGCGCTCGAAAAGATCTTGCCCGAGCTTCGTACGACGCCGTTTCGCCTTGGAGGAACCGCGAAAGACGAATCGGCCGCGTCACCAGCGAGACGCCCATTGGCCGAAATTCCCGCGGATTCGGTACGCATCGTCAAGACCCTCGCGCCGCCGAGCGGCTTGCCGCCAGCCGAAACGATGCGCTCGGTCGATACGCCGATCCCGCCGGCACCAAGACGCATCAGTGACTCGATTCCATCGACGGATCGCGATGGCGTCGTGATTCACCTGGCAAACGAGTCGGGACCGGTGCTCACGTCGTCACCGACGCTGCCCGCAGCACCGCCCGTGAAAGTCGAAACGCTCGCCTCCGGAGACAGGCCGCCCGTGCAGATTGCCGTGAAAGCGGCATCCAAAGAAACGAGCGGCTCGTTCAAGTTGGAAAGACAAACCGAGCGCACGGGCACGCGCCCATCGTATCCCGCTCCCGAGCCTGTTTTCGTCGATGGGAAGAAGCCCTCGAAGGTCGCCAAGAGGCGCAAGGAAACGAGCTTCTGGGTGCTCGTCCCCGTCGCGGTCCTCATCGGGATCACCGTCGGCGCGCTCGTGTTTTCTTGACCCAATGATGCTCGCATGAGGACGGAAAGGCCGTGACAAACCACGCGCACGAGCACGAGCGCTCGTGGATCGCTTGGTGGTCAAAGCAATGACGACGGCATCCGCAAATCGATTTGTGCCCGTACGTTCTCGGTGGCGCTCGTGGATCGCTTGGTGGTCAAAGCAATGACGACGGCATCCGCAAATCGATTTGCAGCCGTACGTTCTCGGCTCGACCTTGACGTCAAGGTGACGGTGGTCGGTTGACGAGGTGCGACGCAGCCGGAAGGATCACGCGAAAGGCAGTGCCGATGCCGACGGTGCTGTCGACGTCGATGCGCCCGCCGTGGGCGTTGATGATGCTGTTACAGATCGACAAACCAAGGCCCATGCCTTCGCCGACGGGTTTCGTCGTGAAGAAAGGGTCGAATACGTGCCGCAGCGACTCTTCCGAAATGCCTGCACCGTTGTCGCGCACTTCCATGACGACGGCGCGGTGTTCGCACCGGAGAGCGACCGTGATTTGGTTTTCGGCTGCTGGGCGATCGGGCAGCGCTTGAACGGCGTTCATGAGCAGGTTGACGATGACCTGCGAAAGCCGCGCTTCGTTGCCCAGGACGCGAGGCACTTCGCTGATTTCGCGTACGACGCGTGCGCGGCCTTCGATGTTGCTTTGCACCATGCGCAGCGATGCCTCGACCACACTCGTGGGGTCGACCAGCTTCAGCGTCTCGCGATCGGCGCGGGAAAACATCTTCACGTCGCGCACGATGCCGGCGATTCGCCGCGCTCCTTCGAGCGCTTCGGACAGGGCATTGCGAATCTCCGATGACTGCGGTGCCGCGTCTCCGCAGGCGCGGTCGGACGCAAGCGTGTCCACCGCAAAGGCCAAGTTGCCGATGACGTAGGAAAGCGGATTGTTGATTTCGTGCGCGATGCCGGCCGCTAGCGTTCCGAGGGAAGCGAGACGTTCGGTAAGGGCAAGCTGCGCTTCGTAACGCTTGCGTTCGGTCACGTCTCGCATGACCGACACGAGCACGTTGTGACCTTTGCGATCCGCCAACACGGCGCGTTTTTCCGACAGCGAGCGCATGAGTCCGTCCGCAGCGGGCCACGTGATTTCGTGTTCGTCGGACACGTCGGGCCAGCGCCCGTCGCCAGGGACCGCGGGGCGCATCGATGCGACATCGCAGCCGACGATTTCGTCGCGCGCATGTCCCACCAATTCGGCAAACGAGCGATTGACCATCACGTACTTGCCATCGTCGCCCTCGACGGAAATCGGGTCTGGGACCGCATCGATGACGTCACACAGAAAATTGCTTGCGTCGGCGAGCTTTTGTTCAGAACGTCCGGCTGACCGGGGCCCGAGACGCAGCAAGCTCGAATTGGCCTTCTTCTTCGGGCTCGTCCCGCTCGCCATGCACGGCGGACGTAATGTCTCGAGCGACCGTGACGATCTCCTCGATCGCATCGGTCTTGAGATCGCGCACGGGCCTGCAGTGCATCTCGAGCCACGCGAAATCACCATCTTTGCGCTGCAACCTGATGATCGCGCCCGACGTATCGGCCCCTTCTCCAGCCACTCCAGAGCGCCTCGACCAGCTTCGATTCGTCGGCGGGATGCAGCACGTCCAGCATGGACGATCCGAGCAGCTCGTCGGGGTCGTAGCCGAGGATGGTGCGGCAGGCTGGGGAGACGTAAAGGCGCACGCCGCCTGGTGAGCAGCGGGTGAGGATTTCGGTCGAGCTATCGGCGAGGTGGCGGAAGCGTCGTTCGCTGCGTTCTGCGTCGCGCACGGCATCGACGAGGTGTTGTGCGCGGATGACGTCACGTTCGCGCCGAATGGCGCGGGTGCGGCAGACTTCGATGCGTCGTGGCAAAAGCTCTGCTTCGGCGGGCCAGAGCAGGAAGTCGTCGGCGCCGGCATCGAGGAGCGCGTTGACCTGCTGAAGGTCATGCGCGACGGCGAGCAGCAGAGGCTGCCGGTCGGGGCTGCTTCGGAGCCGCCAGCACGCGTCCACGAGCGCTTGGAGGTCAGAGCCGTCCTGGGACGGGAACAGCACGAAAAGCGCACCGCTCGACGCGAGGGTCACCGTCACATCCGCTGGTGAAGTGAGCTCGACGTCGATGTGATGACGGCGAACGGACTCGATCAGAGGACGTGCGCACGATTCTGTGGAGGCGACGAAGAGCGCTTTCACGGGGCCAGTCTTGCGGAGACTCGCACGTTTGGCGCTGCGGCGTCCATCGTTCTGAGCGTTACGGGTTTCTTGGCCCTTCATCCTATTTCTGCCCACGAGGCATTTCAGGAGGACGATGCGGACGACGACGATTGTGATGAAGTCGTCGAAAAATTCGAATTACACGTGGCGCGGTTCTTCAAACCATTTCGGAAGAATCGAAAAGTCTCCAAGCTTCAAACGCCCGTCGTGCCTCCCGAAACGCCCTGAAGTTGCATAGAGCGGCATAAGGTGCCTTGCTCGCCGCTGTGGACGTGCACAATCGTGCCGAACAGCCCTTCAGCTCGTCCGTGGACGTGCACAATTGCGTCGAATCTCCCCTTCAGCTCGTCCGTGGACGTGCGCAATCGTGTCGAACAGCCCTTCGGCGCGTCCATGGACGATGCACAGCCGCGTCGCACAGTTCTTCGGCGCGTCCGTGGACGTGCACGATCGTGTCGAACCTCCTCCTCAGCTCGTCTGTGGACGTGCATAGCCGTGCGGAACAGCCCTTCGCTGCGTCTGTGGACGTGCACAATCCGATGAAACGCTCGTTGCGCCTCGCCGTGACGCTGTAGAGCTGCAAGTCACGAGGTGAGCGGGGTCTGCGCTGGTTTTTCCTTGCTGTGCCTACGCGGTTGTGCATGCGGGCGGTGCAGCGCTACGAGTGCGCGTGAAGGTTGGTCGGAGCGGACTCTTGGTGAGCAAACGTAAATGTGGCGCGTACTCAGACAGGCGGCTGATCTGCGTATCCCCGTACGCACAAGCAGATGCCGGATGTTGTACCCGGAACGCATGCGCGTTTCACCTTGACCACGGCGCACCGCATCGGGTGCCATCGCACCATGGTTCCCACCATCAATAGACTTGCATTGTCATTGGGCTTTGCTGTGGGATTGGGTCTTGCGTTCGTGCCTCAGGGATGCGGGGGCGTTCAGCATCCTGTTGCGGAGATACCCGAGCACGTTGCAGCGCCGATCCGAGGCTGCGCTTTCGAGCACACGCATCACGTCAGAGATGCGGACCATATCGTCGAGTTATGACGTGACGCTCGATAGCAACGGCGAGGTCGACACCATTGCGCTCATGGATTCCACCGTCGGCGATGAAGAGCTGGAGCAATGCATAGCAGCCTCGATCCGCTCGCTGACCCAGTACGATCTTCTGCGCCACCGGTCGGAGAATTTCGATCTCGAGCTTGCACAGCCGGAATCGCGCATGCTGCTGGGTAATCCGGCAGTACCGCTTGCGGCTTGCGTTGCTACGCCACCTTGTTTGCTCGCGCTGACCGTCCTCGCGGTTGCTTCCGCGATCACCGTGCAGATCATGGTGCACACGGCGACCGCGACCGCCAAACCCACCACGATGACGCCGTCCTGGCCGATGGCAACGGCCAAACCCACCGCGACGACGACGGCCCCGCCGATCCCGATCGCCGTACCGCGGAAGTATCCCAACCAGACGTGTGAGGACGACGAGATGGCTCGTTTGGGAAACGCGATGCACAAGATTTGCGACAAAGGATTCGCCGCGACCTGCGGGGGTGGTGGGATCGCCGAGAAAAAGTTGAAGAAATTCCGTGCTCGGCGATCCTGCTCAGCATCCAGCAAAGGCAGGCCTGCCTGGCGGCGCGATGGCTGGTTCAGGACAAGTGCTTCGGCGGCAAGCCAGACGACGTGCACAAGAAGCCGATTGACGACCACCAGCGAGGGGCTCGACTACTGCGAAGCTCTGAAGCTGATCAATTTGCGCCAAGGGCCACCCCATGGCAGGAAAGTAATAAAATCCATGTCTGACGCACTTCTCGACGCCATTTATACGCGCGACGTAGATCGCCTTGCGCAGCTCCTCGCGGCTGGCGCGGATCCAAATGAGACGGCAAATCTCGCTACAGCGATTACGGCAGCGGCCGACAATTCCCATTGCAAGCTGCGGTTGGCGAGCTCGAAGAATTTGGCGAGGACGACCCTGGCGGACCGGAGCCTGCCGGACCGATCGATGCCGTCGTGCTGCTCCTACGGTATGGCGCGAAAGTCAAGGGTTGGGACGTGGACAAGGAAGGGGATCCGCTCTTTCTTGCCGTGGGGATGAATCACATCGAAGCGGTGCGGCTCCTGCTCGCTCACGGCGCCGATCCCAACGTGCGCGACGGTGAGGGTGAGTCGCCGCTTCGTTTCTGTGCCGAAAAAGGTTACCTGGAGATGGCTCGGCTCCTCCTACACTGCGGTGCGAACAAAACCATTCATGAGGGAGGGGGACCAGCTGGCATGAACTCATTGGGGTACGCCGCAACCAGACTCCATGTCGACATGGTGCGGCTACTCCTCGCTCATGGCGCAGATCCCCTGATCGGGGACGCTGACGATATGACAACGTTCAGGCGACTCGGGCTCACGGTCAAGTTTGGTCGTGTCCCCGAGGATCCCGCCGCCCAGGATCGCCTTCGGGAGATTCGCGCGCTGCTCGGCGATCCGCCTGCGTAGTGCTTCGGCGGCGAATTCGTCGATGTTACCTGAGAACGGTTCATTGTCGTCTTCTTGGACGTGATTCAAGAAGCCACGCGGCTGAACATTCTCTTGTGGCTTACGTTCGTGACCGTGGATCCGAGCCAGAACGTGCAGGTGATGCCGCCGGTGTGTCTCAACTGCCTGCAAGTCCTGGTGATCAAAGTGCAGTCGCAGGGGATTGTCCTCACCAGTTTGCCGTTTCGCCTCAAAAGTCAACCCCCTCCGCGCGTCCCCGTGCTATTTGACGCGCCCATCCTGGACGACGGCCTGGCCTCGCCGTGACGCTGTAGAGCTGCAAGTCACGAGGTGAGCGGGGTCTGCGTTGGTTGTCCTTGCTGTGCCTACGCGGTTGTGCATGCGGGCGGTACAGCGCCACAGGTGCGTGTGAAGGTTGGTCGAGGCGGACTTCTGGTGAGCAAACGTCAAGGTGGCGCGTACTCAGACACGCGGCTGATCTGCGTATCTGCGTACGCACAAGCCAACGCGAGATAGTTGTACGGGGACCACATGCGGGTTTCACCTTGACCACGGAGGACTGCATCGGGTGCTATCGCACCATGGTTCCCACTATCAAAAGAATTACATTGTCATTGGGCTTTGTCGTGGGATTGGGTTTTGCGCTCGTGCCGCAAGGATGCGGGGGAGCTCATCCTGTCGCGGACATTCCCGAGCACGTTGCAGCGCCGATCAAAGGTTGCGTTGTGGAGCACACGCATCACGTCAGAGATGCGGACCATATCGTCAAGTATGACGTGACGCTCGATAGCAACGGCCAAGTTGATTCCATTGCGCTCATGGATTCCAGCGTCGGCGATGAAGAGCTGGAGCAATGCATGGCGGCTGCGATCCGCTCGCTGACCCATTACGATCTTCTGCGCACCCGCTCGGAGAATTTCGATCGCGAGCTTGCACAGCCGGAATCGCGCACGCTGCTGGGCACTCCGGCCATACCGCTCGCGGTTTGCGTTGCGTCGCCACCTTGTTTGCTCACGCTGACGCTCCTCATGGGTGCTGTCGCGCTCAATGTGCAGCTCATCGTGCACGCGGCGACGGCCAAACCGACGACGACGACGACGGCCCCGCCGATCTCGATTCCGATTGCCGTGCCCACGACGCGTTACCCCAGCCAGACGTGTGAGGATAAGCGGCTCAATGAACTAGAGGCCGCGAAGAAGGCGGTTTGTCCACCGGCTCGTCCTCTGCCTGGGCAGCCCTGCAAGCCACGCGAGAAGGGCGTCACGCTTCTGCCGCAGTGCCCCTGTTCGCTCATCCGCGCTCGGATCGCAGCGTCGAAGGTGTGCATCGCGGCTCGACAGAAGGTGATGGATGAATGCTTCAAGAACGCAACCGATGCAGCCGCTAAAGGGCATGCCGAACAAATCCAAAATCTCATCAACGGCAGCACGTTGTGTGAGGCGCTCGAGGCGGTCAATTGCGCGCCTGGACATCCAATGTCAGGACTGTAGCCATGAGCGCCGAACTCCACCGCGCGATCGATAACCACGACCTCGACACCCTTGCCCGGCTGCTCGCAGCCGGACATGACCCCGACGAACTCGGGGAAGGTTGGGCACCCCTTCACAACGCCATGGGAGATCTTGAAGCCGTCGCGCTGCTTCTGCGGCATGGGGCCAACCCGAATGTTTGGGACAGAGATCGCTATGTAACACCGCTCCTAACGGCCCTTTTTGGCGGGTACCGGGACGCCGCGCTCATGCTTCTGGCCGCGGGTGCCGACCCGAACGTCAAGAACTGCGTGGGCGATTTTCCGCTGCTGATGTGCGCGGAGCGAGGGGACCTGAAAATGGCCGCGACACTTCTGCGTGCAGGGGCGACAAAGACAATGGAGGAGTCTGGGGGCTGCGGGGCGGGCATGAAGGCCCTCGGCTATGCGGCGTTTCGCCTCGACATCGAGATGATCCGGCTGCTGCTCGCCTGGGGAGCTTCCATCACCATGCAAGACGTCGATCGTCGCCTTCCCCTGGACCTGCTCCCCGAGCGCACGGCGGAAAACGCCGAGAAGTACGACCTCGCCCTCGAGTTGCTATCGCCAAAGCCTTGAACGCCCACGGGCACCATGAAATACAAATACATGAGCGGTATTGAAGTGATGGAAGGAGACGCCGTTATGGTCCACCACCATCGTGAACCCGCTGAAGGCGTCGTTCTCCATGTGCTCCTTCCCAACTCACCGGAGGCTGAAGCCTGGGGAGTGCCTGAGGGTGGCGTCATGATTGAAGGAGGTGGCCTGGGTCTCTTCGCCACCCACTATCTGGAAGACGACGAAGATATCGTCTTTGTGCGTCGCGGGGGCAGCGAACCATGATCGCGCCCGGTCATCCCACCTTGGGAAAGGTGCCAACCACCTTGGAGGCCTCCTCCAAGGTGCCAACCACTTTGGAGGCCTCCTCCAAGGTGCCAACCACTTTGGAGGCCTCCTCCGTTCTCAGTTGATCCCGCAGGTGATCTTGTTGTCCGCCTCGTCTTTGTTGTTTCCGTCGTTGCACTCCGCAATGACGTTGGCCTGATCGACGATGGCGTAGAGCAGCACGAGTAAGCCTGGGGGGAACTTCGATATTTGTGGGTTCAGCATGATGCTTTGGCCGGGATCCAGCGGCCCCGCGATCGTTTCCTCGTGAATCGCCGTGCCACCCGCGTTAGGATCGCCCGCGTAGTAACGCACGACGATGTTGCTCGCGGGCGCCGACCCGTCGTTGTAGACCGTCGTGAGCACCGTGGGCATCGGGCACGACCCGTCGGACGCCAGACCCAAGTCGACACGCAAATCCGGCCCGACTTCGCCCGGCATGACCGGCGCAACGAGCTCATTGTTGTCCTCGTTGCATTCGCGCTGCACGTTGGTATCGTCGACGACCGCCCGAACCGTGGCAGGCAGCACGCCGGGGGAATTGTTCGCAGAATCGTAGCTGACCGTCAGCAGAATCGAATCCCCCGGATCGATGTTGGTCGAAAGCGTCGTCGTGAGCGGCGTTTGCATATTGTCCGCATAGAGCGCTTCATTGGGCATACCGCCCGCCCATTCGCCATAGAACGCGATCACGACCCCGGGGCCGACGCGTTCGTCGCCGTCGTTGCGAATTTCGACGGTAATGTCGAGCTTCTTCGAAAGCTGCCCGCACGCCGCATCGGGCGACGACACTTGAATGGCCGAGACGCGCAAGTCCGGGGCGACTCCATAGGCTCGTGGATTCGATCGATACGTGTTGTATTGGCGCCCATTGTAGGGCTTCCAGCTCTCGGGCTCCTTGACCGGAATCGCGCCGCTTTCGAGCACGTTCGTCACGTGATACGCGTGCTGATTCCACATTCGACGCGCAGAAACCCACGTGTCGCTCGCGTCACCCCAGACGGCGATGCCGTTGGGATGGTTGATGCCCACCGAGCAAGTGCTCGCATCGTTATTCGAGCACAATACGATTTCCGCATTTCCGTCGTTGTCGACGTCGGCGACCACGGGGTTCTCCGTGCGCGTACGGCTCGGCGAATTGCCTTTGAACAGCACTTGCGAAGTCGTCCCGTCATAGATGCGGAACCAACATTCGTCGTTGTAAATGACCTCCGCAGCGCCGTCGCCATTGAAGTCGAATACGCTGGACGACGTGACGCGGCTCGAATCGTCTTCGGTGACGCGCATCCACCCGTTGTGCAAACACGTGCATTCAGCCTTGATTTTGTTGCACACCGCGCCCGCATTGCAATCGGCGTCTTGCGTGCACGTTGCGCCCGGACTGCGTACCGGGTTGCCCTGATTGCCCATCATGGAGTCGTTGAAAGCGGTCGGCCAAGCAGGGCAATTCATCGAAGGATCTTGCAAATCGATCATCATGTACCGCAGACCGAACGCCGTTCCAATTTCGGGGAACCCATCGCCGTCGAAATCATCGACGTTCGGTGCACCGCCATTGGTTCCCGCATTGAGGTTGATGAAGCGCTGCTGAACGCCAGTTTCACCGTTGTAAATGGCCAGATACCCGTTCGAGATGAGCACCACTTCGGGTTTGCCATCGAGCGGATTTTGCGGCCCGGGGGCCATCGATTGGTCCGTTCCGAGCATGTCGACGATGGCACAATACCCATCCCGCTGCGCATTGGGCACCTTCACCGTGCCATTGACGGTTTGTCCATCCCAAACCATCGTCAACCTGCCATTACAAAAATCGCTTGGATCCCCGGCCATGCAATCGGCGCGTTTCGTGACGCCCGCAGGAGGCGTGGGAAATGTATAGACGGTCGTGCCCGCAATGATTTCTTGCCCGCTGTCGCCCACGAGGTTCGCGACGCATGAAATAGGGCCCAAGGTACTGGTGCCATTGGGAACGCCCGTACCAGAGAACTTGTCGAGCAATACGAGCTTCCCCGTCGCCATGTCTTTGTCGAACGTAAACGCATGCTTACCGACGACCACTTCGGCAAATCCCTTGCCATCCAAGTTTGCAATGGAAATTGCGGGGCCGTTGTGACCTCCGCTCAACCATTGATTGTCCGCGCGCATGATCTGGTTGCCCTGGTTGTCCAATATGAAAAATCCCAGAATTTCGCTCGGTACGACGATTTCGGGCACGCCGTCACCATCGATGTCGCCCACGGCGGGAGATGCCGTGGAATTCCCAATCGCATTGGCGCACGTGTATGCCATGTTGAGCGGATCGCCTTCATGCCACACGGCAGGCCCTGCAAACGCAAAGTAATCCTTGCCCTTGTTCGGCCCGCCGCCATGAATGGCCCGAACGATGCCATTCGTCGCCGCATCCGTGCCGCAATACGTCATGAATATGATCTCGGCAAAATCGAGCTCGTTGATGAGACCATCTCCGTTGTCGTCATCCAGGTTCGCGACGAGCGGCGTCATGCTGACTTGCGCCGACACCGGGAACGGAGCATTCACGGCATTGTTGGCCGGCGACCCGGATCCCGTTCCGCCCCATTGAATTTCCTTCGTGGGCAAGACTTGAGAAAACGGCACCGCCGGAAGCGTACACGTGGGCGCTTTGCCCGTGCCAGTGCATTCACCCGCTTCGCACACCGTATTCGAAGGACAATCCCAATCGTCTTCGCACGGACAAATCGAATGACCAGGGCTCTCGTTCGTACACATGCTCGGGAAGTACGAAGTGCTCCCGCAAGTGTATTGCTCTACTTGTCCACCGCCATTCGCATTGCACTCGTAAAGCACCTCCCCAATGCAAGTCGTCGCGCCAGGCGCGCAGATGTCATTGACGCAAACCGTACCATTGCAATACTGATTCGTCGCGCATTGGATGTCCATCGTGCACGAATTGTCCTTGCAAATCGCGCCGCCGCCCGGCGTCGTCTCGCAAATCTCCGTGCCGCTGCACATGAGCCATTGGCAAGTATTGTTCACGCACGTCGCAACACCGCCTTGCACTTCGCAATGTTGATCGGGATTGCACGCGACGCCGGCGCATATATCGCCGCTCCCGCCACCTCCGCCGGATCCACCGGTGCCGCCCGAACCGCCGACGAAGATGTTACCTGCATCGCCCCCCATTCCGCCAGAGCCAGCCATACCGGCTTCGCCCGCAGAACCCCCTGCCCCACCGCTGGTCGATCCGGGGGTTTGGGTCGTGCCATCCCCGCAACCGGTGACCCAGCCAAGAACACCACATATTCCGAGCCCAACAAGTGAAATTTTGGATTTCCGCATGCAAGCACGGTATCAAAGTTCCAAAGCGTTGAAAAGCCCCGCTATACGCATGCTCTCGAACAATTCCCCTTGACGCCGTTTGCGTCTCGTGTGTCGCAAGGTCGAAGGCGCACGGGCCATCGAACCGCTCTGCCAACTCTGGTGCGCTCGCGGGTTCCTCCACGGAAAATGGCAACACGCCTTCGAAACACTCACGCCCCGAGTTTCCCGACGCTCGATTCTTCCCCCCAAATCGCCAGAGATTCATGATAACGTAGCGTCCATGAACAGGCGCATGGCGTATGGGGTTTTCGTATCCATCATTTCTTTGGCGAGCTGCTCGTCGCCCAACAATTCGAACACCAGCTCGTCCACGACCGGATCGGGCGGCTCTGGAGGCTCGGGCGGCGCTGGAGGCGAAGGCGGAGCGCCTCCCTCATCCATCGTATGCGATGCACTCGGCCTACCGTCGAAACCATTTTCCGATGGCCCCACGGGTAGTTATCGACGCGATATCGCGGCCGACTTTTCACTCGAGCTGTTGAACGAAGGCACGTGGCATTTCAAAACACAGTGGAGCGGCTGTGAAAATTACATTTTCATTCCGGATACACTCGTCGTGTCGGCGCTGGATTCCACGAGCATTTGGGAAGACGACATCGATACGTTGATGAAGCGTTCGCCGCCCAACACGCATTACTTTTTCGTATCGCGGGCGCAGACGGATGAAACGGCGAAAACGTCGCTCGAAGCGATGCGAGCGCGGATCGATCAAACATTGACGACCGTGACGGGCGTCGATACGGAAGCTTGGCGCAAGCGACTGCACGTGGTTGCGACGCGTGCGGGAGCAATTGGCGGGTGGGTGCAAGATGTGCTTTCGACGCACGGGCGCGTGGGGTTTGCGATTGACAGGCAGCAGAAAATTCGGGGCGTGGGGTCATTTGCGGATGTGAATCGATTCGATTCGGCGCTGGATCAGGCGATGCAGTGGCCGTGGAAGGCGAACCTTTCGTATGCCGCGTACGAAGCCAAGTTCTTGAATTTCGATGCGGAACAACAAATTCGGCTCGATACGGACGGAGCGACGGTGGTTCCTTTGTGGAATGGCGAAGTGCTCGCGGAGTTTGCCGAAACGGACGTGGCGCTGCCTTCGGCCGACGAAATGGCCAAGTTCGATACGCTGGAAGTGGAAGTGGAGCAAGGTTGTCCCGAGCCGAAGAACCCGGAATTCGGCAATTGCGGCGCTTGGGATTATCTCGCGTCGCTCGGCGTGCGTGACGAAATGATGCAAAACGTCGAGATTGCGCGGTTCATCACGACGTACCATCGCGAATCGCATTGGGTGGTCGACGTGTCCCCGATGCTGGTGCATTTGCAAAAAGGAGGGATGCACCATTTCCGTTGGGACTTTGCGCCGTCGTGGAACACGCAACCGACGGCGACGAAGTTATCGCTACGTTTCTCGAACAAAAACAAGGGCTTGCGCCCCACGCGCGCCACGTTCCTCTGGTCCGGCGGCACGTTCGATTCGATGTACAACATGTCGCACGCGCCGGCGACGGTGGCGGTGTCTCCAGCGGCAAAGCGCGTCGAGCTGTGGGCGTTGATTACGGGGCACGGGGCCGAAACGGGTCAATGCGCAGAATTCTGCAATCACAAGCACGAATTCACGGTCAATGGCAAGGCGTACGTGAAAGAGCACAAAGAAGCGGGTTCGAAGGACAAATGCGTTCCGGAAGCGGACAAAGGCATGACGCCGAATCAAGGTGGAACGTGGTGGTTCGGCCGAGGTGGGTGGTGTCCGGGGCAAAAGGTGCATCCGTGGATGACGGATGTCACGGCGGACGTGACGCCGGGCATGGACGCGATGATTGGATATCGCGGGCTTTATGGAACGAGCGATCCGCCGGATGCCGCGGGCAACATCAACATGGTGTCGTATTTGGTGGAATACGAATAGGTCAACGGAGCGGAAAAGCGCCGCGGTATTCGCGTTCGACCGCGAGGACGACGGCCGCATCGTCGACGAGGTAATCGGTCGGATGACTTGCGCCCGCTATGATTCGCCCGAGCCAGAACCCGCCTTCGTACAAATCGGAACCAAATTTGGCATTTTGCGCCGCCACTTCGGGTAATCCATACTGCCCGAATTGCGCGAACATCATGTCCTCGAGAGCAAATCGCTTTGGAAAACCAAATCCAGGCGCGTCCTCGTGACTCACGAACACCGGCATGGCGCCATCATCGAGGAGCCCTCGGCGCGCGAGCCACGCGGAATCTTCGAGCTGAGCCCACATCGCAATGCAATCGGTCGAGTAAAAGGTGATCCGGCTTTTTTGCTTCAATGGCAAAATGCTCACCGCGCCATCGACGGTCATCCACGCTTCGGGAAACGTGTCGCCTGGCGCAGGTCGCCCAACCAATGCAGGATCCGCATCCGCGGGACGAACGAGCAAGGTCGCAATCGATTCTTTGGAATTGAGACGCCACGAAGGTTCGTCGCTGGCAAGATCCGCTGGATACGACGTTTCGATCCGCACCGAAGTATCGTGAAACATGGGTTTCAAAAGTCCCTCGAAAAGGTTCCACGGCATTTCGAAGGACACCGTTTGGCCCGGTGGAACGTACTTTTCGGCCAAAAGTCGACCCAGCTCGTCGCGCACGGTGGCCTGGAGGGGCAATGCGCCAGGATTGTGCAACGGTAAACGCGCCGATTCGCCCGCTCGAAAATAGGCACCTCGCGGGGCGTCGAGCTGCGTGACGTGTCCTCCGGGACGCAAGAAATACCTATCGACGTAGAAAAAGTCCGACACGATGAGGTCGCCCGCGACGAACGCGGCGTCGGTGCCCACTGCATTGGTTTGCGCATAACCGGCGAGCCGCGGGACGCCGTCGGTAATTTCATACAAGTACGTTCCTGAAAGCGTCGTGGCGGCGAGCCACGGGCCATCGATGTCCACGGCCACGACGACGCCCGGCGGGTGCACTTCCATTTCAATGGCGAGCGATTCTGACGAAACGACGAGCGCGCCTTGGGAGCCAAGCGCGACGACGGCGCGCGAATCACGCGCGGCAAGGTCGACCGGTGGGCCCGAAAGCGGCATCGACGCGATTTCAGCGGGCACGGCGGACGTCGTATCGATCAGCAAAAGGCCGCGATCCGAAGTGGCCACGACGACGCCCTGCGACGTAGCGTCGACGAATCGCACATTGCCGGCCACGGATGTCTTCGCGAGCTCGGACAAGGTGCCGTCCGGCGCAATGCGAGCGTTCCAGAGGCCTTCGTCGAAGCGAGCGAGCCACAACGTGTCATCCTTGACGAAGATATCCCGGACAAACATTTGTGGACCTGGCAAAGCGGCTGCATCGCGCAATACAGGGATACTGGGATCGGCAATGCTGAACGCGGCGAGCGAATCCGATCGGTCCGAGCCGCAAAAAAGCGATGCTGATGGCTCGTGGATGGCCAACGTCGAACATCGCGGCACGGGATCGGCAGGTTTGTCCAGGGTGAGGACGAGCTGTCCTTCGGCGCCAAGCTGATATGCGGCGAGGCCGTCGAAGCTATTGGCAACGTAAATGCGGTCGCCCATGGGCGCAAGCTCGCCGAGATGCGAGCTGAACGTGGTGTGCTCGAATCGCGCGCGTTCGACGATACCTGGAATGACCCATTCGGGTTCTGGATCCGGCGGGACTACATCGACGTGATCCCCCGATTGTGCGGGCGCGGCGGTGGTGCAAGCGGCGAGCAGGGGCCCGCAAAACAGCATGGTTGCGACCATGGGCGTAGCATACCGTTCGACCATGGATGTCCGCGCTGCGAGGTTTTCGCGCATGGCTCGTCGTCGAGCATTTCGCAGCGACGCACAAGTACGAAAGATCGTGCCGAATGAATGGGCGCGAACGCGATCACGGTCGACGCGCTGAGGTGGCAATCGCGAATCCCGATGGAAGGCGCGTCAAGGCACCTTCGTAATCACGCCGCAGCCGACACGTGCGCCCGCATTGCCCGTCGGTTGCGTCACGAAGTCGTCGGCCTCGGCGTGCACCATGAGCGCTCGTCCGACCACGTGGAACCACCCCGAGCCGTCGCCGATCGACCATAGATCCGTGGACATCGTCAACGTACCTTTTCCGTCGGATCCAATGGTTATGTTGCCAATGTCGCCCAAATGAAATTCGCCCACGCCCCACTTACCGTGGTCTTGCATGTCCGGATTCCAATGGCCCATGGCACCCATTCCGTCCATCGAGCAGTCGCCCATCTCGTGAATATGCACCGCTCGTTCACCCGGCACCGCACCGGCGATGTTCAGCGTCAGCGTGACCTTGCCGTTTTCTCCGACGAACGTCGCCGTTCCCGTCACCGAGCTACCGCTTTGCGGCGCGATGATCGCTTCCGCTTTCACGCTCGCCATCGCACCACCCCCGCCACCTTGGCCACCGCCGCCTTGACCACCGCCACCTTGGCCACCGCCGCCTTGACCACCGCCACCTTGGCCACCTGCGGCGCCCGTGCCAGCCGCACCACCTTGCCCATTCGACGACGTGTCACTCGTCGTTTCGCCATCACAGCCGAGGTTCGTCATGGATGCGACAGCGCAAAACAAGCTTACCCATTTCCAATCACAATGATGCATGCTGTTCCCCCCAAGGTTGGTCCGAGGGTACCACAGCGATGCTACAGTGACAGGGTCAAATTCTCTTGGGCCCGCGTACCGACGGCGGCGGTGCAATCGTTCCCGTCGAAGGCGGAATGGGTGATAGCCCGGAGCTCGAATCTCGGAGAGGCGCGATGACGCGGGTCGACGAAGGTCCACCGAGGTACCCGGGGCTCGATGGTGAGGGTCCTTGAATGAATTGCGTCGACGGGGGCGGAAATGTGAGTCCTCGCGTGGATGTGGGTCCTGCGATTGCCTGGTTTTGCTCGAGCGCTCGTTTGGCTTCGGCGCGAGTGGATTCGAGCACGTCGAAGTAGCCAAAAATGTCGTGTTCGATTTCCGTTGGCATGCCGATGGTTCGTTCGATTTCCGCGATGACGTCTTGGCGCAGCTCGTTCAGCATGTGCAAGGTTTCGCCGAGCAAGGTCATTGCATGTTTTCGCGTCCCTGCATTGATTTCGGCGCGCTGGGCGAGCGTGGTGGCGATTCGTTCGCCCGCGTAGACGAATCCCATCGCCCAATCGTAGAGGGTTTTTCCACCTGCAAGCGGAATCCGTAGCAGGTCTTCCACGATGCTCGGGACATTTTGCCTGCGCACCTCGGCCGCCGCGGCTTGTTCCGGATATGCGTCACGTAGTCGGTCGGTATTCGGAATGAGCGCATGCCGCACACGCTTGACCGCCTCGACGATGGCAGGGTCGACCCCGGGGACTCGCAGGTAAGCCTCGGTCAGGTACCAAATGCCCATGCCGAAGCTATCGACCTCCGCATGGCGCAGCGCGAGCTCTTCGGCAAACGGCTTGCCCCCCGTCAGTGGCGCTGGGAGCGCGAGGATTGCCTTACGCTGCTCTTCCAGGATGCTCTCTTGCGCCTTGCCCACTTGGGTACGCAGGAGTGCATCGCGACGGATCGAGAGCAGGTCTTCGAGGCCGAGCCGAAGGTCGGTGAGGTTCAACAGCGCGTATGTCTGCGGCACGACTGGCGTGGAGGGTAGAAGAGTTTCTCTTGCAACGCAAGTTTTGGGCGTAAGGGGAAATGCTTTCGATGAAAAGGTGCCAACCACTTTTGGCGGGGTAGGAAGCGTTACCCCGGTGAAAAGGTGCCAACCACTTTTGGCGAGGTAGGAAGCGTTACCCCCGTGAAAAGGTGCCAACCACTTTTGGCGAGGTAGGATGCGTTACCCCCGTGAAAGGCGCCGAAAAAACGGTTGCTTTTTTCGTACGCTCACGGGGGTCGGACGCGTTTGTCGAAAGTCAACCTATTTGTTGGCTCGATCCGCCATCACTGACAAGACGTCCCCACCGGGTTTGCCGGGCCAACGTCGCCTGTCTGCGCCGCCGCCATTTCGAACCCGAGGCCCATGCTGATGCCATTGCACTTCTGGTTGGGATCTTGCGTGCCGTCGACCATGATGTCCGATGCTTGCCGGACCTGCTCCAACAGGTTGTCGAACAGCGGATTGCCACATAGCTCGAGCAGCGCGCCGACTTTCTTGATTTCGGCCACGAACTCTTCGGTATCGAGCACGCCGCCTATCATCCCGCCCGTTGCGCTCTTGCGATCCTCGGACATCGTCATCGTGATACGCGCGTTGTACGCGGTCAGCTTGATCGATGTGCTGTCCGTCATCGTCTTCACCGGGACCGAGATGATGAACGTGCCGCTCTTGCCCGCGTCGAACGCCGACCCGGTCAGCGAACAGTCCGGGAAAAGGATCGTCGATGATAGCGGATCCATCGGATCGCTGAGCAGCCCCGGTTCGACCGGCCAAACGTCCGACCCATCCCACTTGGGCGTCATCGGGAGCGACGTGCCGCTCAATAGCTTCATGTTGAACTGAGCAACATCGCCCGTCGGAGGCAGACACAATAGCTTCGCCAGCGTCGTGAACCGCCCGTTCGCAATCCCGTTGTTGATATCCGTTACCCACGTCGGATAAAGCGAAAGAATCGTGGGCAAGAGGTTTTTCCCGAACGAATTGTCGATGCCCATGTCACCGTCGGGATATGCCGTCCCAGGCGAACCGTCCGCGTTCGGCTGACAGACATCCTTCGACAAACCGGTCGACTCCTTGTCATCGAGATTGAAGCCAACCTTTTTCCACTCGCCGCTGTTGCCCTCGCCAAAGAAGAGCTCCTTGACCGCGAGAACCGGCCCTTCGTTGCTCGGACAGGCATCTCCACCGCTGCTGCTGCTACTGCTGCTGCTCGAACTGCTCGAGGAGGAGGACGAAGAGCTGCTGGAGCTGCCGCTGCTCGTGCTGGTCACGTTATCGCTGGGGTCGCCACAACCCGCGACCAATGCGGTCACGAGCGCCACTGCCCAATGGATTCGATGAGTCTTAAGCATTATTTTCCTGCCCTTCTTGGGTAACGGTTACTTCAAGCCCGAGTACGTCGGGGGGCGACGTTCGCCCCCTGAACGATGATAATGAAAAGCCGAGTTTGCTTCAATTGAGCACGGAGTCGCACCCGAAGAGCACTTCGACTTTGGCGTTGACGTCGGCCTGCACCGTCGCGCACGACGCAGGACAGAGGATCAGCTTCGTCGGCGCAAGGTTGCTGTCGTAGTACCAACCAGGCAGATCTTTGCAGTCCGCAAGGTCATCGGCTCGGGGCACGATCTTGGGCTCACCCATTCCGTTCGGCGTATAGGTGAAGTTCACGATGTCCGGAACCAGCTCCATCCCATCCGGAGGCGCCGGAAGCTCGAAATCGCACGCGAGCGTCTCCTTGCGAATCTCGGCGATCGTCGCGGCAAACTCGCTGATGTCCTTCGTGATGTCGTAGGCCTTGGTCGTCCCACCCGCCTCGGCAATCTTGTCGAGGTTGGCGATGGTCGAACCGGCGACACCAATGACGTACGTGCGCACGCCGTTGTAATTACGAGCGCTCGTGGCCAGCGCCGCAATGAGGTCGATTTCGAGCGGTTGACAACCCGTGGGATCGCCATCCGTCGCGAGAACGACGATGACCTTGTGCCCCGGGTGCGAATCTTGGTAGGCCGTGGCCGCCGCAAGCGTCCCCTTCAGCGCTGGCCACGTCGGCGTGCTCGAACCAAGCGGATAGAACGGTATCGAGTTTGTCAGTTCGAACGCGTTGGCAGGCAGAACGCTGATGGGCACATCGAGCGTCGAGTAGCTGGCGGGGTTGCAGACGTCCGGTTTTTGGGCCGGGAAGTAGACCATGCCGGCGCTGATGCCAGCCGATGCCGGATCGTTGAAGAACGTGTTCAGAGCCGACTTCGTCCCTTCCCACTTCGCGCCGCCCATGCTGCCCGAACGATCAATGAGGAAGACGATGTCGACAGGAATGCGCCGCGATTCAGCTTTCGTGGTGGCACACGCGCCCGCATCGCCGCCTGTGCCGCCGGCACCACCGACGGTAAGGCCACCACCCTCGCCCCCCGCACCACCCTCACCGGAGGACGAGCTGCTGCTGCTGGTCTGCCATGGCGTGCCATCCGGAGGGCTTGGCTCGGCGCAGCCCCACCATGCGGCGGCAGTCCAAGTCAGCGTAAGTGATACAAAAAGATGCCAAGTTATTTTCCTAGGACGGTTCATAGGCCGCTCCTCAGTCGTCAATGAAGATGTCGTCGATGTAAGCCCCGGGGAAGACGCTCGAGGAATCGCTTTGGAAGCTGAACCGCAAGCGGATCTTCTGTCCGGCGTAAGCTGAAAGGTCGGCTTGCACGAACTGCCAGCCGAGTGCAAATTGGTGCCCGCCCCATGCAGGCCTGCCCGCAATGACCAGCGGGTACGTCGGCGAAACCGCCTGGACGACCGAGAAGGTCATGCCGCCGTCGGTACTGACCTGCAGATTCACGCCGTCGTACGTCGCACCCTCCGTATCGAGCCACATTCGGAACGACATGAGCGGTCCCAACGATCCGGTGAGGTCAATTTCGGGCGAAGTGGCCGTCGTCCCTACCCACGTCTGGAGGTTGTTGTAATTACCGTCGATTTTCGTCGCAAGGCACTGCGTCCCGATGTAAGCGGCGCCGGGCCCCAGGCCCGTGGGCACGCCGCACTCCCAGTCGCCCGTGAGCGTCCAGTCGCCTGGGCACATGGTCTCGAAGCTCGTGTAGTATATGTTACCCAAGACGCTGAACGCGAACGTCCTTTCGGCAAAGTTCGAGGGCAACATGGGTTCTTCGACGCGCACGGTGACGAGCACCGGTCCGACGTCCGCCTTCGAAGGGATGCCTTTCAGCTCGCCGGTCATCGGATCGATGGTGAGCCAACCCGTGTTCTGGCCGCCCGGCTTGATGCTCCACACCGCGTTGCTCGAGCCGCCGACTTTGGTGATCGGCGCCGAGTACGACATCCCAGAGTACACGTCCTCGAGCGGCGAGGTCGTCATGATGTACATGGGAGTCTGCATGGGCTCGGCGACGATGACTTCATCGACGTACAGGCCCGGGTAGACGCTGGCGCCGTCGCTGCGGAACGAGACGCGTAGAAGGGCCGTCTTTCCGACATAGGGGGTCAGATCCGCCTCGAAGTACTGCCAGCCCTTGGTCGAATGATCACCGCCCCACGCGGGCTGACCGGAGATGGTCAGGTAATAAGCCGGAGTCACCCCCATGACCACTGGGTAATTCTGCCCGCCGTCGGTGCTGATTTTCAGGTTCCAGCCGTCGAAGCTGCCGCCTTCGGTGTGTTGCCACGCCCAAAAGGAGAGCTTCGGGTTGGTTGCCGTGGTCAGGTCGAGGGGCGGCAAGGCTGCAATCGCGGTGGCGAAGGCCTGATTGACCGTGTAGAGGCCGTCGAGGTTCGTGCCGATGACGTTGGTGCCGATGTGGGCCGTCTCGGGACCCACTTGCGTGGGCTTGCCGCATTCCCAGTCGCCGCCGAAGGTCCAGTCGCTCGGACACGTCTCGAAGCCCTCGTGGAGGTAGACGCTGCACGAGGTCACTGGACTGCCGGCCAAGCACGTGCCTGCCGAGCATGTGTCGCCTTCGGTGCACGAGTCGTAGTCGTTGCACGGGCTGTTATCGGGCGCTACGGACGCGGCGCAAACGCCGCCCTCCGCACACGCGCCCACGTGGCATTCGGTGATGCCTTCCGTGCAGAGAGTTCCAACGGGCGCGGGACTCGTGACACAAAGACCGCTCGTGGAGTCGCACGTGCCGCTACGGCACCCGAAGTCAAGTGCCGAGCAATCTTTAGGCGTGCCGCCCACACACTGCCCAGCTTGGCAGACTTTGTTGACCTTGCAGAGGTCCCCGGTGAGCACGCACGGGGCGTTGTCTTTGTTGGCGTCGGGGTTTCCGACGCACTTGCCCGTTGCCGGTTCGCACGAAACTGCGTTGCATTCGGTCAGCGGCGAGAACGAGCAGTCCTTGGGCTCGCCGACGCACTTGCCGACCTTGCAAATGCCGTTGATGTGGCAGAGGTTCGACGGCGTGCAGGATGCTCCTTCGGCAGCCGGAAGCGTGTCGCACTTCTTCAACTCCTCGTAGCAAACGACGGACTCGCACCCCACGGGCTTGATGCCGCAGTAGTTCGGCGTTCCGCCGACGCAGGTGCCGCTGCCGTCGCACGAGTCGGCGACGGTGCAGAACCTGCCGTCCTCACACGCGGTCCCAGCGGGTGCAGGGATCACGACGCACGTGTTGAGCTGGCCGATGTACTGGCCTTTGTCGTTGCACACAGCGACGGCGCATGTCGGTACATCGAGCTCCGAGCAGTCCATGCCGCACGGCCCGAGCTCGTTCACGTCCGCACCAGCGTCCGGAGGGGGTTCTACGGGGACGGGTGCAATTCCCCCCGACGCCTCGCAGCCCGTGACAGTCCACACCAGCGGGAGCAAGAGCAAACCCCGCCCATAGTTCGTAATTCGACTAAGCATAACTTTGCCATCCATGTATCCCACTAAGTGCGTACAGAAAGCAAGGGATTAGTGCAAAAAATCTCGGCTCCCGCGGCCCGAGGTCGTTACCGGTAAAACCGACGACCCGAACGATGCCAAGGGTCCAGCCTTGCCAGAAGTGGTTGGCACCTTTTCATGGGCCCTCAAAAAGTGGTTGGCACCTTGTAATTGTTTAAAAATGCACATTTGAAAGCGGTTGGCACCTTTTCAGAAGGGTAACGCCTCCCACCTCTACAAAAGTGGTTGGCACCTTTTCAGCAGGGTAACGCCTCCCACCTCTACAAAAGTGGTTGGCACCTTTCTCGGCTGGAGGTTCTTCTTGCCCACCGGCCGACATTCGTGCGACCATCGCGTGCATGTCGCCTCGCCTACGCTCGTTCGGTATTGCTGCTACGTTTGTTCTTGCTGCGATGTCCGCCGCGTCGTCTGCCGAAGGATTCTGCGGATTTTATGTAAGCGGCGCCGATGCAAAACTCTTCAACAACGCAACGCTCGTGGTGCTCATGCGCGAAGGCACGCGCACCGTGCTCTCGATGCAGAACAACTACCAAGGGCCCGCCGAAGACTTCGCGATGGTCGTGCCGGTCCCCGTCGTGCTGAACGAAGACAACGTAAAGACGCTTCCTGCCGACGTGTTTGGCCGCGTCGATCGTTTGGCCGCCCCAAGGCTCGTCGAATATTGGGAACAAGATCCATGCCGTCCCCCGTACCGCGAAATGGAGATGTTGCGATCGGTCACCGTCGAAGAATCGGGGTCCGTTGACGATGACGAAGAAGTCGCCGAGCGCCACGGGGTCAAAATCGAATCGCGTTTCAGCGTCGGCGAATACAACATCCTCATCTTGAGCGCCAAAGATTCATTGGGGCTCGACACATTTTTGCGCGCGCAAAAGTACCAGATACCCGCGGGAGCCGAACCTTACCTGCGCCCATACGTCGCGCAGGGCAGCAAGTTTTTCGTGGCCAAAGTCGATATCAAAAAGGTAAAATTCGAAAATGGGCAGGCGATGCTTTCGCCTCTGCGTTTTCATTACGACAGCGAAACGTTCAGCTTGCCCGTGCGTTTGGGCCTCATCAATTCCGGCGGCACCCAAGACCTCATCGTGCACATCCTGGCGCGTTCGCGCTTCGAGGTCGCCAATTACGAAAACTTCGCCATTCCGACGAACATTCGCGTGAACGATACGGTAAAGCCGGCATTCGGTACGTTTTACGCGTCGCTCTTCGACAAGGTGCTCGCAAAACATCCGAAAGCCGTCGTGACCGAATACGCCTGGAGCGCTGGATCGTGCGATCCTTGCCCCGAACCGCCGCTCAATGTGGGAGACCTGGCGACGCTTGGCGTAGACGCATTGCCCGGATACGAAGGCGCCAAAGAAGCGCCGCCGGAAATTGCCAATGCGTTCACGCTGACGCGTCTTCACGCGCGGTACGATAGCAATGCCCTCGGCGAAGACCTCGTTTTTCGCGCCGCACCCCCGATCATGGGCGGAAACGGAGTGCCGGATCCGGAAGGTAAAATGACGCGCGGCGCCCAGCCGAGCGGCATCAACATGTTCCAAGGCCGCTACGTGATGCTTCATCCGTGGGAGGGGCCGATTGAGTGCGAGAAGCCTCAGCGCGGCATGTGGGGCGGACCCATCAAACAAGTCGCCAGTGGTCCCACGGTCGCAACGAATACCGCATTTGCTCCTCGCGGCGCGCAACTTGCCTCGTTTCTACAAGCCAACGAAACGGAGCTCGAATCTTCGGAGGACGCCGTGCTTCCGAGCGGCCCCGCCGGTGAGGTGCCTCCCCTGCCCCCGCCAATGAATCGCGGATGCGGAGCCTGCGCGACGGCGGATGCGCAGGGTGGGCTTGGCGCGGTGATTGGTGCGGCGATCGCGGGATTGGCGGCGGTGCTCAGGCGTCGACGAGCAGCCAAATAAAGTCCGCAATCGCCCCTCGACGTTCACCTCGAGTTCGTCCCTACGCATTACCAACGACCGTCGCCGGTCCAGAAATTGCCCCGCGTCGAATCGTCCTCCCATCATCGAGGCATCGGCATGGTGCAGACAGCGATTCCGACTCCACGGGCGGTGCGTGAAATCCTATTCGCTACGGATTTTTCCGAAGCTTCGCGCATTGCGGGCGAAGTTGCACACGCCTACGCGCAACAATTTGGCGCACGCCTGCACATCCTTTACGTAGAGCGGCCGCGTGTGCCGGTGACGATAAGGTCGACCCTCGAACAGTTGGCCGCAGAGCTTGGCGTCGGCATTCGCGTCGAAACGTCGGTCGCATCGGGAAATGCTGCAGAAGAAATCGTCCGGTACGCGCGGCATCATTCGATCGATCTGATCGTCGTCGGCGCTCACGGCCACACGGGCTCGACGAGCGTGCTGCTCGGGAGCGTCGCCGAACGCGTTGCGCGCACGGCTCCTTGTCCGGTCGTCACGGTTCCTTGGATTCAGCGGGTCGAGGGCAAACAGCCGGAAGTGCCCCAAGAAAGCAGACGCTGTCCGGCTTGCGGCACTCCAACGGACGACCTCCTTTGCGAAGCGTGCCGCGCACGAATTCGTGCTCTGGGTTCGCCAGCGCCGGCGTTCGCAGGCCGGGGGTTTTCCGGCGAGCTCACGCAAGACGAGATTGACGAAGTCCTGCGCATGGAAATCATCGGGCATCTCGGGTGCCACGCCGATGACCGGACGTACGTCGTACCGATTGGCTACGTCTATCGCGACAACGGCATTTACGTACATTTGGACGAGGGCCTCAAGGTGCGCATGATGCGCAACAATCCGCGCGTCTGTTTTCAGGTCGATCACATCAAGGATCTCGCCAATTGGCGTAGCGTCATCGCCTGGGGCGTCTTTCGAGAGCTCCACGGCCCAGAAGCAACCGATGGCCTCTTGCGAATTCGAATGCGTCTGACGTCCCTCACGGCAATCGAAGGCACCCGACCAACGCCTTCGTACGACGCGAAGATGTACGAAGGCTCCGACCATCGACCCGTCTCCGGCGGCCGCGAAGCGGTCATCGGTCGCATCGATGTCACCGAGAAAACTGGGCGCTTCGAACGGCGATGAGAAGCCGTGACGGCGTAGCTATGTTCACAAAAACGAGGTTACGCACTTAGATTGTGGGGCACCTCTCTCGGGGCATCGCTTTCCCCAAGTGGTTGGCACCTTTTTCCATCGCGCCGTTTGGGCCGATCATTTTCCCCACGGATCAACAGAAAGACGATAATGTGACCTCCAGAAGGCTTGCTTGCGCAAGCCCCTTGCTTAGGAGGCCGTCGGGCCTTCCAAGGTGCCAACCACTTCGGAGGAGTAATCGTGCGCACTTATTGGTATTCGCCTCGGCTTGCGACGTTCGTGGCCATCATGGGCTTTGCCGCAACTGCACCTTTTGCTGGGTGCGGCGGTGATGCCGTAACCATCAAGCCCAACGGGACGGGTGGTGATGGTGGTGGAGGTGGCGGGGACTTGGGCGTTTGCGGCAATGGCAAGCTCGAGTCTGCGGAAGCTTGTGATGATGGAAACCTCGTTGGCGGGGACGGGTGCGAGCCCGATTGCAGTTACACCTGCAACAACGCGAGCCCTGCGACGGGCGATGCCAAGTGTGACGATATGGATCCGTGTAATGGCCAGGAAACTTGCCTGGACGATCACACGTGTTCGAAGGGGACTGCCGCGGACGACGGAAAGGATTGCGGCAATGGGCAGATCTGCGTCGCGGGTGTTTGCAGTCCTGATCAATGCGGCGACCTTTTCAAGAGCGAATCCGAGGAATGTGACGACGGCAATGTCACGAATGGCGATGGCTGCAATGATTGCAAATTCTCGTGTTTGTCCTCGGATCCTTTGCGTGATTGCACGAACCTCGATCCATGCCTCGGCACGGTTTGCGACGACGCGACGCATACCTGCGGCAATCCCCTTGGTGAAGGCGCCTACTGTGGTCAGGGCCAAGTTTGCAAGGGCGGCACTTGTACGCCGACCGTTTGCGGCGACGGTGTACTCGAATTCGGCGAAGTTTGCGACGACGGCAACCTCGTCGATGGCGACGGCTGCGACGCCAATTGCACGCTTTCCTGCGTCGATCCAGCCGCCGATTGTCCCATCGCGCCGACATGCCAGATTGCAGCGTGCAGTGCGGCCAATGTGTGCACGACGAATCCTGTCGCAGTAGATCCGGCGTGTGTGGCACCGAGCTCGTGTCAAAATGGTGCTTGCCAAGCTCCCACTGCCGTGTGCGGCAACGGTTTTCTGGAAATTGGCGAAGCTTGCGATTTTGGGGCTGGAAACGGCACCAACACGGGTTGCGAAGACAATTGTACACTATCGTGCATGACGGACGTCGATTGCAACGACATGAATACGTGCGACGGCACGGAAACGTGCACCGACACGCTCCAGAACGGTCAAATTGGGAGACGGTGTGCAGCGGGCATGAACGAGCCGAACTGCTCGGCATGCGCAGGCGGCCTTTGCAACAATGGTACGTGCACGGCATCGGCGTGCGGTGACGGGTGCCTCGACACGATGGCGGGCGAACAATGCGAACCGCCTGGATCCGCAACATGCGACGCGATGTGCAAAACCATCATCGTGGCCATTTGTGGCAATGGCACGCGCGAGCCTTCCGAGCAATGTGACGACGGCAATACGACCAACCTGGACGGCTGCAGTGCCACGTGCACCTTCGAGCAGCTACAGCGTGCCAATTGGCTCGCCATGCAATATGGCACGGACACGTATTGCACCGCCAACCGCCTTGGCAGCGCCATTGCAACGGCAGGTCAAAGCACGATTTCCGACGCCATCACTGCCAGCGTCAAGGACGGATCCATCACGATCATCTTCCAGATGCTCGATCTCGACGATTTGAGCGGCACCAGCGATCCCATGTTGCAGCTCGGATCGACGACCGGAATACCCATCATTCCTGCCGGCACTGTATACGATGGCGCTGCAGACCTCGATTGGTGGTACACGATCGACACGCTCACGCTGGATGCTGCCCGCGTGCCAACGGGCAAACTGAGCGCCAGCATTGCGGGCAAAACGCTCAATGCGGGCCCCGGCTCGCTGTTCCTCACCATCAATCTCGGCGGCGTCCCCGCACCGCTCAACATGAACAACGTCAAAATCGAGGCGAGCATCGGCAATGCGACCATGCCACTCGTGTCCATGGGAGCTCCGCCGGGCCATCTCGCTTCGGAAAACCTTGATCCGGCGCTTCAGAGCTTCGAGACGATGGGGCAACCGAATGCCAATGGTGCAGCCAAGCTTTGCGGGAACGTGTCTGCCGCTTCGCTTGCGCAGGTGCCCGTTCCGGCGGTATTGCTCTCGGGCAGCACCGCTTGCAGCCAAGGGTATACCGCGGCAAACAGTTTGCTCGATGTCATCGTCGGCGGCTGTACGGCTTTGGGCATCATTCCTGTGATCATCGCGCGCCAGCCCGATACGCACGATCCAAACCTGACAAACCTTGGCGCAGGTCCCCCCTACACGCTCACGCGTAACACGACGACCAAACAGGTCAATGGATGCCGGGACATGAACAACGTCGCCGTGCCGCTATTCGAATGTCTACAGGACGCGGCGTACTCGGCGTACTTTAAGTTCGCGACCGATCGCGTCATCGGCAAGTGAATTGAAAACGTACGGCACGCCCCCACAAGGTGCCAACCACTTTTGTGGGCGTAACGCGACCTACAGCAAACACAAGGTGCAACGCGTCCCACGCGATAGAAGGTGCCAGAAGGTGCCAACCACTTTGGGGCGCCCAACTTTGGGGCGCCCAGACTTGGACGTGCCAACCACTTAGGGGTGCGCAAGCTCCAAACCCAGGCCAAAGATGCCGACCGAAAAAAAATTCGTCAAATCACGCAACTGGCTCCTCGCCCGGTCGATGTATAGGTATGCGACGACTGCGACAACTTCTCGCTACCGAAATTTATTTTGTGACCATCCGAACCATCGAGGGGCGTTTCGCACTCAGCCCCTATGCATGTCCACGTGCCTGGCAAGAGTCTGAATATCGGCAGGTCGACTGGGAAAACAAGCTCGCGATGATCGAACGCGGACGTGCGTGCGTCGAGGCAACCGAAGCGCTCACGGACATGATCGGACTCTCGGAAACCAATCATACGTCACGCCCCGAGATTCCCTATGACACATTTACCAATTCGATTCCCAACATCATTGGCAGCTGCATGGCGCGCGGCGTTGCAATGTTCGGCGTGCATCTGTACGGTTTCGTTTGGATGAGCAACCACGCGCACTTGCTTTTACGGGCCCCGAAGAAAAACTTCGCAGACTTCATGGCGTATTTGAATGGTCAGATCGCCGTCAATGTGAATCGGTTTCTTGGGCGAACAAATCAATTGTGGGCGCGACGCTATGCGGCTGCTCAAGTGTTGGACGATGCCGCAGAGCTCGAAATGCTGGGGTACCTCCTCGCCAATCCGCAAAATGCGGGGATTGCAAGTTCCATCAGCGATTGGCCAGGGTTGTCGAGCGCCGCGTTCTTTTTCCAAAACCGCAACCAACGATTCTTGTGTTTCGACCGGACAGCTTGGCACAACAATGGCCGGCCAAGCAACATTGCGCCATTCCTGTCGACCGTGACGCTCGAACACAAGCTATTGCCACAACTGTCGCGACTCGACAAGAAAAAGCTCCGAAGAAAATTGCGTCGATTGATCAATGAGAAGCTAAAACCATCGCCCGTTGCCGACACTCATGTCCAGCTCGCACCTGCCCCCCCGATTCGACGGCAACTGCTCGCACGCACGGTCATTCCAACCGAAAGGCCCGCGCCATCTAAGCGCAAGCGCTCACATCAGCCACTTTGCCATACGACGAAGCCGTCGTTGTGGCAACTGTATCACAAATGGTATCGTGAATTTCGCATTGCATTTGCAGACAGCTCACTCGAGTACAAACGTGGCAACACGGATGTGGAATTTCCACCAGGCTCCTTTGCGCCATCCAAATACCCACGAGCACGTTGCTCGAACGATCCAGATGCATTTTCGCGATTGCATCCAACGCGCCAGAATTTGGAAATCGCAGATGCACGCGCCAAGCTAGCAGCATAAAGAGAAAGCGCTGCGCACACGCAATGGGGGCGTGCGTGCGCCGTGCAATGTATTAGACATTCCGTTGCGGATTCGCAGGTACTGGTTTGCGTCGTGCAACCGGCTTGCGATGTGAACTGGACTGTCGCTCCCAATGACGGAGTCGCTGGAACTCGGGACCTCGTAACGCCAAGTTTCTCGGCCCTAAGTGGCTGGCACCTGTTCTTGGCAGGTCTGGCCGGCACGGCCGGCCTTTCCAGGCGCCTTGATTGGTGCTACCAAGCCGCGCCGTGAGAACGCGTTCGCAGACACCGACCAAGCTGATCCATCGGCGACAGACGCTCGAGGTCCCCAGCGCGGGTGCGCGTCTGGTGCTCGTCGCCGACACACACAGCGCGCCGCATCCGGAAAGTGCGAAACACATCGCGGCGCAGCATCCAACGCACATCCTGCACGCTGGCGACATTGGCGACCTCGGGGTGCTCGACCAGCTCGCGAAGCTATCCAACGTGACCGCCGTGCGGGGCAATATCGATGTCCACGCGCACGATCTCCCGGACGTCATCACGATTGACGTGCGTGACCTCGACGGCCCGCTCGTCACGCTGCTTCTCGTCCACATTGCTGTGTACGGGCCCAAGCTGCGTGCGGAAGTCGCGAAACTCGCACATGCAGAGGGCGCATCGATCGTCGTCTGCGGCCATTCGCACGTGCCGTTCATGGGGCGGGACAAGGGGGTCGTCATCGTGAATCCGGGCTCCATTGGCCCGCGGCGATTCCAGCTTCCGATTGTGTTTGCAACGATGGACGTGAGCCGCGAGCGGATATCGATGCAGCACGTGAGCTGCGAGACGGGGCAGCGGTGGGAGCCCTGATGAATTACTGAGACAGGTGCGTCCCGGCATTTTTGGCGGGACGCCCGAAGTGGTTGGCACCTTTTTCCGAAGTGGTTGGCACCTTTTTCGGAAGGAAAAACTGCGCCTGCCCATGCCCGCTTGACATACCACGGGCGCCAAGTAACAGTGGCCAGCGAGTTCGGGGTCGCGTCATGAAAAAATTTCGTCCTGCCATCGGTTACTCGGACTTTCGCGAGCTGCGCGAAGCGGGGCTCAGCTACGTCGACAAGACGAGCTTCATCACCGAAATCCTCGACGACTCCAGCAAGGTGCTGCTTTTCCCGCGGCCTCGACGATTCGGCAAGACCATTAACCTGTCGATGCTCGGGCACTTCCTCCGCAAGACGAACGAAGATCTTCTCCCGTTGTTCGCGGGCCTCGAGGTCACCAAGAACGCCGAGACCATGGCGCACTTTCAACAATACCCGGTCATCTTCGCCACGTTCAAAGACGTCAAAGCCAAGACATTCGCCGATGCGCTCGATGGAATCCGTGCTCAGATCGTTACTGCGTACCGCGAGCACCGTTACTTGCTCGACGAGAACAAGCTCGATGCGACGATCGCGCGGGAGTTCCAACGTGTGCTGACGGGCGAGGCCACCGCGAACGAGCTTCAGTATGCGTTCTTCTGGCTCTCGAAAGCCCTTCATGAACACCACGGCAAACGTGCTGTCATTTTGATCGACGAATACGACACTCCGGTACAGTCCGGCTATGCCCATGGCTTTTTCGATGACGTCGTGTTGTTTTTCCGCAACTTCTTTTCAGCGTGCCTCAAAGACAACAGCGCGCTTTTCAAGTCGGTGCTCACGGGCATCTTGCGCGTGTCCAAAGAAAACATGTTTTCAGGCCTGAACCATATCGATGTTCGGACGATCCTCCACGAGCCCTACAGTACGTCCTTCGGATTTACCGAAGACGAAGTCGCTTCCATCGTCGAGCCTGCGCATTTGGAAGAAGTCCGCTCGTGGTACAATGGGTACGTTTTTGGCGGGCACGTCATCTACAATCCATGGTCGATTCTCCATTACATCAAAAACGGCGTCTTGGAGCCCTATTGGGTGAACACCGCTTCGAACGAGCTCATCGAGCGGCTTGCGCTCAAAGAGGGTCTCGGTTTGTCCGACACATCGGCTGCGCTCTTGAACGGAGGCACCATCGACGTGCAAATCGATTCCAACATCGTCTTGCGCGACATCGATCGGATTCCCGAAGCGTTCTGGAATTTTTTGCTCTTCGCGGGATACTTGAAGGTCGTCGATTTGCAGCTCGACATGGGACGATATCATGGAAAACTCGCCATACCCAATCGCGAAGTGAACATCGTGTATCAGGACCTCTTTCGCATGTGGCTCGCCAAAGCCGATCCGACATCGGATGACACGAAAACCGTCGTCAAAGCGCTGCTTGCCGGAGATGCTGCCACGGTGCAAGAGAGCCTCGGTCGGATCCTCCTCACGGCCATGTCCTATTACGATGCGGCGGGAGCGAAGCCCGAAAAACTCTACCACGGGTTCGTCCTGGGTCTGCTCGTGCACTTGGAGAAGCAATACGAAATTCGGTCCAATCGAGAATCCGGTTATGGTCGTGCCGACATGATCATGCGACCAAGAACTTCTGGGCGCCCTGGCGTGGTCATCGAATTCAAGGTGCTCGACAGCCCGCGAAAAACCGTGGACGGTGTGCTCAAAGAAGGTGCCCAGCAAGTGCGCGAGCTGCGGTACGCGAGCGAGCTTGCCGCGGCCGGCGCGTCACCGGTTTACGAATACGTGATGACGTTCGATGGAAAACAGACGTGGGTGAAGCGTGTGGAAGAAGTCTTGGGGGAGGCGTCGTCGGTCGAGCGCACGTTTTGAAAGCGCGAGCGTACATCTCAAGGTGGTTGGCACCTTGCGGAGTGCGGCACCTTGCGGGGTGCGTTCGGTATTCGGAGGGGATCGTGCCAGCGACGAGGGCGGCGAGAGCGGCTCCCCATCGCCGCGCCCACGTCACGCAGCGGCTGCGACAGGCTCGGTACGGGCGATTCGGTACGCGCTTTCGTCACGCCGACGGCTTCGCCGTACAGCTTGTGAATGCGTCGCACTTCTTTCAGAAACTCGGGGCCGGCAATGGCGTTGATGTCCGCCTCGAGGTTCTCTTCGTCAATGCGCTCGATGCGCTTTTGCGTCTCCGCCCATTGGCTCGCGTAATCGTCCTTCAAGAAAGACACGCCATTCGGAAACAGCGTCGCCAGGATTGCTTGCGCTCGTGCCGCGAGCGGATACGTCTCCGCGGGAAGTCCCGAGTAGTCTTCGATGCGCCCGACGAGGCGGCTCATGGCATTGTCCGCGAGCACGTCGACGGGTCGCGCATCGGCGCGTTTTTCCACGCGATCGCGCGCCTTCCACGCCGATTGCAAAACGATGACCTTCTGACGAAGCGCCTTTGCGGCCTTCTTGACCGCCGCGGGCGCTTTCTTCGGCACCGCCGCGAGCAGCTTGATGGAAAGCGCTATCGCGCTTGGCACATCGAGCTTCGGAGCACGCGCGTACCGCGACGGATCGAAATCGTCATCCATGATACCTCCAAGGTGTATACGAGCGCCATATCCGCGCGGAAAGCCTGCGTCAAAGAGGTTTCAGTGTCTAGGCGGACGACTTTGGCAGTCATGAGACGCAGAACATCGATCGCGCAGGTGGCAGAAGGTCCCGGAACGATGCCAAGACGACCGCGTGAGGTCCGAGGACATCTCCATGGCGATGTGCACATCGATGACCGGAGGTGCGTGAACCTCGGCGAGTCATGTGAACATCGATCGGGAAGGTTCCGGGACATCACCAACGCGATGTGAACATGGGTGGCCGGAGGTTCGGGAAGGTGTGCGGGTCATCCGAACATCGATCGCGAAGGTTCCGGGACATCGACCAGCGATGTGAACATCGATGGCCAAAGGTGCGCGGACCTCGGAGAGCCATGTGAGCATGAGCGGTGCGCGCAAGAGCGCCATCCGCGTCCCTCGCGGGAGTGCAAGCGCCGACAGCAGAATCACCACGGCACCCGCGCCGATGCCAAACGCGCCAGAACGTAGGTGCTGCAGAGCCAGGGGGAGAAAGTAGTCGGGATTCACAGGCTATCTTGTGTCGTCAAGGTTATGGGTGGATCAGCGGCTGCATTGTTTCGCGCAATGACAATCGCTGTTGCAGTCCTCGTAGCCTGCCATCTTCCAGTCGATTGTTTCGAAAGGCGTCTCAATGCATTTCGGGCGCAAGCATGGTCTCGAGACGCGGCGCCAGCTCGGAGATGGCGGCGGGGTATACGGCAGGAGATAGCTCGTCGCAGCGGTATTGGACGAGCAGGGATTCGCTACAATCCTTCGGGCCGAATGCGCAATACGACCTTGCCAGGGCTTTCTTCCGTTGGGCCCTCGAAGCGATCGAAGACCAAAAGATAACGCGTCACCCCATCGGCCGCCATCGTGAGCCACGAAAAATTCGCCGGTGCTTTCGGATTCGTCGCCGGATCCACCCAGTAATCGGAGAATGCGCTGATCACGCGATCGCCACGCCAAACCAAATTCGCTGCCGTGAGCTCGGAATGACCCACCGCATCGAATCGAGCCAGCTCCGTGTCCGCCGTGCGCTCTCTCAATATCGCAAGCGTTTCGTTCTTCGACTCGCCCGCGTGCAAATCGACCGCCGTCACCCCGCGCGGACCCCCAAGCTCGCCATTGACGCTGATCGTCGCGCGACGAAAACAAAGGTGCCAATCTTTCGTGGCCAGGGCGCTCGCAGGTGTGTGAAAAACACGCGCCCCACTGCCCAAATCGAGGCACTCGCTCGGCACGTCGTCCGCAGGCTGCGATCCGCCCGCCGTGCCGTCGATATCAACGAGCTCTTGCGTCGGCCCCGCGCCGGAAGACGTCACTTCGGCCCAGCGCAATCGATAGATCGCCGCAATCGGCGCTCCTTGCATTTCGCCGTAATAACCGAGGATCTGCACCTTCCAGAGTTTGTCCCCCTCGCGCACACCAAACACATGGTACCGCACCCAAAGCACGTGCATCATCGGATCGTACGCCCAATAATCGCTGAACGGTCCACCCGTTTGGTCTTTCGTGACAAACGGCACCGTGGGCGCAATGCCCTCGTCATAGGTCGCCGCATCGAGCGGCCCGAACGCTCCTCCATCGCCAGGCCCAGAAACACCACTATTCGTAAAAATATCGTATTTCTCGAATGCAATGTCCCAGCTCGAATCCATCGATCCGTCGCCCATGGGGGTCACGATCGCCGGTTCTTTGTACGAAACGAACGTCCTGCTCGACGCAGACACCGGCACTTCGAGCGTTTTGCCAGGGTCCTCATTGGGTGTCGTCCCGGTCGACGAAGGATTGCCAACGGATTCGCTGCATCCGGCAACGAAAAGACAAAGCGCTGCTGCGAAAAATGTTCGATTCATCGTTCCTCCAAGGGATATTCGGCCGTGAGGCCTACGTAGATGGTTCGACCCTGGACCGGACGTTGATCGCCCAATCGATCAGGATCTTTTTGCACGCCGAGCGCATTGAGCACGCCCGCATACGCCTGCGCGCCCGACCATAATGGCCTCGCCAAACGCGCATCGAGCGTCTGAAAGCCCGGCGTTCGCAATCCTTCATCGAGGAATGCGTCGGTGACCATTCGGTATCTCATCACGAGCTCCAAGCGCCACGGTAAATCGCCCCGGATTGCCGTATACACCGTGTGCGGCGGACGCCCCTCGAGCGGCCTTTCATTCTCGTCGTCGCGCGTCCAGAGATACGCATATCCAGCTTCGGCACGCAATCGCTTCGAAAGCGTACACGCAGCATCGATTTGCACGCCAAACGTGCGCGCTCGACCGATGTTTCGATACGTATAATCATCAATGCCGCCCTGACTCGTCGTCGGCCGAATGTCGATATCAATCATGTTGTCAATCCAGTTAGAAAAAACGCCGCCGCGTACAAGCAGGTTTTTCGTCATGCGCAGGCTCACGTCGCCGCTCGTCCCCCAAGATGTTTCTGGCCCAAGGTCCGGATTGCCGAGCACCCGATAACCAAGCGCACCGTGATCGAATGCAAACCCGATTTCCTTGGCCGCAGGCGCTCGAAACCCTCGACCAAGCGAAGCACGCACCGTGACCACGCTCGACGGTTGATACGAAAGAGCGAGCCGCGGGACCGCGACCGCACCATAACGCAAGTGCATTTCACCTCGACCACCGACGAGCACGGTCAATGTATCGATGGGCTTCCAACCGAGCTGCGCATATGCGGCAATGCTGCCAAGCGTCGCGGGCGTCAATTCATCCGCAGTATTCGTACGAATTTGTCCGCTCGCAAATTCGGATTTCGTAAGCTGCTGCGATAGTTTTTCCACTTCGGCCCGCGTACCGACCACCCACGTCCTTCGAGGTCCATCGGCAAACGTCGCCGTCGCCTCGAAGCTTGACAAACTGGCATTTCGCGCACGCAATTCATCGAGCGGCGATTCATAGCGATCCTTTTCCGTCGTATCGAACGCCCATTGTTGTCCCAGCGCCAATCGCAAGGTCGAACCTTTGCCGATATCGATGAGCTCCACGACGTGCACGGCAAATCGATCCGTTCGTTGCGGCAAATCGATACGAAATGCCCCAAGGCCAGGCACAATCTGCGTTTGTCGGCGCTCGGAAGCATCGTGAATCCATCGCACGCGCGCCTGTACGCGCGTACGCGGCCCAATACGCGCGCCCAGCCGAAACCCAATCAATCCTTGAAGCCGGTCGGGCATTGCCAAATCCGGCTGGTCCTCGCGCAGCGCAACACCGTCGGTGCGCACGAAGTTTCCATCGAGCGTCGCCCAAACGCGTTCGCCACGCCATGCCGCATTTCCTTGCGATATGAATCCGCGTCGATTGCGCCCTTCGATGCGCACGCGCCCGCTCACGCCCGGATACAGCGGCTGCCCCGTGACCACATTGACCACGCCGCCAATGGCGCTCGTGCCGTACAACGAGCTCATCGGGCCGGCCACGACTTCGACACGCGCCACATCGGAAAGCGGCATGCGCGACAAATCGATCGCCCCGCCCACGTCGCCAATGACGCGCTCGCCATCCTCGAGCACCAGCACGCGTTGCCGATCGAGGCCCTGGATTTGAATGGCGCTCGGATTGCCGATATCGCCATACGCCGCCGGATTGACCTGCACCCCGAGCTGCCCCGAGAGCGCCTCGGCCACATTCGTTGCACCGCGCCGTTCAGCCTCCTGACGCGTCACCACATCCACGCGCACCGTCGCGCGCTGGCTCTGCTCCGGCGTTCGCGTGCCCGTCACGACGACCTCGACGGCCTTGTCGGCCGCGGGCGGGTCGGTCGCAAGCGCGATACCCGGATACGACAGGAGCAACGTCCATGCGACGAGCGAAACCACGCACCGGCCTCGTCGAGGAACCAAAGCGGCGCTAGCGTTGGAGGAGCGTTTGTCCATGTGGCTGTGCCATTTCAAAAATCACTCGACCCATAAGCCAAATTCTGGTTTCTCATAATTCGAAACATACAACATCATCAGTGCCTTTTTTGAGACACATAGCCAACGTTGATTTCATCCTTTAGCGGCAAAATCCACCGCTTCGGCCAAAGCGAATCCTCTTCGGCAGCGAGGTTCACCATGGGATCGACGAGCCTCTGGCTCGGGCGCCCGTTCATCGTGACAAACGCATCCGCACGGACCTCGACGTCCCTGCCCTGCCGTTTTTCCTCGGCCGCAATGTGCTTGGCAAACTCGAGGATCATGTCGGGGCTCATCGACATCATCTTCGTTTGCAGCGGCGAAAGATATTGTGACGGTTCCACAACAAACGCCCGACCGGTGGATTTATCGCGCACGTGATATTCGACAAAGCCCATTTTTTCGACGAGCATCACGCGCCATGCGAAACGAAACCCTTCTTCGGTCCACGCCGTGTTGCCCGGATACAGGAAACGACGCAAAGGAAGCCCAATTTGCACGACGACGTGCACGCACAAGAGCGCCACGCCGAGCCGCTGCATGCGTGAGAGGCGCCCGGAATAGGCAGGCTCTTTCGGAGTGATTTCAATATTTTCCGAAATCGCGTTCCGTTTCCACGACAGCTTTGCAAGGAGTTTCCTCGGCCAGTTCGGCGAGAAAAACACGAGCGCCGAACCCGCCATCACCCAAGGAAAAATGCCGATCGGGAAAAGCGTTCCGGTGATGACGTGGAAAACGACGACGGTCGCGTACGCATAGGGGCGCGTTCGCGCATGGAGCAGGAAAAACACGATGGAAAGATCAAACGCTGCCCCGAAGAGACTCGCCGCATGCGCCACCCAGCGCTCGGCGAGCAGCGGCCCGACAATGGGAATGCCTGTATGCGCCGAAAGCCAAATACCGAGCGGTTCTCCTCGCAAAAGCCAATCCGGTCCAAGCTTTGCCACACCCGCAAAAAAGTACACGATGCCAATTTGGAATCGCAAAAGCCACAGCACCCACGCAGGCGCCGTATCGCTTCGCAGATGCGGTTTGCGTAATGCATCAATCGATGCTGCGTGGTGAAGCGGCATGAAGATCATCAGCAGCGACAGCAAGCTGACGAGGTAATAATGGTTCAGGTAGGTCGCTTTTTCGACGAGCTCCACGTAGGTGAACGTGACGAAAAAGAGTGCCGCTCCTGCCCGGTAGAACAGCCCCAGCATCACGAGCAAGCTCGCAAGGCCCAAGACCGCGAAATGGATGTACATTCCTACGCCTGGCCAGGGCGATATCCAGGAAAAACCCAGCCAGTGGAAATGGAACGGCGGAGCAATGTAAATGTCGCGAATCCATCCGTACGCCCAAAAGCGCACGACACTCGCGAACATCAGCGCGCCAAAAAAGATCCGAAACGCGGCCAGCGACGCGATGTCGACCCGTTCGAAAAGCCTTTGCACGAGGCGCGAACCAGAACTGTTTTCAGTCGCCGTCATTGTCGGTCAAGAGAATGTTGATTCCAAGCACGCTCGCGACGTCGGTGTTCATTCGAATACGTACCGTCCTCACCGCTGCATGCGTGGCCGTGACGGAATCTGGATGATCCGTGACCGCAAGACGCAGCGGAGGAGGAATTTCCGATACTTTCGCCAGCGCGTCCGTGAGCGCCTGCTTTACCGCGGCATCGATCGCAGGGCTTTTTGCCGCCACGAGCACCGTCAAACCATTGCCGCTTTTTTCGCCGTGACGCCCAAGATAAACTTCTTCCACACCCAGCAAATTGTGGCGCAAATCTTCGATGGAATGGTCGCTGAATCGTGACTCCACGAGCGATGCATCGGGCGTGCCCGTTTTCATGCCGGCCGGCGCAGCCAGCTTGTTTTCGTTCACAACTTGCAAGGCGGCATTCAGCAAATTGACCACACGACTGACGCCATGGTAACCTGATACGAACGTCGTGCTGCCCGTTCCAGCTTTGGCAACTTGATCGACGAATCCGCCACCTTCCGGGCTCCACGCAGCTTCCAATGCAGCCGCGTCGTTCGCAAACGTCTCGGCAACGGCCCGTGCATACGCGCAGCGCCGTTTTGCCACAGCATCGGCGCCACCGAGCGACACGAGGATGGACGCATTTCCTCCAATGGGATCGAACATCAAGTATTCGAGCGCCGGCATGCCCTTCGAACTCGTGCCCAGCGACGCAACATGCTCCGCCGTGATCGGTTCCGGCGCCGCCGTGATCGCCATTTCAATGCTATCCGTGCGAACGGGCCAAAAATCGATCGCGGTGCCTAAACGCAGATCGTCGGCGGGACCAAATCGCACGACTTCCGCGTGTTTCCACGGCACGCGCGCCGCACGCCACGCGTCTTGAGCGGCTTTCAACGTTGCATCACTTGGAGAATCGCAGAATGCGGCGACCGATGTCTTGACCTTTTCGGCTTCCGTCGCAAGCTCGCCTTGCAATGGATACATGACGTTATTTGCAAGATCGCGCATGACCCCCTGGTGGAGGGTATCGTCGGCAACGGGCGTGCTGCAGCCAACAAGCCACGCGCTGGCAAGAAGCATGACCGGCACGGATATCCATTTTTTTCGATTCATAACGACTCCACGAAGCGGACCAAGGATTGCCGCTGTTCGAGCGACATGACGCGGAAAGCCTCGCGCGAAGCTTCACCCTCTCCCCCATGCCACATGATCGCCTCCACGATGCCACGCGCACGCCCATCGTGCATCAAATTCGTATGTCCATTGACGACTTCGAGCAGCCCGATTCCCCAGAGCGGCGGCGTTCGCCATTCACGCCCATCCGCATCGAAATCCGGCCGACCGTCAGCAAGTTCGTCACCCATGTCGTGCAGCAGCATGTCCGTGTAGGGTCGAATCGTCTGATTCGATAGCTCCGGATACCCCTCGAACGTCCCCGTTTTGTGCACTGGCGTATGGCATTTTGCGCAGCCAGCTTCGTTGAAGAGCTTTTTACCGCTCAACACGTCTTGATCTTGCCAATCGCGACGCGCCGGCACGGCAAGCGTCGTCGAATAAAACGTCACGGCATGCAGAATGTGGTCACTGCATTCGGGATTTCCGCCATCGGGAGCAGCCGCGCAATCGAGCTGCGCAGCCGTGCATTCTTGTGCTGGAAAAAGTGACGTCGAAATGCCAATGTCGCCCAGAAAGGCTCCCGCGGTTTGCTCGGCAAGGTTCGGCTGATTCGCTTTCCAACCGAATCGACCCAAGACAACTTTCCCAGCCGCAGAATCCCACACCTTGTTTGCCTTACCCGAAATGCCGTCCTCGTCCGCGTCGTCCGGATCGGCCGCGGCAAGGATGTCCGCTTCGGGGATTGCTTCGAGCAGCCCGAGGCCAATCATTTGCGGCGCGACCCGCGGTGAACGCATCGTATCCGCTTGCATGTCGCCTCGATTGAGCGCGAACGAATACGTCGGACGCCGGAGGCTGTACGGTGCTCCATCGGGAAACGTCGCCGGCTGCTCTTCGTACGAGACAAACGCGTCCCCTTCGGGCACGACGCCCGGAATCGCGCGCGGCTGCAGTTGACCACCGTACGTTGGTTCGGGTGCTGGACCGCCATGCTCGGTTTGTCCTGGTACGCTCAGCCGCACGAGCACCGACACGAGCGGCTCGGCTGCGTCTTCCGGGGGACTGCCGCGGCCGTCCAAAAGGTGGCAACCCGAGCACGAACGCGCATTGTAGAGCGGTCCCAGGCCATCGCGCCCCTCGGTGGAAGCAGGCGCGATGACCCAGTTTTCCTTGAAAAACGAATTGCCCACGAAGAACGTGCTGCGTCGTTCCGAGGTCATGTTGCGCGCCGAAAGCGAAAACGCATTCGGCGACGTGTCGAACACCGTCGTCTCGCCGCCCGCGAATTCTTCGCCAGGTTCAGCCTCGAGCCCCGCATTTTGCGCGGGTACTTCCGCGGTGCAACCCACAAGCGCGAGCGCTACGATTCCATTCGCCCATGACCTCGGTCCATGCATGGCCTTCACTCCTCGATGTTGAGCGAAATCCCTAGCAGCGTGGCAATTTCCACAATCGTCGTCGTTTGCTTGCGCAGCGCCTTGATCGCCGCGTCGACGCGCATTCGCCCCTCCGAGCTATCATCGCCCAGAATGGCTTGATCGAACGGCGCGGGTATCGCCTCGATGGCAGCAATGCTTGCCGAAAGCTCCTCCTGCATTCGCTTATCGAGCGCCGCGTCTCGTTCGCGCACCAGCTCGTCGAGCCCCGGCACATCGAGATCCTTGTATTTGCCCAGGTAAACATTTTGAATGCCGCGCGCATTGTTCAGGATGTCGGCAATCGTATTGTCGCTGAAACAAGAATGCTCGTCTTCCTGCTCCTTCGTATCGTAGGCGACCTGCATTCGTTCCCCAGCAAGCTCCGCGCCGCTCAAGCTGCCAATGCCAAGAAGGATGCGCCTGAGAGCCTCCTCGGGCGCCAATTGCACGAACGATGCCCGATACGCGCCACCGTCCGCCCATTCGTCCGCCACGGGCTTCAGATCGGCGATGAGCAGCTTTCCCGTTGCAAGCAGATAATCGCCGCGCCGCTGCTGATTCGACGCCGTACCGCCGGCACCGACGACGTAATCGGTAAACGGCCTCGCTCCAGGTCCGCTGGCATTCTTGTCTTGACCCCACAGGAGAAATTCGATTGCATGGTATCCGGTCGAAATGTTTTTTTCGCCATCCTTTTCGTTGAGCGACGTGAGCAATGGCCCGTCGATGGTCGGGTACGTCATTGAATCGTTGATGATTCCCGCAGCAGGATCGGCATCCACGTAATCGACGTACGATTCATCCATCGGCCACGCATTGATGCGTCCCTCCGGACCGTCGTCGTCATCGATGGGACCACCGTAAAATCGAAATGCCTCGGATTGACCATACGCATTGCGTGCTTCGAGCCACGTAGTCCTGGCCGCACCGAGCGTCGTGTCGGACGGATTGGTAACCAGCGCCCCAAGGGTCGTGTCGATCGCGTTGGCTCCCTCGAGCGCGTCGGTGTATGTGGCAAAAACTACATCCGCATACCCATTGATGACCTTGGGCGCGCTTTCCGCGAGCGGCGGGGGTCCTGAGACCGCATCGGGGCCACAGCCCACGAGCAGCCCAGTCGTGGCGAACACGACCAAGGCTCCGGCGAAGCGTGAAGGAAACCTGAAGTCCACCATGTACCGTTCCTCGTGATGAAGGTGAAAGTGATTTTCATCTTCTATTCTACAAAGACGAACGGCCGTCAAGGTTTTTTCGAGGGTGGCGCCTCAATTGGGAAGTTGGTTGGATGAACTACGCCCGCAAAAGTGGTTGGTACCTTGAGCAGCGGTTGCCGCGTTACGCCCGCAAAAGTGGTTGGCACCTGGGGAAGGTTGGATGGACTACGTCCACAAAAGTGCTTGGCACCTTGGGGAAGCGGTTGGGTGGACTACGCCGACAAAGTTGGCGCGCCCGCGCTAGCACCTTGGGGAAGCGGTTGGGTGGACTACGCCGACAAAGTTGGCGCGCCCGCGTTACTTCTTCGGCTTGATGAACCGCAGCGTCATCCGGTCGCTTTCGCCGATGGCCGCGTACTTCTCGCGATCCTTGTCGCCGAGCTGCAAGGTCGGCGGCAATGTCCACACCCCTTCCGGATGATCCGTCGTGTCCTTCGGGTTTGCATTCACTTCGGACTTCTTGTCCAGCTTGAAGCCCGCGGCTTCCGCCTGCGCAATCACGAATGCTTCGGGCAAATAACCCTTCTTCGCGCTCTCGTCCGGATTCGCATCGGCTTTGGCCCGGTGCTGCTCCACCGCGAGAATACCACCCGGCTTCAAAGCCTTGAACGTTTGAGCCAAAAACCCGGACAAAAGCTTGTCGCGGTGCAGCCCGTGCATCGCGCGCATCACCAGGATCAGGTCCACCTTTTCTTCGACACCGAATTGGATGTTCTTCGGATCGATCACGATCCGTTCCACCTTGCCAAAGAGCTCGGGTGCCCGTTCGAGGAACCTCACGAGTCGCTGGCCATAAAACGTCGAACGAGCCTCCGGCGGACCCTTCGGATCCGTCGTCGTGACGATCAATTTACCTTGTGCCGCGAGCGTCGGTGCGAGGATTTCGGTGTACCAACCTCCGCCGGGGCCATATTCGAGCACCGTCATTTTGGGTGTGAGCCCGAAGAATTTCAGCGTATCGAGCGGATGGCGATCCTTGTCGCGTTCGCGATTGACGGGTGATCGGTGCTCACTTGCAAGCACGGCTTTCAGCGCTGCATCGAGCGACGCGTACTTGCCTTCCGCAAGCTTTTTCGCGGCGGCATGCATGTCCGCGGTGAATCGAGTATCCTCGGCCTTGGCTTCGGCCTCCCACTTTGCCCTGTCGGCGGCGAGTTTCTGTGCGGCTTCGGCTTTTTTCTTTTCCTCGGCGGATGGCTCCGGCGCAGGTGCGGGCGCAGCAGCGGTCGATGTCGCGGCGGCGGTGTCCGCCGGCGTCGCCGTGGGTGCTGGTTCTTTCGGTTCAGGTGAAGATGAACCGCAAGCGACGATCGTCATGGCAAGGCCGGCAATGAGGCTATGTCGTTTCATGCGCGCACTCTTGGCGTGACTCGAGGCAAGAGGCAAGCAATTTCGAGCATCGTTGCTACGAGCCCGAAGTTTCCTCGCCGTTTGGCGCGTTTTGCCATGTCGAAATGTGGTTATCGAAACGCGCGGGTGGAGCGAGGTCCCGAGGCACCGTACGCATCATCGTACCAAGTCGGAAGCATCTTCAATGCGAGCAGGTGCGCCGAATTCGACCACGACAACCGGAGTCATTGCGTCTCGGACAGCCTCGTATCAAGGAGGAACGTATCCCGTGTGTTCTGGACCGCGAGTGCGCCGAGTGTGCGCACGCTCTGGTCGTGACGCGATAGACTGGGGCAAAACAAGCTCAGGCTGGGCACTTTGCGAGATGATTGGACGGAAAAATCATCCGCTATCGCTCGGCCGGTTGATTGCATTGTGACCCGGCCGAGGCGCGAGAGGGGCAAACGGGGGGTTTGCACCCGAGCGCCGGCACGGCTGCATTGAAATGTGGTCGTGGCTGATGGTGACCAGAGGAAAGAGGAGAATCGCGATGAAGCCTGTATCCAAACTCCTACTTACGACCATCGTGGCGGCCAGTGCGCCGCTCTTTAGCGCCTCACATGCATCTGCAGACGCCTCTTATGATACTCGGTTCGGCGACATCAACCGATACATCGACGCCAATGGTAATTTGCGGATTGTTTTCGAGGCAGCTACCGTCGGTCAGCTCGAGGCGCGATTCGCTGCGCATGCGAACGTTCGAGCGGAGATCATGTGCACGAGTCATGGCTGGTCGCGCGGCCAAGCTGCTCGGATTGTTCTGAGCGAGACACTTTATAACGCTGCGCGCTTCCCGATGGCGCCTGGTGGTTATACGCGCGGCCAGCTCGTGCTTTCCTACGACGAGCTGCGCATGCCGTCTGCATGCCCGCTGAACAGCCAGCCGGTTCTCACGCGCCTGACCTACGTGGACATTGCGCTGAGAGACTTGACGACGTTCGACATCGTTCGTCTGCGTAGCATCTCGAGGCGCTACGCCGCCACGTACGGCGACGATGTTGGCGTTGGTCAATACGTGGACGAGCAATTCGACGTTGGCCAAGACTTCTCTGAGGATGACATTGGTCAATACGGCGATGACGATCTCGGCCAGGTTTTTGGCGGCAAAGGCGACGTCGGCCAGGCGTTCCCATCCGGCAAGGGCGACGTCGGACAATCGCAAATGCCCAACATCGGACAGGCTTTCCCGTCCGGAAAGGGCGACATCGGACAATCGCAAATGCCCAACATCGGACAGGCGTTCCCGACCGGAAAGGGCGATATTGGACAATCGCAAATGCCCAACATCGGACAGGCTTTCCCGACCGGAAAGGGCGATATTGGACAATCGCAAATGCCCAACATCGGACAGGCTTTCCCGACCGGAAAGGGCGACATCGGACAAGCGCAGTCGCCCGGACAGTGGCAAATGGCTGGTAAGGGCGACGTCGGTCAGTCGTACCTGCCCGGCAAGGGCGACATCGGACAAGCGCAGCTTCCGAGCAAGGGCGACGTCGGTCAGTCGTACCTGCCCAGCAAGGGCGACATCGGACAAGCGCAGCTTCCGAGCAAGGGTGACGTCGGTCAGTCGTACCTGCCCAGCAAGGGCGACATCGGACAAGCGCAGCTTCCGAGCAAGGGCGATGTCGGTCAGTCGTACCTGCCCAGCAAGGGCGATGTCGGTCAGTCGTACCTACCCAGCAAGGGCGATGTCGGACAATCGCAGATTCCCAGCAAGGGTGACGTCGGTCAGTCGTACCTACCCAGCAAGGGTGACGTCGGACAAGCCCAGACGCCGGGTCAGTGGCAAATGCCCAGCAAGGGCGACATTGGACAGGCGCTCCCGGGCAAGGGTGACGTCGGTCAGTCGTACCTGCCCAGCAAGGGTGACATTGGACAGGCGCTCCCGGGCAAGGGTGACGTCGGACAAGCGCAGGCCGGGCAGTGGCAAATGCCCAGCAAGGGCGACATTGGACAGGTGCTCCCGGGCAAGGGTGACGTCGGTCAGTCGTACCTACCCAGCAAGGGTGACGTCGGACAGGCGCGGCCGGGCGGCAAGGGCGACATTGGACAGGCGCTCCCGGGCAAGGGTGACGTCGGACAAGCGCAGGCCGGGCAGTGGCAAATGCCCAGCAAGGGCGACATTGGACAGGCGCTCCCGGGCAAGGGTGACGTCGGTCAGTCGTACCTGCCCAGCAAGGGTGACGTCGGACAAGCGCAGGCCGGGCAGTGGCAAATGCCCAGCAAGGGCGACATTGGACAGGCGCTCCCGGGCAAGGGTGACGTCGGTCAGTCGTACCTACCCAGCAAGGGTGACGTCGGACAAGCGCAGGCCGGGCAGTGGCAAATGCCCAGCAAGGGCGACATTGGACAGGCGCTCCCGGGCAAGGGTGACGTCGGTCAATCGTACCTGCCCAGCAAGGGCGACGTCGGACAAGCCCAGGCGCCGGGTCAGTGGCAAATGCCCAGCAAGGGCGACATTGGACAGGCGCTCCCAGGCAAGGGTGACGTCGGTCAGTCGTACCTGCCCAGCAAGGGCGACGTCGGACAAGCGCAGTCGCCCGGACAGTGGCAAATGCCCAGCAAAGGCGACGTCGGACAGGCGCAGATTCCTAGCAAGGGCGAAGTCGGACAAGCGCAGTCGCCCGGACAGTGGCAAATGGCCAGCAAAGGCGACGTCGGACAGGCGTTCCCCGGCCAATCGAGCAGCCCCTTCTTCGGCAAGTAAGACCCTGCCCGGTTCACTCCACCCGTAAATCCCCGTCCCCCCGCCCTCTCCCAACCACCCATCACAACTGAAAAAACTGCCGAATCTTGTCGAGCAGCGCCTTGCTCGTCGCTTCGGTCTCCGCCTTCGACCGCTTCTTGCGCGCATTCAAATTCTCCTCCAGCGCAAGCTGACGCTCGACGAATACCCGCGTAATCGGCTCGACGTACTTCGGCTCCGATGCAATCACCGAATGAAACGCCTCCTTGCTCACCTCGACAATCTCGCAATCCGTGAACGCTCGCACCGTCGCCGCGCGCTTTTCGCCCGTCATCAGCGACATTTCCCCGAAAAACTCCCCTGGACCCAATCGCGCCAATTCCGCAACGCTATGCGTCTCGTCCCGGCTCAAACACACCGCAACCTCGCCGCGCTGCACGATGTACAGCGCGCTCCCCGGATCACCCTGCCGAATGACAGCCTCGCCCGGCATGAACGGCAGCGTCCGTGACAACCCCGCCAGCTTGTCGAGCGCCTCTTCCGGCAATAGCCGCAGAAAATCCACTCGCAATAGCGACGATTTGCGCCGCGCCACATCGAGCTTCACCTCCTGCGTGCGCGCTTCCGGCGTCACCGTATGCATCTGCACCGTCCGAATCGGCCGCGCGATCGAAATGCCCGTCCGCTGGAACGCATACCAAATCCGCTGTCGCACATCTGAATCGATGCGATCTCGCTGCGCATAATCGTCAATGAAATACGCAACCCGGTATTCGATTCCGTTTTCCACGAACCTCCACGTCTGCACCACCGGCGGAGGTTCCGCGACAATCCCATCCACGTCCGCCACCACCGAAAGCAGCGCTTCTTCCACTCGGTGCGGCGAAGCCTCGTGCGGCGCCTGCACGAATACATCTCGACGCGACGCCGCCGTCGGACGCGTGAAGTTGCGAATCGTCGACTTTGCGAGCACCCCGTTCGGAATGATCAGCTCGATCTGGTCCCCCGTCAGCACCGTCGTCGCCCGCCAATTGATCTCCACCACGCGCCCTGCGAGCCGCGCATCCGTCTCGACGTTGATCCAATCTCCCACCTCGAACGGCCGTTGCGCTTGAATCGCCAGCCCTGCAAACAAATTCCCCAGCGTCTCCTGCAGCGACAAACCAATCACCGCCGTCAGCAGCGCCGATGTCGTCAGCAGCGACCCCGGATCGACCCCCATTTCGCGCAGCACGATCGCCACCGCGCCCGCGTACACCAGCCATTGCGTGATATCACGCACGATCCGAGGCATCGACTTTGACAGTCGCGCCACCAGGATCCCGTCGACCACCAGCACGAACAGCGCGCGTCCCAGCGCGAAGACCAGAAACACCAGCCCCAGAAGCTCCAGCGCGCGAGCTGCTATCGAGCCTTCCGGCAGCGGCAGCCGGGCGATCATGCACACCAGATGCAGTGCAAACAGCACGAACGGCGTCCGCAAGAGCGTCGCGCGGTCTGCTTTTCGCAGCGCCAGCGCCGACAGCACGAGTATCACGGCACCTGCGCCGATGCCGAACGCGCCAGACCGCAGGTGATGCAGAGCCAATGGAAGGAGTTGTTCAGGATTCACGGCGGTTCGTTCTTGCAGTCCGTGGAAGCTCGCAGCCTCGTTCGTATGGATCATTCTTTCGAGCGGTCGTCAACGCATTTTTGGCATCGAGCAGGGTCCTCGCACGACGACCGAGCGCCGGTAGTCGTCCCTACGCAGGTTGGCAGAATATTTTGCACCGCCTCGTTTTCGTATACAGTTCGTCGCGGTGGGTCGAAGGATGAAAAAGATACTCAAGTACATCGGCATGGGTTTTGGTGGTCTCGTCGTGTTGCTCGTCGTCGTCGGCTTGTTTTTGCCTCGCGAGTGGAGCGTCGAGCGTTCGGTTGTCATCAATGCGCCTTCCGAGCGCATTCATCCGTTCATTGTCAAGTTGCCTGCGTGGCAAGAGTGGGCTGCGTGGAACAAGGGGATGGATCCGGACGTGAAATACGAATATTCGGGTCCCGCGGAAGGCGTGGGCGCGACGTGGTCTTGGAATGGCCCGAAGATGGGCAAGGGCAAGATGATCATCACGTCTGCCGATCCGGCCAAAGGCATCACGGTGGACGAAGCCATCGAGACGGACGAAATCAACGCGCACGGGTCATTTGCATATGCGGCCGAAGGCGCCGGAACGCGCGTGACTTGGACCGATCGCGGCACGCTGCCGCCGGTCATTGGGGGATACTTCCGCGGTCAAATCAACGACATGCTCGGGGAGCATTTTCAGACGGGGTTGACCAAGCTGAAAGAGGTCGTGGAAAAGGCGCCGTGAATGGGGGGTGGCGCGTCCCCAAGGTGCCAACCACTTTTGAGGGCGTAACGCGCCCAACCCGCTTCCCAAGGTGCCAACCACTTTTGGACCGGTGAGGCCTAGCGCATGACGACGTACCCGTGGTACGGTGCGGGCGTGAAGTCCGCAGACGCCGCGATTCTTGGCCGCATCTTCAAGCCCGACGGCGAGGACTTCTCGCCTGAAGTCGCTCGTTCGCTCTTGAAGCTCGAGTTCGATGCGCAGGATCTCGCCCGGATGCACGAGCTCGCCGTACGGGGCCAAGCCGGTCACTTGACCCCGGCCGAGGAGAGCGAGCTCGAAAGCTACCGTCGCATCGGCCGATTGCTGGAGCTCATGCGCTCGAAGGCGCGAAGCTCGCTCGCTCGGGCGGGTCTGGCTGCCTAAATCCGATGGACGCGTCACTCATGGCGCTCGTCCGGAAGCGGGCGCGCTCGCAATGCGAATATTGTCGACTTCCCGCGGCATTTTCAGCGATCCCATTCGAGATCGATCACGTCCTCGCGCAGAAGCACGGTGGCCTGACGCACGAGCAGAACCTTGCGTTATCGTGCTTTTATTGCAACAGCCACAAGGGGTCCCGCGATCCGAGAACATACTCGCCGCGCGCGTGATCCGAGCGCTCGCGCCTTTCGGCGTCATCCGCAAGATCGGCCGCTCGAAGAATCATCCCAATCATCCCGGAACCCAATCATCCCAATCATCCGGGGCTCTGATTTCGCCCGTCAACCTGGTTCCGGGCTCTTGCCACGCGCCCATGTAGAGTCATGCGGCCGCGGACGTGACGATCATCCGCACGGGCCGGAACCCGCCGGCGGGGTGCAGGACCAGCTCTCGTCAACGAGCCTGCACTCAAACGACTCGTTGCTATAGGTCATCTTCTCGGAGGCGCAGTCGGCATCCACACGGCACTCCTGGCCGGCGCCGTAACACCCGAGTCGGCCGCGAGGCCGGTCGCACGAGTCGATATCAACGCTCAATCCGCACAGCCCCTCGCTGCACTCGCCCGATGCCGCACACGTCGCAGGAATACACTGCGCCCGGCCTCCGACGACGCCTGCGCAGGCGCAGACCTTGCCGAGATCGCAATCGGCGTCGGTCGCGCAACCGTACGAGCACTCGCAGTCTCCGAATGGGGAGTTTGAACAGGACCCGTAGGGACGCTCGTTGCAATCGACGTCGGTCGCGCACTGGGGTATGTTGTTGCTCAGTTTTTGGCAGGTCCCTGGAGTCGCTGGGGCCACGCACGTCACGGCCTGGGCTCGATGCACGAACCCATCCGCGCAGTTCATGAACCCACTCTCGGTCGTCGTGCCCGCCTGGAGGATGGGCTCCGGATCGGCGCACGCGCTCGGGGAGCTACACCCACACGCGAGCAGACCACAGGACAACACCGAAATCCCCAGGAGGCGAAGCTCGTTGCGCATGAGTTCTATTAGCAGCCCGTCCCCAAGGTGCCCACCACTTTTGAGGGCGTAACGCGCCCGACCCGCTTCTCGGTGCGAGGTCAAGCGGGTCACTCGAGTCCGGCCGAGGAGCGCAAGTTCGAAAGCTGGCCGCCGCGGTTTGGCTTGTCGCCCAAAGACTACAATCGGTTGGTGCGCATGATGCTGGCGGTGGTGCGGCGTATCGGTTGTCATGACCATGTCACTCCAATGGATGTCGTGCAAGATGCGTTTGTCCTCGCATTATACAAACCCGTGGACCAAAGGCCAAGTGTTGCGCATGAAAAACGATTTTTCGGTTGGATGTGTGCGCTTGCAGAATGTGCTGCCCTAACGAACCGCCATTCGAAACATCAGCGTGTCCATCAATCCGCCGTTACGCATGAATTGCTCGAGGCGGTGTGTGTCGCGACCGCTTATCCTGCGAACGTCGAGCTACAGAAACCATTGCGCCACGCAATCGAGTCGCTCGGTACAGGCGAGCGTGCGCTCATCGAGGCGCATTTGATCGACGACAAGACCATCAAGGAAATGGCAGACGAAGAGGGACTGCCTTGGAGCACGGCGAAATCTCGTTATGAAAGCGCCCTTCGTAGCTTGCGGGATGCTTTTTTCGGTTCCGGGCGTCGCATTCGAAAAGGTTGCATCTCCATCATCGCTGCCCTCGTGCTGTTCGCGCGCCAAGCACGTGCGCAATGCATCGATCTTGCACAGCATGCGCCGCGGTGGCTTGGTCGGTCGATCGCGCAAACGACGTACGCGGGCGGCATGGCCATGGTATGTGGTGCCGCCCTGCCAACCGCGGGAGATGCCTTCGTGACGGGTAAGAATGAGCCGACGATGTCGATGCAAATGCCGGCACGCGCATCAACCTCGACCGCCGCAACGGACTCGACGCCGTTGATGCCAACGGATACGATCGTTTCGACAAACGATGCTGTCATCCCGGTCGGTCCACCGCCGAGCCTTGACGCGTCTGCGACAGCATGCTCCTCTGAGGACATGAAAACGACGAAGATCCTAGGGCATGCTTCCGGACTTATCGTGCCGTTCGGATTCTTGTTGAGCTCAGCGCTAACCAACGTCGCGTGCACCGGTGCAACGCAGCAGTCCAAGGTTTGCGAAACGCCGGATGAGCCGGGCTACAGTTGCGATGAGCATTACCGGCATATGTGCGAAAATCTAACGATGCGTGGCACGCCGTGCCCCGACAAGCAAGACTGGTTCCGCAGTCAGATGCCCGAGTGTGTGTGACGGGCAATGCGGAGAACTGACCGTCGCTCGACGAACTGCAACAAAATAGTTGCCCCCATCTCCATCCGCCATGTAGTCTCGCCTAGTACCCATCGAAAGGAGAGCCTGGATGCGACGATTACGTGATACCGACGGCAGGGACCAGCACAAGCGAGCCGCTCGCGGTCACATGGGCAAGCTCACGCTCGGCGGCAGCGCCATTCATCAAACGCTTCACGCCGAAATGAAGGTCCGCTACGAATCGCTCAAAGAACGCGAGCGCGCCCATGACGACGCAAAAGACGCCGCCGTGGAAGCCTCGGCCATTTGCGATTTCACCGAGCAGATGTTGGAAAACGTCATCCGCGACATCGACGCGGACCTGGGCAAGCTCGATAGGGCCGAACCCGAACGTAATGCGCGCGCCACGGTCTTTCCCGAAGGTTTCGGCAAAGAAATCGACCCCGATGGCGCATCGCAGCTCGATAACCTGCCCACGCTGCGAGGGCGCATCGAACAGGTCGGGCCACACCCCGTCGTGACAGAAACGCTCGCCAAGTTCGATGCCGCGGTGGAAACGTTCAAAACGGCCCTCAAATCCGAAGAATCTGCGGAAGCGCTCGAAGAATCGCTCTTCCAAGAGGAACTGCAAGCTCGGAAAGCCATTCGCGAACAGCTCGAAGTCGCGTACGGCAAATTGCGCGCGCATTACAAGGCCAACCCGCGCAAGGCCGAAGACTTTTTCCTGCGCGAAGGCTCGCGCCGCAAGCCCAAATAAAGGCTCCACGCAGTCGGACCGAGCATTCCTTCGACAGGTACTGATCAAACTTGATCAACCCGGTTCGGCAAGGCAAACCCTCCCACCTCCCGCCACTCCCATCGAGTCGGATGTCGCCAACCTGAACACTTGATCGGCTGACGACAATCGTCCGAGCGCCAAACAAACCGCTTGACCTTGTTTCAATGGCGTTTCGCGCGAGTGTTTTACCACGACGAACCTGCCACGCTATGACACCGTGTCCTAGCGCCGCGGACAACCATCGCAAATCCTTCGTTTGATGCTAGATTCTTCATCGGTTCGCTTGCTTGGACGCTCGCGATGGTCGCGGCGATGGGAGCAAGCTCGATGGGGCGTCGCCTGGCCAACATTTTGCCGCCAGAAAGCGTGTCGATGTTGTGCGCCACCTTGTGGAAGGTGCGAGCGTGCGTGCGACGTCGCGGCTCACGGACGTGTCGATCCCGACGGTGCTTTCGACGCTGCTCCGAATGGGCGCGGGATGCGACAGCTTGCACAATGCAATCGTGCGAGATCTCGACATTCGCGAGATCGAATGCGACGAGATCTGGTCATACGTGCAAAAGAAGCAGGCACGCTTGACCGAGAAAGACCCCATCGAATTCGGCGATGCGTACACGTTCCTCGGGATGGCGCGCACGAAGAAGCTCATCATCTCGTACGTCGTGGGGAAGCGCGACGAAGTGTCGACGAAGCTGTTCACGAACGACTTGCGTGCTCGGCTCGTGACGATTCCCGAGATCTCGACGGACGGATGGCAGAGCTACCAGACTGCCGTTGGACAGAGCTTTGGCGGATCGGTCGACCATGCCATCATCCAGAAGAATTACAGCCGCAAGGGCCGTCCCGATGGCGTGAAGCACGACCACCGCTACGAACCGCCCCGTGACCCGTTCATCACGAAGCAGGTTGGCCACGGTGCACCGGATCTGAAACGCGCTTCGACGTCGCATATCGAACGCGCCAACCTCACGGTGCGCATGCACGTGCGTCGGTTTACGCGGCTCTGCAATGGCTTCTCCAAGAAGATCGAGCATCACCGCGCGGCGGTATCATTGCACGTCGCCTGGTACAACTTCGTGCGCGTGCACGAGACCTTGCGCGTGACGCCCGCCATGGAGGCGGGGATCACGGATCACGTGTGGACGGTGCACGAGCTTGTCGAGCGTGCCCTTGCGGCAGAGCCTTGCGCGGCTCCTGAGCCGAAGCCGCTCGCCCCGCCCGCGCCACCTCCCGGCGAAGCAAAGCCCACGGCGCGCGAGCTTCCGAATGGGCGCGGATGGCTGCGCGTCGTGCAAGGGGGCAAGAGCCCACAGAACGACGCTCCCAAGGCGCCTACGCCGCCCGTAGCGCCCGCGGCGAAACCCGTCGTGGAAGCGCCCGTCATCGTGGAAGAACCTGCCAAGGTGACGCCCGCACCCGTCGCCAAGCCTGCTACGGCATCGACGGTAACAGCCGCGACCCCGGTCAAGCTCGTGCCAAGGCGATGGGAGCAGCTAGATCTCTTTGGTGGGAGCCGAGTGGAGACGCGGGCGTTTGGGGGCGATGACGAGGACGATTGTCCGTACTAGGGCGAGACGAACCCGACCATCATCAAAATCCGCATCCGTATGGGCGTTAGATGCAGTCAAACACCCATACGGATGACGGTCAGGTACACGCGAGTACATCAGCCCGGAGTGCTGGGAAGGTGCCAAAGCCGCAGACTATCCCGCTCGACAAGCCCATCCCTCCTCATTCGTTCGAGGAGCTTCCTAGTGTTTTGTGAAACGTTCCTGGCTTCGCGCGAATCGCCGCGTCCGTTGTGCCCATAGACGGCGAGCGCCAAGGTCTCAACAGAGGCAGGGCCATTTGTGCGGAGCACATACAGAACTTTCTCGCTCGGCCTCGCCTCGACCGCGATCAGCGGCACACCGTTGACGTGCTCAAGCATCGGTGGCGCTGGTACGTCAACGGTGTCCACTTCTGCTGGCAACATTGGCGGGTTGACCGTCTCGACGATTAGCAACTGATCTCCAGTCATCGGGAACGCGACCTTGAACATGTCATCAAAATGCTGCTTACCAGACGCGACAGACATCAGCGTGGTGACGGATGCGAGGTGTCGGTCGACGGTCGGCTCGCCAAGTGCCTCGCTCAGGAACTGGAAAAGCTTGTGCCTTCGGCGCTTATTGATGACCGGGTTTAGGGCGCGCAACTTTTCGAGCACGCCAGGTGGCAATCGCTCGTACACGTACTTGTTGATGAACTTGCCAACGTACCTTGGCCCCTGCGTGACGCCAGGCTGGTACTGCCATCCATGGATGCGGTATATTTGCTTGAAGAACGTGTCTGGGAACAGCCTGACCCATGGGCGCATGTCTTCCACGACATAGGCTTCAACGAGCCTCTGAAGCTCTTCGCTGGCACGGTCGGCCTGGTAACCTGTCGCCTCATCGATCAACGCGACGATCCCGACCCTGGCGAAGGCCCGCATGACAGCCTCTGCGCCATCAGCCACGCGAAGCTGATTCGGCCGAAGCACACCAGCAGCCCGCGCTTCCAAGAGCGTGTCACAGATGAGCGCTAGGATGTCGGCCAAGTAGCCGTAGGCTAGTGATCCGCCACCCATCGGCATAAACTGAATCGTGTTGGTGAGCCGGTCGCGGAGTTCGGGAGAGATATGCGGCTGGAGGTTGTTTGCGGACAAGAACTCGGGGACTGGTGTTCCGTCGGCGAGCGTCGTGCGGCTCTTACCACCAGTCTTAAACGCGCGAAGAAGACCGTTGACAGAGAAAACTCGCTTATGGTTGTCGAGTACGGAGCACGGGATCCCATCGCCAATCTTCAGGACGCCGGTATGTGTTTCACGTGGCAGCCCCTTCACTTTCGCCCACCGCTCGACGGCTGCTTGTGCAGCGATGCGCTTCCGCTCTTCGGGACTCATTGCCGCCGCGCGCGCCTTGCCGCCACGCGCTGCCCTGCTCTTTGTGTCGCTCATGTTTGTGCCTTTCTGCTCCAGATTTAAGCAAGCATGCGTATAGCATGGAGAGCAAGCACAAAGCAAGCATCGGTGGAACAATGGAGCAAGCATCTCATGGAATGGCGCGAATCATTGGCGATTTGGCACTAGGCTGCGATCACCCCGACTCGTTACCGCCTTCCCTTGCGCTTCCACGGCGTAGCCGGTACGGGCTGCGGCGGTTCGCGCCAGTGCCCAGCATCGACGTCCTTTGCCCACTTCCGCGCTTGCTCGCGTCGTGACCAGAAGGTGCTTTTCGGCAACCCTTCGCGCCGCTCGGGATACGGACCATCGAGCACGACGAGCAAGATCCGAGCAACGTCGGGATGCATCGCGATCCGCTGCAACGAGTCGCGCGCTTCCAAGCATGCGTCGGGATTCGGTCCAACCATGTCGGGCATCTCGTTGCAGAGCAGTTCGCGCCACGTCGATTGCTTGCGGCTATGGTTGCGCCAAGCGTTCCAAGCGACTTGGAACATGAAGCCTAGCAAGGCGTCTTCGGGACGGTTGTAGCGGTCCCCTAGAACGCGCTGTTCGACAATGGCTTGCCACGTGATGATTTCGACATCCTGGCAGAAGTCTTCAATGTCCCCATCGGGACAGCGCCAACGATGGAGCGCGGCTCGTATCGAAGGACGAAGGGCGCGAGTTTCCTCGGGAGTCGCGTCCACGATGCGATTCCCGGCAAGGTTTATGCGGTATCGCATCACTTGCCCCCGATCGCTTTGACGCCGCGGTCGGCAACGACGAATCGACCATCGAGCGCGACGTCAAGCGCAAGGCCCGTCGCTTTTGCCACGGCGCGAGCAAGCGCAAGGTTTCCAGGCTCGTCGTCGTGGTAGAACCCTTCAATCGACTTGCGACGGATACGGGTCACGCGAGCAACGGCGATCCATGAGCCGTGAATGCGGTACAGAACGCGCAGCAATACGCGCACTTGCGACCGCTGCATTTCGGTCATGTCCTTGCCACGATGGGGACGGGCGCGATAAGGGGATGTGTTCATCGCGCCCCCTTTCGTGCGCCGCATGTCGGGCAGACATCGACGGATGCTAGCGGTCCAATGAGTTGATCGACCGTCATTCCAACGGCGCGAGCAATGGCGACGGCAAACGCGTACGAGACCTTCGACGTGCTTCCGACATGATGAAGGGAATGCTTCGGGACACCGACGACGACGGCAAGGCACTCGTACGAACCGAATGCGCGGGCAAGGTTGCGAACGGCTGCGCGGAGACGCGTTCGTTCGGCAGACGTAAGGCTCAAACGTGGGTTCTTGCGACGACGTGCACGTTTTTCTTGCCCCTCTTTCGGGGGTTCGACTAGACGCAGCATTGGGTTGCGACCTCGTTCGGGAGGTTGTGGCCAAGTCGCCCTTGGGGGTTTCCAGATCCCCAGGGGCGGCGCTCTTTCGAGCACGCGCATCTTGCGCGTCGTTTTTCGCCGTGTCTACCGACCGATCGCAAACTTGATCAGTCGGGGCCAAACTTGATCAGCACCCTTCGACACGCTAGTCGCTCCCAAATCTCGGAGCGGTGCTTCTTCCGGACGCCGACACGTTCCCCAATCGTCCCACCGCACGTTTTCGACGCCAGGTGCTCATTCCGAAATCTCGGAGCGTCGTTTCCTCCGGAGGTCGCGCGGGTCCGACAAAGTGGAGCGATGTTTCCTCCGAGCGCGCGACGGCTCCGGCTTTTTGCAATGCGACTTTTTTTGCGTGCGGGTGCGATTCCCAAATGTCGGAGCGGTGATTCTTCCGGGGGTGTGACGCGTTCCGACATGTGGGAACGATATTTTTCGGGCGGGTGTAGCGCTCCGACGAATTGGGGCCCCTGCCCTTCGGCGCATCGAGCCACCCGTCCACATCAGGACCCTCGCCGCTTACCCCTCCATTCGCCGCTCACCCCGCCGGCTGTCCCAACACGTCGTCCACGCGCCGCACCCACGTCTGCTTGCCATCGAACGTCATGACGTATTCGTACACCGGCGATGCACCCGCGGCAGCAAGCTCGGCCGCATAACGCAGCTTGCGCACCTGCATTGCACCTTCCTTCAGGATGTCGTCCACGGTTTTTCGTTTGCTGCCGAGCGTCTTGAATTCGATGACCACGCCCGGGCGCCCCGCCGTCTTGGGCCGCATGATCATGTCCGCTCGACCATAACCGGCTTCGCGATTGGAGCGGATTTCGTATTGTTTCTCCAAATGCACCAAAAGCCCCAGAATGAATCCATGATAAAGCTTTTCCGGCTCGGCGCCCGCCGGATCGAAATACGACATTGCCGTCAATAAAATGCGCTGCAAGTTCTCTTCGACGGTCGCTGCATCTCCCGTCACGAGCGCGTCGACGAGGACCTTGGTACTGTTCGACGTGGGATCGGCTTTGGCTAGCCAGAGCTTGAACATCGAACGATAAACGGTGCGCACTTCGATGTTCGGAATGGCCAGCTTGCCCGTGTATTCGCCCATGTCCAGCGTCAAGTCGACGACTTTCAGATAGCCGGCGAAGAGCAAAAAATTCCAAAATGCATCAGGAATTCGCTCGATGTCTCGCAAAACGATGTTCGATTCGATCTGAACGTCGATGGTCCCACCATTGAGCAGCACCGCAGACTTTTCCGATAAACCCAGGCCCTGCTTCAGCGCCAGCCGCTCGATGAGGTCGTTCGACGCCGTGTTGACCCAATACGGCTCGAGCACTCCGTGCTTGATGTAATGCAGGATGGACCAGGGATTGTAGATGACGTGCCCGCCAAAGATGTAGCCATTGTACCACGACCGAACTTCCTCGAGCCGCGACGGATCGACGATGGAGGCGATTTCTTCTTCCGTAAAGCCGAAAATACCTGCTATACGGCTCGCGAATGATGGAGATAAACATCGATATGGTTGAGCCCCGAGAACATGTTTTCTCGTGAGACGCGCAAATGCCCGTGAGCACCGCCCTGAAGAGCGAACTGTTGTCTTTGAGGCACGCCGACAAAAGTTCCGAAAAATAGCACGATGTCATCGAAAGCCATTCCAGAATAACCCGATTGCACCGGCGTGTCGTATTCGTCGATCAGAATGACGACACGTTGACCGTAGTGCGCATGAAGCGCCGCGACAACCAATCGAACGAATACTGAAGCTCGTCGTCGGTGACCGTGCCGCTCAGTACGCGCTGAAATGGTCCATGCCCGAAGGGTCGAGCTTGTTCTCGTCAAGAAGGTGGCGGTATGCTTGGAACGCCTTTTTCGATTTGTTGACGAATGCCGGTCATGGCCCCGCCAGCGTCTTGGCCTTTACGTCTTTGAACGTGACGAAAACGACCGGATATTTTTGAAAGTGCGCCATGGCGTCGGGGTTCTTCGTCACCTCGAGCCCATCGAACAAGTGCGATAAATCTTCGTGCGATTTGCACAGGAAGTACAAGAGCATCGAGAGGTTGAGCGTCTTGCCAAACCTCCGCGGACGCGGAAAAAGCAGCACCTTGCTAGAGTCGTCGAGGACTTCGGTGATGAAGCTGGTCTTGTCGACGTAGCTGAACCCCGCTTCGCGCAGCTCGCGAAAAATCCGAGTAACCGATGGCAGGACGAGCCTTCTTCATGGTTTTGCCCCAGGACGCGCCACGCACTGTTGCCCGATGCGCATCCGATGTCAAGCGAACGCGCATATGCATGAGGGCGAAAGGCAAAGGTGCCGCACATGTCGATGCACGCTCCAAGCCCATTTTCGAGCGGGTCATTCCGACTCTGCGTGTGGCTTTCGTGGATAGACCCGCACGATGCGAACATGGCGCCGGGTGCCGTCGACGATTTCGATGACCGTTCCATCGGGCGCTGCAAGACGTTCTCCCATTTCGGGGATGCGTCGAGCGAGGCACAAGCAGAGTCCAGCCATCGTCGAATAACTTTCTCCGATGGGCAAATCAATTCGAGCGCTCGATTGACGTCGCGCACGGGGACACTTCCTTGCACGAGAAAGGTGCCGTCGGGCTCTATGCGAATCGCCTCGGGTGCTGGAGGCTCGTGCTCGCTGAATACGTCGCCCAAAAGCTCCTCGACCAAGTCTTCGAGGGTGACGATGCCGCTCGTGGTCCCATTCTCATCGACGACGATGGCGATTTGGGTTTTCCGCTTTTTCATTTCGTCGAGGAGCGTCAATGCGGGCGTGGGTTCGGCGACGACGTACGCAGGCCGGACGACATCGGCGACGGTAAACGAGGCGCCATCACCAGACCGAGCGAAGACATCCTTGGCATTGACGTATCCGAGCAAGTGGTCGAGGGTGCCTTCGTATACGGGCATTCGCGTGTGGGCATGGCGAGCGACGACGTTGCGGACGTCGTCGAGGGACGCGTCGCGCGGGAGGGCGATGACGCGGGTGCGGGGGACCATGATTTGGACGGCGGATAGTTCGGGGAAGTCGAGTGCACGGGCGGCCATTTCGCCGGCTGCTGGATCGAGCGAGCCGGTCTTGGCTGCTTCGCCGACGAGCTGTCGGAGCTCTTCGGGCGAGAGGCGGGCTTCGGTGAAGGTGGTGCGATCGCCGAAGAGGCGGAGGAAAACGTTGGAGCTTGCGGTGAGAAACCAGACGAAGGGGCGAGCAATCCACGCGAGCCAAAGAAGAGGCTTGCCGATGATGAGCGCGTAGCCTTCGGCGTAGCGCAATGCGAGGGACTTGGGGACGAGCTCGCCGATGACGAGGGACAAGTAGGACACGAAGACGACGACGACAGCGATGGAGGAGAGGGTATCGGCGTGGTCTGCGAGCCAGGAGCTCGTGCGAAGAAAGGCTCGATGTCCTTGGCAAAGGTGGCTCCACCGAAGGCTCCGGCGAGGGCACCGATGACGGTGATGCCAATTTGGACGGTGGCGAGGAAGCGTTCGGGGTCGTCTCGGAGGGCCTTGACGGAGCGAGCACCGGGGCGTTTTTCGGCGACGAGCTGATCGAGGCGTGACGAGCGTAGGGCCACGACGGCGATCTCGGCGCCGGCGAAGATGCCGTTGATGAGCACCAGGACGAGGATGACGAGGATTTCGGTGAGGATGGTGCCCTCCTGCGTGGTCGAACGCGACGACCATGGAATACAACGGCGCCCGAAGGTGCCAACCACTTTTGAAGGTGCCAACCACTTTTGAGCGCGTTGGCCGGGTCACGCTCCAAAGGCCCGGCCCTACCCAAAGGTGCCAACCACTTTTGAGCGCGTTGGCGGGTCACCCGTCCCCAAAGGTGCCAACCACTTTTGAGCGCGTTGCCCGGGTCACACCTCCCCAAAGGTGCCGTGCCCGGCCGCCAAACGAATGACAAACGACTGCCCTTTCACACGGACGCATCGAGCTGCACGTCGCCGCCGTGCGATCGCGCAATTTGCTGTGCGATGGGTAATCCAAGCCCCGCTCCTGGCATGTCTTCCGCCCGTTCGTGTACGCCTCGGTAGAACGGCTCGAAGATGCGCTCACGCTCGGGCTCTGTGATCCCGGCCCTTCATCGCTCACCGAAACCTCGACCATATCGCCATGGTCCTCGACCACAACCTCGACCCTTCCTCCTTTCGGCGAATGTCGCACGGCATTTTCGATGAGGTTGCGGAACATCTTTCGATGTTGCGCGAATGCCCCATCACGCTCACCGCCGCCCCGCGCACCTCGATCGTCGTGTCCCGCTCTTTGGCTTCCCAAGCGACCGCATCCGTCGCAGCATGCACACGCTGCAAAACGTCGACAGCTTCCGGCGGGTCACGCACGTCGGATCCAAGTCGCGCAAGCGCCAGCAAGTCTTCCGTCACGAGCTTCAATCGTCGCGCCGCATCATGCGCTTCTTCAATCGCTTTGCGGTACGTTTCCGCATCACGCGCTTTACGTAAAGCATGCGACAGCTCGCCGTACAGCGTCGTCAACGGCGACCGCAATTCATGCGCTGCCTGCGCAATGAAACGCTGTTGTGATGCGACCAGCACATCGAGCCGCTCGATCATTTCATTGATGTCTCGACCAAGCTGCGCGGTCTCCGCGTCACCCGAGCGCGTTGCGACACGCGCCGCAAGATCACCCGCCGCAACCCGACGAACGACCAGCGTAATCGCCTCGTGCTCACGCGTGAGTCGTCGCACGATCCACGTGGCGAGCAGCACCGACCACGCCACGGCCACGAAAAACACGGTCACCATGGCTCGCGTCAGAACGATGCGTCGCCATCCAGGTCCGTTCGCGGCGCCGCAAGCAGTAGCCGAGTGCCCGGATGATTCGGAATCGGCACCAGGACGCCTCGCAAGTGCTCACCGCGAAACCAAGATCGAAACACGCATTGGATCCTGGCCCTAAGCGTCTCCAGCGGCGGCGGCGAACCATTGAATGTCGGCGTGATGGCGAGCACTTGGCCATTTTCCCCGAATATCGCTCCATACTTCGTCAATGGCCCAACGTCGTTCGCGGCAGGCCCCGGCCGGTCGCTGATCGCAAGCTCGTCACCACCAAGCGCCGATGCTTCACGCGCCTCCTCCGCAGCCTCCGCACGCAGCGCCTCGTCGAGCTGTTGCTGCTGGAACGCATTGACCGCAATCGAAATGGCCATCAGCGCCCCGCCGAGCGTCGCGACGGTCATCACCGAGACCGCACCTACGAAACGCCTCCGAAAACTCATGCCCCCCGCTCCGCACGCAAGCGATAACCCACGCCACGAACGGTCTCGATCATCCACGAAAACTCACCCAGCTTGTCGCGCAGACGACTCACGTGGACCTCGACGAGATTCGTACCAGGGTCGAACTTCATCTCCCAAACATGCGAGAAGCTCGGATTTCGGTACGACCCGCTCCACGATGCGCAAGGTGCAAGAGCAACGTGTACTCGCGCGTCGTGAGGTCCAGCGAAGCGCCTCGAAGCAGCACGCGACGATGCATGCGGTCGATCTCGATCTCTCCGCACACGAGCTTCGAGAACGCCGACGAACGACGCACGAGCGCCTTGATACGCGCAAGCAGCTCCTCCACCTCGAAAGGTTTCGTCACGTAGTCGTCGGCCCCCGTTTCGAGCCCCAACACGCGCTCACGAACTTCTCCGCGTGCAGTGAGCATCAGGATCGGCATCGCAAAACCCGTACGGCGAAGCGTGCGACACACCGAGAGCCCATCGAGGTCCGGTAGCATCCAGTCGAGCAGGATCAGGTCGTACATCCCTGCCTGAGCTTGCGCGATGGCGTCCGCGCCGCTCGAGCACAGGTCCACCATGTAGCCCTCTTCGACGAGCACCCGGGAAACGAAGCGCGCGACTTTCACATCGTCCTCGACGACGAGTACCTTCATGGGACGCCAGAGGTAGCAGATTTCGGCGCGTTGCCATGTCCGCATGCGCAATCGGAGCGGAACATTACGCAATTGTAATGTTCAGCGTAAAGACGCGTGGCGCTTCAAAGTCTAGTGTCCGGCCACGATGCCTCGACATAAAACCGCCCGCTTCGTCTTCCCGCGTGTTTGCAGCAAATCAAAACAGGATGCATTTCGTAGCGTTCGTGCAGTACGCATTGCATTGACGCTCGTCATGCTCGGTCTGCTCGGCGGCTGCGGAAGCAAAGTCGAAGCTGCCGCGCAAACGCCGCTCCAGAACTTCCCCGTCGCTTCGCCCGAGCGCGCGGATACTTTCTTCGAGCGTGAGTATGTCGCCGAAATACGAGCCATTCGTTACGCCGAAGTGAGGTCGCGCATCAAGGGGATCCTCGAATCCGTCGCCGTCGACGAAGGCCAAGCCGTGAAGGCCGGGCAGACACTGTTCTCCATCAGCGCACGGGACCTCAAGCAGGACGTGCTCGTCGCGCGAGCTGCCAGCCTTGGTGCCGAGGCAGAGCTTGCAGCCGCAAGACTCGAACGCGACAATACGAAGTTTCTATTCGACAAGAAGTTCGTCTCCGAGGCCGAGCTGGCGCTGGCCGATTCGAAGGTCAAGACGCTGAAGGCCAAAGTCGACGAGCTCCGCGCGAGCACGGGGCGCAGCACGATCGAGCTTGGTTATGCGCAAATCAAGGCGCCGTTCGACGGAATCGTGAACCGCATCCCGCGCAAAGACGGTTCCGCCATTGGCGAAGACGAGCTGCTCACGACCATCACGGACACGCGCGAGGTGTATGCGTATTTCAACATTTCCGAGCGCGAATACCTCGAATACATGGGCAAAGCACCGGACGAGCGTCCAAAGGAAGTTTCGCTCGAGCTGGCAGATGGCAGCATGTTCCAAAGCACGGGCGTCATCGACGCCATTGCCAGCGAATTCAGCAAGGAGACGGGCAACATCGCTTTCCGGGCCAAGTTCCCGAATGCGAGCGGCATCCTGAAGCACGGCAGCAGCGGCAAGGTCGTTCTCAGGACGAATTTGCCATCCGCCATGATGGTGCCGCAAAAGTCAACCTTCGAGGTCCAGGGAGAGCTCTACGTGTACGCGCTCGACGCCGACGACACCCCGAGAGCTCGCAAGGTCGTTCCGAAAGTGCGCCTAAAAGACGCATTCGTCATCGAAAGCGGCCTCGAAACGACGGATCGCATTGTCGTCGAGGGCGTGCAGAAGATCAAAGAGGGCGTTCGTATCGGCGTGCTTCCCTCGCATGGCAAGCCGGTCGGAGGCTAATCGATGCTGACAACGTTCGTACGTCGTCCCGTTCTGTCAGCAGTCATTTCGATCATCATCACCCTCCTTGGCTTGCTCGCTCTGCAGCGCATGCCGATGACGCTGTTTCCAAGCGTCGCGCCGCCGGAGGTCAACGTCACGGTCGAATACACGGGCGCCAATGCAGAGACCGTCACCAAGGCGGCGATCGTACCGCTCGAGCGGGCGATCAATGGCGTACCGGGGATGAAGTACATGAGCAGCGACACCGGTAACGATGGTGTCGGCGTCGTGCAAATTCTATTCAGAAACCGGGACCGATCCGGATGTCGCCGCAATCAACGTCCAGAACCGGGTGAATTCGGTCATGGGCGAGCTACCGGCGGAGGTCATTCGCAATGGCGTGAAGATCGCGAAAGAAGAAAACGCAATGCTCATGTACCTGAGCATTCACAGCACGAATCCGGATCACGACGAAAAATTCCTTTACAACTTTGCGGACATCAACGTTCTTGCGGAGCTGAAACGCATCAATGGCGTGGGGTACGCCGACATTTTGGGAGCCAAAGAATACGCCATGCGCGTATGGCTCGAGCCAGACAAAATGGCGGCCTACCAAGTCTCGACGGACGAGGTGCTCGAAGTACTCGAAAACTACAACGTCGAGGCGGCGCCGGGAAAAATCGGCGAAAATAGCGACAAGGGGACGACCCCGCTGCAATACACGCTGAAGTACACTGGCAAATTCAATTCCGTCGAGCAATACGAGAACATCCCGATCCGCTCCACCCCGAATGGCGAGGTCCTCAAAATCAAAGACGTCGCCAACGTGGAATTCGGGACCATGTATTTCGACGTCGAAGCGAAATTCAATGGCAAACCCGCCGCGTCGATTCTCCTCAAGCAGCTTCCAGGTTCGAATGCGCGACAAGTCATCTCCGCGGTCAAAGAGCGGCTCGTGACGCTCAAACAGGACACGTTTCTCCCCGGAATGGACTACGACGTCAGCTTCGACGTGAGTCGCTTTCTCGATGCGTCCGTGCACGAGGTCATCAAAACGCTCCTCGAAGCATTCGTGCTCGTCGCCATTGTCGTGTTCTTGTTCCTTCAAGACCTGCGCTCGACGCTCATCCCCGTCGTCGCCGTCCCGGTATCGCTCATTGGAACGCTCGTCTTCACGCAATTTCTGGGCTTCTCGCTCAACCTGATCACGCTCTTTGCGCTGGTTTTGGCCGTCGGCATCGTCGTCGACAACGCCATCGTCGTGGTCGAAGCCGTCCACTACAAGATGACGCATTTGCACCTCGAGCCGCGCGCCGCGACCGAGCAAGCAATGACCGAAATCGGCCCGGCCATCGTCGCCATTACGCTCGTCATGGGCTCGGTCTTCGTGCCGCTCGCGTTCATCGATGGGCCATCGGGGATCTTCTATCGACAGTTCTCGCTATCGATGCTCATCGCCATCGTGCTGTCCGGCATCATCGCGGTCACGCTGACTTCGTCGATGTGCGCAGCGCTGCTCCGGCCGCACGAGGCGACCTCCGGGCGCTCGTTGCTCACGAGGTTTTTCGATCGATTCAATGCTGGATACCTCGCGTTCGAAAGTCGTTATGCAGGGCTCGTGCGTCGCACGGCTGCGCGTCGCCTGATGACGTGGTCTCTGCTCGGAGCGTTCGTCGCGGGCACGGCGATGATCGCGGGAAAGGTGCCCAAAGGGTTCATACCGAACGAAGATCAGGGCGTGTTTTATGTCAGCGTCACGTCTCCGGCGGGCGCGACGCTCGAACGCACCAAAGAGGTCATCAATGCCATCGCAACCGCTGGGCGCGATATCGAAGGAGTGGAGAGCATATCGACGTTGGCAGGGACGAACATTCTTTCGGACGGCACTGGTGCCACCTACGGGACATGCCTCGTCAACCTGAAGCCATGGGAAGAGCGCACGCAATCGGTCGATGACATCATCGAAGCGTTCAAACGACGTACCGAGCATATTCAAGCGGCGGACATCGAGTTTTTCCCTCCGCCGGCAGTGCCTGGTTACGGCAATGCGAGCGGGTTCGAGCTGCGCGTTCTCGACAAGACGGGTCGAGGCGATTTTGGCGAAATGCAGCGGGTCGTCGACCAATTCATCGTCGACTTGAAAGGGCGGCCGGAGATCGGGAGCGCCTTCACGATTTTCAACGCCAATTACCCGCAATACACGGTGAACATCGACGTCGAAAAAGCCGCGCAGAAAGGCGTCACGGTCGACAACGCGCTCGGCACGCTCCAAACCTTGATCGGCAGCGAATACGCGACGAACTTCATTCGCTTCGGGCAAATGTACAAGGTCATGGTGCAGGCGCTGCCCGAATATCGCGCGACCCCGAGCAAATCTTGAAGCTGCAAGCTCGAAACGATCGCGGCGAGCTGGTCATGTTGTCTTCGTTCATGACCATTGAAAAATCGTACGGCGTGGACCAGACGACGCGTTACAACATGTACCCGTCCGCCGAGCTCAATGGAGACGGCAAACCCGGCGTCAGCAGCGGCGACGTTCTGAAAGCGATTCAGGAAACGGCGCGCGAAAAGCTCCCACGCGGCTTTGCCATTGACTGGGCAGGCATTTCGCGCGACGAGGTGAACGCGGGCAACCAGGGCCTCATCGTCGCCCTCATCGCGCTCATCTTCGTCTATCTGGTCCTCGCGGCGCAATACGAGAGCTTCTTGTTGCCAGCTTCCGTCATTCTCTCCTTGCCTCCTGGGGTATTCGGCGCGTTCGGTTTGCTGAAGTTGACCGGGCTCGAAAACAACATCTACACGCACATCGCGCTCGTCGTGCTCATCGGCTTGCTCGGCAAGAACGCCATTCTCATCGTGGAATTCGCCGAGCTGAAGTGTGCCGAGGGTCTCCGCCCATTCGATGCCGTTCTCGAAGCATCGCGGCTGCGGCTGCGCCCCATTCTGATGACGTCGTTCGCGTTCATCGCCGGCTTGATACCGCTTGCCATTGCGAGCGGCGCCGGGGCGCTCGCCAATCGCACGATTGGCACGGCCACGGTCGGAGGCATGGTCATGGGCACGATTTGGGGCCTCGTCATCGTTCCTGGGCTGTACTTGGTGTTCAAAGGAATTGCGTTGAAGCTCGCGAGATCGGAGAGCCCCGTGGCGCCGAATCCCGATGGAGCCTTGGGATGACCATGCAAACGAAATGGTTGCTCTTGCCCGCATTGCTGACTGTATCGGGCTGCGCGTCGCTCGATACGTCGGTGAAAGTGCCCGAGGTGAAGCTCCCCGCGGCCTACGAGGGAAATGCTTCCGGACGGGCCATCGCGCAAATGAATTGGAAGGAATACTTTGCGGATGAAAACCTCAATGGGCTCATCACGCTCGCGCTGAAAGGCAATTACGACCTGTTGATGGCCTTGCAGCGAATCGAGATTGCGCGGGCAAGCATCAAGCAGACGACGGGGGCGTTGTATCCGCAGGTTTCCTTCGGCGTCGGCGCAGCCGTGCGCAAGTTTGGTCTCTATACGATGGATGGCGCGGGCAATGCGACGACGGACATGACGCCTGGAAAGCGCGTCCCGGAGCATTTGCCCGACTTTTTGATTGGATTGCAGTCGACGTGGGAAGTCGACGTATGGGGGAAACTGCGAAGCCTGCGAGGTTCGGCGCGTGCACAGCTTCTCGCGACCATCGAGGGCACGAACGTGGTCATCACGAATTTGGTCGCAGATATTGCCATAGCATACATCGAGCTCGTCGCGCTCGACCATACGCAATCGTTGCTCGAGCAAACCGTCGAGCGGCAAGCGGAGATGGTCGAGCTGATGCAGGCGCAGAAGGACGCTGGGCGAGCGAACGAGCTTGCCGTGAAGCAGTTCGAGGCGCAGCTTGCGAATACGCGGGCGATGGTGGCCGAGACGAAGCGGTGGTCACGGGAGCTCGAAAACCACATCAATCTTCTCGTGGGGCGGATGCCCCAGCCCATCGTGCGGTCGAAGGATCTTTTGCTGCGTCCGATTGCCGCAACGGTTGCGGCCGGTGTTCCGTCGGATTTGCTCCGAAATCGCCCCGACATTCGGGAGGCCGAGCAGCAAGTCGAGGCGACGAAATTCGATTTGGCGGCGGCTCGCGCTGCGTTCTTTCCGAGCCTCAGCCTTTCGGCGGGCATTGGTTTTCAGGCATTCGATCCGCGGTATTTGTTCATCACGCCCGAGTCGCTGGTGTATTCGTTAGCGGCTGGGATCTTGACGCCGCTCGTGAACCGGAGCGGGCTGGAGGCTCAATTCGACGCGGCCAAAGCGCTGCAAGTGCAAGCGCTGTACAACTACCAGGGCACGATTCTCAGGAGCTTCGTCGAGGTCGCCAATGGTCTCGTGGCCCTCGAACGCACGGCCGAGATCGTCGAGCAGAAGAAGCTTCAGAAAGAGGCTGTTTCTCGGACGGTCGAAACGGCCGAAGCGTTGTTCCGCACTGGCAAAGCGACGTATTTGGAGGTGCTCGTCGCGCAACAAAATACGCTGGATGCGGACTTGGAGCTGATCGACCGATTGAAAGAGCGTCAAATTGCAGCGGTGCGGCTCTACAGAGCCCTGGGCGGAGGCTGGCGCGAAGTGCGTTAAACGGCGGCGCTGATGGCACTCTCTTTCGCTTGACTTACCTTTTCTTGCGCCAACGCTTCGGCGTGGTAATCGACTTCGATATCGATGTGCTTCGCCTCGGGAATGACAGCTCGCACGGCGGCTTCGATGTCGTCAATTTCATCACTTAGCGCCTTGATTGCCCCATCGGCCATCGTCCGCAAGGTGGCTTCACGTTCCGCGCCCGAAAGCGCGCTTGGATGGTTCGGCAATGACCGGTCGAGCTTTTTCGCGAGAAACGCCGGCTCGAACGTGACTTCAGCCTTGAGCTTGTAGAGCTCCGGCGTAATGAGACGACTTTTCACATCGCGCACGCTACGCACGCTGGGCCGTTCGCGCAATACGCGCAAAAACGTTTCTTCGACACCATCCGGCACGGCTTTGCCAATGAGGAGCTCCCGATTCTGCCAAACGAGATGCAGCGCAATGTACCCAAGGAGCAAGCCCACGAGAATCGACGCGATGGCGTCGAATGCAGGATTTCCCGTTACATAAGCTGCGCTGATACCCATCGCGGCGAGGACGAGCCCGAGGACGGCGGCGCCATCTTCCAGCAAAATCGCCACGGTCGCCGGATCGGCCCTCTCCCGGACGTATCGCATGAAGGGCATGGATCCTCGTTGTTTGGACACGGTGCGCACGGCGAATAGCAGCGCACTGCCTTCGATGAGGAACGACAAGCCGAGCACGGCGAAGGTCACCATGTTGATCGAGGGTTCGTGCGGATCGCGCAAGCCGTCGATGCCGTGGTAGACGGTCACGCCGCAGCCAACGAAGAAGATACCGGCCGCCGAAAGCAGGCCGAACACGAATCGTTCGCCGCCGTATCCGTAGTGGAAATCGTCGTCACCTTTTCGCGAACCGCGCTTCAACCCGATGAACAAGAGGAGCTGGTTGCCCGTATCGGCGGCGCTGTGGATGGCTTCGGAGAGCATCGCACCCGAGCCTGAAAGGAAAAACGCAACGAACTTGATGATCGTCACGAACGAGTTCGCCGCGAGCGCAGCTACCACGGCGGGAAGCGAAGACGGAGTCGCCATGAGGCTTCATCGCATGTCTTGGCGCGCGTTCCAAGCCCGTCCCGTTCCCAAAGGTGCCAACCACTTTGGAGCGCGTTGGCCGGGTCACCCGTTCCCAAAGGTGCCAACCACTTTGGAGCCCGTTGGCCGGGTCACCCGTTCCCAAAGGTGCCAACCACTTTGGAGCGCGTTGGCCGGGTCACCCATCCCCAGGTGCCAGCCACTTTGGAGCCCGTTGGCCGGGTCACCCGTTCCCAAAGGTGCCAACCACTTTGGATCGTCCCTACCACCTTTGGCGCCCCCTGCCGTCCCGATCCTCCACAAAATACTTGCCTTCGTCAATCGTTCGCTGTTACCCTCCACCCCATGCGTAAACTCGTTCTAAGCCGTAGCCTTCTCTACTTCCTGGAGGAAGTCGAATACACCGAAGCGGCCCTTCGCGCCGATTCCGATGCCGAGTCACTCGCGCCCGCATTTGAGGACGCCATCGCCGATTGGGAAGCCCTTTTCAAGCGCGAGCGCGATGCGCGCCGCAACGTCGTCCGCACCGAAGCCGTCGTCGCCGTCCGCAATCAGCAAATCGACCGCTTGACCATGAAGTTCGGCACGCTCGTCCGCGCCGTCGCCCCCGCTTTCATGGACCGCGTGTTCAAAGTCGCCCCGCATGCCTTCGTTCGCGCCAATCTGCGCAAGCAATGCGAAGCCACGAAAAACGTCATCGTCGCCGAAGTCGCCAAGCTCGAAGCCGAACACCCGCTCAAGTCTTTCGGCGCATTGCTCGATACGCTTGCCACCGCGACGATCACGGCGCTCGATGACCGCGGCGCTCGAAAAGGCGCCTCGCAGATCGTCGCCAACGATGTGCTCGAATGGAAAGAGGGCATCAACAATTTGCGCACGACGACGTACGCCGACCTCTTGAAGATTGCGACGGCCAAGGGATACCCTCGCACTTGGGTGGAATCGTTCTTCCGCGCTGCCGCGAACGACGAAGAAGAAGCCGAAACGGAAGTCGCCCCGGAATCCGTACCCGCCTCGCCCACGTGACGCTCGCCCACCCCGCGGGCGTCCGCCGGCGCCAAAAAACGTCAACATGGTGCTTGCAGCGGCTGTCAGCGGCATGTTGACGTGCAACTCGCCGCATGCAGGCGCTGCATGGGGCGAGTTTACGCATCAACGAAGGCTTTTCAGAAGTGGTTGGCACCTTGTTGACGGCTCGACACGGTCCTGACAGGGCCTGCACGGACCGAGTTGACGTTTCAACTTGGTGGAAGCAGAGCCAGCATGGACCAAGTTGACGGATGAACAGGGGTCGTGCGGGGGCTGATCGGGGTGGGTTGAGGCGGGGTGGCACGTCGTGCCTCCGTCGCGCGAATGCGGTTGCACCAACCTTTCATCTGAGGATACCTTGGCATTCTCTCTGACGTGCGAGTGCCAGATGACAAGCGGCAAGTGGACGATAGCTCGACTCGGCTTTTGCGTGAGCGCGTCGCTGTTCGGGGGATGCACGAGCACCGTGACCGTGCCGGCATCCGAGCTGCCGCAGCTCAGCACGCAAACGGTCCGCGCCTCGTCGGAGTGGCCTACGGTTCACGCGTTCGAAGGTGAGCGCATCCCAATCGTTGGGCCCATTGAACGCATCGACATCCACAGTGCCCAGAGCACCGTGCCGCTGTACCCGCGGTTTGCTGCGCGCATTCATGGGCCGTACTTGGAAGTGACCAGCGCGAGCGGAATGCGTGGCATCTCGCTCGAAGGCAATCCCACAATCACCATCCAATACGAGAACCTGACGAGGAAGCGCAACATTCTCGGAAGCATACTGATCGTGGCGGGCGCGCCATTTCTGATGGGTGGCGGGGTTTTTATCGTCAACGCAGCGAGAAACCGCGATGCGATCTTCGAAGGGAGCCTCGAACGAACAAGCTCCCTGTTTATTGGGATTCCTTTCGCAGCGGCAGGACTGGGCTTAGCCATTCCCGGTATCATCTTCGTCGCAACGAATCCTAAGAAACGCGCTCACGTCTCGGCAGCGCTTCAGCCAAGGTTGCAGGTCGGACCCGGCGGCGTGGGCATGATGATGGCGTTCTGAGATGCTCGATGTGATATGCTGCACCCATGCACAACGTGTCGCTCATGGGGTTTGCATTGACAGTCATTACGTTCGTCGCAGCGTGTGGCTCGTCGGATGAACGCGTGACGGTCGGGACGAGCGCAGGAACGGGGGGAGCCGCAGGCCAAGCCGGGCAAGACGCCGGAGTGGATATGGGAGAACAAGGCGCTTCGCCGCACATCGCGCCAACTTGGGTCAAGATCCTGCCCGACATCGACGCTGTCGATCTCGCTGCAGACACGACCAATCATCTTCTGTTCGTTGGGTATGGCGGCGCGGATGCAAGCACGTACGCTTGCAGAAACGACGGAATGGCAATGGTCGCC